>JAMLIT010000009.1 GCA_023954035.1 Burkholderiaceae bacterium | reverse complement strand
CGGCGAGAACTTGAAGACGTGGTCGCTCAGCTCTTCGTAATGAACCGAATCCGTGGCCGCCACCATCAAGCCCGGCGCCACCAGTGTGCCGGGGAAGATTTCGCGGATGGTCTTGTTCACCAGGCGGTACTGGCTGGAATCGGTCGGCGCCACTTTGGACGCCTCTTTCGCTCCGGGCAGCGTGGTGACTGCCACCTTGCCCTCGCCTACTGCCTGGGCCAGCTCGGACGTCACATGCTCCAGCACGCCGGCCTGGGTGTCGCCCGGCAAGATGCGGAAGTTCACGGTGGCATCGGCGCGGCCGGGCAGCACGTTTTCCTTGTTGCCGGCGTTCACGATGGTCAGCGCCGTGGTGGTGCGCAGCATGGCGTTGGTGCTGGCGGCGCCTTCAAGCTGCTTTTGCACGACGGGGCCAAACAGCCACAGGTTCGACAGCGCAACGCGCGAAAAGCCGCTCATTTCCGGGGCAATGGTGTCGAACATTTCGCCGCCGACACCGCGAATGCCCGCCGGCAGTTGCTTGTCTTCAAGCTGCTTCAAAGCCGTGCTCATCATGGCAATCGCGCTGGTACCGTGCTTGGGCGGCATGGACGAATGCCCCGGCGTGGCAGAAACCGACAGCGCCACAGACATGTAGCCTTTTTCGGCCACACCAATCAAGGCCGCCGGTTGGGACAGGCCCGGCAAGATGCCATCGAGAATCAACAGCCCTTCGTCAATGACGAAATCCAGCTGCACGCCGCGCTGCTTGAGCAGGGCCGCCATGGCCGCAGCGCCGCGCAGACCGCTCACTTCCTCATCAGCGCCATAGGCCAGGTAGACCGTGCGCTCGGGCTGGAATCCGCTGGCAACCAGCATTTCCACCGCTTCGAGTTGCGACATCAGGTTGCCCTTGTCGTCCCACGAGCCCCGGCCCCAGACGAAGCCGTCCTTTACCTCACCGCTGAACGGCGGCACGGCCCAGTCGCCTTCGGTGCCAGGCGCTATTGGCACGACGTCCTGGTGCGCCAACAGCAAGATGGGCTTGAGCTCGGGCTTGCTGCCGGGCCAGGTGTAGAGCAGGCTCAGGTCGGCTACCAACTCACGCTTGAGGGCGGCATGCGTTTTCGGGAAGCGCTGCTGCAGCAAGGCATGGAATTGCAGGAACTGGTCGGCATTGAGCGTTGCGTCTTCACGCGACGAGATGGTGGAGAGCCGCACCGCCTCGCCGAGGCGCTGGGCGGCGCCCTGCTCGTCCACCGGCAGCACGGCCAACGGCGGCACATCCAGCTGGCGCGAGCCCTTGCGCAGTGTGTTGACGGCCACGGCCACCACCAGCACCACGACAAGCCCCAGCAGGGCCAGGAAGATCTTCTTGATCACGGCGCGTAACCCCGCGATCAGCTGAAGGTCTTGCCTTCGGCTGCCAGTTTGGCGAGCAGCGGCGCGGGTTGCCAGAATGCCTGGTCGTCCCTGGGGTTCTGCGCAAAACGGTTCATCGCCTGCACCAGGTTGAACAAGCCCTGCTCGCCCGCGTAGTGCATGGGGCCACCACGGTAGATCGGGAAGCCGTAGCCGGTGAGGTAGACCATGTCGATGTCGCCGGACTTGCTGGCGATGCCGTCTTCGAGGATGTGCGCGCCTTCGTTGACCAGGGCGTAGACGAGGCGCTGCACGATTTCTTCGTCAGAAATCTTGCGCGGCGTGATGCCGAGTTCCTTGCGGTGGTCTTCAATCATCTTGTTGACCAGCTCGCTCGGAATGGCGTCGCGCTTGCCCGCCTGGTAGTCGTACCAGCCCGCGCCCGTCTTCTGGCCGTAGCGGCCCAGCTCGCACAGCTTGTCGGCGGTACGGCTGTACTTCATGTCGGGGCGCTCCAGCGCGCGGCGCTTGCGGATCGCCCAGCCAATGTCGTTGCCGGCCAGGTCGCCCATGCGGAACGGCCCCATGGCCATGCCGAACTTTTCCAGCGCCTTGTCGACTTGCTGGGGCGTCGCGCCTTCGTCCAGCAGGAAGCCAGCTTGCTGGCTGTAGCGCTCGATCATGCGGTTGCCGATGAAACCGTCGCAGACGCCGGAAACCACCGCCGTCTTCTTGATCTTCTTGGCCAGCGCCATCACCGTGGCCAGCACGTCCTTGGCCGTTTCCTCGCCGCGCACCACTTCCAGCAGCTTCATCACGTTGGCCGGGCTGAAGAAGTGCATGCCGACCACGTCCTGCGGGCGCTTGGTAAACGAGGCGATCTTGTCCACGTCCAGCGTGGAGGTGTTGGACGCCAGGATGGCGCCCTGCTTGCACACAGCGTCGAGCTGCTTGAAGACCGCTTCCTTGACGCCGATTTCTTCGAACACGGCTTCGATCACCAAATCCGCGTCCTTCAGGTCGGCATAGTCGAGCGTGGTGCTGAGCAGGGCCATGCGCTGCTCGTACTTGTCTTGCTTGAGCTTGCCCTTCTTGACCTGGGCTTCGTAGTTCTTCTTGATGGTGGCCAGGCCGCGGTCGAGCGCCTCCTGCTTCATCTCGAGCATCTTCACGGGGATGCCGGCGTTCAGGAAGTTCATGGCAATGCCGCCGCCCATGGTGCCGGCGCCGATCACGCCCACAGCTTTGATGTCGCGCTTTGGCGTGTCCGAGGGCACGTCAGGGATCTTGCTCGCCGCGCGCTCGGCCATGAACAAATGGCGCAGCGCCCGTGATTCGGGCGTCCACATCAGATTGATGAACAGCTCGCGTTCGACCAGCAGGCCGTCGGCAAACTTGCGTTTGGTAGCGGCCTCGACCGCGTCCACGCACTTGGCGGGCGCCGGGTAGTTTTTGGACATGCCTTTGACCATGTTGCGCGCGAACTGGAAGTAGGCGTCACCCTGCGGGTGCTTGCAGGGCAGGTTGCGTACCAGCGGCAGCGGACGCGTGTCTGCCACCGAGCGGGCAAAGGCCAGGGCTTCTTCGGGCAAGGCTTCGGCAGAGGCGGCCATCTTGTCGAACAGCTTCTGGCCGGGCATGGAGGCGATAAGCTCGCTTTTGACCGTCTCGCCGCTGACGATCATGTTGAGCGCCGCTTCCACGCCCAGCACGCGCGGAAGCCGCTGCGTTCCGCCGGCACCGGGCAGCAGGCCGAGCTTGACCTCAGGCAGCGCCACGCTGCAGCCGGGCGATGCAATGCGATAGTGGCAGCCCAGCGCGAGTTCCAGACCCCCACCCATGCACACGGAATGAATCGCCGCCACCACGGGTTTGGAGGATGCCTCGATCGCCGCAATCACCGAGTGCAGGTTGGGTTCCTGCATCGACTTGTCGGTGCCGAACTCCTTGATGTCGGCTCCACCCGAGAAGGCGCCACCCGCTCCGGTGACCACGATCGACTTCACTTGCGCATCCTGTTGGGCGCGGTTCAGGCCGTCGACGATGCCTTGCCGGGTGGACAGTCCCAGGCCGTTGACGGGCGGGTTGGCCAATGTGATCACTGCGACATCGCCGTGGACCTGGTATTGAGCGCTCATGGTGGTTGTTCCTTGCATAGATTAGAAAAAGAACGATCGTGCGTTTTTATTGTAGGCCGTTCGTGCCGAATTGCCGCCAGCGCCTTGTCTCAGCCGGGACAAAGCGCACGCGTTCAGACCTCGAGCCATTCCCTGCGCACGCTGTCGTGGGCGCGCAGGCTCTCGGGGGTGCCATCGAAGACGATGCTGCCGTGGCCCATGACCAGCGCACGGTCAGACACCGTCATGGCGATCGTGAGCTTCTGTTCGATCAGCAGCACCGAAACACCCCGGCCCTTGAGCGTGGTGAGGAAGGCACCGACCTGCTCGACGATCTTGGGGGCCAGGCCTTCCGTGGGCTCGTCGATCATGATGAGGTCGGGGTTCCCCATCAGCGTGCGGCACAGCGTCAACATCTGCTGCTCGCCTCCCGACATCAGCCCTGCCTCGATATGCTGGCGCTCCTTGAGGCGCGGGAACATGGCATACATGTCGTCAAAACTCCAGCGGCTGCCCTTGCCGCTTCCCTTCTGCCCGAGAATCAGATTCTGATGCACGGTGAGGCTGGGAAACACGTCGCGGCTCTCGGGAACGTAGCCAATGCCCAGGTGCGCGATCTCGTACGCCTTGCGGTTCTTGAGTGGCTGGCCTTTCCATTCCATGCTGCCTTCCCAGTCGACAAGGTTCATGACCGCCTTGGCCGTGGTGGAGCGGCCCGAGCCATTGCGCCCCAGCAACGCCACGATCTCACCGTCGCCGATGTCAAGATTGACGCCATGGAGCACATGGCTTTTGCCATAGTAGGCGTGCAGATTGCGAATGTGCAGCATGTCAGTGTCCTTGCGCCTGGGCATCGGCCACGATGGAACCCAGATAGGCTTCCTGAACGCGGGCGTTGGCGCGCACGGCGTCCGGGGTATCAAAGGCCAGGACTTCGCCGTAGACGACCACAGCGATGCGATCGGCCAGACCGAAAACCACGCCCATGTCGTGCTCTACGGTCAGCAGGGTTCGGCCTTCGGTCACTTCCTTGATGAGCGTGATGAAGCGGGTGGTTTCGCTCACGCTCATGCCCGCCGTCGGCTCGTCGAGCAGGATGACGCTGGCACCGCCAGCAATGGTGATCCCGATCTCGAGCGCGCGCTGCTCAGCGTAGGTCAGGTTGATGGCCAGCACGTCGCGCTTCTTGTCGAGCTTGATCATTTCCATGAGCTGCTGCGCCCGCTCGTTGGCATCGTCCAGACGTGAAAGAAAGCGCAGGAAGCTGTAGCGGTAGCCCATGCTCCAGAGCACCCCGCAACGCAAATTCTCGAAGACGCTCAACTTCGGAAATATGTTGGTGATCTGAAAACTGCGCGAGAGGCCCATGCGGTTGATTTCAAACGGCTTCTTGCCCTCTATGCGCGCGCCATGAAGCAGCACCTCGCCGCTGGTGGGCGCAAAGCGCCCGCTGATCAGGTTGAAAAGCGTGGATTTGCCCGCGCCGTTGGGGCCAATGATGGCCACGCGCTCGCCAGCGCGCACCGCCAGATCGACCCCGCGAATGATTTCCGTCTTGCCGAAGCTCTTGCGCAGCGCACGCAATTCCAGCGCGTAATTTGCGTCGTCCGCCATCGCTTACAAAGCCTCCCCGCGTTTGATTTCGTGTTCTATTTCTTCCTGCGCCTGCCCCCACTGGGCCACAAACTGGCGCCGGCAGAGTTCAAACAGCGCCAGCCCCGTCACCAGCACAAACCCGGCACCAAACCAGCTGCTGAGCTTGGCAGCGTTCACACTTGCGCCAAAGAACTCCATCTCCGGCCCCAGCGCCGCATTGAGTTGCAGGTGGTAGAGCATTTCCACCATGGCGGCGACGCCCAGCAAGGCCACCAGGGCCGTCCCGCCCAATGCCAGGTACGCGGGCAGCAGAGGCCGCAGTTTTCCGAATTTGGCCACGCGCAGATTCATCATGATCAGGCTGGCGACACCGCCGGGCGCGTACATCACCATGAAGAGAAACACCAGGCCCAGATAGAGCAGCCAGGCCTTGGACAGCTCGGACAGCAGCACCGAGGCGAACACCAGCAGCACACCGCCAATGATGGGGCCGAAGAAGAAGGTGGCGCCCCCAAGAAAGGTAAACAGCAAGTAGCCCCCCGAGCGCACCATGTTCACGCTGTCGGCGCCGGTGACGATTTCAAAATTGATGGCCGCCAGGCCCCCGCCGATACCGGCGAAGAAGCCGGCAATGATGAAGGCGAAGTAGCGCACGCGCTGCGTGTTGTAGCCAATGAATTCCACCCGCTCCGGGTTGTCGCGCACCGCATTCAGAATGCGCCCCAGCGGCGTCGCGGTAAACGCAAACATGGCAGCGGTGCAGACGAAGCAGTAGACGGCAATCAAGTAATACACCTGGATGGCCGGGCCAAAAGTGATGCCGAAAAATGCCTGGCCGTAGACGCGGTTCGTGGTTACCCCGCCCTCGCCGCCGAAGAATTCGGGGAACATGAGCGCCATGGATGCGACCAGCTCACCGATGCCCAGGGTGATCATGGCAAAGGTTGTCCCCGACTTCTTGGTGGTCACGAAACCCAGCAAAATCGCGAAGAACATGCCCGCGAGCCCGCCTACCAGCGGGATCAGGACCAGGGGAATGGGCAATTTGCCGTCTCCCGCCAGATTCATGGCGTGGATGGCAATGAACGAGCCCAGGCCGGTGTATACCGCGTGGCCAAAACTCAACATGCCGCCCTGCCCCAGCAGGATGTTGTAGCTCAGGCAGATGATGATGGCGTAGCCCATCTGCGAGAGCATGGTCACCGCCAGGCTGCTGGTGAACAGCATGGGCAGAACGATCAGGGCAATGGCGAACAGCGACCAGATCAAGTAACGGCCGATGTTGAGCGGGCGAAATCGGTGGTATTTGATGTTGCCCGCATGCTGGTTAGGGCTTATGGATGGGGTCATGGTTGTCAATCCTCGCGCGTGCCAAGCAGGCCTCTGGGACGGAAAATCAGGATCAGTACCAGGAAAAGATACGGAAGGATCGGCGCCACCTGTGACAAGGTCAGCTTGAGCACCGGCCAGCCAAAGGTCTCGGGCGACACGCCGACGCCCATGCCCTGCAGCGCGCTGGCCAGCGAGTAGTCGATGGCAACGGCAAAAGTCTGGACAAGACCGATGATGAGCGAGGCAAGAAACGCCCCGGCGAGCGACCCCATGCCACCGACAACGACGACGACAAAGATGATGGAGCCCACCGAACCCGCCATGGCAGGCTCGGTGATGTAGGTGTTTCCTCCAATGACACCGGCCAGACCCGCCAGTGCGCAGCCCCCGCCAAAGACCAGCATGAACACCCTTGGTACGTTGTGGCCCAGGGCCTGCACCATCTCGGGGTGCTTGAGTGCGGCTTGGATCACCAGACCAATGCGTGTGCGGGTCAGCAGCAGCCACACCGTCAAAAGCATGAGCAGTGCGACGAGCATGATGAAAGAGCGCGATTTTGGAAACTGCGTGCCGTAGATCGTGAAGAGCGGACCTTGCAGCTGTTGCGGCAGCCCGTAGGGCACTGTGGAACGCCCCCAGACCAGCTGCACCAGTTCCAGAATCAGATAGGACAAGCCAAACGTGACCAGCAGCTCGGGAACATGTCCGAACTTGTGGACGCGTCGCAAACTGTAGCGCTCGAACAAGGCCCCAAGAACACCAATGACCAGGGGAGCGATCACCAGAGCCGGCCAGAAACCGACCACGCCCGAGAGCGTGTAGGCGAAATAGGCCCCCAGCATGTAAAAGCTGGTGTGCGCGAAATTGAGCACGCCCATCATGCTGAAGATGAGCGTCAGGCCCGAGCTGAGCATGAACAGCAGCAGGCCATAGCTCACCCCGTTGAGCAGGGAGATCGTGAAAAACTCGGCGTTCATGGAAGTGTCTGGATCGGATCAAAAAAAGAGGCCCGGGATCGGGCCTCTGGACCGGCAGTTCCCGCCCTCAGGAGGGCCGCTTCATGTCACAGGACGTGGGCGTGCTGGCCACGTAGGGCTCGTAGTACTTGACAGGTACGAAGGTGTAGCCGGTGTTCTCCGCGTCCACTGGATACTTGCCCCCGGCCTTGTCCCACTTGGAAATGAACAGGCCCTGCTGCAGCTGGTGGTCCGTCTTGCGCATTTCCACCTCTCCGTTGAAGCCCTTGAACTTCATTCCTTCCAGGGCCTTGGCCACCTTCACCGGATCGGTGGACTTGGTTTTCACGAACGCCTCGGTGAGCATGGCAAAACCGTTGTAAATGGCGTTGGTGTACATGTCGTCGTTGAACTTCTTCTTGTAGTCGGCCGTGATCTTGCTGATCTCGCCCGGCATGTTGGCGTGGGCGTACGACACCATGTACACGCGGCCTGCGGCCCCGGCGCCCATGGCGGTCGGGCTGCCGGTGACGGCGCCGTAGTAGGTATAGAAGTTGACGTTGTTCAGGCCGGCATCATTGGCGGCCTTGATGAGCAGCGCCAGGTCAGAGCCCCAGTTGCCGGTGATCACGCTGTCGGCGCCCGACTGCTTGATTTTGGCGATGTAGGGCGAGAAATCGCGCACCTGAGCCAAGGGGTGCAGGTCGTCACCAACGATTTCGACGTCCGGGCGCTTGCGCTTGAGCATCTCCTTGGCGTACTTGGAGACCTGGTGGCCATGGGAGTAGTTCTGGTTCAGCAGGTAGACCTTTTTGATCTCCTTCTGGTCCTTCATGTAAGTCGTCAGCGCCTCCATCTTCATGGAAGTGTCTGCGTCCAGGCGGAAATGCCAGTAGCTGCACTTGCTGTTGGTGAGGTCTGGGTCCACCGCAGCGTAGTTCAGGTACAGCACCTCTTTGCCAGGATTACGGGCGTTGTGCTTTTCCACCGCATCGATGATGGCAAGCGCTGGGCCCGAGCCGTTGCCCTGCACCACGTAGCGGGCTCCCTGGTCCATGGCCGAGCGCAAGGCACTGGTGGTTTCCTGAGGGCTGAGTTTGTTGTCGATACCGATGATTTCGTATTTCACGCCGGCGGCGTTCTTCTTGTTGAACTCCTCCGCCACGAACTGCCAACTCTTGAGCTGATTGGTTCCCACGGCAGCCATCAGGCCGGAAAGTGGATCCAGCCAGGCGATTTTGACCGTCTCACCATTTTGAGCAAAAACGCCGCCAGCGCTTGCCAGCAGGATGGATGCCGCTACTGTTTTGATTGCAAAATTCATCGGTTGTCTCCTGTAGAAATATCTGGCCTCAGCCTAACCGCTGGTGCCACGAAAGCGGTCAGGGATTGCCCCTAGCCGCTATCACGCGTGCGACTTTGCCGCGTCAAAGGCCCGGCAGCCGGTAGTCTTTGAGCTGTTCGCGCAGCCGCGTCTTGAGCATCTTGCCGGTCGCGCCCAGCGGGATCGCGTCCACAAACACCACGTCGTCGGGTATCTGCCATTTCGCGGTCTTGCCCTCGTAGAATTTCAACAGTTCATCCCGCGTCAGTTCGGCGCCGGGCCTGAGGGTGATCGCGACGATGGGGCGTTCGTCCCATTTGGGATGTGGCATGCCGATGCACGCCGCCATGGCCACTGCCGGATGCGCCATGGCAATATTCTCGATGTCGATGGAGCTGATCCACTCGCCGCCCGACTTGATCACGTCCTTGCTTCTGTCGGTGATTTGCATGAAGCCATCGGGGTCGATGGTGGCCACGTCGCCGGTGGGAAACCAGCCACGCCCCTGGGCATCTTGGACCAGCGGGTTCTCACCCTTGTAGTAGCTTTCGATGATCCAGGGGCCACGCACCAGTAGATCGCCATAGGTCTTGCCGTCCCAGGGCAGCTCCTTGCCCTCGCCGTCCACGATCTTCATGTCCACGCCAAAAATAGCGCGGCCCTGCTTCTGCAGGATCTTCATTTGATCGTCCTTGGGCAGTTCCAGCTGTTTATTCTTGAGCGTGCACAGCGTGCCCAGCGGGCTCATTTCCGTCATGCCCCAGGCATGCAGGACCTCCACGCCGAACTCGTCCTGGAACGCGGTGATCATTGCGGGCGGGCAGGCCGATCCGCCAATGACGGTGCGCTTGAGCGTGGTGAATTTCAAACCTGCAGGACGCAGATGGCCCAGCAGCATCTGCCATACGGTGGGGACACCCGCCGCATAAGTGACCTTTTCGGCTTCGATCAGTTCGTAGATCGACTTTCCATCAAGGGCCGGGCCGGGGAAGACCAGCTTGCAGCCCGTCAGCGCAGCCGAATACGGAATACCCCAGGCATTGACGTGGAACATGGGGACCACCGGCAGCACCGCGTCGCGGGCCGAAAGACACATGACGTCGGGAAGTGCCGCGGCGTAGGCGTGCAACACGGTCGAGCGGTGGCTGTAGAGCGCTGCCTTGGGGTTGCCCGTGGTGCCGCTGGTGTAACACATGCTGGACGCAGTGTTCTCGTCGAACTGAGGCCAGGCATAGTCCGCCGACCTGGAGCCGATCCAGTCCTCATAGCTCACCAGCCCGGGCACGCCGCTGTCGGCTGGCAGTCGGTCTGCATCGCACAGCGCCACCCAGTGTTTCACGCTCGGGCACTTGGCGTGCACGGCTTGCACCAGGGGCAGAAACGTGAGATCGAAGCAGAGGACTTTGTCCTCCGCGTGGTTCATGATCCAGGCGATCTGTTCCGGATGCAGGCGCGGATTGACGGTGTGCACCACCCGACCTGAGCCGCTCACCCCAAAATACATCTCCATGTGGCGGTAGCCGTTCCATGCGAGGGTGGCGACGCGGTCGCCAAAAGCCAGATCCGCGTCGTCCAGCGCGTTGGCGAGCTGGCGCGAACGTGCTGCCAGGTCGCGGTAGGTGTAGCGGTGGATGTCTCCCTCCACCCGGCGCGAGACGATTTCGCCGTCGCCGTGGTGGCGCTCGGCAAATTCGATCAGCGAAGAAATCAAGAGTGGCTGACTCTGCATCAAACCCAGCATGTGTGCTCCTTCAGAAATGATTCAAAGCGCATCCTACCGTCGGTTTTTCTGCTGCAATGCAGCATGAAGCCGCCTGGGCGACGTGCAAAGTTGGCTGGCTGCACAGGGAGGCCCGAACGCGCAGCCGTGCGCCGCCTCCTGTGCGCCGGCGCCCGGGTTCAGACCGTCACGGCCAGGGGCGGCTTGCGGGCAGAGAGCCACTGCGCGAAGTCGGCAGGAGCCAGGGCCGCCGAACAGAGATAGCCCTGGAAGTGGCTGCACTGCAGGGCCTGCAGGCTGGTCCGCTGGGCTTCGGATTCCACCCCTTCGGCGACGACCTGCAGCTTAAGCGCCTGACCCAGGTGGACGATGGCACTGACGATCGCACGGTCGCCCTCGTCCTCCGGCAGCCCGCGCACGAAGGACTGATCGATCTTGAGCTTGTGAATGGGCAAATTCTTCAGGTAGGCCAGGCTGGAGTAACCGGTACCGAAATCGTCAATGGCCAGCGCGATCCCCAACCGGGCGAGCGCCTGCAATCGCTGGGCGGCTTCTTCGGCGTCCTGCAGAAGCATGGACTCGGTGAGTTCGAGTTCCAGCAGTTGCGCCGGCAATTGCGACTCGCGCAGCACGCGGGCGATGCGTTCGACGAAGTCGGGCTGGCGCAACTCCAGCGCGGACACATTGACCGAGACGACCAGCGAATGCCCACTTTGCAGCCAGCGCACGGCCTCCTTTACCGATTGTTCCAAGACCCAGGCACCCAGCGTGACGATGTAGCCCGAGTCCTCGGCAATGGGGACAAAGGTGGCGGGAGAAACCGAACCCAGCTCCTCGTCCGTCCAACGCAGCAAGGCCTCGGCAGCGACGATGGCACCGGTGGTGGTGTCGATCTGGGGCTGGAAATGCACCTGCATGGCGTCACGCCCCAAGGCCTGGCGCATCGCATGTTCGATCTGCATGCGCGCGCGTACATTGGCGTTCATCTCGGCCTGGTAGAAGCCAAAATTGCCTCGCCCGCGTTCTTTCACCCGGTACATGGCGGTATCCGCGTGCTTGATGAGTTCGTCCAGCCCCCGGCCATCCTGGGGGAACAAGGAAATGCCCATGCTCAGTTGGATCGAAAAACTGATGCCATCGAGCGCGAACGGCTGCTCCATCTCGTGCAACATGCGCCGGGCCACGTGCTCTGCCGTGGCGCGATCGCTGGCGTGCAGGTAGACCACGAATTCGTCGCCACCCATGCGACACAGCATGTCGACCTGCCGCAGGCAGATCTGGAGACGCGCAGCCACGAGGCGAAGCACGCGGTCGCCAAACGCGTGCCCCAGCGAATCGTTGATGATTTTGAAACGGTCCAGATCCAGCTCGAGGATGGCAAAGCCCGGTGCACCGGGGCGCGAGCCGCGCAGAGCGGACTCCACGCGCTGTGACAGCTGCAAGCGGTTGGGCAGTCCGGTGAGCACGTCGTGGTACGCCAGCTCGTCAATGCGCTTCCTCGCGGCATGCTGCTGCGTCAGGTCGCGCACGAAGCCGATGCTTTGCTCGACCCCTCCATCCGCGTCTCGCAGCACGACCCAGGACAGCTGGACGGCACAGGGGACGTCGGAATCCCGGGCCAGCGTAAGCTCACCTGTCCATGCATCCGAGCCCTTCCATGCCAGTTCCACTTGTTGCATCCACTGCGGTTCCGAAGAGCCAAAAAGCGAGTCTGCGACCTGGCCCAAAAGCTGCGACATCGGCAAACCCGTCAGCCGCTCGAGCGTCGGGTTGACCTGCGTGAGCATCCTTTTGCCGTCCGTGCAGAAGATGGCGTAAGGACTGGCCTCGAACGCGAGCGCTGCCATGCGCAAGGCGGCTTCGGACTGGGCTTCTTCCGTGATGTCGCGAAACGAAAAGACCCTGCCGGTGACGCTGCCATGGCTCAGTTGCGGCACGCAGCGGCGCTCTACCATCTGTCCTCCCTGCAACTGCAGGACGTCGCGGGTGGACAGATGGGGATCGCCTTGCATCCGTCCAAGCTGGTCGCGGTAGGCATCGGCATTCTTGACCCGGCTGGCCAGAAAGGCATGCAGGCGTGCGTCGTCGCGCTGCAGCAGCAGAGACTGCGGAATGCGCCAGATGTTTACCAGGCGTTGATTGAAGGCTCGAATGCGGCCATCGAGCCCGCATACCAGGATGCCATCGGCCACCGAATCGAGCGTTGCACGCAGCTCAGCCAGCAAACGTTCGAGCTCGGTCTCTGCGCGTTGGCGCTCACTGCAGTCGACCATGGTCACCAGCATGGCGCCTGTGCCTGGATTCATCGCAAGTGGTGTCACGCGGCGCATCACGGGAACGAGTTCGCCGTCGGCGCGCAGCACGGCAGAAAGCGACTCGATCCCGTTGGCAACGACCAGCCGCGTGTCGGCCCAGAAGGCCTGGTCTTGTGGGGTGGCCGCAAAGCGCTCCACCGCCGCGCCCAGCAATTGCTCCCGCGGCAATCCAAGCAGACGCGCCGCGCTCAGGTTGGCAAAGGCTATGCTGCGCGCGTCGGCGTCCACCACCCACACCGCCTCCTGCAGGTCGTCGAAGGCGCGATACCAGCCAGGATCGGGTGCCAGATGCATCACGGTTGCGCCAGGCCTTGGTGGTCCACCGCGCGCTCAAAAAAGTAACAGATGCGCTTGCGCGGCGAGAGATAGTCCAAGGCTTCGCGCGGCAGCTGGGTCGGCTTGAGACTGCGGCGAATACCCAGCTCGGGCACGGTTTCCAGGTCGAGGATGAGCGCCTCGTCCTTGGGCACCTGCGGGTCGTGCACGATGACCCGGGGCTTCAGCGGCCGCGAGGAGTTGACCGACACCACAATGGCATAGCGATCGTTGACCAGCTGCACGATGGAGCCCGGCGGATAGATGCCCATCATGCGAATGAATACGCCCAGAATGCGCGTATCGAACTTTGCCTTGTGCTTGGCAAACATCAGCGACAGCGCTTCGTGCGGCGTCAAGGCCTGCGCGCCGTGCACGGGGTTGCACAAACGGTCGTAGTAGTTGACCAGCCCGACGACGCGCGCCGCGTTGCCCATGGCTGGGCCGCTCAGCCCTTCGGGAAATCCGCTGCCGTCCGCCATTTCGTGGTGCTCTGCAATGCCGCGGAGAACGGGCGCAGGCAGGCCCATGCGGCGGGCAATGGCCACGGAATGCGCCACATGTTTCTGGTAGCCCAGCAGGTCACCTGCCGTCATGTCGGGGTTGCGCACCCACTGGTGCGCCGGCAGGCGCGTCTTGCCCAGGTCATGAAAGAGTGCGGTCAGGCCGATCTCGCGCAGGGCATCGGCGCTCGCACCTTCGGCTTTGCCCAGAAGCAGGCTGAGAACCATGACATTGACGGGATGGAGCGCGTTGCGCTCCCCCACCCCTTCCGAGAGAAGCCGAATGACCGACTCGCCATTGTCGAGCAGCTCGTCGACACAGCCTCCCACCAGCGACTCGCCTTGCGCTCGGGCCTGGATGGGCTCCTTGTCGGCCAAGGGCCCCAGCCGCAGACAGGTTCGGGTGGCTATCAGAAACCGCTGGTCACAGGCAGCAAGGGCCTGGTGCTGTGCCTGCAGCTGGGCTCTGAGCGCACTGATCCTGTGCGCCTGTGCCGCCTGCTCGGACCCGGGCTCGGGCCCGGGTTCGTCTGGCATCGTTTGAGCCACCCCGGCCGAGGTTCCGGGCGCCCGCACCGCCTGGAATTCGGGGTCGCTCTTGCCCGGAACGTAGCGAATCTGCTTGAGCCCCAGGCTGCGCAAGGTATCGATCTGCGCCTCGGACGCAACCCGAAAGCTCCCCACGGGGAAGGGATGCTGCATCCAGCCCAGATCCAGCTGGATGAACATGCCAACACGCAGTTGTGCGATGGGAATGACGAGGGAATGGTTCACCGATGGGCCTTGCCGCCAGAAGCGAGTCTAGGAAAACGCATTATCAGACGACGAAAATCAAATGCCTGCCCGTTTGTCCGCCAACTGCGGCGCCAGCGCAACAGCGGTGCGGATTCTTTGCTATTGACACATGAGCGAAGGACGCACTACGAGGTCCTGCCAAAGCGCCCATCCCGCGACACCACACAGCAGCAGCCCGCCCAGCCGCGTACCCCAGTCGGCGCGGGCGCGGTTCAGGCGCTGGCGCAAGCCCAGCCATGCCCATGGCCCGGCGATCAGCCACACGCTGCTGCCCGCCGCAAACAGGGCCATGACGATGGCGCCTTCGGCCGGGCCACCGCTGAGTGCTGCCACCAGAAGGGCGGAATAGAGCAATCCGCAGGGCATCAGGGCCCAAAGAAAGCCGGTGGCAAACACGCCGCCGGATGCGCCGACCCAGGGACGAACGCGACCCCAGAGCCTTCGGCCTGCGGATTCGACCCAGGCAGGCTGACGCGCAAGCAGCAGCAGCATCAGTCCCCAGGCCAGCACGCCAAGGTGCATGAAAGTCCAGATCGAACGCAGGGCCTGGGCCTGCTGAGTGATCCAGGCAAAGCTTTGCACCGCCACAGCCACGGTAGCGCCTGCGCTGGCATACCCCACGAGCCGGCCCAAGTGAAAGGCGACCAGGCGGCGTCCCATGGGGCGGTCCGATCCAGGCCCACGAAGTACATGCACTGCGCCGCCGGAACCGAACCCCGAGTCGACCCCTGCGCCCGCACCTACCACCGCGCTGCACGGTGCTGCACACATGGCCAGGCAGTGCGATCCGCCGAGCAAACCCATGGCCAAGGCCGTCCAGGCCAGCGCACCCAGCACCTCAGATGATGCGCGAGAAACGCGCGCGGTTGCGGTCCGATTGGAGGTAGCGGTCGAACACCATGGCGATGCCGCGCACGAAGTACCAGCCCATCGGGGTCACTTCGACACCCTCGGGACTGAGCGCCACCAGGCCTTGCTGCTCCATTTCGGCCAGTTGTTCCAGTTCGCGCGCAAAGTACGCACGAAAGTCGATCAACCACGACTGCTCCACGGATTCGATGGTCAATGCTCCCTGGCACATGATGGCCATGATGACGGAGCGGCGCACCAGATCGTCGCGCGAGAGCGCCAGGCCGCGCACGATGGGCAGGTGCCCCTGGTTGAGCAGGTCGTAGTACTCCTCCAGCGTCTTCGCGTTCTGGCTGTAGGTGGCACCCACCCGGCCAATGGCAGATACGCCTAGCGCGATGAGGTCGCAATCGGGCTGGGTGCTGTAGCCCTGGAAATTGCGATGCAGGCGCCCCTGACGTTTGGCGACGGCCAAGGCGTCTTCCGGCAGGGCAAAGTGGTCCATCCCGACGTACACGTAACCCGCCTCGGTAAATGCGTCGAGCGATCGAGACAGCATGGACACCTTGGCCGAAGCCATCGGAAGATCGGCCCAGACGATGCGCCGTTGCGGCTTGAAACGCTCGGGCAGATGTGCATAGGCATACAGCGCGATGCGGTCCGGGCGCAGCGCGTTGACTTGTGCCAGGGTCCGGTCGAACGACTCCGGCGTTTGCTTGGGAAGACCGTAGATGAGGTCGACATTGATGGAATCGAATCCAATCGAGCGTGCAGCTTCCACCAGCGCGAACACCTGCTCTGCGGGCTGGATGCGATGTACGGCCTTCTGGACCTCGGGGTCGAAATCCTGCACGCCGAAGCTCAGGCGGTTGAAGCCCAGTTCGGCCAGCACCTTCAAGCGACCTGCGTCAACCGTGCGAGGGTCGACCTCGATCGAATACTCGCCGCCCGGCACCAGAGTGAAGCTGCGGCGCAAGGTGTCCATGAGGTCCCGAAGACCCTCGTCGGACAAGAAGGTCGGCGTGCCTCCCCCCAGATGCAACTGGCTGACCACCTGGCCAGTACCGCAGTGCGCGGTGTGCAGGTCGACCTCGCGACTCAGATAGCGCAGGTAAACGTCGGCCCGTTCGTGGTGCTTGGTGATGATCTTGTTGCAAGCACAGTAGTAGCAGAGCGACTCGCAGAAAGGGATATGTACATACAGGGACAGCGGCATGGCCTTGGCCACGCTGCCCAGGTGGCGCTGCTTGAGCGCCAGAACGTAGTCGTCCTCCCCAAAGGCCTCGACAAAACGGTCCGCGGTCGGATAGGACGTGTAGCGCGGACCCGAGACATCGAAACGGGTCAGCAACTCGGGCGTAGCAACGGTCATGGATTCTCCTGGAGAGCTGGCACTGTGCCTGAGAGCGGCAACCGGTCACTTGACCAAAATCAAGAATTAACGGCCGCTCCACAAGCCTTGGAGGGGAAAACCCGCAATCGTTCATAATTTGATGTATGTCAGCATCCAGCACCCCCATCTTCCGCAAAACACCCGCAAAGCCTCTCTCCGAAGCGAATGCGGCTGGCCACGCCCACGCGCAAGATACGCAGCAGACGATACGGGTCGCCTGCTCCAACTGCAATCTGCGCGAACTGTGCCTCCCCATGGGCTTGACCAGCGAGCAAATGGAGCGCGTGGACGACGTGGTCGCGGTACGCCGCAAGATCAAGCGCGGCGGCTCGCTGTTTCGAAATGGCGAGGCGTTCACCTCGCTCTACGCCATCCGCACGGGTTTTTTCAAGACTTGTGTTGCCACGGAAGACGGGCGCGACCAGGTCACCGGTTTTCAAATGGCGGGGGAAATCATCGGGCTCGATGGCATCGTCAACGACCACCACAGCTGCGACGCCGTGGCCCTGGAAGACGCCGAAGTGTGCGTCATGCCCTTTGACCGTATCGAAGAGATTTCGCGCGAGGTCAATGCCCTGCAGCACCACGTGCACAAGATCATGAGCCGCGAGATCGTGCGCGAGCATGGCGTGATGCTGCTCTTGGGAAGCATGCGCGCCGAAGAGCGGCTGGCCGCCTTCCTGCTCAACCTGGTGCAGCGTCTGCACGCCCGAGGCTTTTCGCAAACCGAGCTGGTGCTGCGCATGACTCGCGAAGAAATCGGCAGCTACCTGGGGCTGAAGCTGGAAACGGTGAGCCGAACTTTCTCAAAATTCGTCGACGACGGCATCGTCGAAGTCAAGCAGCGCCACGTGCGCATTCTGGATGCCGAGGCGCTCAAGCGCATCGTCAACAGCCAGCAGGAATGTCGCTGAAGCGATCGGAGCAACAGCCTGAAGCAAAAAAACCTCGGTCGCAGCTTGGAAAGCCGTTTTTTTGCCAGTAGCATCCCCCTGCCAGTGGAGAAACGGATTTTCGCTGGTCCATTGAATACTCCCAACCAGGAAAAAACCAACATGGCAACTGCAAAAAAAGCCCCGGCCGCTGCCGGCGCCACCAAGGCCGCTCCCGCCAAGAAGCGCACTCCCAACGCAGCGTTCATGAAGGCTTTGACGCCAAGCCCTGCATTGGCCGCCGTCGTCGGCTCCGCGCCTCTGCCGCGCACCGAAATCATCAGCAAGCTGTGGGTCTACATCAAGGCGCACAAGCTGCAGGACGCTGCCAACAAGCGCATGATCAATGCGGACGCCAAGCTCAAGGAAGTCTTTGGCAAACCCCAGGTGTCCATGTTCGAGATGGCTGGCCTGATTGGCAAGCACGTCAAATAAGACGCGTCGCGTCTGCTCCGAAGCCGGCTGCTGCCGGCTTTTTTGTTGCTGGATGCCGACAGGGCTACAGCTCATTTTCTCCATTGCGAACGCGAATGACTCTTATTTGACTTAGAATAAATCGCTGTTTCGAGGCACAGCCACGGTTTTCCCCAGCCACTGCTTCTTGCTCTTGGCGCACGTTCGCGTGCCCGCAGGTTCAAGTCACATTGCAACGGGAGAATCCTTTGACAGCTCACAGCACACCGCGCATCTCTGCGCTTTTTCCTACCGATGCAGCAGCACCCTGCACCTCGGACAAGGCCCTGATTCCCCTGGGCGCGCTGATGCTGCTCGCTTCCGTGGGAAGCTGGGCCCAGTCTGTGCCTCCCGTCAGCGGCCAGCTGCCCACAGTCACCGTCAAGGAAAGCGCGGAAATCCAGAACAAGGACACGCTCAAGCCTGCGACCACGACCATCGGCAAGGGCAAGCAGGCGCTGCGCGACATTCCTCAAAGCGTGACCGTGTTCACCGAGCGGCTCATGACCGACCGCAACCAGGACGACTTCCGCGACGTGCTGCGCAGCACGGCAGGCGTCACCTTCCAGGCCGGTGAAACCGGCGAAGAGGACATCCGCCTGCGCGGCTTCTCGCTCGGCCAGGCAGGCGACATCTATGTGGACGGCATGAAGGACGCGCCGCTCTACGAGCGCGACACCTTCAACAACGACAGCGTCGAAGTGCTCAAGGGCTCGGCTTCCATGCTGTTCGGCAAAGGCTCGACCGGCGGTGTGGTCAACCAGGTCAACAAGATGCCGCTGCTGATGAACCAGCACGAAGTGAGCTACACCCTGGGTACCGGCCAGGAAAACCGGCTGACGGGCGATTTCAACTTTCTCACCGGCGAAAACGCCGCCTTCCGCCTGAATGCCCTGGTGCACGACGAAAAGAACTTCGGCGCCACGCAACGCAAGCTCGGCATCGCGCCCACCTACAGCTGGGGCATAGGCACGCGCGACGAATTCTCGGTCGGCCTGTATTCTCTCGATATTGAGGGACGGCCGCTCTACAACCACCCTTGGTTCCTCAACGATGGCAAGCTTGTGCCTTCGCTGCCGGCGCGCAACTATTACGGTCTGGCCAGCGACAAACTCGACACCTCGGCGCAGTACGTCACGCTGGCGCACACGCACCGCTTCGACGACAACGGCGAACTCAAGACGCGATTGCGCCACGGCCGATACGAACGCGACCTGCTGGCCAGCGCCGTGCGCTTTGCCGCCGGTACCACGCAGGACAACCTCAACGACAACACCGCCATCACCCGCTCAGCCAAAGGCCGCCTGGGCATCAGCGAACTGACGCAGCTGCAAAGCGATTACACCAACAGCTTCCACTGGGGTGGCCGCAAGCATGCGCTGATTGCCGGCGTCGACCTGTACCACGACGACGCCAAGCGCGACCAGCGCTACACCGGCACCGGCAGCCTGCCCAGCACCACGGTGGGCACGCCCAACGACGGTGCCATGCGCCCCACGCCACGTGGCGAGCCGACCTTCAACACTTTCGATGCAAGCAACATCGGCTTGTATGCCCAAGACACCGTCTCGATCACCGAAACCGTCAAGCTGCTCGGCGGTCTGCGCTACGACCACTTCAAGGCCTCGTACCACACGCCGACGGCAACGTCGAACGAGCGGTCGGACGGCTTGTGGAGCCCACGCGTAGGCGTCATTTATCAGCCAACCGAGTCCAGTTCTTACTACGCCTCCTACGGCACCTCGTACAACACGTCTGGCGACACCTACCAGTTTGGCCTGAGCTTTGACGACCGCACGCAGCGGCAATCGCAAACGCCGCCCGAGAAAAGCCGAAATTTCGAAATCGGCGGAAAGTTCGACCTGTTCGACAAGCGCGCGCTGCTGGGCGTCGCGGCTTTCTACAGCGAGAAATACAACGAACGCAACACCGACCCCGATTCGGCGGCCGCGCAGGAACTGCTGTCGGGCAAGCGCCACGCCGCCGGTATGGAGTTCAACCTGGCGGGCCGCATCACGCCCAAGTGGGAAGTGTTCTTCAACCACACCTGGATCCCGAGCGCCAAGATTGACGAGAGCAACGTGGTACTCGCAGGCAATGGCGGCGGCGCGCAGGTCAAGGGCGACCGGCCAGGCCTGACCCCGCGCCACAGCGGCAGCCTCTGGAGCACCTATGCCGTGGCGCCGCAGTGGCGCCTCGGCGTGGGCGTGAACTACCGTGGCGAGCAGAACCCTGAAGGCCAGCGCGCGGTCACGGCCGACAGTTTCGCGGTGTTCGAAGCCATGCTGGAATACACCGTGAACGACAAGACGACCGTCAAGCTCAACGTGACCAACCTCAGCAACAAGCTCTACGCAGACACGCTGTATCGCGGTTTTTACGCGCCGGGCGCAGGCCGTTGCGCACAACTGACGCTCATGACGCGCTTTTAAGGAAGTCCCAGGCCATGTTTTTGCACCTCAAGAACCTGCTGACCGCAGAAGAAGTCGCACAAGCCCGTGGCCTGCTGGCAGACGACGCGCCCTGGGTGGATGGGCGAACCAGCGCCGGCACCCAGGCACTGGCGCACAAGCGCAATCAGCAATTGGCGCAAACCAGCGATGCGGCCAGCGCCCTGCGCCCCCTCGTACTGGCGGCTTTGCAGCGCGACGCGCTATTTTTCTCGGCCGCATTGCCGCGCAAGATCTTCAACCCGCTCTTCAACCGCTACAGCGGGGACTCCAACTTCTACGGCGCCCATGTCGATGGCGCCGTGCTGCGCTCGCAGGCCACGGGCGAATGGGTGCGCAGCGACCTTTCGTGCACCGTTTTTTTCAGCGCCCCTGAGGAATACGACGGCGGCGAACTGCTGATTGCCGGCCCCGGCGGCGACCAGCGCATCAAGCTGCCTGCTGGCGACGCCATCCTCTACCCCGGCTCCACGGTGCACCAGGTGACCCCGGTGACGCGCGGCGCCCGCATCGCCAGTTTTTTCTGGGTGCAAAGCATGGTACGCAGCACCGAGCAGCGTCAACTGCTGTTTGCCATGGACATGGATTTGCTTCGCCTGCGCCAGCGTGTGGGAGAGAGCGACAGCGCCGTGGTGGGTCTGACCGGCACGTACCACAACCTGCTGCGCATGTGGGCGGATGCATAGCTTCGTGGCCTGATGTTTGATCCTGATTTGATAGCTATAAACGTAACACCAGTAAGCGCTAGAGGCATTTTTTGCTTAAAAAACTCTCTCAGACCCCCACTCGCCAGCGCGTAGCACCCGACCTCTTTACCCTGGCCGATCACGAGCGCAGTGCCCAACGGCAGCTTGACGCCAAGGCCTGGGCCTACTTCAGCGGTGGTGCCGGCGACGAAATCACGCTGCACGCCAACCGCAGTGCCTGGGACGAGCTGGCGCTGCTGCCGCGCGTGCTGCGTCCCCTGGCCGGTGGCCACACCCGCTGCACGCTGCTGGGTCGCGAGCTGGCCCATCCTATTCTTCTGGCGCCCGTGGCCTACCAGCGCCTGGCGCACCCGGACGGTGAAATCGGCAGCGCCTACGCCGCTGGCGCAATGGGCGCGGGCCTGGTGCTGAGCATGCAGGCAAGCTCGCCGCTGGAAGATGTGGCGGCGGCCATGCACGGCGATCCCGGCGCCGGACCGCTGTGGCTACAGCTCTATCTGCAGCACGATCGCGCGCTGGTGCGGGATCTCGTGGAGCGCGCTGAAGCGGCCGGTTGCGAGGCACTGGTGGTCACTGTCGACGCGCCCACCAGCGGCGTGCGTGACCGTGAGCGCCGCGCCGCCTTTGCCTTGCCGCCCGAGGTGCAGGCGGTGAACCTCGCGCGCATGGCCCCTGCTGTCCAGGCGCCGCTGACACCTGGACAGAGCGCACTGTTTGACGGCTGGCTGCGGCACGCGCCGACTTGGGACGACATCGCCTGGCTGCAGGCCCAGACACGCCTTCCGGTGCTGCTCAAGGGCGTGCTGCACGCCGAAGATGCGCGCCTGGCATTGGCCCAAGGCATGGACGGCCTGATCGTTTCCAACCATGGCGGCCGCACATTGGATACCGCGATCAGCACGGCGCGCGCCCTGCCCCGCATTGCCGACGCCGTGGGAGGCGCCCTGCCCTTGCTGGTGGACGGAGGCCTGCGCCGTGGCACAGACGTTTTCAAGGCCTTGGCGCTCGGTGCCAGCGCCGTCCTCATTGGCCGGCCTGCGCTCTGGGGTCTGGCCAACGCAGGCGCTGCGGGCGTGGCCCATGTTCTGCGCTTGCTGCGCGACGAACTCGAAGCCTGCATGGCGCTGAGTGGCTGCGCCACGCTGGCCAACATTTCAGCTGCGGCGCTCGATTCGCCTCGCTGAGCCGCTGGCTTGCAGATCCAGGAAAGATACAAAATAGATTGTTAATGCAACCTATTCGCATTTATAATCAAACCTCCTTTTTCATTCCACGGCCCTGCCATCTCTTGCCATGATCGTCTGCGTCTGCCGCCGAATTTCTGATCGCGAAATTGCCCGCCATGCCCGGGCCGGGATGGGCTTTGACGAAATCCAATGGGAGCTGGGCGTGGCCACGCAATGCGGCCAATGCGAAAGCTGCGCGCGCGAGGTGGTTGCACAATGCAGCGCCAGCAGCCCGGTGGCGGCCCTTCGGAACGACTCCGTCCTTGCCTGCGCCTGCGCGGGTGGCAGCGCCTGCGCTTGCGCCGCCTGAAAGTTCCCATGTTGGTCTGGGCACTGGGCTTTTCGCTGATCGTGACAGGCCTCGCTTTGCCCTGGATTTTCAAGCGCTGAATTTGTAGTCCAATGGGCTGCCAGCGCAGATCCTGCCTGCGCTGGCAGCTATTTTTTTAATGTCTTCTGATCTTTTCCTGCCAGTGCCTCAGCGCAAACGCAATGCCGCGATCGTGGTCGGCATCGCTCTTGCACACGGCGCCGCCTTGTGGGCTCTGCAAGGCGCGTTGGGGCACAAGCAGCCAGAGGAAATCATCGTTCCTGCGGTGCTGCTCAGCGAATTTGTGGCGCCTCCGGCGCCCCCAGCCCCTCCCGCTGTGCCGCCTCCTCAACCCGTGCTACCGACACCACCCCCGCCCGTCCCGCCGCCGCGTTTGGCGAAACCGACGCCGCAGCCCAGACCGGTGCGCGCTCCTGAGCCCACCCCGGTGCCGGCAGCGGAGGCCGAGGCCGCACCGAATGCACCGGTGGTTCGCCCGCCGGTGGCGGCGCCGGTCAACACGGCCCCGGCACCGCCTGCGCCCCCCTCCCCGCCCGCAGCCCCGCGCATTGAATTGCCGTCGAGCAATGCGGCTTATCTCAAGAATCCCTCGCCCTCTTATCCATCGATCAGCAAACGCATGGGCGAGCAGGGCAAGGTGCTGCTGCGCGTGCTCATCAGCGCCGAAGGCTTGCCCGAACAGGTGGAAATCAAACAGTCAAGCGGCTACGAGCGCCTGGACCGCCAGGCATACGACACGGTGCAGCGCTGGCGCTTCGTGCCGGGCAAGCGCAATGGCGTGCCCGAAGCCATGTGGTACCTCGTACCCATTCACTTCGTTCTCGAATAACCTACCGATCTTCTGGAGCTTTCATGGAATCGCAATTCGGCCTGACCCACCTATGGAACCAAGGCGACCTTATCACCCGCGGCGTCGCTGTGCTGCTGCTGCTGATGTCGCTGGCCACCTGGGCCGTTATCGTCATCAAGGCCCTGGACATCGTGCGCTTCAAGCGCCATGCCCGGGCGGTGCAAAGCTTCTGGCACAGCGACGACTTTTCTGCGGCGCTCTCGAGCCTGGGCAGCGACCCGGCCAACCCTTTTCGCGCCCTGGCCATCGAAGGGCGCGAGGCCACGGCGCACCACCGCAATACCAAGGGCCAGCTGCATGAGAGTCTGGACGTGAGCGACTGGGTCACCGGGAGCCTGCGCAACAGCATCGACGAATTTACCGCGCGCCTGCAATCAGGCCTGGCGATCCTCGCATCGGTGGGATCTACCGCGCCGTTTCTGGGTCTTTTTGGCACGGTATGGGGCATTTACCACGCCTTGATCGCCATTGGCACCTCGGGGCAGTCGACCATCGACAAGGTCGCCGGCCCGGTGGGCGAAGCGCTGATCATGACCGCGCTGGGCCTGGCCGTGGCGATCCCCGCGGTGCTGGGCTACAACGCGCTGGTGCGCGGCAACAAGTTCATTTTGGTGCGCCTGAACAGCTTTGCCCATGATCTGCACGCCTACTTCGTTACCGGAGCCCGTATTTCGAACGGCGAAGGCGGCAGCAATGTGCGGCCCCTCAAGAAGGGCGCATGACCATGGCTTTTGGTACCCAGGACGACACCGACGAGGTGATGAACGAAATCAACATGACGCCGCTGGTGGACGTCATGCTGGTGCTGCTCATCATCTTCATCATCACCGTGCCGGTCATGAAGCACTCGGTCAGCGTGGATTTGCCGCGTGCCAGTGTGCAGCCCCAACAGGTCAAGCCAGAAACCTTGCGCCTTTCGGTGCAAGCCGACGGCAGCTATGCGCTGGACGGCAGCGCGATCAGCGACGATGCCCTGGCCGATCGCCTGCAGCGTGCCGCAGCGCAATCGCCGCCGCCCGAGCTGCACCTGAGCGGCGACAAAAACGTGCGTTACGAGCGCGTTGCCCAGGCCATGGCGACAGCGCAGCGTGCGGGAATCCGCAAGATTGGCTTCGTAACCGAGCCCACGCCGTAGTCCGGCTGTTGCACCTCGTCGCTGCGCCTCAGGAGCGCGGCCAAAAATGCTCGCCAAAAAATTCTTGACCTGTTAAATGCGAATCACTATTATTTAAATATGTCAGCACGACCGAATTCTGCTCCTGCTTCGACCCATTCCACGGTCGCCATGGATGTCCTGGGGGACCCAGAAGTGCCAGGCACCAGACCGGTCTGCTCGAACAGCGCAGCGCCGTGCTTCGTCTGGCAAAGCGCGGACCTGTTGCAGGGCAGCAAGCGGGTGCAGATTGCGCACAACGGCGCCTGCTACCAACTACAGGCTACGCGCCAAGGCAAGCTCATTTTGACGAAATAGATTTCATCGTGGGGCGACCCCAGTGCCATAGGGCACAGGTCGTTTTTGGCCAGCCAACGGGCCTTGCCCAGGTAGCCAGGCCGTTTTTTGGTCCCGGTTGTCCAGGCACCGTTCAGTTCAGCGCAGCAATCCCCGCCCGGGCAATCTGCACGTCTTCGCTGGATTTCACCCCGCTCACGCCGACGGCACCCAGGCACTGGCCGCCGTGCAAGATGGGAACGCCGCCTTCGAGCAAGGCCTCGACCCCCGGCGCGCTTAAAAACGACATGCGCCCGCCGTTGACCATGTCTTCGTAGGTTTTGCTATCGCGCCGCCCCAGGGCCGCGGTGCGGGCCTTGGCGGGCGCGATGTGCGCGGACACGGGCGCTGCGCCATCAAGCCGCTGCAGCCACAGCAGGTGGCCGCCGGCATCGACAATGGCGATCGTTACCGCCCAGCCATGGGCCATGGCTTCGGCTTCTGCGGCGGCGGCAATCTTGCGGATGTCCGCGAGTTCGAGTTCAGTGGTGGTCTTCATGCAAGCGTCCCATCGTGTGCTGGGCCCGGCGGACTGCCCGGCCAGAAGCATTCGAGCATAGCGGCGCTGGCGTCGCGGGGGAACCAAACGCAGGTCGAAAGAATCATGACCTGGACAGGGCCAGTGCGTCTGTCGGCCGCGTGGTCTTGCAATGGACTCGCAGGCCACCAACTAGAATCCCAATCACCCGCACCGTGCGGGCCACTCTGGAGATACAGCAATGAACGATCGGGTCACCCCCTTCCCCTCCTCTGCGGGCTACGGCTACGGCGTATCGCAGGAGCAGCGCCACAAGGTGCTGCGCAACACCTATTGGCTGCTTGCCCTGAGCCTGCTGCCCACCGTGCTTGGCGCCTGGATCGGCGTCGCCACCGGAATAACCCAGTCGCTTACTGGCGGCCTGGGGCTCATCGTCTTCCTCGGCGGCGCCTTCGGGTTCATGTACGCCATCGAGAAAACCAAGAATTCCGCTGCCGGCGTGCCGGTGCTGCTGGGCTTCACCCTCTTCATGGGCCTGATGCTCTCTCGGCTGATTGGCATGGTGCTGGGCTTTTCCAACGGCAGCGAACTGATCATGACGGCGTTTGCCGGCACGGCGGGCGTGTTTTTCGTCATGGCCAGTTTGGCTACGGTGATCAAGCGCGACCTGTCCGGCATGGGCAAGTGGCTTTTCGTCGGTGCCATGGTGATTGTGGTCGGCGCCATCATCAACGTGTTTGTCGGCTCCACGGCAGGCATGATGGCAATTTCGGTGGCAGCCATTGGGGTGTTCAGCGCCTACATGCTGTACGACCTGAAGCGCATTCTGGACGGCGGCGAAACCAACTACATCAGCGCCACGCTGGCTCTGTATCTGGACATGTTCAACGTTTTTCAGAGCCTGCTCATGCTCCTCGGTATCATGGGTGGCGACAGCGATTGAGTCGCCTGTCGACACCGCGCAACAAAGGCCCCTGTGCGGGGCCTTTGTTGCGTCTGAAGCTCAAGCAATGCGCCCTGGCGCCGATATGAACAGCATGCGATCGATTTCTCTGCCTCGCTTGCGCGTTGTCCTCGCGCTGACCGCGCCGGCGCTGCTGGGCGCCTGCGACATTCCGGGCCTGGGCCCCGATCCGCGCATTGCCCAACGCGAAGAAGAAGCCAAGGCCATTGGTGGCGCCTGCCGCTATGCGATGCGCGGCATTGAAGACTGCTACGCGAACAACCCGAAAGCGTCCAAGGCGGCCATTTTCGCCGGCTGGAAGGACATGGACGGATACATGCGCGAGAACAAGATCGACGGCATTCCTGCCAATGGCTCTGCGGCCGGGAGCGATGCGGAAGAAGCGTCGGCGCCCGCCAGCGACGCAGGCACTGCGGTCAAGAAGTAGCGCAGGACCGAGGTTCAGGGGCGCTCGAACACCGCCATGCTCTCCACGTGCGCCGTATGGGGAAACATGTTGACCATGCCCGCCGCAATACAGCGGTAGCCAGCCAGATGCACCATCAAGCCGGCGTCGCGGGCCAGGGTAGCCGGGTTGCAGCTGACGTAGACGATGCGTCGCGGTGGCCGCCATGTTTGCGCGCCCGCAGGCAAGGGAGGCGCTCCCTGGGCGCCAATGCGCGCCTGCTCGAGGTCGGCGAGCGCCTTGGCGAGCGCAAACGCCCCCTCGCGCGGGGGGTCGACCAACCACTTCTCGGCGATTCCGTCCTGCACCAGCATTTCGGGTGTCATCTCAAACAGGTTTCTTGCTACAAATTGAGTAGCTGAAAATGCTTTTCCATCAAGCGCTAGAGCACTATTTGACTCATAATTTTGCTGCGCACGCGCCACCAGCACTTCGCTGCCCTCGATGCCCAGCACCTCGCGCGCCTGGGTCGCCAGCGGCAGGCTGAAGTTGCCCAGACCGCAAAACCAGTCGATCACACGCTCGTCCCGCTGCACGTCCAGCAGTCGCAGCGCGCGCGCCACGAGCACGCGGTTGATGTGCGGGTTCACCTGCGTGAAATCGGTGGGCTTGAACGGCATGGTGACGCCAAATTCAGGCAACGCATAGGAAAGCGTCGGGCCGCCCGGATCAAGGAGACGCACGGTGTCGGGACCCTTGGATTGCAGCCACCACTGCACGCCGCGCTGTGCAGAAAAACGGCGCAGGCGATCCACGTCGTCGCTCGAGAGTGGCTCCAGATGGCGCAGCACCAAGGCCGTGACCGCGTCGCCGCAGGCCAGTTCGATCTGCGGACAGGTGTCGCGCGCGTCCAGGCTGGCGATCAGCACGCGCAGCGGCAGCAGCATGCGGCTCACATGCTCGGGCAACACCGGGCAGACGCGCATGTCGGCCACGTAGCGGCTTTTGCGCTCGTGAAAGCCGATCAGCACCTCGCCCTTCTTTGCCACGTAGCGCACCGAAAGCCGCGCACGGTAGCGGTAGCCCCAGGCAGGGCCCTCGATGGGCCTGAGCACCGTTTCCGGCTTGACCTTGCCCAGATGCCAAAGGTTGTCTTCCAGCACCCGCTGCTTGACAGCAACCTGGGCAGCAGAATGCAGGTGCTGCATCTTGCAGCCTCCGCAAGCGCCTGCGTGCAGGCCAAAATGCGGGCAGCCAGGCCGCACACGCTGCGACGATTCGGCATGAATCGCCGTCAAATGGGCTTGTTCCCAGTTGTTCTTGCTTCTGTAGGCGCTGGCACTGACCTGCTCGAACGGCAGCGCGCCGTCAATGAACACCACCTTCCCGTCGGGCCGCCTGGCAACGCCTTGGGCGTCCAGGTTCAACGACTCGACGCTCAGCCAGTCGGGCGCCGCTGCAGGCGCGATGTCAGTCTTGTCACTCATGGCCCGATTGTCTCAGGCCGGCCAGGGAGGAAAACCAGGTGCGAACCGCTCAGGCGCCCCGCGCTTTGCGCGCGGGCGATCCCGGGCGAGTCGCCGATTGGGACAGACTGTGCAGCGTGTCGAGCTTGTGCACTTCCAGCTCGCAGCCGTTGTTGTCCAGCGAGAAGACCAGACGCCCGCCGGGAGCTGCCTGCGGCATCGTCAGATGCAGTGGTTTGGACAGATCCACCGGCGACTGCACCGAGCGGTACACCACGGTGCCATCCGGCGCGTAGACGAGATAACAAGCCGCCTGGGCCGCCTGACCGAACGCGGTGGCCGCCAACAGGACGGCCGCTGACCGTAGCAAATGCATGGGAGTCTCCTCAGCGTGTTGCGTTGCCAGCCATTATGCAAGCATGTTCTGCCAGCCATCCGTTCAAGGCAACGGCAGGCGGGTGGAGTGTTTGACCTCTTCCATCACCGCGTAGGTGCGGGTCTCACGCACGCCCGGCAATTGCCACAGGACCGCGCCAGCAAAAGCGCGGTACGCATTCATGTCGGCCGTTCGCGTCTTGAGCAAGTAGTCGAACCCGCCCGCCACCATGTGGCACTCCATGATTTCCGGCCGCACTTGCACCGCAGCATTGAACTGCTCAAACACATTGGGTGTGGTCCGATCGAGCAACACCTCCACGAACACCAGCATGCCGGCGCCAAGCTTCAAAGGGTTAAGTCGCGCCTCGTAGCCCAAGACATAGCCCTCGCGCGAGAGCCTTTGCACGCGCCCGAGCACCGCCGTAGGCGACAGACCCACCAATTCGGAGAGCTTCAGGTTCGAAATGCGCCCGTCTTCCTGCAGGATCGAGAGGATTTTTTGATCAATTCTGTCGATATTTAATGTAATTGGATTCATCTTTGGATTTTGTACTGAATTGCATTGGATTTTCAGATTTTAATTCTTCACCTGTTCCCGCATGATGCGCCATCGCCCCCCACTCCTCCCGCCACCATGTCCACCTCGCCAGACTCGCTTGTTTTTGCCCCCAGCGCCTTTCAGGGTACGCTTGAGCGAGGGGCATTGCAGCGCTTGTGCCGCGCCCCAGAGCCGGTGGCTCTGGAGCCGCTGCTCGCCCTGGCCCGCAGCGACGCCGCCACGGCCCAGCGCATCCACGGCCTGGCGCGCCGCCTGGCGGGCGCCTTGCGCCATCGAAAGAGCGGCGCCGGGCGTGCGGGTCTGGTGCAAAGCCTGCTGCAGGAGTTTTCGCTGTCTTCGCAGGAAGGCGTGGCCCTGATGTGTCTGGCCGAAGCGCTTCTGCGCATCCCCGACAAAGCCACGCGCGACGCGCTGATTCGGGACAAGATCGGCAACGGCCAGTGGGAAGCGCACCTGGGTAAGAGCCCTTCGCTGTTCGTCAACGCCGCGACCTGGGGCTTGCTGCTGACAGGCAAGCTGGTCGCCACGCACAGCGAAAAATCGCTGTCGTCCCTGCTGACGCGCCTGACGGCCAAGGGTGGCGAGCCGCTCATTCGCAAAAGCGTGGACATGGCCATGCGCATGATGGGCGAGCAGTTCGTCACCGGCGAAACCATCGCCCAGGCACTCTCCAATGCGCGCGCGCGCGAAGCGGCAGGTTTTCGTTTCTCCTACGACATGCTGGGCGAAGCAGCGCTGACGCAGCGCGACGCAGCGCGCTACCTGCAGTCCTACGAAGCGGCCATCCACGCCATCGGCCGCGCCGCGGGCGGCCGCGGCATTTACGCCGGGCCGGGCATCTCGATCAAGCTGTCCGCGCTGCACCCACGCTATGCGCGGGCGCAAAGCGCTCGCGTCCATGGCGAGCTGTATCCGACACTGCTGTCCCTGGCCATGCTCGCGCGCCAGTACGACATCGGCCTGAACATCGATGCGGAGGAGAGCGACCGTCTGGAGCTTTCCCTGGAACTGCTAGCACGCCTTTGCCACGAGCAAGCGCTGGCCGGCTGGAACGGCCTGGGCTTTGTGATCCAGGCCTACCAGAAGCGCTGCCCCGCAGTCATCGACGAAGTCATTGCTCTGGCGCAGCGCAGCCGCCGTCGCCTGATGGTTCGGCTGGTGAAAGGCGCCTACTGGGACAGCGAAGTCAAGCGCGCCCAGGTCGACGGATTGAGCGACTTCCCGGTCTACACGCGCAAAGCGCATACCGACGTTTCCTACATTGCCTGCGCGCGCAAGTTGTTGGCGGCGCCTGATGCGGTGTATCCGCAGTTCGCCACGCACAACGCGCACACGCTGGCGGCCATCTACGAAATCGCCGATCCGGCCAGGTACGACCCTGGGCAGTACGAGTTTCAGTGCCTGCACGGCATGGGCGAGCCCCTGTATGAGCAGGTGGTGCGTCCAGTCGCAGATGGAGGCCTGGGGCGCCCCTGCCGCGTGTACGCTCCCGTAGGCACGCACGAAACCCTGCTGGCCTACCTGGTGCGCCGTCTGTTGGAAAACGGCGCCAACACTTCGTTCGTGAACCGCATTGCCGACGAAAGCATTGCGCTGGACGATCTGGTGCGCGACCCTGTGGAACTCGTTGACGCGGCATCGGCACTTGAAGGCGCGGCTGCTCTCCCGCATCCCCGCATCGCACACCCTCTGGCGCTGTACGGCGATCTGCGGCGCAACTCGGCCGGTCTCGATCTCGCCAGCGAGCCTGCGCTGACCGACATCGACCAGGCCCTGCAGGCGTCGCGCCAAGAGCGCTGGCATGCGGGTCCGATGCTCGCTTGCACCGCTGCGCCGCGCGCAGCGCAGCCGATCTTCAACCCGGCGGACAGCCAGGAGCGTGTGGGCGAAGTCGAACAGGCCGACTTGCGAGACGTGGAGCATGCCCTGGCGCTGGCATGCAGCGACGGCCTGGCCTGGACCGAAACCGCGCCGGCAGAACGCGCCCAGGCCCTGCTTCGGGCCGCCGATCTGCTGCAGGATCAGATGCCCAACCTGATCGCGCTGCTGATTCGCGAAGCGGGCAAAAGCGCGGCCAACGCCATTGCCGAAGTGCGCGAAGCGATCGACTTTCTGCGCTATTACGCGCAGCAGGCGAGCGCCACCCTGACCGCCACGCCATCGCCGGCGCTGGGCACCGTGGTGTGCATCAGCCCCTGGAATTTTCCACTTGCCATCTTCGTCGGTCAGCTGTCAGCGGCTTTGGCGGCGGGCAACCGCGTTCTGGCCAAGCCAGCCGAGCAGACGCCATTGATTGCGGCCCACGCCGTGCGCCTTTTGTGGCAGGCGGGTGTGCCGCGCGCCGCGCTGCAACTGCTCCCTGGTCAGGGTGAAACGGTAGGCGCGGCACTGGTGGCCGACGCGCGGGTGATGGGCGTGGTATTCACGGGTTCAACGCAGGTGGCAAGGGCGATACAGCGCAGCTTGTCGGGCCGCTTGGACGCCCACGGCAAGCCCGTGACCTTGATAGCTGAAACCGGCGGCCAAAACGCGATGATCGTCGATTCATCGGCGCTCGCAGAACAGGCGGTGGTGGATATCGTCGCTTCAGCGTTTGACAGCGCCGGCCAGCGCTGCTCGGCGCTGCGCGTGCTATGCATCCAGGAGGACGCTGCAGACCACGTCTTGCCGATGCTGCGCGGCGCCATGAGGGAACTGCAGCTGGGCAACCCTGCCCGTCTGGCCACGGACGTGGGGCCGGTGATCGACGTCGAAGCCCAGGCCGGCATCCTGGGCCACATCGAGACGATGCGAGGCCGCGGAAACGACATCTTCCAGGCCCATGACGCCGCGCTCGCCGGTCCAGGCACTTTCGTGGCGCCCACCTTGATTGAAATCGAGCGCATGGACCAGCTTGAGCGCGAGGTCTTCGGCCCCGTCCTGCACGTGCTGCGCTTTGCACGCACCGCCCTGCCCAAGCTGCTCGACGACATCAACGCGACAGGCTATGGCCTGACGCTGGGCGTGCACACCCGCATCGACGAAACCATCGCCCAGGTGCTGGCGCGCGCGCGCGCGGGCAATGCCTACGTCAACCGCAACATGGTGGGTGCGGTGGTCGGCGTGCAGCCGTTTGGCGGCGAAGGGCTCTCTGGCACAGGTCCCAAGGCCGGCGGACCCCTGTATCTGCGCCGGCTCTGCGCGCACGCGCCTGCCAACCTGCGCAAGGCGCTAAGCCCGGCTGAGCCTGCAATTGCGGAACCCGACGCCGCATTGAAAGCGCTGCAAGCCTGGGCGATGGACGAGGGGCGCGGCGCCCTGGCCGAGGCCTGCAGCCGCCTTGCTGCCCAGTCGCCGGTCGGCGTCTCACACACTCTGTCCGGACCCACTGGCGAGCGCAACGTGTACACCGTGCTTGCGCGGGCCTACGTCGGCTGCCTGGCAGCCAGTGAGGACGACTTGCTTGTCCAGCTGGCCGCCGTGCTGGCGGTGAATTCCACGGCACTTTGGGAAGGCGAACGTGCGCAACGTCTCTGCGCGCAACTGCCCGCCGCCGTGCAGCAGCGCATCCGAGTGCTTGCCTCCGGTCTGTTGCAGGTGCCAGAGCTTGGCGCCATGCTTCAGCACGGCACGGCGGAACAGGTCCAAACGAGCTGCGAGGCCCTGGCGCTGCGCCCGGGGCCCATCGTCGGCCTGCAAAGCCTGGCGCCGGGCGAACGGGACTTTGACCTGGATCGGCTGGTGTTGGAGCGCTCACTGAGCGTCAATACTGCCGCTGCCGGCGGCAACGCCAGCCTGATGACGATTGGCTGACTCGGCCCCGCGCTCAAAGCGGGTGCGTCACGAGCTTGAAGTCGGGGTCTTCCGGGTAGGCCTTGACGGTGAAACCCAGGCTGCGCATCAGTTTGAGCATGCCGGGATTGTTGGCCAGCACCAGTCCCTCGATCTCGCTGAGGCCCCGCTCGCGCGCCACCTCCATGATGCTCAGCATCAGGCGCGACCCCAGACCACGCCCGGTGAAATCGTCGGCGACGACCAAGGCGAACTCGCAACTGCTGCGGTCCGGATTGGTGATGTAGCGCGACACGCCGACGATGCGCTCGGATTCGACGACCTCGCCGTCCGCGCCTGGCGCGCGGTCCTTCAGGATAGCCACCAGAGCCATCTCGCGGTCATAGTCGATCAGTGTGAACCGTGCCAACATGCTGGGCGGCAGCTGCGCCATGGACGAAATGAAGCGGAAATAGCGGCTTTGCGGTGACAGGCTTTGCACCAGGGCCTGTAGCATTTGCGCGTCGTCCGGGCGCACCGGACGCACCGTGTATTCCCCGCCGCCGCTGAGCGGCCACACCTGACGGAACCGGGCCGGGTACGGCAGAATCGCCAAATGACCGTATTGCGCAGCGCCGGAACCCTGGCTGGGCGCATGTTCAACCACGATCCGGGCGTCCACCGCCACGACACCTTCTTCGTCGACGATCAGGGGGTTGATGTCCATTTCGCGCAGCTGCGGCAGTTCACAGACCATTTCGGAGACACGCAGCAGCACCTGTTCCAGCGCATTGCGGTCCACCGCCCCGGCTCCGCGCCAGACGTCCAGGGTTTCCGCAACACGCGCGCGTTCGATGAGCCGCCTGGCCAGGAACAAATTCAACGGAGGCAGCTCCATCGCCCGATCGTTGATCAGTTCGATCATGGTGCCACCGGCGCCAAAGGTGATGACGGGACCGAAGGGATCGTCGGTCACCAGACCAATGCAAATTTCACGTCCACGCCTTGCTCGGGCCATCTTTTGCACGGTCACGCCATTGATGCGGGCCTGCGGCAGCAGCTTTGCGACCCGCTGGACCATGTCCGTGTAGGTGTCGCGCGCGCTGGCGCCGCTCATGATGTTGAGCGCTACGCCCTGCACGTCGGACTTGTGGCTGACGTCGGGCGAATCGATCTTCAACGCAACAGGAAACCCCAGCTGCGTCGCAATCATCATCGCCTCGGTGGGACTGCGCGCAAGAATGGTGTTGGTCACGGGGATGTGAAACGCAGCAAGCAGCGTCTTCGATTCCATCTCGGTCAGCACCTTGCGCCGCTCGGCCAGCACGCCCTCGATCACCAGGCGAGCGCCCTCGATGTCCGGTTTTGCCAGGTTCGAGAGCGGCGGTGGGGTTTGCAGCAAAAGCTGTTGGTTTTGATAGAACGACGCGATATTTCCAAAGGCTCCCACGGCCGCCTCGGGCGTGCGAAAACTGGGAATGCTCGCTTCGAGCAGGACCGCGCGCGCTGGCACCACAGAAGTGTCGCCCATCCAGCAAGAGAGCAGCGGCTTGCTCATCTTGCGCTTTACGTCGGCCAGCGCACGGGCAACTTGCGTCGCATCAATTCCGGCTTTTGGCGAGTAGATGGCCAAAACGCCATCGACCTGACGATCGCGGCTTGCCGTTTCCACGGCGATGCGAAAGTGTTCCGGGCCCGCTTCTTCTGACAGATCAATCAGATCAATCAAGGATGCCAGCGGCGGTAGCTGCGGCTGCAGTGTGGCCACCGATTCCTGCGACAAACGACCAAGATCGAGAAAAATTTCATTGATCCAGTCGGCTGCCAGCACGCCAGGCCCACCACCATTGGTCACCACCGCCAGGCGCCGACCGACGGGTCGATAGCGCGAGGCCAGACACTTGGCCGCCGAGAACAGTTCGACGAAGGAGCGAACCCGCACCGCGCCAGCCCGCGCCAGCGCGGCATCGAACACATCATCGCTGCCGACGATGGCGCCGCTGTGCGTCTGCGCGGCCGCATTGCCCGCCGGCTTTCGGCCGGACTTGAGCATCACCACCGGCTTCGCATTGGCAGCGGAGCGCAATGCGCTCATGAAACTGCGGGCGTTGGAAATACCTTCCAGGTAGACCACGATGCTGTGCGTCTGCGGATCGCTGGCCAAATAGTCGAGCACCTGCGAGATGTCGACCGCGGTGTTGGGACCGAGCGAGATCACCGACGAAAAGCCTACGGCATTTTTGTCTGCCCAGTCCAGGATCGAAGCCGTCAGCGCCCCGGACTGCGACACGAGCGCCAGCGAACCCGGGCGAGCGAGCGCCCCGGCGATACTGGCGTTGAGCCCAAGCGCGGGACGCTGAAAGCCCGAGGTATTGGGCCCCAAAAGATGCACGCCTTCGCGTTGTGCCAACTTGGCCAATTGCAAGGCCGCTTCCGGACCGATGCCGCTGGAGATGACGAGCGCGGCACGGCATGCCATGCGACCCGCGAGCTCAAGCGCCGCAGCCACGTCTGAAGCAGGCAGCGCAATGATGGCCAGATCCGCCCTCGCCTGCGCCAGATCGGCCAAGGTCCCCTTGGTTTCGATGTCGACAAAAACCAGTTTGCCCGTGAAACGCTGGGACCGAACGGCATCGCGCAGCGCCTGGCCCTGCACGGTCTGGCTGGCTTCGCGCTCTTCGCTGCCGGCGAAGACGACTATGGTTTCAGGAGAAAAAAGCGGCGTCAGATAATGTTTGTCCATGGGCGGACTCCTCATGCCCCTGGGCCGATGGATGCAGGCAGGGGCGGCAGAAATGAAAAACGGGTTACAACATGGCTGTTGTAACCCGTGTCTCTATTCGAACAAATGGTCGGCGTGAAAGGATTCGAACCTTCGACCCCTTGCACCCCATGCAAGTGCGCTACCAGGCTGCGCCACACGCCGACAAGCCTCGGATTATAGGTCCAAATCACACCGCAGCCTGAAGCAGGCCACGGATTTCGAACAGCTCACGCCGCACGGCTTCCATGTCTGGCAACTCAATGCCGGGCGCTTCCAGGCCGGACGCGTCGAGGTCGCAAGCCTCCCCGTCATGGCCTGGAATCTCCGCGTGCCGGATGCTGCCTGGCGATACCTCCTGCAATTGGTTGCGCGCGCCACTGATCGTAAAACCCTGGTCGTAGAGCAGGTCACGAATGCGCCGGATCATCAACACCTCATGGTGCTGGTAATAGCGGCGGTTGCCCCTGCGTTTGATGGGTCGCAGTTGGGTGAATTCTTGCTCCCAGTAACGCAGCACGTGCGGCTTGACCGCACACAGGTCCGCTACTTCCCCAATGGTGAAATAGCGCTTGGCTGGTATCGAAGGAAGCACGAGGCCCATGGGAACAATGCGCGGCAGCGCGCAGAGATGCAACAAACCTTCAAGCCTACAGCAGACGCGTGCTTTGTGCCATCAGGTGTTACAAAACGAACAACGCCTTCTCCAAGAGCTAGCCCTGAATCTGTTCCTTGAGCTTGCTGCTCGCGTGAAATGTCACCACGCGGCGCTCGCCGATCGGTATGGCCTCACCGGTGCGGGGATTGCGCCCAGGTCGTGGCGCCTTGGTGCGAATCTGGAAGTTGCCAAAACCGGACAGCTTGACGTCGTCGCCATCGACCAGGCTGCGCGCAATCAGGTCAAAGAATGCATCGACCATGTCCTTGGACTCGCGCTTGTTCAGGCCAATCTGATCGAACAACAGGTCGGCAAGCTGCGCCTTGGTCAAGGCAGGGGTTTCCAGACTATCGACGGTGAATTCCACGCGTTGCATCGTTCCTCTCCTAGACCCGCAGGCGCGCGCCGTGACGCAGTGCCAATTGCTCGACCACAGAGGCGACAGCCGCGTCGATCTGAGCTTCCGTAAGCGTCGTGTCGCCTCCAAGCACCAAGCGAATCGCCATGCTCTTTTCCCCCTGTGCGAGGCCGACGGCGCCAGACGGCTCGTCGCGCTTGAGGGATTTCGGACGATAAACATCAAACAAAATCGCATCACGCAGCATCGCGGCGTCCAATGCCAAAGCGATCGACTGCATCAACTGGCCGTGCGTGACGTCTTCGCCCACGACCACCGCAATATCGCGCTCCACAGCCTGATGCCGCGCGACGGGCGCGAACTCAGGCAAGGGCTTGGTCAGAACCGCATCGAGCTCCAACTCAAAAAGTACGGGGGCCTGGGCAAGCCCCCAGGACTGCCGCCATTTGGGATGCAACTCGCCGACACAACCGACAGGACGGCCATCGAGCAAGATCTGCGCGCAGCGCCCCGGATGCATCGCGGGATGCTCCGCTCTCTCGAAAGCCGGCTTGCGCGGCGCCAGCAAGGCCTCGACGTCCCCTTTGGCGTCATAAAAGTCTACGTTGCGGCCAGCGAGACCCCATTGCACACGGTCGGCTGGCCCATAAGCAAGGCCTGCAACACGCTGGGGTTGGCGGTAGCCCGCCACCGTGGTATCGGATTCGGCCACTGCAGCGTCGCGTAAAAACACGCGGCCGAGCTCAAAAACGCGCACGCGCTCTGCACGTCTATCCACGTTGAATTTCAAAACTTGTAGCAAAGAACCCAGTAGGGACGAGCGCATAACGCTCATTTGGCTAGAAATCGGGTTCAACAGGCGGATGGGGTCGCGGACACCTGCGAGTTCGCGTTCCCAATCGGCGTCGACAAAGCTGAAGTTGATCGTCTCCTGATAGCCCAGCACGGCAAGCTGGCGCCGCAAGGCAAACGGGCTGCGCTTGCGCTCAGCCCGCAGAATAGGCGTGACCGGTGCGAGCGGAGGCGTATCAGGCAGCTGGCCGTAACCGACGATGCGCGCGACCTCTTCGATCAAATCTTCCTCGTGCGCCAGATCAAAACGGTAGGCTGGGGGGCGAACTGTCAGCTCCCCGTCGGATTGCGCAACTTGCAGACCCAAACGCTCGAGGACTTGCACGCATTGCGCTTGTGAGACAGGCATGCCGATTACCTTGGCAGCACGTGCGATGCGCAAACGCACAGGATGGCGCTCGGGCATGCTCGGCTTTTGGTCGTCCACCGGCCCGCACACCGAGTCGGACGTGCCGCAAATGTCGAGCACCAACTGGGTAATGCGTTCGATGTGCTCCACGGTGTGCTCCGGATCGACGCCGCGCTCGAAACGGTGTCCCGCCTCCGTGGAAAACCGCAAGCGGCGCGATCGGCCCGCCACCGCCTGCGGCCACCAAAACGCGGCTTCGATGTAAATGTTCCTCGTTTCGTCGGACACCGCCGTTGCCAAGCCGCCCATGATGCCCGCCAGCGACTCCACCTGCGTTTCGTCGGCGATCACGCCCACGTCGGCATCCAGCGCAACGGTGGCGCCGCTCAGCAGCGTGAGCGACTCGCCGGCCCCCGCCCAGCGCACGTCGAGACCGCCGTGGATCTTGTCCAGATCAAAGATGTGGGAGGGTCGGCCGAACTCGAACATCACGTAGTTCGAAATGTCCACCAGGGGCGAAACGCTTCGCTGGCCACAGCGCGCCAGGCGCTCGACCATCCAGGGCGGCGTAGTCGCACCCGGGTTCAAGCCGCGAACGATGCGACCAGAAAACCGCCCGCACAGATCCGGCGCGCTGATCTGAACCGGGAGCGTGTCCTCGATGTCCACTGCCGCAGCTGGAAAGACTGGCGTATCGAGTCTTGCACCGGTCAGCGCGGCCAGCTCGCGAGCGACGCCATACACGCTCAGGCAGTGCGCCAGATTGGGCGTGAGCTTGAGCGTGAACAGCGTATCGTCGAGCGACAGCACTTGGCGAACGTCTGCTCCCAGCGGGGCATTGTCCGGCAGCTCCAGCAAGCCGCCGTGGTCATCGGAAAGCTTGAGTTCTTTGGCCGAGCACAGCATGCCGTGGCTGTCCACGCCACGCAGCTTTCCGATGCGAATGACGAAAGCCTCTGCGTTGTCTGCCGCCGGGAGCCGCGCGCCCACCAGTGCGCAGGGCACCTTGATGCCTGGGCGGGCATTGGGCGCACCGCAAACGATGTTCAGCCACTCGGGCTGGCCCACGTCCACCTGGCATATGCGCAGGCGATCGGCATCGGGGTGCTGTACTGCCGAGCGGATTTCGCCCACCACCACGCCTTCAAAGGGCGGAGCGACAGGCTCCATCGCTTCGACTTCCAGCCCCGCCATGGTCAAGGTGTCCGCCAGCTCAGCGGAACTCAACGGCGGATTGCAGAATTCGCGCAGCCAGGATTCAGGAAATTGCATAGGAAAAATGTTCGTACGTCACAAGCTGGCCTTGCGGAACAAGCCCCCAGACTTCAGGGCCTCCGCATTGCCCTATTGGAATTGCGATAGAAATCGGATGTCTCCGTCAAAAAACAAACGCAGATCGCTGACGCCATAGCGCAACATGGTCAAACGATCGAACCCCATGCCAAAGGCAAATCCGATGAAGCGCTCCGGGTCAAGCCCCATGTTGCGCACCACATTCGGATGCACCTGGCCGGAACCCGCCACTTCCAGCCAGCGTCCCGCCAGTGGGCCTTGCTGGAACTGGATGTCGATTTCGGCACTGGGCTCGGTGAACGGGAAAAAGCTGGGACGAAAACGCAACACCAGTTCGTCGGTCTCAAAAAAGCGGCGGCAAAAGGCGGTAAAGACGTACTTCAGATCTTTGAAACTGACGTTCTCCCCAATCCACAGGCCCTCGCATTGATGAAACATGGGTGAGTGGGTGGCATCACTGTCCACACGGTACGTCCGTCCGGGAGCGATGACCCGAATTTCCGGGATCGCCTGGCCAGCGTCCAGTGCGGCGCGGTGGCGCTTGACATGGGCGATCGCATGCCGAATCTGCATCGGGCTGGTGTGGGTGCGCAGCAGGTGGGGCGCTTGTTCATCGCCGCCTTCGATGTAGAAGGTGTCGTGCATGGAGCGCGCCGGATGGTCCTGTGGCGTATTGAGCGCAGTAAAGTTGAACCAGTCGGTTTCAATCTCGGGCCCGTCCGCCACCTCAAATCCCATGGAGCCGAAGAGGCCCTCGATGCGCTCGAGTGTCAAGGAGACTGGGTGCAAACCGCCCTGCCCCCGCTGACGTCCGGGGAGGCTGACGTCCAGCGCTTCGGCCTGCAGTTGCCGTTCCAACTCGGCCTCTGAGAGGGCTTGGCGTCGCGCCGTCAAGGCGGCCTCGATAGCCTGCTTGGCGAGGTTGATGGCCGCACCGCGCGATTTTTTCTCCTCCGGCGAGAGCTGCGCCATGCCCTTCATGAGTTCGGTCATGCGCCCGGATTTGCCCAAAAAGCGGGCTTTCGCATTTTCGAGTTCGGCGGGCGCTGTGCTTTGCGCAAACGCCTGCCGGGCAGTCTCAACCAAGGAATCCAGGTCGTTCATATGGTTTCTTCAAAAAACAAGGGCTAGTGCCTTTTCAAGCCCTAGCCCTTGCTGTAATTGCGCTAAAAGCTATCAATAAAATAGCTGTTGGCGATTCGCTCAAGCGGCCAGCTTGGCCTTCACCTGTTCGACGATGCTGCCGAAAGCCGCTTTGTCGTGCACCGCCAGATCGGCCAGCATCTTGCGGTCGATCTCGATGGATGCCTTTTTCAGGCCACTCACGAACTGGCTGTAGGTCAGACCCAGTTCACGCGCGCCGGCATTGATACGGGCAATCCAGAGGCGGCGGAAGACGCGCTTCTTGGCACGGCGATCACGGTAGGCATATTGCCCAGCCTTCATGACCGCCTGTTTGGCGATCCGGAAAACATTGCCGCGGCGGCCGCGGAAACCCTTGGCAAGGGCCAGAACTTTTTTGTGACGGGCGTGAGCCGTGACACCACGTTTGACGCGAGGCATGGGAGTACTCCTTGTTCGTCCGTTGATTACAGGCCAGCGAAGGGCAGCATCTGTGCCATGGAGGCCATATTGGTCTCATGGACAGCCGTGATGCCACGCAAGTGGCGCTTGTTCTTGGTGGTCTTCTTGGTCAGGATGTGACGCTTGAAGGCGTGGCCGCGCTTGACAGTGCCACCCGGGCGAACGCGAAAGCGCTTCTTGGCGCTGCTCTTGGACTTCATCTTGGGCATGAAAATGCTCCTTAGTTTGTGCTCGTGAGGCGTTTGCAAAACAGCTTGCAAACTTGCTGGCCCCGAGACACTTCTTTGTTGCCGGCATTTCAGCCGACGCTGGAACACCGAAAACGGTGTTCCTGTGCAAGTGCTCAGGCACCGCGTGCCTGAGCAACCCCATTCCTCCACACCGGCGTCTCAGGACGCATTGGCATCCGCACCGGAAGTCGCTTCCGCTGAGCGTGCCGCTGCCGTCTTTTTGCGGGCCGGCGCGATCATCATGATCATCTGCCGCCCTTCCAGACGGGGAAACTGCTCGACCAAAATCGTATCGCCGAGATCGTCGCGCAATCGGTTCAAGAGTGCCAAGCCCAGATCCTGGTGCGTGATCTCACGGCCGCGAAAACGCAGCGTGATCTTGCACTTGTCGCCCTCGGCCAAGAAACGCCGGATATTGCGCAACTTGATGTTGTAGTCACCGTCGTCCGTGCCGGGACGGAACTTAACTTCCTTGATCTCTATGACCGTCTGCTTGGCCTTGGCCTCCGCGGCGCGCTTTTGCTCGATGTACTTGAACTTGCCATAGTCCATCAAACGGCACACGGGCGGGTTGGCGGTGGCGGAAATTTCCACCAGATCCACATCGAGCTCGCCCGCCATGCGCAACGCATCCATCAGGCTGACGACCCCTAAGGGCTCATTGTCCGGCCCCGACAAGCGGACTTCGGGGGCCATGATTTCACGGTTCAGGCGGTGCTTGCGCTCTTCACGGTGGCGACGATCACGAAATTCAGTAGCTATGGTTCTCACCTCTTAATTAGGACGCCCTCCACTTGGGGCCAACGCGCCACGGCTTCACCGAACGGTGTAGCCAAGCAATGACGGCTGATCAAGCTTTGTCGGCAATGGCGCGCGTGATGCGTTGAATGAACTCTTCGACCGGCATCATCCCAAGGTCTTGGTTGCCTCGGGCACGCACTGCAACCGCTCCGGCTGCTCGCTCCTTCTCGCCAGCAACCAGAATGAAGGGCAGCTTTTGCAACGAATGCTCACGTATTTTATACGTAATCTTCTCGTTTCTTAAGTCCAGCGCCACGCGCAAAGGATGGTGGGGCACCGCCTGAGCCAGTTTTTCAGCAATTTCGCGACAGTAGTCGGCCTGCGCATCGGTGATGTTGAGGATCGCAGCCTGGACCGGCGCAAGCCAGACCGGGAGCGCGCCGGCATGCTGCTCAATCAGAATACCGATGAATCGCTCCAGACTTCCGACAATCGCCCGGTGCAGCATGATCGGGGTGCGGCGCACGCCCGCTTCGTCGACATACTCGGCGCCAAGCCGTTCCGGCATGTTGGGGTCGATCTGGATGGTGCCGCACTGCCACTGTCGGCCCAACGCGTCCTTGAGCGTGTACTCGATCTTGGGCGCATAGAACGCGCCCTCGCCTTTTGCGATCTCGAATTCGCAACCGGTCTGGCGCAGGCTCTCCATCAAAGCGCTCTCGGTGCGATCCCAGTACTCATCCGAGCCGATTCGCGCCTCGGGACGGGTGGCGACCTTGTAGATCACTTCCTCAAACCCGAAGTCGCGGTAGACGCGCTGCAGCAGCTTGGTAAACGCCGCGCATTCTTCCAGTATCTGGTCTTCGGTGCAGAAGATGTGCCCGTCGTCCTGGGTGAAAGCGCGTACACGCATGATGCCGTGCAGTCCGCCGCTGGGCTCATTGCGGTGGCATTGGCCAAACTCGCCCAATCGCAGCGGCAGATCCCGATAGCTCTTGATGCCTTGCTTGTAGATGAGGATGTGGCCCGGGCAGTTCATCGGCTTGAGTGCGTACTCGCGCTTTTCCGATTCCGTCGTGAACATGTTTTCGCGGTATTTGTCCCAGTGACCGGTTTTTTCCCAAAGCGAGGCGTCCAGAATCTGCGGCCCCTTGACTTCCTGGTAGCCATTGTCCTGGTACACGCGACGCATGTACTGCTCGACCTCCTGCCACACGGTCCAACCCTTGGGGTGCCAGAACACGGTGCCGGGCGAATGTTCGTCGAGATGGAACAAGTCCAGCTCCCGGCCCAGTTTGCGGTGATCCCGTTTTTCGGCTTCCTCGAGCATGGTGAGGTAGTGCTGCAGTTCCTCCTTGCTTGCCCAAGCGGTACCGTAGATGCGTTGCAGCATCTCGTTGCGATGATCGCCGCGCCAATAGGCCCCAGCGACTTTCATCAGTTTGAAATGCTTGAGCTTGCCGGTGCTGGGCACGTGCGGCCCGCGGCACAGGTCTTCAAAGCCCCCTTCGCGGTATAGGCTGACGTCTTCGTTGCTGGGAATGCTCGAAATGATCTCGGCCTTGTAGTGTTCGCCCAGACTCTTGAAATACGCGACCGCCTCATCGCGCGGCAGTACACGCCGCACGACCGGTTCGTCTCTCGCAGCCAGTTGCGCCATGCGCTTTTCAATGGCTTCGAGGTCCTCTGGTGTGAATGGCCTTTTGTAAGCGAAGTCGTAATAGAAGCCGTTTTCGATGACCGGGCCAATTGTGACCTGCGCCTCGGGGAACAGCTCTTTGACCGCATAGGCGAGCAAGTGCGCGGTCGAGTGGCGAATCACCTCCAGGCCTTCGTCATCCTTGGCAGTGACGATGGCCAGCACACTGTCCTCTTCGATTCGGTGACTTGTATCGACGACCTTGCCGCCCACCTTTCCGGCAAGCGCTGCCTTGGCCAGACCAGAGCCAATCGAGGCCGCAACCTCGGCCACCGTGACAGGCCCCGAGAACTCGCGTCGGGAACCGTCAGGAAGGGTGATGTGAATCATGGGAATCCTTGTCAAATCGTGTGTACCCACCGCGCGGCGCTTCCTCAGAAAACAAAAAAGCGCGGAATCGATACGCGCTTTCTTGTGGCAGGGGTGAGAACTACCGAGCAGGCGCGAACCTCTGGCCTTAGAGGCCAGTCAATCTCTCCCACGTAGTTCGCGGTGTCATAACCAAAAGTTTTTCTTGCTTGCTGGTGGATTCACGTTCTTATTTTAGCCTGTCGACATCACCTCCCCCGAACGCGCGCCGAAGCGCGCGGGCCGACTGGGCGCATTCGTGTGAGAATTCCGCCAAGGCGCTTACTCGCCCTTTTGAACGTGCAGCATCTCTTCAATAGACCAACCTTCAGCCCATGGCGCCTGTCCGTCGCCCCAATGATGGATTGGACCGATCGGCACTGCCGTTACTTCCATCGGCTCCTCACCCGGCATACGCTTTTGTATACCGAGATGGTCAACGCGGGTGCGGTGCTGCATGGCGGGACCGATCGCCATCTGCGTTTTAATGAGGAAGAGCAAGCCGTCGCTCTGCAGTTGGGCGGCTGCGAGCCGGGCGACCTTGCGCGCGCCGCGCGACTGGGCGAGCAATGGGGCTACCGGGAAATTAATCTCAACTGCGGCTGCCCGAGCGAGCGTGTGCAGCGCGGCGCTTTTGGTGCCGGTCTGATGAAGGAGCCGGGCCTTGTCGCCGATTGCGTGAAAGCCATGCGCGATGCGGTACATGTTCCGGTGACGGTCAAACACCGCGTGGGGATCGGCCGGGTTGAGAGTTACGCCTTTGTGCGTGATTTCGTTGGCAGGGTAGCGGACGCGGGTTGTGAAGTATTCGTCGTCCACGCCCGCAATGCCTGGCTCGAAGGTTTGTCGCCCAAACAGAACCGCGAGATTCCGCCGCTGCGCTATGAGGTGGTGCAGCAGCTCAAGATGGATTTTCCCTCGCTGACCTTCGTCACCAATGGCGGGCTGACGAGCGATCAAGCCATTGCGGAGCAACTCGACCGTGTCGATGGTGCAATGATTGGCCGCGAAGCCTACCACCGCCCCTGGTGGCTCTCACGCTGGGACGCGCTCTATTTTGGCGCCGCGCCACAGCGCGTCGAGCGCGAGGCGATCGAGGAAGCCATGGTGACTTACATGATTCGCGAATACCAGCACTACGGCACGCCGTGGCCGGCCATTGCCCGCCACATGCTGGGCCTGCAGCACGGATTGCGCGGCGCGCGTCTGTGGCGCCAGGTCTGGAGCAATCACCGGCTCAAGGACTTGCCACCCGCGGCGGTCATGGCACGGGCGCGTGCCGCTCAGGCCATGGCCGAACCGGACGCGGCGCTTGCCGTCTGAGTTTTCTGCCGCCTATGCCCACATTTGACTTTGAGCACGAACGCCGGCGTTTTCTGGATTTTCACGCCCAGCATGAGGCCCAGTGGTGCAGTGCCGCTGCCGCCTATACCGCGCAGTTGACCGACATCCTGGCGCAGTCGGTCCCGGGCTGTAAATTGGAATGGCGGGTCAAGGACGCCCAGGAGTCCTTGCGAAAATTCTCCCGCAAGTACCGCACTGCGCTGGAGGAAAGTGGCGCGCCGTATGCGATTGAACACTACTTGAGCGACCTCATTGGCGTACGCGTGGTGTGTTTGTACGAAGACGAGTTGGAAAAGGTTGCGGGCCTGGTGCGTGCGCACTTCGATGTGATCGAGATGACGGACAAGGTCGCTGCGGTGGAGAGCACCGAAGCATCGTTTGGCTACAAGGGACTGCATCTGGACCTGCGCCCGGTACAACCAACGGGCGCGGGGTTGGTGCACACGCAGGGACTGTCTTTTGAGCTGCAGATTCGCACCGTCATCCAGGACTCCTGGGCCGTGCTGGACCACAAAATCAAATACAAGAAGGCGATTCCCGGACCGCTCAAACGACGCATCAACGTGCTCGCGGCCCTGTTTGAACTGGCCGATCGTGAGTTCCGTCAGATACGCGACGAAACCGAACTCGAACTGCGCGAAGCGCCGGACGAAAGCGAATTGGAACCCGGCAGCAACGCGCAGCCTGCGCCGCGCGATGTGGCGAACAGCCAACTCAATGCTTTCACATTCCTGAAAATCGCCACGCATTTTTTCAAAGATTTCCCGTTCGAACCGCACAAGGTCGATGGCTTCGTCGAGGACATCCATGGCTGGGCCCCAAAGATCACGCGCTCCCGCTTCAACCACTTGGTGCGCAGCCACATTGGCACCGTCAAGCGCTACCGGCAGTGGCTCGAGGAACACGAAGGCGCAGGATCTTTCAACCCCTACACGGTGATGCGCCACTGCTTGTACCTTGGGGACCGGGAAACGTTTGGCCCGGCCCTGCGCAAAATGGCCCGGACCCGATTCGACGGATGGATTCAGGGCCAGCTAGTCCGAGAAAAGCCGGTTTAACAGCGCGCTTATGCCCCGGTTTCATAGGACTGGGGGCTCTATATTGGGGAGCGCAATGGCGCTTGCAAACGCCACCCGGTCTCAGCCCCACTGTCCCATGAGCGACTCATTCTGCGTAGTTCTACGGTCGGCAGACGCTGGCAAACGCTGGTATATTGCACTGCAACATAGATGGAATTCCGATGCTTTATCAGATCTACGAAACCCAGCGCTCCTTCATGGAGCCCTTTGCCGATTACGCCCTGGCAACCTCCAAGCTCTACAGCAACCCCCATCTTCCCCTCCAAAAAACGGCTTTTGGGCAGCGCATGTCCGCTGCATTCGACCTCATGTATCGCTTGGCCAAGGACTATGAGAAGCCGGAGTTCGGCATCAACACGGTCGAGGTCGAAGGCGTGGAAGTGGCGATCCACGAGCGTGTTGAACTGAACATGCCATTTTGCGAACTGCGTCGGTTCAAGCGTTTCTCGGATGACCCCGACACGCTGACGGCGCTCAAGAATCAACCCGTGGTCTTGATCGTGGCGCCGCTTTCGGGTCACTACGCGACGCTGCTGCGAGATACCGTGCGCAGCATGCTGCAGGGTCACAAGGTCTACATTACCGACTGGAAAAACGCCCGCCTCGTGCCATTGAGCGAAGGCAGTTTCCATCTGGACGACTACGTCAACTACATTGAAGATTTCATACGGCACTTGCAGCAGAAATACGGCAACTGCCACGTCATGAGCGTGTGTCAGCCCACCGTTCCGGTACTGGCTGCCGTCTCGCTCATGGCGACACGCGGGGAAAAAGTGCCCCTGTCGATGACCATGATGGGCGGCCCGATCGACGCCCGCAGTTCGCCGACGGCCGTGAACGATCTGGCCGCCAAGCGGAGCTACGAATGGTTTGAAAACAACGTCATTTACCGGGTCCCAGCGAGTTTTCCCGGCAAGGGCCGGCGGGTCTACCCAGGCTTCCTGCAACACACGGGCTTCGTCGCCATGAACCCCGACCGTCACGCCGGCAACCATTACGACTACTTCAAGAACCTGGTCAAAGGCGACGACACCAGCACCGACGCGCATCGCGCCTTTTACGACGAATACAACGCCGTCCTGGACATGGACGCCGACTATTACCTGGAAACCATCGAAACAGTTTTTCAGAAATACAAGCTGGTCAACGGCACCTGGGACGTGCGTGCGCCTGACGGGACCCTGGAACGCGTACGTCCGCAGGACATACGTGCAGGCGCCTTGTTGACGGTGGAAGGTGAACTCGACGACATCTCCGGCTGCGGTCAGACGCGGGCGGCGCATGCATTGTGCTCGGGGCTGCCTGGCAAGGAACAGCGCCACATGGAAGTCAAAGGTGCCGGGCACTATGGCATCTTCAGCGGTCGCCGTTGGCGCGAGTCGGTGTATCCCAGGGTGCGGGACTTCATTGCAGAGCACCAACGCAGCGCAGAGGGGAGCCCCGCGCAGGCGCTTGCTCCAGTCGCGACGCCAGAGCCCGCCCGCCGCCCTCAGGCCCAGCCCCAGTCGGTGCAAGCCGCAGCGAAAAAGGGCGTCAGGCTGCCCAAGGCAAAGCCAGCCCCCGCTCTTGCCGTCGGCAAGAAGGCTTCCGCCGGCGCAACCTCAGTCCCTGCGGCCAGGCCTCAGCCGGGCCAAGCCGCTGCGCCCGTTACCCGGTGGGTGACTTCGGCCGACGCCCCCGGCGCGCCGACGGGTGCGGCCGCGCCGGCCGCCGCACCCGACGCACGAGAGAAAGCCACCGCGGTCACAGCGGCCCCTCCGCCCACCGACACGCGGCCGGCGTCCCGTACCAAGGCTTGATCTCATGGCGACAGCAAGCCTGGCGGCGCGCCTGGCCGCTGCCTTGCCGCAAACGCAGTGCACGCGCTGCGGCTACCCCGATTGCGCGGCCTACGCGCATGCCATGGCGCAAGGAGAAGCCGACATCAATCGCTGCCCGCCGGGCGGCGCCGAGGGCATTGCGCGTCTGGCGACCATCACCGGCCATCCACTTCCCATCCTGGACCCGGAAGTGGGAGTCGAGGAACCGCGCGGCGTGGCGGTGATCGACGAGGATTGGTGCATTGGCTGCACGCTGTGCCTGGCCGCTTGCCCGACCGATACGATTGTTGGCGCCAACAAGTTCATGCACACCGTGGTGCCGGAGCATTGCACGGGTTGCGCCCTGTGCGTTCCTGCGTGTCCCGTGGACTGTATCGCCATGGAAAACGCAAGTGGCCAAGCGACAGGCTGGGCAGCCTGGTCATTGGCTCAGGCCGCGGACGCGCAGGCGCGTTACGCGGCGAGGCAATCCCGGCTGGCGCGGGCGGACGAAGCCGACAGAGCCGGGGATTTGGCATCGGCAGGAGCCGACAAGCAATCGACCATTGAGGCGGCTTTGGCACGTGCCAGAGCCCGGCGTTCGCCCTCTTAGTTGCCTGGCTCAGCGCGGCGCATTAGACCCCGACAAGGGCTTTGTATACGCCGCAGCCCACGTACAAGTCTCCGACCATGCAAACGTAGGACATCTTGGTCTGCACTTTGCCTGAAGTGGGATTGACGTAGTCGTACTCGACCCAGCCCGGGGCAGTCTCAGCCTGCGCCACGATATCGGCGGTCAAGCGGTCGCCGTCCACGCCGGGCACATCCTGCACCCTGGTTCCGACCTTGGCACTGTTGCCTCCAAAGGCCAGGTAGCGTCCCTCGCGGTCCAGCGCGAACACATACATGTCGCGGTCGTGCCAGGGCTGATTCTTGTCGGTCAGGGTCCGCAGAAACTGCTCACGCGACAGGCCCCGGCCCATGGCGACCGCGCCCTCGACCAGTGCCCGCGCTTCCTCGGCGGTCCCCTGCTGCAGCTGGAACCGGGACACCGCCTTGGCCAAGGTGCTCGCACGCTCGCCCAAGGCCATCGACTGTGCCACCGCCTGCTCGACCATTTGGGCGTTTTGCTGCGTGATCTGGTCCAGCTGTTGCACGGCCGTGGTGATTTCGGCCAGCCCGGTGCTTTGTTCGGCCCCCGTAGTCGCAATCTCGGACATGGTGAGCGCCACAGAACGTATACCCGATGCCATCCCGGCAATGCTCTGGCCCGCTGTGCGAATCAACCCCGCGCTCGACTCGACCTGCTGAACGGACGCACCGATCAATTGGCGTATCTCGCGTGCGGCTTCGCCGGAGCGACCCGCCAACGTGCGCACCTCGGACGCGACCACGGCAAAACCCCGTCCCTGCTCGCCAGCGCGAGCAGCTTCCACCGCGGCATTGAGCGCAAGGATGTTGGTTTGGAATGCTATGCCGTCGATCACGCCGATGATTTCGTTCATGCGCCGCGCTCCCTGCTGAATCGCCTCGACCGACTCGACCGCGCGGGCCATGGCCTGCGCGCCCTGCTCTGCAGCCTGGCTGACCTGGCTGGCACGCGCGTCCGCACCTTTGGCGGTCTCGGCGTTGTTTTGCACCGTACCCGAAAGCTCTTCGACACTGGCAGCAGTTTGTTCCAGGCTGGCGGCCTGCTGCTCGGTGCGATCCGCAAGCGCCCGGTTGGCCGTGACGAGCACCTCGCCAGCATGCGACACCAGTGCCGAATTGCTTCGAACGTCGGCCACCATGGCCGAAAGCGTAACCACCATCCCGTCAAGGAGCCGCGCCAATCTTGCCATCTCGGCGCTGCCGGGCTTGGCAGTTCGGGCCCGCAGATCGCCCCCGGTGGTCTGCTCCATCGCCCGTGCGAGGCAAGCCATGTCTACCGACAGACCCTGGCTGACCACAGCGAGCAGGTAAATCAGCAGCAGGGCCAGCGCGCCCACTGCGGTCCACTGCACTGGCCCGGATACCCCTGCCTCTGAGAGGACGGGAAAGACAAGCATGGCTGCAATGGCCAGCGCCCCGATCAATGCCATTTGCACCGACACACGCAGGCGCGCCAACACCCACTGCCCAGGTTGCAAAATCGTCGTGAAAAACATGTCAGCCCTCCCAGTATTCTCAATCGCGAAAGACTTCCCGATCTCGCCCAATCCAGCACTCAGGTGCAAGCTTCACGGATAATCCCGTCCCATGAATCCCCTGTTGCAACGACTGCAACCGTATCCATTCGAGCGGCTGCGTCAACTTTTTTCGGGGGTGGTTGCGCCTGAGCACCTGTCCCCCATCAGTCTGGGCATTGGTGAGCCACGCCATCCCACGCCGCCGTTTATTACACAGTTTCTTGTCAGTAATCTGACAGGTTTATCCCGCTATCCCGCAACTGCGGGAGAACCTGAGCTGCGAAAGGCCTTTGTCCGCTGGCTTTGCACGCGCTACCAGCTGCAGCTCGACCCGATGACGCAGGTGCTGCCCGTCAATGGCTCGCGCGAAGCCTTGTTTGCCATCGCGCAAACCGTGGTCGACGTCAGTTGCCCAGAGCCGGTCGTGGTGTGCCCCAATCCCTTCTATCAGATTTATGAAGGCGCGGCCCTGCTCGCCGGAGCCACCCCCTGGTATGCGCCCAGCGACCCGGCACGCAATTTTGCCGTCGACTGGGACAGCGTGCCCCCCGAGGTCTGGCAGCGCACCCAGCTGCTCTATGTGTGCTCGCCGGGCAACCCCACGGGTGCGGTGATGCCGCTGAGCGAATGGAAAAAGCTGTTTGCGCTGTCGGATGCCCATGGCTTTGTGATTGCCTCGGACGAGTGCTATAGCGAAATTTACTTTCAGGGCGAGCCCCCACTGGGCAGCCTGCAAGCCGCGGCGCAGCTCGGGCGCAGCGGTTTTCGCAATCTCCTGGCCTTTACCAGCCTGTCCAAACGCAGCAACGTGCCCGGCTTGCGCAGCGGTTTCGTGGCCGGCGATGCGGCCTTGATCAAGGACTTTTTGCTGTATCGCACCTACCACGGCGGTGCCATGTCGCCGCCGGTACAGGCGGCCAGCATTGCCGCCTGGAGCGACGAAGACCATGTGGTGGAGAACCGCCAGATGTACCGCGAGAAGTTCGAAGCCGTGACGCCGCTGCTGGCGTCCATACTGGATGTGGCCTTGCCCGACGCGGGTTTTTATCTGTGGGCGCGGATCCCGGACGCGCTGGGCCTGTCGGACACCGAATTCGCCCGCGCGCTGCAAGCTCAATACAATGTGACGGTCCTCCCGGGAAGCTATCTCGCGCGCGAGGCGCAGGGCGCCAATCCGGGTGCGCAGCGCATTCGCATGGCGCTGGTGGCGCCCACCAGCGAATGTGTGCAAGCCGCGCAGCGCATCGTGCAATTCGTCCAATCGCTTTCCTCCAAATCAACTTCATGACGCAGCAACTCCAGAGTCTCATCAACACCGCGTGGGAAGACCGCGCCAGCCTCTCGCCCGCCAGCGCACCCAAAGAGGTGCAGGACGCCGTCGAGCACGTGATCTCGGAACTCAACACCGGCCATCTGCGCGTGGCCACGCGCGAGGGCATCGGCCAGTGGACGGTGCACCAATGGATCAAGAAGGCCGTGCTGCTGTCTTTTCGCCTGAAGGACAACGAGATCATGCGCGCGGGCGACCTGGCCTTTTTCGACAAGGTGCAGACCAAGTTCTCGCACCTGTCTCCCGCCGACATGGCGGCCACGGGCGTGCGGGTCGTTCCGCCGGCGGTCGCACGGCGCGGCAGCTTCATTGCCAAGGGGGCCGTCCTCATGCCTTCCTACGTCAACATTGGCGCCTACGTTGATGAAAACACCATGGTCGACACCTGGGCCTGCGTGGGCTCGTGCGCGCAGGTCGGCAAGAACGTGCACCTCTCGGGGGGTGTCGGCCTGGGAGGCGTGCTCGAGCCCTTGCAGGCCAACCCGACCATCATTGAGGACAACTGCTTCATCGGCGCCCGCTCCGAAGTCGTCGAGGGCGTGATCGTCGAGGAAAACTCGGTCATCAGCATGGGCGTCTACATCAGCCAGAGCACGCCTATTTACGACCGCACGACGGGGGAGACGAGCTACGGCCGCATTCCTGCGGGGTCGGTGGTTGTCAGCGGCAACCTGCCCAAAGACGGCGGGCGCTACAGCCTGTATGCGGCCATCATCGTCAAACGCGTGGATGCACAAACCCGCGCCAAGACAAGCATCAACGATTTGCTGCGCGACTGATGGAGCATGAGCCCCCGCGCTCTATATGGAGGAGACACGCATGAGCACGATGGAACGCATCCTGCGCCTGATGGCCGAAAAAAAGGCTTCGGACGTCTATCTGTCGGCCAACGCACCGGCGCTGATCAAGATCAACGGCGAATGCGTGCCGATCAACAACCAGATCCTGCCGCCCGAGGCGCCGCGCAACCTGCTCTCTGAAGTCGTCCCGCCCGACCGTATCGAGGAGCTGGAGGAAACCGGCGAACTCAACATGGGCGTGCCACTGTCGGGTGTGGGGCGCTTTCGCGTCAGCGGCATGCGCCAGCGCGGCAGCTATGCGGTGGTGATCCGCTTCATCAGCCAACAAGTGCCGGAACTCGACAGTTTGAATCTGCCCTCGATCCTGGGCGATCTGATCCTGGAAAAGCGCGGACTGGTCCTGCTGGTCGGCGCGACCGGTTCCGGCAAGAGCACCACGCTGGCAGCCATGATCGATCGGCGCAACGGCCTGCAGACCGGACACATTCTGACGATCGAAGACCCGGTCGAATACCAGTTCAAGAACAAGAAATCCATCATCAACCAGCGCGAAGTCGGCTCGGACACCCAATCGCTCCAGGTCGCGCTCAAGAACGCCCTGCGCCAGGCGCCCGACGTGATTTTGATCGGCGAAATCCGCGACCGGGAGACCATGTCCGCCGCGATTGCCTACGCGCAGTCGGGCCATTTGTGCCTGGCCACCTTGCACGCCAACAACAGCTACCAGGCACTCAACCGGATCCTGAGTTTCTATCCGGTGGAAGTGCGCGAAACCATGCTGGGTGATCTGGCATCCGCGCTGCGCTCCATCGTTTCGCAGCGCCTGGTGCGCACCGTGTCGGGCGAGCGCGTGCCGGCGGCCGAAGTCATGCTCAACACCAAACTGGTAGCCGAACTCATCGAGAACGGCGACTTCTCCGGCGTCAAGGACGCGATGGAAAAATCCATGGCCGAGGGGTCCCAGACTTTCGAGGAAGACCTGGCCAGGCTGATTTTGCAAAAGCGCATCGATCGCAAGGAAGGCCTGGCCTACGCCGATTCGCCGACCAACCTCATGTGGCGGCTGCAAAACGATTTTTCCATTGCCGGCAAAGCGGCGCAGGCGTCGCAGCAAGCCCGCGAGGCGCAGGCCCAGGACGAGGAACCTTCGTTCACCGAGATCGTGCTCGACGTGAAAGGCAGTGATTGAACGCCCGCTCGCACTCGAAATCTTCGTCCACTCTGGCTCTTGCCGAGCAACTCATCGCCCGTCCCTCCGTGACGCCCGACGACGCGGGCTGCCTGGAATTGCTCGCCGAACGCCTGGCGCCCCTGGGATTTGCATGCGAGCGCATGGACAGCGGACCGGCCAGTTTCCGCGTGCAGAATTTATGGTCAAAACGGCCTGCAGCGCAGGAAGGACGTGCACTGGCAGCCAGCAAAACCATCGTATTTGCCGGCCATACCGACGTCGTGCCCACCGGGCCGCTCGCGCAGTGGGGCAGCGACCCTTTCGTGCCCACCCGGCGGGGCGGCAAGCTCTATGGCCGTGGCGCGAGCGACATGAAAACCTCGATTGCGGCCTTTGTGGTGGCGGTAGAAGAGTTTCTTGCCGGCACGCCGGCGCCGGCCATCGGCATCGCCCTGCTGCTCACCAGCGACGAGGAAGGCCCGTCCGTCGATGGCACCAAGGTCGTGGTCGAGCAATTGCGCGCGCGTGGTGAACAGCTCGCCTGGTGCATCGTCGGTGAGCCCACGTCGGTCGCGCGCACCGGCGACATGATCAAGAACGGCCGCCGCGGCACGCTCAGCGGCAGACTGGTGGTGCGCGGCATCCAGGGCCACATCGCCTACCCGCACCTGGCGCGCAACCCGATCCACCAGGCGGTACCGGCGCTGACCGAACTGGCCGCCATGCGCTGGGACGAAGGCAATGCGTTTTTCCCGCCCACCAGCTGGCAGATGAGCAACATCCACGGCGGCACCGGCGCGAGCAACGTCATCCCCGGTGAAGTGGTGGTGGACTTCAACTTCCGCTTTTGCACCGAATCGAGCGCCGAAAACCTCAAGCAGCGCGTGCATGCCGTGCTCGACCGCCACGAGCTGGAGTACGAGCTGCAATGGACGCTGGGTGGCCAGCCGTTCCTGACCACGCCGGGCGAACTGGTGGACGCGGTCGAGCGCGCGATTGCCGACGAGACGGGGCTGACGACCGAACTCTCCACCACCGGCGGCACCAGCGACGGGCGCTTCATCGCCACGCTGTGCCCGCAGGTGGTCGAAGTCGGCCCGCCGAACGCCAGCATCCACAAAATTGACGAGCACATTGCGCTGGCCGACGTCGAGCCGCTCAAGAACATCTACCGCCGCACGCTGGAGCACTTGAACACCCTCGCGGCCACCCAGCCATGAGGGGGCCCACGCTGCCGCCGCGCGCCGGCACCACGCTGGGGGCGCTGGTCGCCTGGGGTGCCGCCCTGCTCGAAGCGGCCGGCGTGTCCTTCGGCCACGGCACCACCAATGCCCGCGACGAAGCCGCCTGGCTGGTGCTCTGGCGCCTGGGCCTGCCGCTCGATACGCCACTGGGGGACGCGCCAGATTCAAAGGAAAATTGGCCTCTAGCGCAGGCAGATATTGCGCAGATAGCTACACTTTTTGAAGCACGCATTGCCACGCGCCAACCCGCAGCCTACCTCACGCATGAGGCCTGGCTGCAAGGCGTGCCCTTCTATGTGGACGAGCGCAGCATCGTTCCGCGCAGCCTGATTGCCGAACTGATTGCCGATGGCAGCATCGACCCCTTCCTCAGCGACAGCACACGCCAGGTGCTTGATCTGTGCACCGGCAACGGCAGCCTGGCCGTGCTCGCCGCGATGGCCTGGCCCGAGGTGGCGGTCACCGGCGCCGACATTTCCGCCGACGCGCTGGCCGTGGCCCGTATCAATGTCGACCGGCACGGCATGCAGGCGCGGATTGCGCTGGTGGAATCCGACGGCCTGGCGGCCCTGCCGGGACCCTGGGACCTGGTGCTCTGCAACCCGCCTTACGTGAATGAGGCAAGCATGCAGACGTTGCCCCCGGAATACCGCGCCGAGCCCGCCCTGGCACTGGCCGGCGGCAGCGACGGCATGGATTTCATTCGCCGCCTGCTGCGCGAGCTGCCGGAGAAGCTCTCGGAAGACGGCGTCCTGCTGCTGGAGATCGGCAACGAGCGCCAGCATTTCGAAGCGGCCTTCCCCGCGCTGCCGGTGTATTGGCAAGGGACCAGCGCCGGCGCCGACCAGGTGCTGCTCATTACTCAGGCCGCCCTGCGCAACAGCGCCGGCCTGCGTTAGCTGCGGCGGATCTACGTCGCCCGGCGCCCCGTCCGTGCGCGGGTGGCGCCTCGCACATCTTTTCGAAGGCTGTTCCCCCGCATTCGGCCAGGCCGGACGCAGGCGGGATAATCGCCCCAAAGTTTTCCATTTCATGATCACTCTCAAAAACGTCATTCTTCGCCGCGGCGCCAAAGTGCTGCTCGACCGCGTCAACACCACCATCAATCCCGGAGAACACGTCGGCCTGGTCGGCCGCAATGGCGCTGGCAAGTCCAGTCTGTTCGCCCTGTTCAACGGCGGTCTGCACGAGGACGGTGGTGACTTCTTCATCCCGCCCCAGTGGCGCATGTCCCAAGTGGCGCAAGACATGCCGGAAACCGACCAGCCCGCGACGGATTTCGTCGTCGCCGGCGACACCCGGCTCATGGAAGTGCAAGCCCAGCTCGCCCAGGCCGAAGCGCAGGACGACGGCATGGCCATTGCCCACGCCTACACCGACCTGCACGACGCCGGCGCCCACGACGCCGTGCCACGCGCCCAGGCGCTGATTCTGGGCCTGGGGTTCAAGGTGCCGGAGCTGGACAAACCCGTGAGCAGCTTCTCCGGGGGTTGGCGCATGCGCCTGCAACTGGCCCGCGCGCTGATGTGCCCCAGCGACCTGCTGCTGCTGGACGAACCCACCAACCACCTCGATTTGGACGCGCTCGTCTGGCTGGAAGCCTGGCTCAAGCGCTACGAGGGCACGATGATCGTCATCAGCCACGACCGCGAATTCCTCGACGCCGTGACCGACGTCACCCTGCACATCGACCAAGCCCAGCTCACGCGCTATGGCGGCAACTACAGCAAGTTCGAGGACCTGCGTGCCGAGCAGCTCGAACTGCAGCAGGCGAGCTTTGCCAAGCAGCAGGACAAGATCGCCCACCTGCAAAAGTTCATCGCTCGCTTCAAGGCCAAGGCCAGCAAGGCCAAGCAGGCACAAAGCCGGGTCAAGGCCTTGGAGCGCATGGAAAAGATCGCCCCGGTGCTGGCCGACGCCGAATTCACCTTTGAATTCAAGGAACCGACCAACCTGCCCAACCCCATGCTGGCCATCAGCGACGCCTCGTTCGGCTACCTGGGCGAGGACGGTGTGGAAACAACCATTCTGCACAACGTCAGCCGCAGCGTGCTGGCCGGCCAGCGCATCGGCATCCTGGGCGCCAATGGCCAGGGCAAATCCACCCTGGTCAAGACCATTGCCCGCACCATGGCTCCGCTGGCGGGCACCATCACCGAAGGCAAGGGCCTGCAGATCGGCTACTTCGCCCAGCAGGAACTCGACGTGCTGCGCCCGCAGGAGAACCCGCTCGAGCACATGATCCGCCTGGCCCGCGAGCTTGGCCCGAACAGCCGCGAGCCCAGCCGGGAGCAGGATTTGCGCAGCTACCTGGGCAGCTTCAACTTCAGCGGCGACATGGTCAAGCAGAGCGTGGGCAGCATGAGCGGCGGCGAAAAGGCTCGCCTGGTGCTGGCCATGATCGTCTGGCAGCGCCCCAACCTGCTGCTGCTGGACGAGCCCACCAACCACCTCGACTTGGCCACGCGCGAGGCGCTGTCCATGGCGCTCAACGAGTTCGAAGGCACCGTCATGCTGGTCAGCCACGACCGCGCCCTGCTGCGCGCCGTGTGCGACGAGTTCTGGATGGTGGGGCGCGGGGCGGTGGGACCGTTCGACGGCGATCTGGACGACTACCAGCGCTACCTGCTCGACGAAGCCAGGCGCCAGCGCGAACTGGCCCGCAGTGAGGCGCAAGCGCCGGCAGAGGAAGCCACCCCGTCTGCTATTCAAAGTGTAGCTGCTTCCGTAAGCGCAGCAAGCGCTGGAGGCAAAAAATCGTCAGAAAAGTGGGCTGCACCTTCTGCACCCTCACCGGACGCGCGCGAGCAGCGCCGCCACGCCGCGCAGGCTCGCGCGCAGCAGGCCCAGGCCTTGCGGCCGCTGCGGCAGGAGTTGGAACGCATCGACCAGCGTCTGCCGCAGCTGGCCCAGGAGCGCACCGAGATGGAGGCCAAACTCTCTACCCACCTGGCACCCGCCGACATCGCCGAATGCGGCCGCCGGCTCAAGGCGGCGGTCGAAGAAACCCAGCGGCTGGAAGAGCGTTGGCTGGAACTTTCGGCAGCGCTGGAGGCTGCGGCGCAGGCCGCGTAAGCGGGGGCTGCAGACCGGAATGCCCGGAGAATGCAAATTGCAGGGTTTTTTCGATCTAGCGCTTATCTGGATTAGTTTTTTAGCTATCTAAAACGTAGCGACTGATCATTTGCTTACCGGGTTATTACCTAGTTGCATTTTTATCTGCACCGCGTGTCAACCCTGCCCCCTCAGCCGCCGTTGTAGCTCCATCTCAGGAGTTACCCCAGCATGACCAACACCCCTTTTGTTCTCTGCGCATGGCCCGAAGACGAGCGCGATCGCAAACGCGCACCGGCTCGATTCTGATTCTCTCCCAGCCTCGCTGGAGCTTTCAGACAAGAAAAACCCCGCTGAGCGCTGCTGAGCGGGGTTTTTTGCTGGGCCCGATGGGCCCTCGCAAGTTCAGCCCATGTGCAGACCGCCATTGACCGAGAAGTCGGCGCCGGTGGCATAGCCACCTTCGTCGGATGCCAGCCAGGCAATGATGGAGGCGATTTCGCTGGGCTCGCCCAGGCGCTTGACGGGGACGGTGGCAACGATTTTTTCCAGCACGTCGGGGCGGATGGCCTTGACCATGTCGGTACCGATGTAGCCCGGGCTCACGGTGTTCACCGTCACGCCCTTGGTGGCCAGCTCCTGCGCCAGGGCCATTGAAAACCCGTGCATTCCGGCCTTGGCGGCCGAATAGTTGGTCTGGCCGGCCTGGCCCTTCTCCCCGTTGACGCTGCTGATGTTGACAATGCGGCCCCAGCCCTTTTCCACCATGTCGGCGACCACCTGCTTGGTGACGTTGAACATGCTGTTGAGGTTGGTCTCGATGACGGCGTCCCAGTCTTCGCGCGACATCTTGATGAACATGCGGTCGCGGGTGATGCCGGCGTTGTTGACCAGCACGTCGATGCTTCCGTGCTCGGCCTTGGTCTTGGAGAAAGCCTCGACCGTGGAATCCCAGTCACCGACGTTGCCCACCGAGGCATAGAAGGTGTAGCCCAGCTCTTTTTGCTCGCCAATCCATTTTTCATGGTCGCGCGTCGGGCCGCATCCGGCAATGACCTTGAACCCGTCCTTGTGCAGGCGCTGGCAGATGGCTGTTCCGATTCCACCCATGCCGCCCGTGACGTACGCTACTTTTTGACCCATTGTGATCTCCCCTTGTTGAATGCATGGCCGATGGATTCGACTCTAGCGGCGTTTGGCGCCCAAGCCCTGAAGGTAAACACCAAGGCGGGCGCGATTTTGTTGCAGAACGTGGCGCCGCCGCTCAGCGCTCCAGCGCCATGGCCACGCCCATGCCACCGCCGATACACAGCGCCGCCAGGCCTTTTTTGGCATCGCGGCGCTGCATTTCGTGCAGCAGGGTGACGAGGATGCGACAGCCTGAGGCGCCAATGGGGTGGCCAATGGCAATGGCGCCGCCATTGACGTTCACCTTGGACGGGTCGATGGCAAGCTCCTTGTTGACCGCACAGGCCTGGGCACCAAAGGCTTCGTTCAGCTCGAACAGGTCGATGTCGCCGGCGGTCCATCCCGCCCGCTGCAGGGCCTTGCGGGTGGCAGACACCGGGCCCATGCCCATGATGGCAGGGTCCAGCCCGCTGGTGCCGTAGGCGGCTATGCGCGCCAGGGGCTTGAGGCCGAGCGCAGCCGCCTTCTTGGCGCTCATCACCACCACCGCGGCCGCGCCGTCGTTGATGCCCGAAGCGTTGCCCGCCGTGACACTGCCACCCTTGTCAAACGCCGGACGCAGACCGGCGAGCGCTTCGGCGTTGCTCTTGCGGTTGAGGTATTCGTCGGCGTTGAACACCACAGGATCGCCCTTGCGCTGAGGAATGCTGACGCTGACGATTTCATCCACGAAACGGCCTGCGTCCTGGGCCGCTGCCGCCTTTTGCTGGCTGGCGAGGGCGAGCGCATCCTGCATTTCGCGCGTGATGCCATATTGCTTGGCGACGTTCTCCGCCGTAATACCCATGTGGTACTGGTTGTACACATCCCACAGCCCATCGACGATCATGCTGTCGACCATCTTCCAATCGCCCATGCGTTGGCCATCGCGCGAGCCGTTCAGCACGTGGGGCGAGAAGCTCATGTTTTCCTGGCCACCGGCCACGACGATTTCGCTGTCGCCCGTGGCGATGGCCTGGGCCGCCAGCATTACGGACTTGAGCCCGGAGCCGCAGACGGCGTTGATGGTGAGCGCAGGCGTCTCCCTGGCCACGCCCGCCTTCATCATGGCCTGGCGCGCCGGGTTCTGGCCGACGCCGGCAGTGAGCACCTGGCCCATGATGACCTCGCCAATCTGGTCCAGACCGACGCCGGCGCGGGCAATGGCCTCCTTGATGACGATGCTGCCCAGTTCGGTGGCCGGCGTTTTGGCGAGCGCGCCGCCGAACTTGCCCACGGCGGTGCGGGCGGCGGAAACGATGACGATGTCTTCCATGGTGTTGTCCTCTATTGAAAAACGGATTCAGGCTTTCTGCTTGACGTAGCGGCCAGGGGCCGGCTCGATGACTTTGAACTTCGCGCCCTTGCCATAGCGCTTGGGCGCCGCGACCTGTCTGCCGGCGTGGCCCGCCAGCCAATCGGACCAATCGGGCCACCAACTGCCCTTGTGCTCGGTCGCGCCTTCGAGCCAGGCGTCCAGCGAGGCGGGGAATTTGCCATCCTCGCGAACCCAGTGCATGCGTTTGTTGGCTGACGGCGGATTGATGACACCGGCGATGTGGCCCGAAGCCCCCATGACAAAGCGCTTTTTGCCCGGCAGGACCTGGGTGCTGGCATAGGCCGCCGTGATGGGCACGATGTGGTCTTCGCGCGAGCCGTAGATGTAGACCGGGAGCTTGACCTTGCGCAGGTCGAGCTTTTCGCCGCACACGGTCAGCTTGCCGGGCTGGACCATGTTGTTCTCCAGGTAGGTGTTGCGCAAATACCAGGCATAGAACGGGCCGGGCAGATTGGTGCTGTCGCTGTTCCAGTACAACAGGTCAAACGGCGGCGGTGTTTCGCCCTTAAGGTAGTTGCCGACCACGTAGTTCCACACCAGATCGTTCGGGCGCAGGAAGCTGAAGGTGCACGCCAGGTCCTTGCCCTTCATCAAGCCGCCCTGACCCATTTGCAGCTCGCGCATGCGCACGGAAGCCTCGCTGATGAAAACGTCCAGAATGCCGGTGTCGGTGAAGTCGATCAGCGTGGTGAGGAAGGTGGCGCTGGTGACTGGTTCTTCGCCGCGCGCGGCGTACACCGCCAGCGCGTTGCTCAGGATCGTGCCTCCCACGCAAAAGCCCAGTGCATTGATCTGGCTCGCGCCGGTGATTTCGCGGACCACCGCAATCGCCTGCATGGCCCCGTGCTCGACGTAGTCGTCCCAGGTCTTGTCGGCCAGTGACTGGTCGGGGTTGCGCCAGCTCACGACGAAGGTGTGGTGGCCCTGGGCCACGCTGTAACGGATGAGCGAGTTCTCGGGCTGCAGATCGAGAATGTAGAACTTGTTGATGCACGGCGGCACCAGCAGGAACGGCCGCTCGAAGACCTTGTCCGTCAGCGGCTTGTATTCGATGAGCTGGAACAGCGCGTTCTCGTAGACCACGGCGCCCTCGGTGGTCGCCACATTGCGGCCCACTTCAAACAGGCTCTCGTCGGTCATGGACACATGGCCCTGGCGCATGTCGTGCATCAGGTTGGCCATGCCTTTGGCAATGCTCTCTCCGCGCGTCTCGATGGCCTTGCGCTGGGCTTCGGCATTGAAGGCGAGAAAGTTGCTGGGTGCCATGGCGGCAATCCATTGCTCGACACCAAAGCGCACCTGGGCACGGGTTTTCTCGTCGCCCTCGATGGCGTCGGTCAGCCCCATCAGCGTTCGGGCATTGAGCAGGTAGGCCGCAGCCGAGAACGCCGCCACCGGATTGCTGGACCAGCCTTCGCCGGCAAAACGCTTGTCCGACGGCGGCTGCTGCGCCAGCAGGCCCTCGGCCCAGAGTTTGGCCGCTTCCTCCACGTACTGTTTTTGCAAAGTCTGCAGCTTGTCGGGTGCCAGGCGGATCGCAGGGGCCGCGTCCGTCCCGGCCAGGGCAGGCAACTCGATCTGCTGAAAGGCCTGCAGCGCGCGCTGCCAGCTCTCGCCAAAAACCTGCTGGAACTGCTGGGCGCTTTGGACCCAAAGCGAATCGGAACTCATGCTGTCTCCTCATGGGGGCGCTTGCGGCGGGCGCGCCGCAATGCTGGCGCCACTGCTATCGTACCGCTCTCTGGCCCTCGCCTGGCTGACTCGGGAGTTTGAATGTACTTGGTTGTGATTGCGTGGTTGTACGTGACCGTGCTGATGGCCGTTGCCGAGGCCAGCAGCCCCACGGGCAGCGTCCTGGGTGCGGTGCTCACTTTCGTTCTCTACGGGCTGCTGCCGCTTTCGATCCTGGTGTACATCCTGGGCACGCCGGGCCGCAAGCGCAGGATGCACGCTGCGCGCGAGATGCAGGAACGGGCCGCCGAGATGGAAAGCGCCGCAGTGGCGCCGCCACGGGACAGCGCTTCAGCCGATCCAGATGCAGGCGGCCATGCGCCCGGTGCCCCCGGCGCGTCCACCGGCCAGCCGGTGCGAGAAGAAACGTGAGGACTGGGCCACGGTGCACCAGGCATCGCTGCCGTCGTTGCCGAACACCGACTGCACGCCCAATGCCGCAAGCCGCTGGCGCGCCAGCCCGGGCAGGTCGGCCAGAAATCGATTCCCGGCCTGGGGCACAAAGCAGGCTGCAGCTTGCGGGTCGGTAGCGCAGAAGGCCGCACGCACCTCGGCACCGACTTCAAAAGCCTGCGGGCCAATGCAGGGGCCGAGCCACACGAGGACCTCGGCCGGATCCAGCGGCGCTCTTGAACCGATAGCGTCTGACGCTTTATCCATGAGCGCTAGAGGGCAAAAACGCGCTAAAACCGCCTCCAGCACCCCGCCGAGCAGCCCGCGCCAGCCGGCGTGCGCGGCTGCGACGGCGCGGCCCGCGCGGTCGGTGATCAGCACCGGCAGGCAGTCGGCGACCATGACGGTGCAGGCCAGGCCGGTGTGAGCCGTCAGCGCAGCGTCGGCGCAAACGCCATCGGCCAGGTCGGGAACCAGTTCCACCACCTGCGTCCCATGGACCTGCTGCAGGAAGACGGGCCGCGCGCCCGGGGTCACCTGGGCCAGAGTGGCTTGCAGGCGCTGGCGATTGGTTTGTACCGCTTCGGGTGCATCGCCCACGTGGTCGCCCAGGTTCATGCTGGCAAATGCAGCGCGGCTGACGCCACCGGTGCGCGTGCTGCACAAGGCGTGAACCTTGGCGGGGGCAGGCCAGTCGGGACGCAAGCAATCGCCCTCAGACAGCGAAAGCGCCGCCGCGCGGTAACAATGGGGGTTTTGCGGCATGGGCGCGAGTGTAGCGACGCACGCTAGCGCCGCCCCCAGGCCGGCCGTGCAAAAGGCCTTCCATGAACTACGTATTTCCGCCACCGCCCGTCACCAGTGTTCCGGTGCTGGGCACCGAGTCCCGCTTTCCCGTGCACCGCATCTACTGCGTGGGCCGCAACTACGAGGACCACGCCAGGGAGATGGGGTTCACCGGCCGCGAGCCGCCGTTTTTCTTCCTGAAACCTGCCGATGCGCTGGTTCTGGCGGCCACCGACGAGCCGGCGCTCCTGCCCTACCCCAGCCTGACGCAGGACCTGCACCACGAGGTCGAACTGGTGGTCGCCATCGGCGAGGGCGGAGGCAACATCGCTGCGGCCGATGCTCCCAAGCACATCTTCGGCTACGCCGTGGGCCTGGACATGACCCGCCGCGACCTGCAGGGCGAGATGAAAAAGCAGGGCCGCCCCTGGTGCATTGGCAAGGGTTTCGACGCCAGCGCGCCCATCACGCCCATCACCCCGGCAGGGCAGGCGCTCGATGTGGCCCGGGCCGCCATCTGGCTCAAGGTCAATGGCGAAGAGCGCCAGCGCAGCCACGTGGCGCAGTTGATCTGGAGCGTCGGCGAAGTGATCGAGCATCTCTCCAGGGCCTGGCAGCTCGTGCCGGGCGACCTCATCTACACCGGCACCCCGGCTGGCGTGGGCGCAGTGCGGCCCGGCGACCTCCTCGAGGGCGGCGTCGACGGCCTGGCGCCGCTGCGCCTGCGGATCGTCTGACCTACTCTCATTTCAATAGCTGCGAGCGCACGTGGAACAAGCGCTAGCACCCTGTTAGGCCTTTCATCGCATGAGCTTGCACCGCCCCATCCGTCACTGTCGCGACTGCGGCGCCGCCGTGGTTTACCGCCTGCCCGACGACGGCGACACGCGCCAGCGCGCCGTGTGCCCCAGCTGCGGCTGTGTGCACTACGAGAATCCGCTGAACGTGGTGGGCACCATCCCCGTGCTGCCTGACGGCCGGGTGCTGCTGTGCCTGCGCGCCATCGAACCGCGCCGCGGCAAATGGACGCTGCCCGCAGGTTTCATGGAACTGGGCGAAACCACCGCCCAAGGCGCAGAGCGCGAAACCGACGAAGAAGCCGGCGCGCACATTGCGCTGGGCCCGCTGTTTTCGGTCCTCAACGTGCCGCGCGTCGGCCAGGTCCATCTGTTCTACCAGGCCCAATTGCTGTCCGAAGCGCTCAACCCCGGCTATGAGACGCTGGAAGCGCGTTTTTTTGCCGAGCACGAGCTGCCCTGGGACGAGCTGGCGTTTCGCACGGTCAAGGAAACGCTGGTGCGTTTTTTCGCGGACCGTCGCAGCGGCCAGTTCGGCGTGCATTGCGTGGACATCGATTGAAGCCGCGGACCACCCCTTGCACGTGCGTGGACAGAACGCACGAACCGCGCCTGCGGCAAGGGGCTGACCACCAGGGCGGCGGGGCGGCGCAGGCCCTTGCGCGGCGGCCCTGGTGGGGCGCGCACCGCTAGCAAGAACCAGGGATGGCGCGCAGCGCAAAAAATGAGCGGAATCAGGGCGCCTCGCCCAATCCCCACTGCTGCAAAAACGGCAGCGCGCCCTCCGCCGCCTTGCGACCTTCTTCGATGGCTTCGGCGGCGCGGTAAAAATCCAGCAGGCCCAGGTGCGCCAGGCGCGGCGCAATCACCACTTCGGGTGGCTCGCCCGCCATGCGGCTGCGCGTGATGCGCACCTGCATGATGTTGACGCTGCCCATTACCACCTCCAAGAGCGAAGGCAGCCGCTCGCGATCGTGGTCTCCCGTGGGCAAGAGCGCGACGAAGCCATCCTGCAGGCGACGCACCCAGGGGGCAGAGGATTCGGCGCTGGCCGCCTCGTCCTCCAGGGCCTGCTCTACCGGCTCGGCGGGGGGCGCCGGGCGCGCCGGGCTGCGCAGGTGGCGACTGAGGATATCGGCGTTCAGATCCACGGCAATCACCACGTCGGCGCCCATGGCGCGTGCCAGCGACACCGGCACGGGATTGACCAGACCGCCATCCACCAGCAAACGCCCATCGCGCTGGGCCGGTGTAAACAGACCGGGCAAGGCCATCGAGGCACGCACCGCGTCGGCCGTGGAGCCGGTGCGCAGCCACACCTCGCTGCCCGAATGCAAGGCGGTGGCCACGGCGGCAAAAGGCATGTCCAGCGCCTCGATGTCGCGGTCGGAAAAATTGCGGCGGAAGAACTCGATCACCCGCTCGCCCTTGAGCATGCCACCCGAGAGCTTGAAATCCATGAACGAGAACACGGTGCGGCCCGTCAGTCCCAGCGCCCATTGCTCGAAGCGGTCGAGTTCGCCCAGCGCGTAGGCTGCACCCACCACGGCACCAATCGAGGAGCCGCAGACCAGATCGGGACGGATGCCGGCGGCCTGCAGCGCGCGAATCACACCGATGTGCGCCCAGCCGCGCGCCGATCCGCTGCCCAGGGCCAGGCCAATGACGGGTTTGCGCGTCATGCCGACTTGCCCAGCAGCGCCATCAGACCGGTTTCGTCGAGCACAGCCACCCCCAGCTCTTGCGCTTTTGCGAGTTTGCTGCCGGCATCCTCCCCCGCCACCACATAGTGCGTCTTCTTGCTGACCGAGCCTGCGACCTTGGCACCAGCGGCTTCCAGCATGGTTTTGGCGTCCTCGCGGGTGAGCGTGGGGAGCGTGCCGGTGAGCACCACCGTCTGGCCGGCGAGGGGCAAGGTGGTGCGCTCGGCGGGCGGGCCTTCCGGCCAATGCACGCCGCAGGCGCGCAGTTGTTCGACAACTTCGAGGTTGTGCGGCTGCGCAAGGAAGGTGTGGATGGCTTCTGCGACGACTGGGCCTACATCGGGCACCTGCAACAGTTCGTCGGTGGTGGCGTTCAGGATGGCATCCAGACTGCCGAAATGCCGCGCCAGGTCCTTGGCGGTGGCCTCGCCGACATGTCGGATGCCCAGTGCAAACAGGAAGCGTGCCAGCGTGGTGCTTTTCGACTTCTCCAGCGCCGCCAACAGGTTTTGTGCCGATTTTTCGCCCATGCGCTCCAGCGCCAACAAGCCGACGAGACCAATGCGGTACAGGTCCGGCAAGGTGTGCACCACAGCGCCATCCACCAGTTGATCCACCAGTTTTTCGCCCAGGCCGTCAATGTCCATGGCGCGGCGCGCGGCAAAGTGCAGCAGCGCTTCCTTGCGCTGCGCCGGGCAAAACAGGCCGCCGGTGCAGCGGTGGTTGGCTTCGCCGGGTTCGCGCACCACGTCGCTGCCGCAGATGGGGCAATGTGTGGGCATGCGAAAGTTGGCGACATAACTCGGGCGCGCCCCAGGCACCACGCCCACCACCTCGGGAATCACGTCGCCCGCGCGGCGCACGATCACCTGATCGCCCACGCGCACGCCTTTTTTCCGAATCTCGAACAGGTTGTGCAGCGTGGCGTTGGTGACGGTGACGCCGCCCACAAACACCGGCGCCAGCCGCGCCACCGGGGTCAGCTTGCCGGTGCGGCCGACTTGCACGTCGATGCCTTCGATGCGCGTCACCATCTCCTGCGCCGGGTACTTGTGCGCCACGGCCCAGCGCGGTTCGCGCGTCTTGAAGCCGAGCTGGCGCTGCAGGGCGAGCGCATCGACCTTGTAGACCACGCCGTCGATGTCGTAGGGGAGCTGGTCGCGTTCCTTTGCAATGCGCTCGTGGAACGCTACCAATTCGCTAGCGCCAAGCGCTTGTGTGGTCTGCGCTGCGACCGGAAAACCCCATTGCTTCAGTTGCTGGAGCAGGTCGAAGTGCGTGGCGAAATCCGGGCCGCCCTGCTCCACCGGCGTGACCTCACCCAAGCCATAGGCAAAAAACTTCAGCGGCCGCTGCGCTGCAATGGCCGGATCGAGCTGGCGCACGGCGCCGGCGGCCGTGTTGCGCGGGTTGATGAAAGTTTTCTGGCCGCGCTCGCGCTGGGCTTCGTTCAGGTTTTCAAAGTCAGCCCGCGCCATGTAGACCTCACCGCGCACTTCCAGCACCGGCGGTACGTCGCTCGGCAGCCGCAGCGGAATCTGCCGCATGGTGCGAATGTTGTGCGTCACGTCCTCGCCGACTTCGCCATCGCCGCGCGTGGCGGCCTGCACCAGCACGCCGGCCTCGTAGCGCAGAGTCATGGCCAGGCCGTCGAACTTGAGCTCTGCCACGTAAGCCACCGGCGGGGCATCGGCAGCCAGACCGAGTTCACGCCGCACGCGCGCGTCAAACGCCTGCGCACCGGCAGGCGACACATCGGTTTCGGTGTGGATGGACAGCATGGGCACGGCGTGGCGCACCGGCGTCAGCTCCGGGCGCGGCGCGCCACCGACGCGCTGGGTGGGTGACTCGGGTGTCACCAGCCCAGGGAACTGCGCCTCCAGCGCCTGCAGCGCGCGAAACACGCGGTCGTATTCCGCGTCGGGCACCTCGGGCGCGTCCTGCACGTAGTACAAGTGCGCCCAGCGGTTGATCTGCTGGCGCAATGCTTCTATTTTTATAGCTGCTTGCGCTTGCTCTGATTGCGCTGGAGCCGAAAAAAGGTCTAAATTCTTTGACATTTCAATGCGACATGCAGCGCCCAATAGCATAGGGCGCATGAGACTGGCGCGGCCCATACCAGCGGCCGCCGCGCAAGGGCCGCCCCGCAGCGCTGGCGGCGTCCCCCCACCTGCGGCGCGCAGCGTTGCGAGAGAGGGGGCTGAGGGCTGCGGCTCCAAGCCTGCCTGCGCAGGCTTGTGGACATCCCCGAAAGGCTGCCGCGTCTGGCGGCTGCATGGAGGAGCGAAGCGACACAGGGGGGGAGAGCGCTAGCTAAATACCCGCCGTGCCTGCGGCGAGCCGGCCGAGAGGTCGCGTCCATCGAGCTGGTCGTAGAGCAACTCCAGATCGGCAGCGATCGGGTCCATGGCCATGGCCGGCAGGGGCACGCCGTTCTGGTCGCAAAGCACCGCGTCCATGCTGTCGCACAACAGGCGCGCGGCTTCGCGCAGGCGGGAAAACGCCTGCTCGCTGCGGTCTACCTGCGCCACGTCCAGGCTGAGCAGCAGCTCGCGCACGGCCGATTGTTCCGGATCGTCCGACAAGGCCGCCTGGGTGTCAAAGGCCAGGGTGAGTACGGTGCCACCACCCTCGCCCACGGCCGGCAGCACCATGCGGCCGGGCAAAGCGCCGGCGACGAAGCCGGCGCGGGCGGCATTCTGGTGCACGTAGCCCGGGCTCCAGGCCGCTTGCCTGGCGCGCACGGCAAACGCGAGCTGGGCGTCGTGGTCGCTGGCGAACTGGTCGAGTTCGCGCGCTCGCGCCACCTCGTGCAGCATGTCCGGAAAGTCAGGCGCGGCGCCCACGGCGTCGGCAAAGGCCTGGGTCTTGGCGACAAATTCGGAGAACTCGATTTCGTTCAGTGCTCCGGTTCGGTTGGCCAGTTGCACGCCGGCCTGGAAGGCGCGGTAGCGCTGGCCGGGCGCGGGCGTCTCCCAGTGGCCGCTGGTTTCGTTCAGCCCTTCGATGGCAAAGGGCTTGCTGCCCGCGCGGCGCGTGGGCGGAAGGGCAGCAAGCGCGGCTTCGCCCGAGACCAGATGGTCGAGCGACAAGGGCGCAATGGCGTCGATCAGCGCATCCAGCGCCAGTCGGCGTTCGCTGCCGTGCATGGGCGGCAGCGCCAGTGCTCCATCGTCCGGCATGGTAGCGGCGAAATCGCCATCGCCGTCCTCGGGGGGCGCCTGCCCTTGCGCATCCGCCAGGTCGGGCAGCGGCCTGGCGCCATCGAGCGCCGGCTCCTGGCGCGGCGCGTCGCTGCGCTCGGCCCGGCGCGGCGCGTTCTTGTGGTTGGTCCAGGCGTTGTAGGCCACGATGAGGGCGAGCAGCACGGCGCCGATGACGGCCAAACTGATTTGCAGGGTGCTCATAAAAAAAGTTCTCGGCTTGCGAAAAATAGGTCGCCAGGCTCAAAGCTCAATTCTGTCCGCTGCGATTGTGAGACATCCGCGACAGCGACTGCGGCGGGCGCCGTTGCTCTTGGCCAGCGCCACCGTGAAACTGGCGCGCCGGGCCACCGGGCCGCCAGGCCACTGGAGGCATCCCTCTCAGGGGGAAGGCGCGAAGCGACGCAGGGGGCGTCATGTGCTAGCCATCGATAAAGCCGACTCCATGTCGACCGCCACGATGCGCGAAACGCCCTGCTCCTGCATGGTGACACCAATGAGCTGCTGGGCCATTTCCATGGCGATCTTGTTGTGGCTGATGAAAAGAAATTGCGTGTCCGTGCTCATGCTGGTCACCAGGCGGGCGTAGCGCTCGGTGTTGGCATCGTCGAGCGGCGCATCGACTTCGTCCAGCAGGCAGAACGGCGCCGGGTTGAGCTGGAAGATGGCAAACACCAGCGCAATGGCGGTCAACGCCTTCTCGCCGCCCGAGAGCAGATGAATGGTCTGGTTTTTCTTGCCCGGCGGCTGCGCCATGACCTGAACGCCCGAATCCAGAATTTCGTCGCCGGTGACGATCAGGCGCGCATGGCCGCCGCCGAACAGTTCGGGGAACATGCGGCCAAAGTGCTGGTTCACGGCGTCAAAGGTGCCCGAGAGCAGTTGGCGCGTCTCGCCGTCGATCTTGCGAATGGCGTCTTCCAGGGTGTTCATGGCCTCCTGCAGGTCGGCGCTTTGCGCGCCCAGGAACCCTTGGCGTTCGCGCGCGGCGCCCAGTTCTTCCAGCGCCGCAAGATTCACCGCGCCCAGCGCCGCAATGGCCTGCTGCAGGCGGTCGATCTCGCCTTGAAGGCCCGCCAGGCGCACGCCGCCCTCGTCTACCGAGGCCCGCAGCGCCGCCAGATCGGCGTTCGCCTCCTGCAGCAGCGTGCTGTACTGCTCCAGTCCCAGGCGCGCGGCCTGCTCCTTGAGCTGGAATTCGGTGATGCGCGCGCGTTGCGGCTCCAGCGCGCGCTCGATCTGCATGCGCCGCTCGTCGCTGGCGCGCAGGCGCGCGGTCAGTTCGTCGTAGCGGCTGCGCTCGGCCGCCAGCGCCTGCTCGCGTTCCGTCTTTTGCGCCAACACCTGCTGCAGTCCGCCCTGGGCGGCGGCGTCGGACAAGCGCTCCAGCTCACCCCGAGCGCGTTCCCGCTCGTCGGCCAATGCGGCGATCTGGCTGGACGCGGTGGCCAGGGTGCGCTCCAGCTCGCCCCGGCGCGCAGCAGCGCTGCGCTGGGAGAACGCAGCCTCCTGGGCCTGGCGCTCCAGGGTGCGCTGCTGCTCGCGGCAGGCCGCGAGGCGCCGTTCGGCCTCGATCACCCGCTCGCCCAGTTGGGCGTGGCGCTCCTGCGTGTCGGCCAGCTCCATGTCCAGCTCTTCAAAGCGGCCTTCAGCGGTGGCGGCGCGCTCCTGCAGATCGGCCAGTTGCGCTTGGACTTCCGCCAGGTCGGCATCGATTTGCGCGCTGCGCGCACGCGCCTGCTCGGCCAGCTGTGCCAGGCGCAGGTGCTCCACCTGAAGCTCGTGGGCCCGGCTTTGCGATTCGGCCGCTTCGCGCCGCGTCTGCGCCAGGCGCTGGGCGCTGTCCTGGTACTGGCTCTCGGCGCGGGCCAGGGCCAGGCGCGCTTCGTCGCTGATCAGCGCCTGGGCGCGCAGCTCTTTTTCGAGGTGCTCGATTTCCTGGGCGCGCGCGAGCAGGCCCGACTGCTCGGAGTCCTGGGCGTAAAAGCCCACGCTGTGCGCGGTGACGGCGTGGCCACCCGGCACGTACAGGGTCTCCCCTGGCGCCAGGCGCTCGCGCAGGGCCAGCGCGTCGTCCAGGCTGCTGGCGGTGTAGCAGCCCTGCAGCCATTCGTCCAGAATGGCCGAGAGGCCCACGTCATGGACGCGCAGCAGGCTGGCCAGGCGCGGCAGCGCGGTGGCCGGCACGGCTGGCGGGGCCGGCGGCAGACTGAAAAACGCCAGGCGTGCGGGCGGCGCCTCGGTGCCGCTCGTGCCCAGAAACCCGCGCACCGTTTCCAGCCGCCCGATTTCGAGGGCGGAAAGGCGCTCGCGCAGTGCGGCCTCCAAGGCGTTTTCCCAGCCGGTTTCGATGTGGATGCGGCTCCACAGGCCGGCCATGCCCTCCAGCCCCTGGCGCTCCAGCCAGGGCTGCAATTTCGATGAAGTCTTGAGCTTTTCCTGCAGCGCTTTCAGGGCTTGCATGCGCGCCGAGAGCTCGGCCAGACGGGCACTCTCGGCGTTCACCGTCTGCTGGCGCGTGCGCCGCTCGTCGTCCAGCAGGGGCACCGCGTCCTGCAGTTCGGCCAGGCGCGCGGCCTGGGTTTCAGCCACTTCGCGCGCCTCATCGAGCTGGATCTGCAAGTTCTGCAACCGGGCTTCGTCGGGCGCTGCCAGGGCATTTTTGTCGCTGCGCAGGCGCTCAAAACGCTGCTCTTGCTGGCGCTTTTGTTCCTGCAGGCTGCGCTGCTCGGCCGCCAGCACCTGGATCTGCTGCTGGACTTGCACCACGGCGGCGCGCTGCTCGTCGGCGCTGCGCTGGCTGGCGCGCAGGGCGTCTTCCAGATCGGGCAGCACCGCGGCCTGCTCCTCCACCTGGGCGGCCAGCATTTCGGCGCGCTCCTCGGCGTCCACGCCGGCGCCGGTCTGGTTTTCCAGCTCGGCCTGGGCCTCGCTGCTGCGCCCGGTCCATTCTTCGGCCTGGGCGGCGAGCTGCACCAGGCGCTGCTCCACGCGCTGGCGGCCTTCGATGACGTAGCGGATTTCGGCTTCGAGCCGGCCCACTTCGGCCGTGGCTTCGTAGAGCTTGCCCTGGGCCTGGTTGACCTGGTCCCCGGCAGCGTAGTGGGCCTGGCGGATGGTTTCCAGCTCAGCCTCGACATGGCGCAGGTCGGCGGTGCGCGATTCCAGGTCGTTGAGCGCCTGCAGGCCGTCGAGCCGTACCCGCTCCTGCTCGGCCTCGGCGTCGGCGCGCTTCAAAAACCACTGCTGCTGCTGGCGCAACTGGGCCTGGGCGCTCAGGGCCTGGTAGCGCTGGGCGACCTCGGCCTGTTTTTCCAGGCGCTCAAGGTTGCCGCCCAGCTCGCGCAGGATGTCTTCGACGCGGGTGAGGTTCTCACGCGTGTCGTGCAATCGGTTTTCGGTCTCGCGCCGGCGCTCCTTGTATTTGGAGACGCCTGCGGCTTCTTCGAGGAACAGGCGCAGCTCTTCGGGGCGGCTTTCAATGATGCGGCTGATCGTGCCCTGGCCAATGATGGCGTAGGCGCGCGGCCCCAGGCCGGTGCCGAGGAACACATCCTGCACGTCGCGGCGGCGCACCGGCTGGTTGTTGATGTAGTAGCTGCTGGTGCCATCGCGCGTCAGCACGCGCTTGACGGCGATCTCGGCGTACTGGTTCCACTGGCCGCCGGCGCGGTGGTCGTTGTTCTCGAACACCAGCTCGACGCTGGCGCGGCTGGCCTGCTTGCGGGTGGTGGTGCCGCTGAAGATCACGTCCTGCATGGACTCGCCGCGCAACTCGCTGGCTTTCGATTCGCCCAGCACCCAGCGCACGGCATCCATGATGTTGGATTTGCCGCAACCATTGGGCCCCACCACACCCACCAGTTGGCCTGGCAGCAGGAAGTTGGTCGGTTCGGCAAACGACTTGAAGCCGGAGAGTTTGATCGAATTGAGTCGCACGAATCGCTCGGTAGCGCAAACACCCGCCGGGGCGGGTCCCCGCGCGGTCATGGCGCGGCGAAGCCCTGGGTGGCCGGGCCCGCGCTGACGCGGCCGCCATGTTACCCGAGCGCGGCGCGCTCGCCGTCTGCTTCAGGCCCCGGCGCGCTGAGCGATCCGTTCGGTGCGCGCCGTGCGCAGTACCAGTCAAGAATCTAGGAAGAAATGGGCCTCCAGCGCTTGCTACGTATGCGCTGGAAGCTATGGATACGATAGTGTCAACCGACACTTCCCGTGATAGGCAGCACGATGCCCGTGAGGTAGCTCGAACACACGGGCGAGGCCAGAAACACGTAGGCCGGCGCGATTTCCTCGGGTTGCGCGGGGCGGCCCAGATCGGTGTCCTTGCCAAACTCGGCCACTTCGTCGGCCGGCTTGTCGGCCGGGTTGAGCGGCGTCCACACCGGGCCGGGCGCCACGGCGTTGACGCGAATGCCCCGCGGCGCCAGGTTTTTTGCCAGCGACAGGGTGAAGGCGTGGATCGCGCCCTTGGTGGACGCGTAGTCCAGCAGGTGGCCGCTGCCGTTGATGCCGGTCACTGACCCAGTGTTGACGATGCAGCCGCCGCGCGGCAGGTGCGGCAAAGCAGCCTGCGCCATGTGAAAATAACCGTAGATGTTGGTCTTGAAGGTTTCATCCCAACGCTCAGGCGCAAGGTCCTCAAGCTTCTCTGCATGCAGCTGGAACGCTGCGTTGTTCACCAGCACGTCCAGGCGACCAAACTGCGCGAGCACGTGCTCCACCGCCTCGCGGCAAAAGCCGCGGTCCTTCACGTCGCCCGCCAGCAGCAGGCAGCGCCGCCCTTCGGCCTGCACGTGGCGCTGCGTTTCCTGGGCATCCTCGTGCTCGTTCAGGTACAGCACCGCCACGTCCGCGCCTTCGCGGGCGAACAATACGGCGACCGCGCGGCCAATGCCGGAATCGGCGCCGGTGACGAGCGCGCACATTCCCTGCAGCTTGCCGCTACCGCGGTAGTCCTTGGCTTCGAAGCGGGGCGGGGGAGCCAGGTCGGCCTCACGGCCGGGCTTGGCCAGGTGCTGGGCAGGCAAGGGGGGCGAGGGCTCAGGATGGCCGGGCCCCGGCGCTGCAGGTGCGCCGGCCTTCTTTTTGCCATTCCTGGCGCGGTCGTGTGCCTCCTGCTCCTGCTGCAGGCGGCGGGCGTTCTCGGCGGCGGCGTCGGCCGACGATTCTTCGGGGCGGTCTCGATCGTGGGCGTCGTTCATGGGAGCGGGCCTTGGTGGGAACTCACGAGGATTTTTCGGCATGGCGCTTGCGCGTGGCAGCGGCCTTCCTGGCCGATGCAGAGCGCTCGGCAGCGCTGCGGGAGGCGGAAGCCTCGCCCCCCTTTTTGCCGCCTTTCCTTGCTGCGCTGTGGTTGTCCGGTGTGCCGCGGCCCGAGCCGGACTTGTTGCCGCCGCCAGACTCCTTGTTCACCGTGGCCCAGGCGCGGCGCTCGGCTTCCTTCTCGCTCACGCCGCGTTCTTCGTACGAGGACTCGATGTGCTCGGCCTTGCGTTTCTGTTTGTCCGTGTAGGACGACTTGTCACCTTGCGGCATGGGCGTTTCCAGGGGATGCAAAAGCCGCAGGCTAGCGACTCGTTTTTGCCCTGGCTGTCAGCGTTTTTCTCCGGGGCGTGTCGGTGTACACAGGGCCGCTGTCCGTGTCAAAAGGTATCTTTTGTTGATGCCGCCGCTCTCAACCCCAAGAATAGTCCGAGCGAAAGGAGCTAGCCATGCCGATGGAACTGCTGCGGGAACTGGCACGAACCCCCCTGCCCTGCACCCTGAGCGAGGATGCCGACATCGACCGCCTGCGGGTATTGCGCGCCGCGGGCTACGTTGCGGCGATGCTGCCTACGCCGGGCTCGCAGAGCCGGCTCGGGCGCGTGCTGGCCATCACACCGCAGGGTCGGCAGGCGCTGCTGCGCCAAGCGTCCGGGTCGGGTGATGCCGGTCCCATCGATCCGACCAGTGAACCGACCGCGTCCTACCAGCCCACCCCTGCGCAATCAGCCGGCATCCCCCGGCAGGAAAGTCCCCGCGTTTCCTAGGGGTTTAAACTATTGTCTAGACAATGATTGTCTTGGCAATTAAATTGCGGGCATGCGGCAACCCCTACCAAACGACCCCAGGCTGCCGGCGGGTTCCGAGCCAACGCTGCTGCCTGAATCGGCGGCCCCGTCCCCACCGTTTTACACAGCTGCCACACTGACTCCCGAAGAAAGCGTGGGATCCCTGCTGCGCGGCGTGCTGTCTTCGATTCGCAGCGTGGCCGACGCGCAGTTGCAGGGCCGAGGGCTGACCTTCGCCCAATGCCTGCCGCTGTACAAAATCTCGCGCTGCAAGGACACCACGCTGGCCGCGCTGGCGCGCGACCTCGAAGCCGACCCGGCGACGGTCACGCGCTTGCTCGACCGATTGGAAGCCAAGGAACTGGTGGTGCGCGAGCGCTCGACCAGCGACAAGCGCGTGGTCCATGTGCGTGCCACACCGCTTGGCGCCGCGATGGCGCAGGAGCTGACCCCCGTTCTTGCCGACACGCTCAACGCCCATCTGGCCGGTTTTTCCGGCGCCGAATGGCAGCAACTGATGGGCCTGCTTCGCCGCATGCTGGACAACGGCGAGGCGCTGCGCCGCCCCGGCGGCTCGACCTGAAACTTTCTCCCGCTCCCTCCCATGCCCCCCATCCCGCGGCCGCGCCTGCGCGCCCCTTCCCTTTTGCCATCGGTTTCGGCGCTCGCCGTGCTCAGCCTGCTGGCCGCTTGTGCCCAGCCAGGACCGCCCCACGTGGCTTTGGCAGCAACCGCGCCCGAGGCCGTGGGCCTGGCGCACGGCAGTGGCGAAACGGCCCGCATGCCACAGGCCCGCTGGTGGACGGCGCTCGGCGACGCGCAGCTGGACGCGCTGATCGACCAAGCCCTGGCCCAGCAGCCCAGCCTGGCCGCAGCGCGTGCCCGCGCAGCCCAGGCCGCCGCACTGGCCGACGCCCGCCGCGCCGCGAACGGCCCCCAAGTGCAGGGGGCACTGGAGGCAACGCGCCAGCGCTACACAGCCCATGGACTGGTGCCGCCGCCCGTGGCCGGCAACGTCTTTGACAGCGCCAACCTGCAAGCCACGCTGGCCTGGAGTCCGGACTTCTTCGGTCTGCACCGCGCCGAGCTGGAGGCCTCGCTGGGCCAGGCGCGAGCGGCGCAGGCCGATGCGGCAGCAGCAGCCAACACCCTGGCCGCACAGCTGGCAAGGGCCTACGTGGCACTGGCCCGTGTGCTGGCCGACAGTGAGGTCGCCGAGCAGGCGCTGGTGCAGCGCCGCGCGATCGAGCGGCTCACTCGCGAGCGCGTGGGCGCGGGCCTCGACAGCCAGGTGGAACTCACGCAAGCCCAGGCGGCCGTCCCTGACGCCCAGGCGCAGACGGAAGCCTTGCGCGAACAGGCCACCCTGGCGCGGCGCCAGATCGCAGTGCTGGCCGGGCAGGCGCCGGAGGCACTGAGCACGCTGGCACCGCGGCTTGCAGCGCTGGCACTGCCGGCCCTGCCCGAAGTGCTGGGCGCCGATTTGCTGGGGCGTCGGCCCGACATCGTCGCGGCGCGCTGGCGCGTCGAGGCCGCCCACCAGGGCGTCAGCGCGGCGCGCAGCGAGTTCTATCCCAACGTCAACCTCGTGGCCTTCGTCGGTCTGAACGCGCTCGGGCTGAACCGGCTGTTCGAAGCCGGTTCCCGTCAGGCGGGCATTGCGCCGGCACTGCGGCTGCCCATCTTCGACGGGGGCCGCCTGCGGGCGCAATGGGGCGCGCGTCAGGCCGAACGGGATGCCGCCATTGCACAGTACAACGTCGCCGTTCTGGACGCGGTGAAGCAGGCGGGCGACGGCCTGGCGTCGGCAGCGTCCATTGCGCAACAGCAGTCCCTGGTGGGCCAAACCGAGGCCGCAGCGGCCAAGGCCTATCGCTTCGCGCAGGAGCGCTATGCCGCCGGGCTGGGCAACTACCTCGTCGTTCTGAGCGCTGAATCACAGGTCCTGGCAGCGCGCCGCCAGGCGCTCGCACTGCAGGCGCGCGCGCTGGACGTGCGCCTGGGCTTGATGAACGCCCTGGGCGGCGGCTGGAGCGACGACAGCCTGGCGCTGCAGGTGGCCGCGCACTGAGCGCTTCGTCCTCTGACCCCGGCACACCCTTTTTTTCATTTTCACACCATGAGCGCACCTCTCCCTCCCCACGAAAACAAGACGGCACGCAAGCGCGGCCTGAGCCTGATCGCCCTGGCCGTCATCGCCGTGGGCATCGGCTGGGGCGGCTGGCACTGGGTCCATGGACGTCATTTTGAAACCACCGACAATGCCTATGTCGCGGGCAACGTGGTGCAGATCACGCCCCAGGTGGGTGGCACCGTGGTGGCCATTGGCGCCGACGACACCGACCATGTCCAGGCCGGCCAGATGCTGGTTCGGCTCGACCCGGCCGACGCCCGCGTGGCCCTGGACCAAGCCCAGGCCCAGCTGGCGCAAACCGTGCGCGAGGTGCGCGCCCTGTTTGCCAACGACGCGACGCTTCAAGCGCAGATCAGCCTGCGCAAGGCCGACCTGGCCCGGGCCCAGGCCGAAGCGGCGCGCCTGCAGGACGACGTGAAGCGCCGTGCGCCGCTCATGGCCAGCGGCGCAGTCGGCAAGGAAGAGTTCCAGCACGCCAACGCCGTGGTGAACACGGCCCAAAGCGCAGTCGCCGCCGCCCAGGCCGGACTGCTGGCCGCGCAGGAGCAGCTCGCCGCCAGCCAGACGCAAACCGACGGGACCCGTATCGAAGAACACCCCGGTGTGCTGCGCGCTGCCGCCCGCGTGCGCGAGGCGTTTCTCGCTTTGCAGCGCATGGAGCTGGTGGCACCGCTCTCGGGCCAGGTGGCCAAACGCGGCGTGCAATTGGGCCAGCGCGTGGCGGCGGGCGCACCGCTGATGACCGTCGTGGCGCTCGGCGACTTGTGGGTCGAGGCCAACTTCAAGGAAAGCCAGTTGCAAGCCCTGCGCATCGGCCAAAGCGCCGAGCTGCAAGCCGACGTGTATGGCGACAAGGTGACGTTCCACGGCACCGTCGTGGGCCTGGGCGCGGGAACCGGCGCGGCCTTTGCGCTGCTGCCCGCGCAAAACGCCACCGGCAACTGGATCAAGGTGGTGCAGCGCGTGCCGGTGCGCATCGCCCTCGATCCGCAAGAGGTCGCCCAACATCCTTTGCGGGTGGGCTTGTCGATGGACGTGGCGGTTGACACCGCAGACCAGAGCGGGAAGAGCGTCTCCGACACGCCGCGCAGCGAGCCCGTTGCCACGACGAGCGTGTTCGACACCCAGTGGCAGGCCGCCGACGAGGCCGTGCAGCGCACCATCGCTGCCAATCTGGGCAGCAAGGCGCGCGCGCATGCCACAGCAGCGGCCGCGCCCCGCCCAGCGCTGCACTAAAAACGCATGGCCGCTGCACAAGCCCCTGTCGACGCCGCGCCGCGGACGCCGCCCACACCCCCTGCAGCGCCCGCGCCTCAAGCGATGCAAGCGGCGCATCCGCCGCTGCACGGCGTGCCGTTGCTGCTGGGTACGCTCGCGCTTTCGCTGGCCACGTTCATGAACGTGCTCGACTCGTCAATTGCCAACGTCTCCATTCCCGCCATTGCCGGCGACGTGGGCGTGAGCCCGGCCCAGGGCACCTGGGTGATCACCAGCTTTGGGGTGGCGAACGCCATCTCGGTGCCGCTCACCGGATGGCTGACGCAGCGCTTTGGCGCGGTGCGGCTGTTTACGCTGAGCATCTTGCTGTTCGTGCTGACCTCGTGGCTCTGCGGATTTGCCTCGTCGCTGGAAATGCTGGTGGTGTTTCGGGTGCTGCAGGGCCTGGTGGCGGGGCCGATGATTCCACTCTCGCAAACCCTGCTGCTGGCGAGCTACCCGCGCGCTCGCGCCGGCATGGCGCTGGCGCTCTGGGGCGTAACCACGCTGGTGGCGCCGGTCGTGGGGCCGCTCTTGGGCGGCTGGATCACCGACAACATCTCCTGGCCGTGGATCTTCTACATCAACGTGCCCGTGGGCCTGCTTGCCGCGGCGGTCACCTGGAGCATTTACCGCGACCGCGAAACGCCGCGTGCCAAGCTACCGATCGACACGCTGGGCCTGTCGCTCCTGGTGCTCTGGGTGGGCGCGCTGCAGCTCATGCTCGACAAGGGCAAGGAGCTGGACTGGTTTTCGTCGCCGCTCATTTTGGGTCTGGCGGTGATCGCCGCAGTCGCGCTGGCGGTTTTCCTGGTGTGGGAACTGACGGATGCGCACCCGGTGGTGGACCTCAAGCTGTTTCGCGAACGCAACTTTGCCTTTGGCGTGTTGTCGCTGTCGGTCGCGTACGCGCTGTTTTTTGGCAATGTGGTGCTGCTGCCGCTGTGGCTGCAGCAGTTCATGGGCTACACCGCCACCAACGCCGGCATGGCGCTGGCACCGGTGGGCATTCTTGCCATCGTGCTCACCCCTCTGGTGGGGCGCAAGGTGGGCCAGTGGGACCCGCGCCGCATGGCCACAGGGGCCTTTGTGGTGTTTGCGCTGGTGCTGTGGATGCGGTCGCACTTCGACACGCAGACCGACTTCTGGCACATCCTGGTTCCCACGCTGATCCAGGGCGGCGCCATGGCTTTCTTCTTCATTCCGCTGACCACCATCACGCTGTCCGACCTGCCGCCCGAGCGCATCCCCGCCGCAGCAGGCCTGAGCAATTTCGTGCGCATCATGGCCGGCGCCATGGGCGTGTCGGTCACCACCACGCTGTGGGACAGCCGCGCTGCCATGCACCACGCGCACCTGACCGAAGGCCTCGTGCAGGGCCAGGGCGTTTTCGCGCAAACCCTGCAGCAGCTGACGGCCGCGGGTCTGTCGCAGTCGCAGGCACTGGCGCAGATCAACCGCCTGATTGACCAGCAGGCCTTCACCCGCGCCGCCGACGACGTCTTTCTGGCGTCCGCGGGGCTTTTTCTGCTCTTGATCGCCCTGATCTGGTTGACGCGGCGCCCTGGCGGCGCGGGCAGCGCGGGTGCAGCGGCGGGGGCGCATTAAAGAGCGCGTGGTGCGCACGATGGCCAAAGGCCAGCGGCGCGTCGCTGCGCTCCGTCATCCGGCGCCATGCGCCCGCACCAGCGCCGCGAATTCCTCGGCGGGTACCGGCCGGCTGAGCAGATAGCCCTGCCAGGCATGGCAGTGGTGGCGTTCCAGAAAGTCCTGTTGCGCCTGGGTTTCCACGCCTTCAGCGACTACATGCAGCCCCAGACTGCTGCCGAGCGCAAGAATGGTGCGCACGATGGACGCGTCATTGGGATCGGTCAGCACGTCGCGCACAAAGCTCTGGTCGATCTTGAGCTGGTCCAGCGGCAGGCGTTTGAGGTAGGACAGACTGGAATAGCCGGTGCCGAAATCGTCGAGCGAAAAACCCACGCCGTAGGACTTGAGTTCGGTCATGCGGGCCGCGGAATCGTCCACGTCCTGCAGCAAAAGCCCCTCGGTCAGCTCGAGCTTCAATCGGCGCGGCGCAGCGCCCGTACTGGCCAGCGTGCCGAGCACTTTCTGCACAAAGCCTTGCTGGCGAAACTGGCGCGGGCTGACATTGACGGCCAGGCTCAATTCGGCCAGCAGAGGGTCCCTGGCCCATTGCGCCAGTTGCGCGCAGGCCGTCTCCAGCACCCACTGCCCCAGCGGAAGAATCAGGCCGGTTTCTTCTGCCATGGGAATGAAGCTGGCGGGCGAGACGAAACCGCGCTGCGGGTGGTGCCAGCGCAGCAAGGCCTCGGCCGCAATGATGCGGCCATGGTCCACCTGGGGCTGAAAGTACAGCTCGAACTGGCCCTGGCCCAGCCCTGCGCGCATGTCGCCCTCGAGCGCGGCGCGCTCGCTGGCCTGGGCGTGCATGCTGGGGTCGTAGAAGCACAGCGTGTCGCGGCCTGCGGCCTTGGCCTGGTACATGGCGAGATCGACGCGCTGCAGCAATCCGTCCACGGTGTCCTCATTGGCGCTGAACACGGTCACGCCCATGCTCAGCGTGCTGTGGTGCGGCTCGCCGTCAAGCGCATAGGGTTCGCGCAGCGCAGCCAGAATCTTCTGGCCGATGTCCCCGCTGTGCGCGCGCGCCACCTCGACGCTGTCGCCCACGTTTTCGAGCAATACGGCGAATTCATCGCCGCCCGGACGCGCCACGGTGTCATCCGAGCGCACGCAGGTCAGCAATCGCTCGGCCACCAGCTTGAGCAACTGGTCGCCGCGTTCATGGCCCCGGGTGTCGTTCAGTGCCTTGAAATTGTCCAGATCGAGCATCAGCAGCGCGCAGTGCGAAGGCGGTTTGCAGTGCCTCAAACTTTGCTCCAGGCGGTTGACAAGCAAGCGGCGGTTGGGCAGTGCAGTGAGCAGATCGTAGTAAGCCAGGGTGCGGATTTCCTGCTCTGCGGCCTTGCGCTGTGAGAGATCGACAAAGGTCACCAGCATTTGCTCGCCCACCCAGACACCCGCAATCTCCACGGTGCGTGGCTGGTGGTCGGCAGCGACCACGGTGAATTCGCCACTGGCGATGGCTCCGCCTTCGGGCATCGCTTTGCGCGCGGCGAGGCGCCAATCCGCCTCCAGCCGGGCGCGGTATTCGGCGTCCGGATAGGCTTTCTGCCACCACGCCTGCGCGTCCGGCAGGTCGGCTTCGGTGTAGCCGGTCAACGCGGTAAAGCGCTCGTTGCACAAGGCCACGGTACCGTCCCGTTCCAGCAGCAGCACGCCCACCGGGAGCTGCTGCAGCAAGGCGCGCAGGCGCGATTCGTTGCGCCGCAGGGCTTCCTCCATGGCATGGCGGGCAGTGATGTCGTGCAGCACGACGATGGCGTCGGTACTTGCGCCGACGGCGCGCTCGCGCTGCATGGCGGAAACGGTTCGCGCCACCCACCGCTGCTGCGGCTGCGCACCGTCGGCTGCACGATCCATTCGCATCGCCAGGGGCAGCTCCAGGGCAAATTCACCGCTTTGCCCGCGCAACAATTGCTCCATCTGCGCCTTCGCGCGGTCGGCCAATGGCCCCGGCGCAAACAACTCGCTCAGCGCGCAGCCGAGCAGCACAGGGCGTTCGCGGCCCACAATGGTGCAAAAGCGCTGGTTGACTTCCGTCAGCTGTCCGCTGGCGGCGTCCACCAGCGCCACGCCGACCGCCGCCTGGTTGAAAAGCGCCAGGAACCGGCCCTCGCTGCTGACCAGTGCGGCGACCGATTGCTGCTCGCGCAGCAACGCCGCGCGCCGCTGCTGCGAGAGCAATCCCACGACCGTGCCCATCAACACCACGAGCGCAGCGCCCACCAGGGCACTGTTCAGGGGAAGGCGGGTCTCGGGCGCACTGAGAAAGCGCGCCGTGGGCCGAAAATCAAGACGCCAGACGCGGTTGTGCACCGACAGTTCGCGCTGCGCCGGGGCCAAATGGGTGAGCGGCTCGCCACCGGCAGACCGAAAGAGCGGCTTGCCAGTGTCCCCGTCCAGGCCCATGCCGGGCCTGCCCAGGTCGTACAGCGCAATGTCCATGTCCTCGCCGCCCTGCGCTTCGATGGCCTGCATCAAGACGAAGACATTGGTCGTCATCGCGACCGCGCCAAGAAAGTCGCCAGTGGGGGACCCCCGCGGTGGCGCCGGGGCGAAGACCGGCACCCGAATGACGATTCCAGGCTGGGCGGCTGCGGTCTGCAGCAGCGCAAACGCGCCCGAGACGACGACATTGCCGGTGTCCCGCGCATAGCGCATGGCGGCCAGATTGGCCGGCTGAGAGCTGATGTCCAGCCCCAGAATTGACTCGTTGCCCTCGAGCGGCCAGACATAGTCGGCAACGAAGTATTCCTCGCGCGGTACCAGCGGATGGACGCTGAAACCCGGCCGTGCGTCCGCTGGCAGCGCAAGGTCGGCGCGCACCTGCTGCTCAAAGGCTTCTCGCTCGCCCTGCGCGACCCGGCGCGTGAACGAGAGGTTGACCAGCCCCGGCATGCGTGCGTCGGCTCCCAAAGCCTGCGCGGCGCGCTGGAACTGCTCCCGCGTCAGCGCAGGGTTGGCAACGAACAGACTGCGCAGGCCGAAAACCACCTCGGTGTAGTTGGCCAGGCGCTGCTGCAGCGCTTGCGACACTTGTGTGGCCCGTTGTTCGAACCGCGCCTGCTCGATGCTGGTCAGGCGCCGGTCCTGCTCGCGGTACAGCAGGGCGCCGGCCAGGCAGCCGAGCACCAGCACGGCGCAGGCATGCATCCAGCGCCGGGACCGGTCGTTCGCCAGGAAAGTGCTCATGAGCCGGCGATCGTACCGCCACGGGCGCACCGATCCACGCTCCTGGTCAGGCCGGCCGCGTGGCCAGGCAGGGTTCGCCGACAGCGACGGCGCCCACAGTGCGGCAGGGGCAGACGCAGCAGACGAGGATGCAGCCGACCGAATGCGCAGTCCTGCACCTACGCCGACCTCGGCGGTACGGCACGACGATGGCGACTCGTGACGCAACCACAAAAGGAAAATTCCATGTCCATCTCGCTCATTCTTCTGATCGTCCTGATCCTGCTGCTGGTCGGGGTCTTGCCCACCTGGGGCCACAGCCGTTCCTGGGGCTACGGGCCCAGCGGCGGCATCGGGCTGGTGGTGCTCATCCTTGTCGTGCTGCTCTTGATGGGAAGAATTTGACCGGCCCGGCGCAGGCCGGAAATCAGCCCGCGTGGCCGGCGTGCGCTGCCCGCGCAAACGCGCGGGCCAACGCCGCGAGCTCCCGGGCATCGACCTGGCCGTCGGCGTTTCCTTTTGCGTCGATCAGGTCCAGCAATTGCTGCGAAAAGACATCGCCTGGCCGCTGGGCTGCTGCACGCGCCAGGCCCTGCTGAAACTCGTGCTGCGAGATCGCGCCGTTCTGATCGGCGTCGAAGCGGCTCGCCAAGCGAATTGCTAGTTGCTGGGTTTGCAACTCGGTTGCGCCGAAGCCGGCAAGCAATTGCTGAAAATCCTGCCGCGAAACGGCTGGCTGCGCGTCCATTTCCCCGGCAGATTCGGCTGGCCTGCCCACGCGGCGGGTCAGCGCGCTGGGTGTTTGCGCCTGGAGCGCGCCGTCGCTCGCCCAGGCGCGCGCCTGGGGGCTCCAGCGCACCCGCGCCGCAGGTCCGGCATCCGCCGATTCGCCGTTGCGCCGCGGCGCGGCCGCTGGGCCCCCTCCGCTCTTTGACGCATTGAAAAGCAAGGATGCCAGGGAAGCGAGCCCGGAAATGAGAGGGGTCATGTCGTGAACTCCAGATGCGCGCGGTCAGCGGATGGGCGCCGCCGCAGAGCCAAGCGTGCGCGAATCGGCCGCGCGCGATGCCCCGATAAGCCGGGGGTCTGCCAGCCGATTCTTCCCGCTGGCCGCCCGCCCGTTCAGAAATGATGAGTCAAATAGGCTTCTTGCGCTTGCTGCAAAAGCGTTCCATGCTATTTATCCAATAGCATCTGGCATCAGTTGCTCTTGCCGTGCCGCCACCGCAGTGCGCACGAACTCCCAGGTGGCCTGCATGCGCGCCACGTGCTTGTTTTCCTCCGGCATGGACATCCAGAAAGTGCGCACGAAACGCGCTGCGCCGGGAAGCACGGCGCGCAGCGTCGCGTCTTGCGCGGCCACGAACGCCGGCAACACGCCCAGTCCCGCCCCGGCGCGCACCGCCTCGTACTGGGCCAGCACGCTGGTACTGCGCAGTGAAAAATGCGCCGGCCGGTGCAGTTCGTCCAGAATTTGCAGTTCCTTGGTAAACAGCAGGTCGTCCACATAGCTGACGAAGCTGTGGCCCGCCAGGTCGGCTGGCGTGCGGATGGTTCCGTGCGCCGCCAGGTAGCCGGGTGCGCCATAGAGTTGAAGAACGTAGTCGGTGAGCTTGACCACGAGCACCGCGCCGCGCGCCGGGCGCTCAAGCGAGATGACGATGTCCGCCTCGCGGCGGGACAAGTGCACCAACCGCGGCAGCGCGAGCAAATCGATCACCAGGCCCGGGTGCTCGGACGCGAACTGCGCCAGTTGCGGCGCCAGTACCAGATTGCCAAAACCTTCGGTGGCGCCGATGCGCACCGCGCCGTGCAGGCCCTGGCGCACGCCGGGCGCCGCGTGCTCCACCGCCAGAAACGCCGCCTCCATGCCTTCGACCTGCGGCAACAGCGTGCGGCCGGCTTCGCTCAGCCGGTGGCCTGCGGCCTCGCGCGCGAACAGCGGCGAGCCGACCTGCTTTTCCAGCGCCTGAATGCGCCGCGCCACCGTGGTGTGGTCCACCCCCAGGCGCCGCGCCGCGCCCACCAGCGTGCCGGCGCGGGCGAGTTCCAGAAAATAGCGCAAGTTGTCCCAGTCCATCGTGCCCCCGCTGGCGCTTGTGCAAATTTGCAAACTTCGTGCGCAGTATTGTCTATTGTGCGAACAATTCTGCACAGCTACCATGACTGGGTTTGGCCCGTGCGCCCCCCTCACCCTTCCACCCCTGGAGACTTCCCATGAACGCACCCACGTCCGTCGCCGCCCTGGCCCCCACCGTCAAGCTGCTCATTGGCGGCCAGTTTGTCGAATCCAAGACCACCGAGTGGCGCGACGTGGTCAACCCCGCCACGCAGGAAGTGCTGGCCCGCGTGCCGTTCGCCACGGCCGAGGAAATAGACGCGGCCGTCGCATCGGCCCAGGAGGCCTTCAAGACCTGGCGCAAGACCGCCATCGGCGCGCGCGCCCGCATCTTCCTCAAATACCAGCAGCTCATCCGCGAGAACATGGCCGAGCTGGCCGCCTTGCTTACCGCCGAGCAAGGCAAGACCCTGCCCGACGCCGAAGGCGATGTGTTCCGCGGACTCGAAGTGGTCGAGCACGCCGCCAGCATAGGCAACCTGCAGCTGGGTGAGCTGGCCAACAACGTGGCCGGTGGCGTCGACACCTACACGCTGCTGCAGCCGCTGGGCGTCTGCGCCGGCATCACCCCATTCAACTTCCCCGCCATGATTCCGCTGTGGATGTTCCCCATGGCCATCGCCACTGGCAACACCTTCGTGCTCAAGCCCTCCGAGCAGGACCCCATGGTCACCATGCGCCTGGTGGAGCTGGCGATGGAAGCGGGCATTCCCGCCGGCGTGCTCAACGTGGTGCACGGCGGCGAAATGGCCGTCAACGCCCTGTGCGACCACAAAGACATCAAGGCGGTGTCGTTCGTGGGCTCGACCAAGGTGGGCACGCATGTCTACAACCGCGCCACCCTGGCCGGCAAGCGCGCGCAATGCATGATGGGCGCCAAGAACCACGCCATCGTCCTGCCTGACGCCAACAAGGAACAAACGCTCAACGCCCTGGCGGGGGCGGCTTTCGGCGCTGCCGGCCAGCGCTGCATGGCCTTGTCGGTCGCGGTGCTGGTGGGCGAAGCACAGCAGTGGATTCCCGACCTGGTCGCCAAGGCCAAGACGCTCAAGGTCAACGCCGGCACGGAAACCGGCACCGACGTCGGCCCGCTGGTCTCCTGCGCCGCGCTCTCGCGCGTGGAAGGCCTGATCGAGCGCGGCATTGCCGAGGGCGCCAAGCTCGAACTCGACGGCCGCAAACCGCAAGTGCCCGGCTACGAGAAGGGCAACTTCGTCGGCCCGACCATCTTCTCCGGCGTCAAGCCCGGCATGTCCATCTATGACCAGGAGGTGTTCGGCCCCGTGCTGGTGCTGGTGGGCGCCGACCACATCGACGAAGCCATCGAGTTCATCAACGCCAACCCCAACGGCAACGGCACGGCCATCTTCACGCAGTCGGGCGCCGCGGCGCGCAAGTTCCAGGAAGACATCGACGTCGGCCAGGTCGGCATCAACGTGCCCATCCCGGTGCCCGTCCCGCTGTTCTCGTTCACCGGTTCGCGCGCGTCCAAGCTGGGCGACCTGGGCCCCTACGGCAAGCAGGTGGTGATGTTCTACACCCAGACCAAAACGATCACGGCGCGCTGGTTTGATGACAGCACGACTTCGCACGGCGTGAACACCACGATTTCGTTGAAGTAAGGAGCGGTGCAGGTACGTGCCGCAGCGTTGCGCACCGCGCGGCACAGGCAACGGGGTCAGATCACGATTTCGCTCTGCGAAACTCGTGCTCTGACCCCGCTGCCGAACGATGGGGCGCAGCGTCTGCTACCTGTCTGACGCCTGGCACGCAACGTATCAGTTAGAACCGCCGCTAGCGCTTATTCAGTAAGCGCTGGCAGCTACAAAAATAAAAGCAGAAAACACGAGGAGACCCGCTGATGGACTTTGAACTGAACGAAGACCAGCGCGCCTTTGCGCAGACTGCGCGCGACTTCGCGGTGGCCGAGCTGGCGCCGCACGCGGCCGAGTGGGATGCGCAGGCCATCTTCCCCAAGGAGACGATTGCCAAAGCCGGCGAGCTGGGTTTTTGCGGGCTGTACGCGCCCGAATCGATTGGTGGCCTGGCGCTGCCCCGGCTGGATGCCACGCTGGTGTTCGAGGAAATGGCGGCGTTTGACCCCTCCACCACCGCCTTCATCACCATCCACAACATGGCGACCTGGATGCTGGGCACCTGGGGAACCGACGCAGTGCGCGAGCGCTGGGGCGAGCCGCTGACCAGCGGCCAACAACTGGCCTCGTACTGTCTGACCGAACCCGGCGCCGGGTCCGACGCGGCATCGCTCAAAACCCGTGCCGACCGAACCGACACGGGTTACCGCATCAACGGCGCCAAGGCTTTTATCTCCGGCGCTGGCGCCACCGATGTGCTGGTGCTCATGGCCCGCACGGGCGATGCGCAATCGGGCGCGCGCGGCATCAGCGCCTTCGCCGTGCCAGCCGACGCGCCCGGCATCAGCTACGGCAAGAAGGAAGAAAAAATGGGCTGGAACAGCCAGCCCACGCGCACCATCAGCTTCGACAACGTGCGCATCCCCGCCAGCCACCTGCTGGGCCGCGAGGGCGAAGGCTTCAAGATCGCCATGAAGGGCCTGGACGGCGGGCGCATCAACATCGCCACCTGCTCGATCGGCGCCGCGCAGGGCGCGTTGACGCAGACACAAAGCTATATGCAGGAGCGCAAGCAGTTCGGCAAAGCGCTGGCGAGCTTTCAGGCGCTGCAGTTCAAGCTGGCCGACATGGCGACCGAACTCGTCGCCGCGCGGCAAATGGTGCGCCTGGCCGCCAGCAAACTCGACGCCGGCGCGCCCGACGCCAGTACCTACTGCGCCATGGCCAAGCGCTTTGCCACCGATGCGGGCTTTATGGTCTGCAACGAAGCCCTGCAACTGCACGGCGGCTACGGCTACATCCGCGAGTACCCGCTGGAGCGCCTGCTGCGCGATGCCCGCGTGCACCAGATTCTGGAAGGCACCAACGAAATCATGCGCGTCATCATTGCGCGGCGCATGCTGGAGGGCGACGCGCCCGATGCGATTCGCTAGCATTTCAGTAGCTGCTAGCGCATGACCGACAAGCGCTAGCGGCCTTTTTTGTCAAAAACCCAACCGCTGCCGCCATGCCCGCTCGCCCTCTGGCCGACGAAACCCTGCACCTGATTGCCGCCGTGCGGGACGCGCTGGCCGAGCAGCTGGGCGCGGAAATTCCGGTAGAAGAACGCACGCTGTTCGGCAGCTACGCCTTCATGGTGGACGGCAAGTTCTGCCTGGCCGTCAAACGCGAAGACCTGCTGGTGCGCCTGCCGCCCGACGAGCACGAAGCCACCGCCGAAACCCCTGGCCTGCGCGAAATGGACCCACGTGGCGGCATGCGCGGCTACTTCTGGGTGGAGCCCGACGCCTACGCCACCCGCGCCCAGTGGCAGCGCTGGATTGGCGGCGCCATCGCCTTCAACCCGCAGGCCAAGGCATCGCCCCGGCGGCGCAAGGCGCCCGCCGCATCCGGCCTGCAAGCGATGCAGAAGGCGGCCCGACTTTAGTCAAAATTTCAGTCTTTTTAGGCCTCTAGCGCTTATCCCATAAGCGAAAGAAGCTATCAAAAGCAAAGCAATCCCTCCATCCACTATCACCACCACCAGGAGACAACACCATGCAAATCGCATTCATCGGCCTCGGCAACATGGGCGGCCCCATGGCCCTCAACCTGCAAAAAGCCGGCCACGACGTCCGCGCCTTCGACCTTGCCCA
>JAMLIT010000008.1 GCA_023954035.1 Burkholderiaceae bacterium | reverse complement strand
TCCGCCAACCTCAACCCCGAGCGCCTGTTCCCCAGCCTGTTCGAGCCCGTGCACGGCTCGGCGCCCGACATCTACGGCCAGAACATCGCCAACCCCATCGCCATGATCTGGTCGGGCGCGCTGATGCTCGATTTTCTGACCCACGGCCAGGGCGCCGGGCGCGCCGCGCACGACGCCATCGTGGCGGCGATGGAAGAAGTCATCAAAAACGGACCGCGCACGCCGGATTTGGGCGGGACGGCGAATACGACGCAGGTGGGGGAAGCGATAGCCGCGTTGATTCGGTAATGAGCTCTTTATTTGAGAGCTACCAACGCATATCCCTGATGCGTTGGATGGAATTTTTACCCCAATCGCCGAGTTGCCCGATCAAAACGCTCTAGCCCATCCCATGGCGACTGGATCGGGGGCCTGTCCAGCGGATTGCAAAGACCCATCTTCTCCAGCGTGTAACCGCCACGCCCATAGTTGCAGGCGGCACAGGTAACGACCAGGTTCGAGAGCTCATTGCCGCCGCCCTTGGCATGCGGCAGCAAATGATCGTACTGCACCCACAGAGCAAAGAACGCCGCGTGCCGTTCCGCGTTGCGCTTGCCCCAGCGCACGGCACCGGGATAGACGCGGCGGATTTTTTCGCGAATTTCGGAGCGAATAACGGGAATACCGCAGAACCGGCAGTGGTAGCCATCCCGCGCATGGAGCCAGGACTTTTCCTGCATGCTCGGCATGCGCGCAGGCGTCCGCAGCGCAAGGGGGAGACTGGGTTCACGACAAGAACCATCGGGTATCGCATGGGGACTATTTTTCCCCAGGATGGATTCCGTCCATTCCCAGACTTTCGGCATGTCGGCCTGGCTGATCAAATGCTCAGCTTCGTCAGTACGGCCGAGCAAGTGAGCGGTCACGGCATGATCGAGGAGCGCAGCGGCCTGCACGATGTCCGCAATGGGTTCGCGCAGGCAGACACGCTGCTGTGCCATCGCCCTCAGCTCCCCGCCACCTTCATCCGATTCACCAGCACCGAGCCCACCGTCTTGGCGCCGTAGTTGTAGACATCCGCGCCCACGGCTTCGATACCCTTGAGCATGTCGCGCATGTTGCCGGCGATGGTAATCTCGTGCACCGGAAAGGCGATTTCGCCGTTCTCCACCCAGAAACCGCTGGCGCCGCGCGAGTAGTCGCCCGTCACGTAGTTCACGCCCTGGCCCATGAGTTCGACGACGAATAGGCCCGTACCCAGCTTTTGCAGCATGGCGGCCAGGTCGTCGTCTTTCTTGGTGCGGCGGGACGTGAGCACCAGGTTGTGCGAGCCGCCTGCGTTGCCGGTGGTCTTCATGCCGAGCTTGCGCGCCGAATAGCTGCTGAGGAAGTAGCCCTGCACGCGCCCGGCGTCCACCACCTTGCGGGGCTGCACGCGCACGCCCTCTTCGTCAAAGGGCGAGCTGCCCTTGCCGCGCCGGACAAAGGGGTCTTCGAGCAGATCGATGTGCTTCGGCAGCACCTGCTTGCCCAGCGCGTCGAGCAAAAAGCTGCTCTTGCGGTACAGCGCGCCGCCACTGACGGCCTGCACAAAGGCGCCGAGCAGACCAGCGGCCAGGGTGGACTCAAAGAGCACCGGGCATTCGGTGGTGGGCATCTTGCGGCTGCCCAGGCGTGAGAGGGCGCGTTCGGCGGCGTAGCGGCCCACGGCTGCGGGCGCAGCGAGCTCCTGCGGGTCGCGCATGGAGGTGTACCAGGCGTCGCGCTGCATGTCGCCGCGCTTGCCGGGGCTCTTGGCAATGGGCGCGCAGGAAAGGCTGTGGCGCGAGGTGGCGTAGCCGCCGCGAAAGCCGCGCGTGTGGGCGGTGAAGAAATGGCTTTGCTGCGCCGATACGCCGGCGCCTTCGCTGTTGGTGATGCGCCGGCTGGTGGCGAAGGCAGCCGCCTCGCATTCCAGTGCAATGCGCGCCGCTTCCTCGCTCGTCAAGGCCCAGGGGTGGAACAGCTCCAGATCGGTGCGGTGCGTCTCGGGCGGGGCGATGTCGGCTTCGTCGGGCAGGCCGGCCATGGGGTCGGCTGCGGTGAAGCGGGCAATGTCGTAGGCCGCTTGCACGGTTTGCTCGATGGCGGCGCGCGAAAAGTCCGACGTGCTCGCATTGCCGCGCCGCTGGCCGACGTAGACCGTGACGCCCAGCGATTTGTCGCGGTTGCGCTCCACGGTCTCCAGCTCGCCCTTGCGCACGCCCACCGACAGGCCGCTGCCTTCGGAGGCTTCGGCTGCGGCGTCGGTGGCGCCGAGCTTTTTGGCATGCGCCAGCGCCTGATCGACCAGCTCCTCGAAAAAAGAACGGGAATAGCTGAAGCCGGTGTCGGCGGAGGGTTCTTTTGGGTTCATGGCGAGGGCTATGATACTTGCCGCCACCGCACCCACGGGCCACAGCACGGGCCGCCCACCCCCCGGATTTCCACATGTCACGCAAACCCAAAAAAGGCTACTACGTGCGCGGCCAGTTCGTTGCCGAAGGCAGCGAACTCGACGTCGAACTCAAAGCCGAGCTCAAAGGCACGCCCGATGCGAGCCGCACCGATCTCAAGCGCGAGAGCGATGCCCTGCAAGATCTGGGCAAAGAATTGCTCACGCTGCGCGCCGACCTGCTCGCCGGCCTGCAACTGCCCGACAAGCTGCAAGACGCCCTGCAGGAGGCGCGGCGCATCACCAATTTCGAGGGCAAGCGCCGGCAGATGCAGTTTGTCGGCAAGCTCATGCGCAAGCTTGACGAGGCCACCGTGGAGGCCGCCCGCGCCGCACTCGACGTGCAGCACAGCGGCTCGGCCCAAGAGAAGATGGCGCTGCACCAGGCCGAGCAGTGGCGCGACCGCCTGATCGCCGAAGACGCCGCGCAGGCCGAGTGGATTGCCCAGCATCCCGACACCGACATCCAGCAACTGCGCGCACTGATCCGCCAGGCACGCAAAGACGCGCAGAGCGCCCACGACGCCAAAGTTGCCGAGTCCACCGGCGTTGCGCCGCGCAAGGGCCGCGCCTACCGCGAGCTGTTTGCGCTGGTGCGCGCCCAACTTGGCGGCACGGACCATGCCGGCGACGAAGCCCCCGACGAAGACGAGCCCAATGACTGACCCCGCCCTGCCCCCACCCGAGCCGGTGAAGATCGGCATCGTTTCCATCAGCGACCGCGCCAGCAGCGGCGTGTACGAAGACAAGGGCCTGCCGGCGCTGCAAGACTGGCTGGTGCGCGCATTGCACAACCCCATCGAGTTTGTGCCGCGCCTGATTGCCGACGAGCAGCAGACCATCAGCGACACCCTGGTGGCTCTGGTGGACGCCGGCTGCAGCCTGGTGCTGACCACCGGCGGCACCGGCCCCGCGCCGCGCGACGTGACGCCCGAGGCGACGCTGGCCATCGCGCACAAGGAGATGCCGGGCTTTGGCGAGCAGATGCGCAGCATCAGCCTGCGCTTTGTGCCCACGGCCATCCTCTCGCGCCAGGTGGCGGTGGTTCGCAGCCAGAGCCTGATCATCAACCTGCCCGGCCAGCCCAAGGCCATTGCCGAAACCCTGGAAGGCGCCCGCGCCGCCGATGGCAGCCTGCTGGCCGCCGGCATTTTTGCCGCCGTGCCGTACTGCATCGACCTGATTGGTGGACCGTACCTGGAGACGCGCGAGGCGGTGTGCAAGGCGTTTCGGCCCAAGACGGCGCAACGGCCTTTGCGCGACTAGGGCCTGTTCCCTGATTTTCACCCCTTTGCACCGATGCCCATTTACCGCTGTAACCAATGTGGCCTTGTGGCCGAAGGCGCCCTCCTTCCTGTGGGTGCGCAAACCCCATGCTCGCGCTGCGGCACACCCAGCACCGTCTTTGGAACGGTGTTCTATGTCGAGAAGCTCGTGGAGCGCTACTTTGCTGCGACGCGCGAACTCACGGCGCTGCGCGCCAGCGAAAGCGCCGAGCCGCCGCCTGAGCAGTCAGAGGATCAGCCAGGCCAGGAAAGCACTGCGCCCTACCTGGATGTGGATCTGCACAACACCAGCGCGCTCGCAACGCCCGAGCAGCACGCACCCCTGCAAGCCTGGTTCGCTGCGCGCCAGATTGAGGCGCGCTTTGATCCATCGCTCATCGATACCAGCGGCTTTTTCGACGATGCCGCCCGCCTGATCGGCGACGGATACGCGCTCTTTGGCGAACTCATGGAGCGCATTCGCTTCGCCTATCGCAAGAGCCACAGCTGGGTGAACCTGGAGCTGGCAAACCTGTCACAAAAGGATGCGCAGGCCATCAACACCCTGTGCCGCCAGCTCTACAGCCACACGTTTTTTGCCCGCTACCACTACCAGAAGGCAGAAAAGATCGTTCGCCTGACGCTGCAACCGGCACCTGCGGTACGCCAGTTTTTCGACGGCGGCTGGCTGGAGTGGTATGTCTTCATGCTGCAACTGGAGCGTGCCAACCAATCGGGCGGGCCGTTCTCTTGCGCCCGTGGCGTGAAAGTTGTTTTCCCCAATGAAGACCTGCATGAGCTGGACGTGCTGTGCCTGCCGCAAGGCGGCACGCCGCTGTGCATCGAGTGCAAGTCGGGGGAATTTCGCCGCGACATCGACAAGTACTTGCGACTGCGCAAGCGCCTCGGGCTGCCACGAAGCCATTTTGTGATCTGCGCCACCGATCTCGATGAGGAGCAGGCCGCAGGGCTGACGGCCATGTATGAACTGACCTTCCTCAGCCTCGGAGCGCTACCCAAACATCTGAAAGAGATTCTTCGGCCCGCATGAAGCAGCGAAGAACTGGCCCGAATAGCAAGATCACTGAAACACCCTGGGGCAGCCTGCGAATTCCCGCAAAGCAGGCCTCTCAGCAAGGCTGCGCTCAACAGTCCGGGATTGGAGAACGAGTTTTGTTGTGCAAAATCGTTATCCGACCCCAATGCCTGCGCCGCGCTCTCTGTTCAGCACCCTGCCGAGCGCAGCGATGGCGTGAAGGTTCATTCGCTAGCTATTTGCCGATCAAATCATTGAACTTGCCCGCCTCGAACTGCTCTTTCAGCGCCGCGTCACCCGGTACACAGCTCTGGGTGTGCTGGCCAGCCGATAGTTTTTCAATGGCTTGCCAGAGCAGTGCGATCTGGTGCTCCTGCGAGCCGGCGCTTTCCACCAGGCCGCGCATGGCCTGCGAGAGCGGGTCGTCCTCTTGCGTGATGCCGTAGGCCGTGAACTTGGGGGCCTGGGGTTCGGTCACGTCGGCACTCTCGCCTGCCTTCGACGGAATGATGCGCGCCGGAATGCCCACCGCCGTGGCGCCTGCGGGAACGGGTTTGATGACCACGGCGTTGCTGCCAATTTTTGCGCCGTCGCCAATCTCGAAGCCGCCCAGCACTTTGGCGCCGGCGCTGACGACCACATCCTTGCCCAGCGTGGGATGGCGTTTGGCCCCCTTGTACAGCGAGGTGCCGCCGAGTGTGACGCCCTGGTAAATGGTGCAGCCGTCGCCGATTTCGGCGGTCTCGCCCACCACCACGCCCATGGCGTGGTCAAAAAACACGCGCTCGCCGATCTTGGCGCCGGGGTGGATTTCAATGCCGGTGAACCAGCGCGCCAGGTGCGAGATGAACCGGCCCAGCCACTTCAGGCCGTGCGTCCAGCACCAGTGCGCGCGCCGGTGCAGCCACAAGGCGTGCAGGCCGGGGTAGCAGGTGAGCACCTCGAACGTGCTGCGCGCGGCCGGGTCGCGCTCCAGGATGCATTGGATGTCGGAGCGCAGGCGGGAGAACATGGGCGGTGATGCCGTGACAAAAAGGGGACTCAGTCTAGCGCTTCGGCTGCGCGCTCTCGATCATGGCCTTGGCGACACCGCGCAAGATGTGGATTTCCTCCTGCGTCGGCTGCGCGCGGTTGAACAGCTGGTTCAGGCGCGGCATCAGCTTTTTGGGTGCGGCCGGGTCCAGAAAACCGATGGCAGCGAGCGCTTGCTCCCAGTGCGCCAGCATGCCCGCCAGCTGCTGCGCGTCGGCGATCTGCGCGGGCGCTGTGCTGCTGCGCACCGGGTAGCCACCCAAGGCCTGGCGCCACTCGTAGGCAATGAGCTGCACGGCTGCGGCCAGGTTGAGCGAACCAAAATGCGGGTTGGCGGGAATGGAGAGCGCCGCATGGCAGCGGTAGACGTCTTCGTTGGCCATGCCAAAACGCTCGGAACCGAACAGAAAGGCGACACCCGCCAGGGAACGCGAAGCGGCTTCCAAGGCATCGGGAAAGGCCCGATTTTGATTGTTTTTGGCCTCTGACGCTTGCTGTTCATGCTCAAGCAGCTCCTCTTTCAATAGCGATTCGAAATGCGCGCGCGGCGCCACCGTGGGCGGGCCAAAATCGCGCGGTGTCATGGCGGTGGCGCAGAGGTGGCTGACGCCATCGAGCGCCTCGTCCAGCGTGGCGACGATGCGCGCGTTCTCCAGCACGTCGAGGGCGCCGCTGGCGCGCTGGATGGTTTCCTCGCGCCGCAAGACGTTGGGCCAGCGCGGGGCCACCAGCACCAGATCGCCAAAGCCCATGGTTTTCATGGCGCGGGCGGTGGCGCCCACGTTGCCGGCGTGGCTGGTACGAAGCAGGATGAAGCGGGTTTTCATGGAACGCTCGCGGCCGGCCCCATGGGCGGCGCGTAAAATCGGGGGCTTATTGTCGCCGCCGCATCGCCGGCTGGAGATTTCCCGTTCCTGCCGCCGTGCCCGCGCCGCCCTGGCACGCCGCCCGTTCGTTTCAAAATTCCATGTCGTCCCCCAACCTGCACCCCATGCTCAACGTGGCCATCAAGGCCGCCCGCGCCGCTGGCGCCATCATCAACCGCGCGGCGCTGGACGTGGAATCGGTGCGCATCTCGCAAAAGCAGATCAATGACTTTGTCACCGAAGTCGACCACGCGAGCGAGCAAGCCATCATAGAGACGCTGCTGACGGCCTACCCCGGCCACGGCATCATTGCCGAGGAATCAGGCAGCGCGCATGGTGCCAAGGATTCGGAATACGTCTGGATCATCGACCCACTGGACGGCACCACCAACTTCATCCACGGTTTTCCGGTCTATTGCGTGAGCATCGCCCTCGCGGTGCGCGGCAAGGTCGAGCAGGCTGTCATCTACGACCCCAGCCGCAACGACTTGTTCACGGCCACCAAGGGGCGCGGCGCGTTTCAGAACGAGCGCCGCATCCGCGTCTCCAAGCGCACGCAGCTCAAGCAATCGCTGATCTCCACCGGGTTTCCCTACCGTACCGGAGACAACTTCAAGAGCTACCTGAACATGATGGGCGACGTGATGCAGCGTACCGCCGGCCTGCGCCGCCCCGGCGCTGCAGCGTTGGATCTGGCCTATGTGGCGGCCGGCTACACCGAAGCTTTTTTTGAAACCGGCCTGTCGATCTGGGACGTGGCAGCGGGTTCGCTGCTGGTCACCGAGGCTGGCGGCCTGATCGGCAACTTCACTGGCGAAGCGGACTTCATGGAACAGCGCGAATGCCTGGCCGGCACGCCGCGCGTCTACGGCCAGCTGGTGCAAATTTTGGGCAAATACAGCAAGTTCGCCACCGCAGGAGAAAAGGCCGCCGTGCGCCAGGCCGAGCAGGCGCTGGCGCCCCAGGAAAGCAGCGCACAAGCGTCGGACGAAGGCGGCGCGCCGCTTTGACGCTCAATCTGGAAAGCGCTGGGCAATGCTGCGAAATTCCTCCGCGATGTCGATGAAGGCGTCGACGACGTCCGGGTCAAACTGCGTGCCCCGCCCCTTGACGATGGCCACACAGGCCTGTTCGTGCGTCCCCGCGGCCTTGTACACGCGCTGGCTGATGATGGCGTCGTAGACGTCGGCCAGCGCCATCAGGCGCGCCGGCACCGGAATCGCGTCGCCAGCCAGGCCCTCGGGATAGCCTGCACCGTCCCAGCGCTCGTGGTGGCTGCAGGCCATTTCTTTGGCCACATTCAGAAACGGCACCCGCATGCCCAGGCGCCGTTCGGCACTCTCGATGGCCTTGCGTCCCAGCCGGCTGTGTTGCTTGACGGCCTCGTATTCGCTCTCGCTCAGCTTGCCGGGTTTGAGCAGCAAATGGTCGGCCACGCCGATCTTGCCGATGTCGTGCAGCGGCGCCGACTTGTAAAGCAGCTCGATCATGCGCCTGCTCAGCACCGCCTCGAACCGGGGGTGTGAACGCAGCCGCTCGGCCAGCACCTTGACGTACAACTGGGTGCGGCGGATGTGGTTGCCAGTTTCATCGTCCCGCGTTTCGGCGAGCGACGCCATGGCCATGATGGTCACATCTTGGATCGCCTGCACTTCCAGCGTGCGCAGCGCCACCTCGCGCTCCAGGTAGGCGCTTTTGTCGCGCAGGAAATCGGCCGTGGCCTTGAGTGCCAGATGGGTTTGCACGCGCGCCAGCACAATGGGTGGGCTGACAGGCTTGGTGACGTAGTCCACCGCGCCCAGGGCAAAGCCCTTGCGCTCGTCTTCGGTGTCGGCGCGCGCGGTGAGAAAAATCACCGGAATGTCCCGCGTGGCATCGTTGGCCTTGAGCTGGCCGCAGACTTCGTACCCGTCCATGTCGGGCATCATGATGTCCAGCAGGATCAGATCGGGCACGGGCGCCGCCTGCGCCGCCTTGAGGGCCCGGGCGCCGCTGCTTGCCACCTTGACACGGTAATGCTCGCCCAGCAAAGCCGACATGAACGCCAGATTGTCTGGCGTATCGTCGACCACCAGCACGGTGGGCAACTGGCTGACCAGCCGTTCGGCGGGTTCTTGGACAACATCGTCACGTTGCATGGCAGCTTCCTGTGGGGGGGTGCGCGCTGGGGGGACTGGGCATCTCGGGCGGCCTCTCCATCCAGGCCCGCAGCACGCTCAGGGCGCTCTCGAAATCAAACCGCTCGATCGGTGATTCCAGATCCTTCAGCGCTTTGCCAAAGACCGCATCCAGTGCTTGGCGATTGTCTTTCAAAAATTCCAGGGCCGACGGGTCGTCGCGCTGCAGCAGTGCCTGCAGATTCTGCAACAGGCGATCGAACGAGCCAGGTCCGTTGCCTGCGGCGCGCGGCTGCGTGCCGTCGCTCGCTGGCGCCAGCTGGCGCCAGGATTGCAGCGCCTGCACGAGGGCTTCGAGCGCGGACTGCAGCTGGTCAAGCAGCACCTGCACCTCACCGGCATTTTCGCGACCGCCTCGCAGCGCCTCTTCCAGAGCGCTGGCGAGGGTTTGCAAGTGCACCGCCCCTACGGTGCCCGCCAGGCCGCGCAGGGTGTGGGCTTCGCGCAGCGCCAACGCGGTCTCGTCCTGCGCCAGCGCCGCGGCCATGCGCCCGGCCGCACCCTCCTGGCTGTCGAGAAAACGTCGGAGCGTCTGGGCGTACAGAGCGGGACGGCCCATGGCATGGCGAAGTCCCTGCTCCGCGTCGAGCCCTGCTGCGGCGGGGAACCAGGCGCCCTCGTCGCCGCCTGCGGGCGCGTCGCGTGGCGGCAACGGCCGAGCGGCAGGCGCTATCCATTGCTGCAACACGCCCCACAAGCGCTCGGGAACGATGGGTTTGGCCAGGTGGTCGTTCATGCCGGCGTCCAGGCAGCGTTGGCGGTCGGACTCCAGCGCGTTGGCCGTCATGGCGACGATGGGAAGTCTTAGCAGGTGGGGCACGGCGCGGATGGCGCGCGTGGCCTCCAGGCCATCCATGACGGGCATTTGCATGTCCATCAGCACCAGGTCATAGCGCTCGGCGCACGCGCGCTCGACCGCCTGGCGGCCATCGGCGACCACGTCGACCACCACACCCACCTCGCGCAGCAGTTCCAGCGCCACCTGCTGGTTCAGCTCGTTGTCTTCCACCAGCAGCACCCGGGAGCCTTCAAGAGCGCCAAAAGGGCAGAAGGCGGCCGCAGACGAGGCCGCAACCGCAGGCTCCTGCGCGCCCACCTCGCCCACCTCGCCCACCTCGCCCACCTCGCCCACCTCGCCCACCTCGCCCACCTCGCCCACCTCGCCCACCTCGCCCACCTCGCCCACCTCGCCCACCTCGCCCAGCACCAGCATCAGCGTGTCAAACATCACCGATGCGCTCACCGGCTTGATCAGCACTTCCTCGATGCCCTGCTGCTGGGCCGAGCACAGCACGTCCTCGCGGCCGAAGGCCGTGACCATCACCCGGCGCGGCGGCTGGGGCAGGCGCAGTTGGCGGATACGCCGGTCCAGCTCCAGGCCGTCCATGCCTGGCATCTGCCAATCGAGCACGACCAGGTCAAAGGGCTTGGTCTGCTCGGCGGCCTGCTTGAGCGCCGCCAATGCCTCGGCGCCGGAATGCGCCTGCTGCGCGTCAAAGCGCATGGCCTGCAGCATTTCGGCGAGCACGGCGGCGGCATGGAGGTTGTCGTCGACCACCAGCACGCGCAAGCCGCGCAGATCGGGGCGGGGCAACAGTCGGCGTGCCGGCATGCCCCGCTGCAGGGCAACCGTGAACCAGAAGGTGGAGCCCTGGCCGGGCACGCTGCGCACCCCAACCTCGCCTCCCATCAACTCGGCCAGACTCTTGCTGATCGCCAGGCCCAGACCCGTGCCACCGTAGCGGCGCGTGGTCGAGGCGTCGGCCTGCTGAAAGCTCTGGAACAAGCGCTCGATCTGCTGCTCCGACAGGCCGATCCCGGTGTCGCTGACCTCAAAGCGCAGGAGCACCCGGTCGCCCGGGCAGGCCTGCATGCGCACCACGATGCCCACGTCGCCTTTCTCGGTGAACTTGATGGCGTTGTTGGTGTAGTTGATGAGGATCTGCCCAATGCGCAGCGCATCGCCCACCAGGTTTTGCGGCACGTCGGGCGCGACATCGCAGATGAGCTCCAGACCTTTGGCATTGGCCTTGTAGCTGACCACGTCGACGACGCCATGGAGCACCTGTTCGAGCACGAAAGGCCGCACATCCAGCTGCAGCTTGCCGGCCTCGATGCGCGAAAAATCAAGAATGCTGTTGATCACCCCCATCAGGTGCTGTCCGGCCTGCTGAATCTTGCTCACGTAGTCGTGCTGGCGCGTGTTCAGCCCCGATTGGAGGGCCAGGTAGGACATGCCGATGATGGCGTTCATGGGCGTGCGGATCTCGTGGCTCATGTTGGCCAGAAAGCTGGACTTGAGCGCCGTGGCTTCTTCGGCCACTTCCTTGGCGCGGAGCAGCTCCTGCTGCATGCGTTCGCGCTCGCTGATGTCGACGAAGGTCCCGATCACCCCTCCCGGTGTGCCGTCGGGCCGCTGAAAGGCTTGCAGCCAGAACAAGGTGTGGTGCGTCTGGCCGTCGGCATACGGCATGCCCACCTCGCGGTGCACCGCCTGCGTGCCATGCAGCGCGACTTGCGCATCCTGCGCGAACCGATCGCGTGTCTCCTGGGACAAATAGGCCAGCTCCTGCACCGTCTTGCCGAGGAAGTCCTCACGCCGGATGCCAAAGGCCTGCTCGTAGGCGCGATTGAAGCCCAGGTAGCGACCCAGCGCATCCTTGTAGAAGATGGGCACCGGAATGGTGTCCATCAGCACTTCCTGGAACCGCACCTGGGCAGCGACTTCGTCCTCCAGCTTTTTGTAGGCGTCGATGTCCACCGTGACACCCACCATGCGCTCGGCCTCGCCTTGGGCGCTGCGAACAATGCGTGCGGTGCAGGCATACCAGTGCACGCCGCCCTCAAACCGCTGCAATCGCCAGGCGTCGCTGAAGCTGGTGGCCGCTCCTCTCAAGGCAGCGCGCATGCGCTCGATCGCCGGCTCGCGGTCGGCTGCAAACAGACGCTCCTTCCAGGCCGCAAACCAGTCGTCGAACACGCGCTCGTCGATGCCGTCCACCTCGGGGTTTTTCTGGCGCCAGATGCACCGCCCGGTGCGCAGGTCCACGTCGAACACGCTCATCTTGCCTGCGCCTTGCACCAGTTCCAGCCGCTCGCTGGTCTCGCGCATGGCTGCCTCGATGCGGCGTGCCTCGGTGACGTCTTCGATAATCCACAGCGCCGATTGGGCAGCGCCCTCCACCTGCACGCCGCGCGCGGAAATCCGCACCTCGATGCGCACACCATCAAGCCGCTGCACCTCCCAGTGTTCCCGCACCGCCAGTCCCCGGGCGAGCAGCGGCGCCACCCGTGCGGAGAACGCGGCATGCTGCTGGGCGCCGCCAAACAACAGGGCGACGGGCTGGTCCTGCAGCTGCGCCGGCGCGGCGCCGACCAGCGCGGCAAAGGCGGGGTTGAATCGGCGCATCAGGCCGTCGCAGGTGAGCAACACCGGTGGCGCATTGTCAAAAATGGCGTTCTGCTGCTCTAGCAGCTCCTTGAGGCGGCGCTCGCTGCGCTGCAGCCGATGCTGCTCTTCCATGCGCGCAGAGACGTCCATATGCAGCCCGACCATGCCGATGCAACGCCCCTGGGCATCGCGCACCGGCGAGAGCGTGGCGCTCTCCTGGTAGTGCGAGCCATCCTTGCGGCGGTTGATGAAGGTTCCCGTCCACGCCCGACCTGTCAGCATGGCCGCCCACATTTCGTGGAATGTTTGCACCGGCGTTCTGCCGCTGGCGAGCAAGGAAGGCTTGCGGCCGCGCACTTCGGCCAGGCGGTAACCCGTGTTGCGCTCGAACTCGGGGTTGACCCATTCGATCACGCCCTGTGCATCGGTCACCACCACGGAAACCGGGCTGTTTTCCAGCGCAGCGCCCAGCACTTTGAGCCGCTGCTGCGACGCGGCCATCCGCGCCCGACCGCGCAGCAACTCGAGCAGCAGGAGGCCCAGGACCGACAAGGCGGCGAAGGCCGCGCCGCCATAGCGCAGTCGATCGGACAGGGGGAACAAGGCGGACACATCCTCCAACACCACCAGATGCCACGCGCCGTTGGGATCGCCCCAATCCAGGGCCTGGCGCTCGACGGCGTGCCGTGCACCATAAAGCAGCACCTCGGAAGCGTTCTCTGCAAACGGTAGTTCCGACGCCGTGCCCTGATCGAAATGCCGGCCAAATTGGCGCACGCGGGCAATGTCTTCCATGCGCTGCTGCGTCAGGGGCGGCGCCAGCGCATAAAGCCACTCGGGCTGGGTCGCAGCCATGACCACGCCCTGCGGCGACAGCAGAGCGGTGGCCATGCCGGTGCCGGCAAGCACCTCGTCGATCGAATCGAATGGCATCTTGAGCATGACGGCGCCCACCACCGGCGTCTGCACGCTCTCGCCGGCGTACAGTGGCGCGGCCACATAGAAGCCACGCTCGTGGGTCTGCGCGCCCACCGCTGCGTAGACACTGGGTTGTCCCTGCAAGGCCTGCCTGAAGTAGGGGCGGAACGCCACGTCCAGACCGGTGGATCGTGCGCCCGCGGTATCGTGCGCCACGACGATGCCCTCGGCGTTGATGACATAGGCCCCGTCCAGGCCAAAACGCCTGCGCGCGATGGACAGAGCGGAGAGCGCGGCCGCAGCGTCCGGTGGCGCTTCGCCCCGAGCCACTGCTTTGAGCACCGGCTCGCTCAGGCCCATCAAGGCCACGGCGCCGACCAAAGCGCTGCGCGTCGTCTGCGCGGCAAGGGCGGCGCTGGTGCGCTCGAGCAGTTCCTGGCGCCTGCTGCGGTGCTCGGCTGCACGCACGTCGGAGACAACGTCCAGAACGGCAAAGGTCGCGGCCGCTGCGACCAGCAGGACAAGCAGGAGACCCTTGACCAAGGGCACACGCTGCTCAGGCGAAGCGCCCATCAGCATGGCACAGCGCTCCGGCGCCTGGGCTCAGGCATTGCCATCGAGCAGTGCCTCCACGTCGCCCACCGGATCCGGCCGGCCAAAAAGGAAACCCTGAAACTGCGCACAGCCATGCAAGCGCAGAAACGCCAGTTGCTCCACGGTTTCCACACCTTCGGCCACCACGGTGAGGTCCAGGCTGTCTGCCAGGGCCAAAACCGTGCGCACGATGGCCGCGTCGTTCGGATTGGTCAGCACATCGCGCACGAAGCCGCGGTCGATCTTGAGCTGGTCCAGCGGCAGGCGCTTGAGGTAGGCCAGGCTGGAATAGCCCGTGCCGAAGTCGTCCAGCGCGAATCCCACCCCCGCGCGCTTGAGCTCCTCCATGCGTGCCACCGTGCCTTCAATGTCTCCGAGCAGGAGGCTTTCGGTCAATTCGAGACGAAGGCGGGAGGGATGGGCGCCGGTGTCGTGCAGGATCTGCAGCACTTGCGCCGCGAAATCGACCTGCCGGAACTGCCGCGCGCTCACGTTGACCGCAATCGTCAAGTGCGCCGTGCGCGCATTCGCCGACCAACGCACCAATTGCTCGCAGGCACCGCGCAAAATCTGCTCGCCCAGCGGCAAAATCAGGCCGGTCTGTTCGGCCAGCGGAATGAATTCCAAAGGGCTGATGGCCCCGCGCTCGGGGTGGTTCCAGCGCGCCAGAGCCTCCACGCCGTGCACTTTTCCCTGTGCGTCGACCACAGGCTGGTAATGCGCGAACAGTTCTCCCCTGGCAAGCGCCTGGCGCAGGTCGACCTCCATGCTCGAGCGCGCATGCAGCGCCTCCTGCATGCCGGGGTCAAAAAACCGATGCGTGTTTCGGCCCGCGGCCTTGGACTCGTACATCGCCAGGTCGGCGCGCTTGAGCAGCTCGTCCACGCTCAAGCGCTCCTGACCGAACAAGGTCAGCCCGATGCTCGGCGTGCTGTAGTGCTGCTGGCCCGCCAGTTCGAACGGCTTGTTCAGGCAAAGCAGCAGCTTGACGGCCACGGCTTCGGCCTGCACGCGGGCCTGCGCCAGGCCTTCGTCCAAGCCATCGATCAGCACGACGAATTCGTCGCCGCCAAAGCGGGCGACGGTATCGCACTGGCGCACGCTGCCGACCAGTCGCGCGGCGACCTGGCTGAGCAGCTGGTCGCCCATGTCGTGGCCCAGGGTGTCGTTGAGGTCCTTGAAGTTGTCCAGGTCGATGAACAGCAGCGCGCCATGCTGGTGGTTGCGCTGGCTGCTGAGGACCGAGCGCTGCAACCGGTCAAGCAGCAAGCGCCGGTTCGGCAGTTGGGTGAGCGCGTCGTAAAAGGCCAGGCGCTCGATTTCCTGCGCGGCGTGCTTGCGGTCCGTGATGTCGATGGTGTATCCGTGCATCAAGACCGTTCCATCCGTCTCGGCCTGCAAAGCGGCGCTTGTCATGTGCCAACGCACTGCACCATCGGGGGCGAGCACACGGTATTCGCAGTGCCAGGGCCGCAGCGTGCGCACGGCCCGGCCGAGCGATCGGCGCAGCATGGGCAGGTCTGCGGGCAGGACATTGCGCTCGAGCGCCTGCGTGTCCTGGCGCACCAGTTTCTGCGAAACGCCCATCAACTCGTTCACCGCCTCGCTCACGTACGGCAGGCTGTGGCTGCCGTCCGGATGCACGCGGCACTGGTAGATGAACCCCGGAATGCTGCTGGCAATACTCTGGATGAAGTCGAGCTGGTCGCGCAAGCGGGCCGCCGTACGGTGCTCCTCGGTCACGTCCTGCACCACGCCCATTTCCACCATGACGCCGCCCTCCTGGGCCGAGCGGCGGGTGCGCGAACGCATCCAACGCACTTCGCCGTCGGGCCGGCGCCAGCGGTATTCAAGGTCGCTGCCGATCCCGGTCGTAGCCACCGGGCCGAGCGCGTGACGGTCTTCCGGCAGAACGCCGCTGAGGGCGCGCTCCGTGCTGATCCACTCCTGTCGCTCGAACCCGGCAATGTCGCACAGGCCGGGCGACCACAGCAGCACGGATTCGCCGGCATCCCGAATCCGCCGCCAGTAGCCGCTGCGGGCCATGCTCTCCATGGTGCTGAACACTTCGGTCTGCTCCTGCAGCTCGAGCCGGGTATCTTGCAGCACCGCCTCGGCTTCGGCCAGTTGCAAGCGCGCCTGTTCCAGCTCGCCCATGTCCTGTACGGTCACCAAGATGCTGCCCGGCTCCGTGCGGTGGGCCTGAATCTTCCACGCCAGCAGCAGCCGCCCCTGGTCGCGCAGCACATGTCTGCTGGCATGCGGCTCGCCCGTGCGCGCCACCAACTCCAGTTGCTCGACCAAGACCGTTCCCGCCAATGGAACGAACACCTTGGCTGCCGATACCCCCGGAGACAGCGCGGACCGCAAGCCTTGCACCTGCCGTGCGGCGGCATTGGCCGACAGCAAATACAACTGCGCTCCCCGCAGCCGAAACGCGAGAAGGGCCACCGGCACCGCATCCAGGAACGACTGCAGCGAAAAGCCCTGCGCAGACACCGACGGATCTGCCGGCCCGCGCGCGGGGTGGGGTAGCACGGACGGGGTGTCTGTCACACGAAAACCTCCCGCAGACAAGGCGAACGGTGCGGGGCGCACCGGATGAGGCCTCGAAGGGTATACGAGGCCGGTCGGGCGATAGTATGTCAAAACGTAACTAAATCACACAGGGCTGCCTCACCGGTGCGATGGCTGTCGGCATGCCGGGCGGCGCGCGGCCATCGTGGACAATGCCAGCCCAGGGACGCACCCAAGCACCCGTCCACACCCTGTCGCACTGCATGCCCGACATCGCCCACACCCCCATGATCCAGCAGTACCTTGCCCTCAAGGCGGGCTACCCGGATACGCTGCTGCTCTACCGTATGGGCGACTTCTACGAGCTGTTTTACGCCGACGCCGAAAAAGCCGCGCGCCTGCTCGACATCACGCTGACCCAGCGCGGCCAGTCGGCGGGCGAGCCGGTGACCATGGCAGGCGTTCCCTTTCATGCACTGGAAGGCTATTTGGCGAGGCTCATCAAGCTGGGCGAATCGGTCGCCATTTGCGAGCAGGTGGGCGAGGTCGGCGCTGCCAAGGGTCCGGTGGAGCGCAAGGTGGTGCGCGTGGTCACGCCCGGCACGCTGACGGACACCGAACTGCTGTCCGACAAGCAGGAGTCCACCCTGCTCGCTGTGCACGCCGGCAAGCGCGCGCGCTGCGGCCTGGCGTGGTTGAGCGTGACGCAGGGCTGCGTGCTGCTGGCCGAGTGCGCGCTGGACGAACTGCCCGCCTGGCTGGCCCGCATTGCGCCCAGCGAACTGATCTACAGCGCCGGCGTTACCGAGCGCTTTGAGCACCACCTCCAAACCCTGCGCCAGCAAGGCGCTTTGGGCTGCCCGCTGGCGCCGCGCCCCGACTGGCAGTTTGATGCTGCGCTGGGCGAGCGCACGCTGCTCGCGCACCTGCAGGTCGCCACGCTGCAGGCCTTTGGCGCGCACGAGCTGCACGAGGCCCAGGCGGCGGCCGCCGCGCTCTTGCATTACGCCGAGCACACCCAGGGCCGGCCGCTCACACACATCCACAGCCTGCGCGTGCAGCGGGGCAGCGAACTGATCGACCTGCCCGCCACCACCCGGCGCAACCTTGAACTCGTCAAGACGCTGCGCGGCGACGACGCGCCGACGCTGTTCTCCTTGCTCGACACCTGCATGACCGGCATGGGCAGCCGCCTGCTGCGCCGCTGGCTGCTGGAGCCCGAGCGCGACCGCGCACCGGCGCGCGCGCGCCTGTCGGCCACGACTGCGCTGCGCGAGGGCGGCAGCTGGACGCGCCTGCGCGCCGCGCTCAAGGGCGTGTGCGACGTGGAACGCATCACGGCCCGCGTCGCCCTTGGCCAGGTGCGCCCGCGCGAGTTGCTGGCGTTGGGCCAGACGCTACAAAAAACAGAGCTGCTAGCGCAATCAAGACAAGCGCTAGAGCCCTATTTGGCTCATATTTTTGCTGCCCTCACGCCGCCCGCCGACTGCACCGCCTTGCTGGCGCGCGCCATCGCCCCCGAGCCGGCCGCGCTGGTGCGCGACGGCGGCGTCATCGCCAGCGGCTTTGACGCCGAGCTGGACGAACTGCGCGCCATCCAGACCAACTGCGACTCCTTTCTGCTGGATCTGGAAGCGCGCGAACGCGAGAAGAGCGGGATCGCCAACCTGCGCGTGCAATTCAACAAGGTGCACGGCTTCTATATCGAAGTCACCAGCAGCCAGATCGGGAAAGTGCCGGAGGACTACCGCCGCCGCCAGACGCTCAAGAACGCCGAGCGCTTCATCACACCCGAGCTCAAGGCGTTTGAAGACAAGGCGCTGTCGGCCTCCGAGCGGGCGCTGGCGCGCGAAAAGTGGCTTTACGACCAAGTGCTGGCGCAGCTCCAGCCCCATGTGCCGGCGCTCACCCGCCTGGCCGAGGCGCTGGCCACGCTGGACGTGCTGTGTTGCCTGGCCGAGCGCTCGCTCACGCTGAACTGGTGCGCGCCGCAGCTTGTGGCCGAGCCCTGTATCGAGATCGAAGCCGGCCGCCACCCGGTGGTGGAAGCGCGCCTGGCGGAAACGTCGAGCGGCGCCTTCATCGCCAACAGCACACGCCTGAACGCCAACACGCGCATGCAGGTCATCACCGGCCCGAACATGGGCGGCAAATCGACCTACATGCGCCAGGTGGCGCTCATCGTTCTGCTCGCCAGCATCGGCAGCCATGTGCCGGCCGCCAGTTGCCGGCTGGGGCCCATCGACGCCATCCACACCCGCATTGGCGCGGCGGACGATTTGGCCAACGCCCAATCGACCTTCATGCTGGAGATGCTGGAGGCCGCGCAAATCCTGCACGCCGCCACGCCGCACAGCCTGGTGCTGATGGACGAAATCGGCCGCGGCACCAGCACCTTTGACGGCCTGGCGCTGGCCGGCAGCATTGCCACGCAGCTGCACGACAAGACGCGCGCCTTCACCCTGTTTGCCACGCACTACTTCGAGCTGACCGAACTGCCCGCCAAGGCGCGCCACGCGGTCAACATGCATGTGAGCGCGGCCGAATCAGGCAACGACATCGTCTTCCTGCACGAAATCGCCCCCGGCCCCGCCAGCCGCAGCTATGGCATCCAGGTTGCGAAACTCGCCGGCATGCCCGCCGCCGTGCTCAACCACGCCCGCCACGCACTCGAAGCCCTGGAGGCGCGCGCCGGCGAGGGCAAGCTGCAGGTGGACTTGTTTGCCCCGCCGCCCGCCCCCGACATGCCCACGCCCAGCCGCGTCGAAGCCGCCTTGGCCGCCATCGACCCCGACAAGCTCAGCCCGCGCGAGGCGCTGGACGTGCTGTACCAGCTCAAGGCAGCAATGCCGGGCGCTTGACCCGCCCATGGCCCATGCCGCTGGACGGGAGTTCCACCATCTCCAAACACGCTGGCGGCATCGGTCAGAAAAGCCCGACCGCGCCGCTTCCGATCCGCTGCCCTCGAAAGAGTGGGAGACTGTAAGCTCCGGCCACCGCGCGAGCCCCATTCACTGACCCCTCGTCCATGACTAGCGTCGATCCCTGGTCCACCCTCCGATTGCACCATCTTCGCGATCTGCTTGCGGTCGTCGAGACGGGGAGTCTGCGCGCAGCGGCGCGCAAGCTCGGCCTGACCCAACCTTCGCTGACCAAGAGTCTGCGCCAGCTCGAGGAGCAGACTGCGCTGTCGCTGTTGGTGCGCAGCAGCCACGGCGTGACCCTGACCAACGCAGGCCAGCGCGTGGTGGCGCGCGCGCGCGCGATCGAGTCGGAGATGCGGCGCACTGCGGAAGACCTGGAGTTGCTGCGGGGCGGCGCGCTGCATTCCGTTTCGATCGGCGTCTCCATGGCAACGCCACTGGAGTTCGTGGCGCGCGCGGTCGCCTCGCTTCACCAACGTGAACCCAACTTGCATGTCCAGATCTTCGAGGGCGTGCAAGCCAAGCTCATCGCCGAAGTGCGCCAGGGCGTGGTCGACTTCGCGATCATCCCGGTGGCACAACGCGATGCGCTCATCGACTTGCGAACACGGCCGCTCTTTCACACCCGTGTCGTCGTCGTCGGTCGCTCTGGTCACCCGCGCGCACCTGCGCAAAGCCTGGCGGAATTGGCCAGCTGCCACTGGATCACCCCGCGCCGCGGTGGCGTGCTGGACGGCATGGTCGAACGCCTTGCCATCAGCAGACATCTGCCCGCCTTCAGCCGCCCCATCCAGTGCGACTCCTCCTCGCTGTACTGGGACCTGATCGCCAGCACGGATCTGGTCGGACTCTCGCTTGCAACCAAGCTCGAGGACCAGCGCGTGGCCGGCGCGTCCATACTTTTCGATGGTGCGCCGCTTCCCGAAATCGCGGTCGCACTGATCCACCGCGCAGACTTTCCGCAAAACGCGCTGGCCGGCGAACTCGCCGAGCGTTGTCGCGAAGAGGCGGCCGTGCATGTCCGTCCCCGGCTCGAGCCACGGGCTTCGGCCGCCAAGCCCAGGCGCTAACCGCCGGTAATCGCGCGTTCGCGGTGCCTGTCTATGGCGCCGCCGCCCCTGGCGGTATCTTTTGACCACCGTTTGGTCATCCCCCGCAGCGCGACAGACCTTCTTGGGCATGACGCGCAGGCTCGGGCCACAGAGCGGTGCAGTCGCAGGCCAGTCATCTCATAGACGCTGCGTTTTTCTCACAAGGATCGCTCCATGAATTCTGCATACATCGTCGGCGTTGGAATGACTTCGCTGGGCCGCCATCTGGACAAGTCGGTCAAGCAGTTGTCGAAAATCGCCATCGACGCAGCGCTCGCCGATGCCGGCTGCACCAAGGAGGCGATCGAGGTCGCCTGGTTCTCCAATACCCGCCAGGGCGTGATGGAAGGCCAGTACGGCATTCGCGGCCAATGCGCGCTGCGGGCTTACGGTTTCGAGGGATTGCCCATCATCAATACCGACAACGCCTGCGTCAGTTCGACAACCGGACTGAACCAGGCAGTCGCGTACATCCGCGCCGGCATGGCCGACGTGGCCTTGGTCGTCGGCACCGAGAAGATGAACTACCCTGAAAAGCGCGAGCTGATGTTCGAGGCCTTCAAGGGCGCGATGGACCGCGAAATTGGAGAAGAACACGTCAGAAAAAGCATCGCCCTGGTGGCCGATATGCCTTTGCCCCCTGAAGCCATGACCGACACCGGCGAGCGCAGCATCTTCATGGATGCGTACGCCGCTGGCGCGCGTTACCACATGATGAAATACGGACTGACGCAGCGCCAACTGGCAGCGGTCGCGGCAAAAAACCATTGGCATGCGTCGATGAACCCGCTGTCGCACTACAAGACGCCGCGCACCATCGAAGAGGTGCTCGCCGACCGCCTCGTCGCTTGGCCACTGACGCGCGCCATGTGCGCTCCGATCAGCGATGGAGCAGCGGCCATCGTCGTCTGCTCCAAGGAAGCGCTTGCACGCTTCAACCGCAAGCGAGCGGTGCAGGTGCTTGCGACGGCGCTCGCGTCCGGTGTCATCCACGAGCCCACCGACAGCGAAAAAAAGGTGGCGCGCCTGGCTGCGCTCAAAGCCTACGAGCTGGCCGGGCTTGGGCCCGATGACGTCTCGTTGGCCGAGGTGCACGACGCGACCGCCTTTGGCGAGATCAAGCACACCGAGGCGCTCGGGCTTTGCCCGGCGGGCGAAGGCGGTCTGCTCGCGGAGAGCGGCGCGACCAGGCTCGGCGGGCGCGTGCCGGTCAATCCCTCGGGCGGCCTGCTCGCCAAGGGGCATCCCGTTGCCGCCACGGGCGCCATCATGATCCACGAGTTGGTCACGCAGCTGCGCGGAGAAGCGGGCGAGCGGCAGGTGGCAGGTGCGCGCATTGCTGCGGCCAGCAACGGCGGAGGCAGCTACGACGGAGAAGAAGCCGTCTCGGCGACGACCATCCTCGGCAAGGCTTGAACGGGACGCCAGCAGCGGCCACAACCCAAAGGACATCAAGTGCAACGACGCCTCTTCAATCCGATCATCGAAAGGATGCCGCGTGCCGAGCTGGACGCACTGCGTTGGCGCCGATTGCGCGCCACGCTTGAGCGCACCTACGCTTCCAGCGCGTTCTACCGCGCACGCATGCAGCGCGCCGGCGTGACGCCGGACGACATCCGCACGCCGGAGGACTTCCGCCGCCGCGTGCCGACGGTGGACAAGCTCGACGTCCTCGCGGACCAGCGCGAGCGTCCGCCCTTCGGCTCGGTGGTCGCAGTGCCCGACGCCTTGGTCGAGTACTGCTTTCTTACCAGCGGCACCTCGGGCAAGGGCCAAGAGGTGCATGCCTATACAGCTGCCGACGTCGCCGAATCGCTGACGAGCTGGGCCGCTTCGCTGCACTGGGCGGGCGTGATGCCGGGCGACACGGCCTACCACATGGTGCCGATTGGAGTGACCGCCGGCCCGGTGACGCTTCTCTCCGCCTTCCAGCACTATGGCCTGCGTACCTTCGCGGTGGGCAATATGGAGGGCGAGGCGCGGCTCGAGATGATGCAGCGCTTCCCGCCGCACTTTTTCTCCACCGGTCCGGTGTATCTGCGGCGCTTGACGACGATCTGCCGCGAACAGGGCATCGATCCGCGGCGCGCCTTTCCGGCGCTCAAGGCGATCAAGCTCGGCAGCTTTGGCTTCGACGTGCCCTGGGCGCAGGAGATGGAGGCGTTCTGGGGCGCGAAATTGATCGACACCTACGCGTCGACGCAGTGTGGCGGCGGCATCGCGAGCACCTGTGAGCATGGCACCTTCCTGCCCGATGGCCGGCGCGGGATGATGCATTTTCCCGAGCACAAGGTCTACGCAGAGGTGCTGAACCCCGAAACTGGCGAACCTGCGCGCGAGGATGAGGAAGGTGAGGTCATTCTTACCGCCTTCGGCCGGGAGGCCATGCCCATCCTGCGCTTTCGCACCGACGACAAGGTGGTCTTCAAATCGCACCGGCAATGTGCCTGCGGCCGACCCTTCGACGGCATCGAGGCAGGAACCGTCTCGCGCTACGACACCATGCTCAAGATCCGCGGCATGAACCTGTGGCCGGAAGCCATCGACGCCATCGTTCTGGCGCATCCCGAGGTGGACGAATACAACGGACGCCTCGGAGTGGCAGAAAACGGCCGCGAAGTCGCGCGGGTCCTGGTGGAGTTCAAGGCCGGCACCCCCCCCGACGCCGCGCACCGTGCGCACGTGCTCGGGGAGCTGCGCTCGAAAATCAAAGAGAACACGGGCGTGGGCATGGAAATCAGCGAGGCGCGTCCCGGTGAGATCGAGCGCTTTGCCTACAAGGAAAAACGATGGAAAGACCAACGCAGGCAACAGCTATGAACGCCGCTGCGCCACTCGATGCCGACGCTCTGCTTTCGAGCCTGCGCGCGCTGCAGACGCAAGTCGCTGCAATCGGATACCCCAATTGCAGCGATCTCGTGGGCCGCGAACTGGACATGATCGACCGGTCCCTGCGTCGGCTTCTGAAGGAACTCGGCGACCGCGACAGCGTTGATGCCTGAACACCACAGCCGCACCAGCCCATCCGCGGCCTGATCGCTGCACGCCGTGAAGACACGCATCACCGAACTGCTGGGCGTGCGCTACCCCATCATCCAGGGCGGCCTCCAGGGGCTGGGGCGCGCAGAACTGGCGGCGGCGGTGTCGGAGGCCGGGGGGCTGGGCCTTGTCACTGCGGGCTGCTTCGAGACGCGCGCGGAACTGGAGGCGGAGATTGCGCGTGCGCGCCTGCTGACCGAGCAGCCGGTTGGCGTCAACATATCCATCGGATCGAGGCGCTCCATGAGCGATTTCGTCGATTGCATTTGTGATCTTGGTGTCGGCATCGTCTTCACTTCGGGCCACAACCCGGAAGCTTTTGTCGATCGCATCCAACGCCACGGCATGAAGTGGGTTCACGTCGCGCCGGCCGTGCACTTCGCACTCAAGGCGCAGCAGCTCGGTGCCGACGGTGTGGTACTGGTCGGCTTCGAGGCCGGCGGCCACCCGGGGATGGACGATGTGGCCCTTTCAGTCCTGGTGCGCAAGGCGTCGGTCGAACTGGAGATTCCGGTCATCGCGGCCGGTGGCATCAGCGATGGGCGCAGCATGGTGGCCGCGCTCGCCTGGGGCGCGGAAGGCGTACAGATCGGCACCCGCTTTGTGCTCACGCGCGAGTCCGTGCTGCATCCCGACATGAAACAAGCGTTGCTACAGGCGAACCAGCACGACACGGTAATGATCGAGCGCACCCTGCGCAAGGCTCGCCGGGTTCTGCGTACGCCTCAGGCTGAGGCCGTGCTCGCGCTCGAGCGCGAGGGCGCCAGCTTTGAGCAGCTGCGCCACATCGTCGGCGCAGAAGCCTATCTCGAGACCATCCTGGAAGGACGTATGGACCGTGGCGTGCTCTCGACCGGACAATGTATCGGCCTGCTCGACGACGTGCCGAGCGCCGGTGACGTCGTGCGCCGCATCGTCGAGGAATCGGGTTGGGTGCTTGCACGACTGAACCGCATCGCCCACAGTTAGTGCCCGTTCTCGCCACAAGGAGCGTCCCAAGCTCCTATTCCGAAGTGCCTCTGGGTGCATGCAGCGCCCGCGCGCAGGCTCAGCGCACCGACTCTCCGCCGTCCACCACCAAAACTTGCCCGGTGATGTGGCTGGACGCCTCGCTGGCGAGAAAGACGATGGAACCTTTGAGGTCCTCCTCTCCGCCCAGGCGCTGAAGCGGAGTGCGCGCCCGGACCGGTTCTCGCACGTGGCCCAGCACGCTGCGCCCTTCCTCCTGCGTGGGAAACAAGCCTGGACACAGGGCGTTGACGTGGATGCCATAGGGCCCCCACTCGCAGGCCAGCGTACGGGTCAGGTTCAACAACGCGGCCTTGGACGTGTTGTAGGCCACGGTGTGCACACCGGCCTGCGTGCCCTTGAGTCCCGCCACCGAGCCGATGTTGACGATCTTTCCCTGACCGCGCGGGATCATGCAGCGCCGCGCCACCTCGCGCGACAGGAAGAAAGGCGCGTCCACGTTGAGCTGCATCACCTTGTGCCAGCCCTCGTCCGGGTGATCCTCTGCAGGCGCCGACCAAATGGTTCCTGCGTTGTTGACGAGCACGTCGATGGGGCCCATGCGCTGCACCACCGATTCGACCAGCGCTGGAATGCCTGCGGGACGTCGCAGGTCGCAGACGAACCCCGCGGCTTCGATGCCACGAGCGCGCAGCAGCGCCTCGGCGGCCGCAAGCTCGTCGGCCTTGCGGGCGGCGATGGCGAGCCTGCAGCCCGCCTCGCCCAGACCCGCGGCAAGCTGCAGACCCAGTCCGCGTGAACCACCGGTCACGAGCGCCACTTTGCCATCCAGCCGGAAAAGGCCCATCACGCCCATGTTGCACCTTGATAATTTCGGATACCGCAGCTAGTTCGTCGATCGCTCATCGAGTTGGCGCTCCATGTGTTAGTCATTGAACTTGGATGCGCCGCACACACCAGGTGCAAATGCTTTTGGCGCTCCTTCCCACCAGGCCATGCGCAGGCGAATAGGGCAGCATCGAACGCACTTCCCACCCACGGCACTAGTCGATCTTGATCGCACCAGGCTTCACGTTCTGGCGGAACTGAGCCATTTCACTCGTGATGCGAGCGCGCATGGCACTCGGGCTCGAGTCGAGGATGACTTGCGCGCCATCGGACTCGATGGCTGCTCGCGTCGCCGGATTTTGAAGTGCCTTGGCAAAGGCTTCAGAGAGCCGCGACGCGACCGCTGGCGGCAGCCCTGCAGGGGCAGCAAACCCGAGCCATTGCATGGCCTCGAATCCAATGCCCGCCTCTTTCAGTGTGGGGACATTGGGCAGCTGCGCAGACCGCATCGGCCCGGTAACGGCCAGAGGGCGCAGCTTGCCATCGAGAATGAGCGGCAGGGACGAGTAGTCCGCAAAGGCGACTTGCCCGAAGCCGCCCGCCACATCGGTAAGCGCGGGCGTCAAGCCGCGATAGGCAACGTAGGTGACGTCCAGGCCCGTCATGCCCTTGAAAACCTCAAACCAAACCCGGTAGCCTGACGCGCCTGCAGGGCCCGCCCAGTTGAGTTTGCCCGGCTGGGCACGTGCAGCGCGCAGCAGTTCATCGACGCTCTTGATGCCGCTTTCCTGGCTGACAACGAGGACCATCGGGTTCTCGTAGGCCAGCGCCAGCATCGTCATGTCGGTTAGCGGCTGGTAGGTCACGGCGGGATCAATCATGGGCCCCATCCAGGCCACCGCCTGCACCACCACTTCCAGGGTGTAGCCATCGGGCGGCGAGCGCAAGAGCTGCTCGGTGCCAATGCGCATGCCAGCGCCGGGCTTGTTCAGGATGACCAGGGGCTGCCCAAGGATCTTGGACACTTGATCGGTGACGATGCGTGCTTTTGCGTCCACCGATCCCGGTGGGAAGGGCACGATGACCTGGATCGGCTTGGTCGGCCAGTCCTGCGCTTGCACCAGCGCTGAGAGGCTCATCAGCAGCGCCGCAGCAACCCAACTCCAACGTTTGATCATGCTTGTATCTCCTTCGCGTCGCTGCTTTGGACGCCTCTATCGAGCACCAGGGGAAAAAGGTTCGATCCGGCGATCGGTTCGGGCCTTTTTTCAGGGAACGCGCAAGCGCATCACTTCTTCTTGCTGGCCCACTCCGATGTGACCGATTGCAGCCCTTGGTAATTGGGGTCGGACGTCATCCACTCGAGCAACTCGTCGGCGTTGGCCCAGGAGTCATTGAGGTTCGAGTCCTCGGCCGTGCGGCATGCCAGTTTGGTCACCTGAACGGCCTCCTGGCGCATGCCGGCGATCTTGGTGGCCATGGCGCGGGCCTCTTCCATCAGCTTCTCCGGTGCGGTAACCCGGTTGGCCAGGCCGATCCGGTACGCTTCCTTGCCGTCGATGAATTCGCCCAGCAGGCACAGCTCCAGGGCCTTGTTGTAGCCGACGCGCCGGGCCAGTCCGGTGGTCACCGAGCCTTTGCCGATGGCGATCTTCAGGTTCTTGACGTGGGAGTCGGTGAATTGCGCTGTCTCGGACGCGATGATGATGTCGCAGGCGAGCGCCATCTCGAGACCCCCTGCGGTGGCGATGCCGTCAACGGCCGCAATGACGATCTTCGGCGACCAGAGCAGGTTCGTGTACTTGGGCGAGATGAGCCGTGGACGCTTGTACCAGAGCCGGCCAGCCGCCGTGTTCGCCTTGAACAGTTTGTCCTCTTTGCGCTGCAGCGGGCCGACATGGTCGGGGTAGTCCCAGCGGGGAATGCCCTGGGTGTCGTCCTTGAGGTCACCGCCGGCGCTGAAGCAGGGGCGTCCGTCGGCGCGCGGCCCACCCGTGATGATCATCACCTTGACGGCGTCGTCGGTGAGGACGTCGTGGATCGCCAGATCCATCTCTTCGTTGAGTTTGCGGCTGAAGGCGTTCAGTCGCTCCGGGCGGTTGAACGTGACCACGGCATAGCCGGCTTCGTTCTTCTCGTATTTCAGGGTTTCAAATTCCATGTCTTGCTCACTTGAAGTGAAAGAAGGGAGGCGTTGCCCAAGCCGTGGGTCTCGGCCAAGACCGCCGAAGAAATTCTTTCGAGCGTCAAAATATTTGGTTTGAGAAGGCTCACCTCAGGCCACTAATTAAAAGTGATCGTGCCTGGTTTGACGTTCTTTTTGAATTCGGCAATCTCGCCATCAATACGCTGGCGCATGGCCTGCGAACTTGGATCGGCCACCATGGATGCCAAACCGTTCGCCTCAAGCGCCGAGCGCACCTCGGGCTTGCGAACCGCCTCCGCCAAAGCGGAAGTCAGCCGCTTCTCGACTGCGGGCGGCAAGCCCTTGGGCGCCGCGAAGCCAACCCACGGCTTCGATTCGAGGGGAATGCCCAATTCATGGAGGGACGGCACGTCCGGCAGCTGCGGCCAGCGTTTGAGAGACGTCACGGCAAGGGGTCGCAGCTGGCCGGATTGAAGCAAGGGCAGCGAGCCGGTGTCGGCAAAACCGACCTCGACCTGACCACCCATGATGTCCTTGAGTGCGAGCGCCAGGCCGCGGTATGGGACGAAGGCGACGTTGATGCCAGTCAATGTCTTCAGCATCTCGAACGTAATGCGAAAGATGGAGCCGCCGGTGGGCGCAGCAAAGTTCAACTTGCCAGGGCTCGCGCGTGCAGCGCTCAACAGCTCTTGTACGGAGCGTATTTCCGTCTTCGGTCCTGCGACAAGAACCATCGGGGCTTCGTATGCGACGCCCAGCATGGTCATGTCGCTTGCTGAGTAGGTGGCGTTTGTCTCGATGAGCGGGCTGATCCAGGTACTGGCCTGGAGAGCCACCCCAATCGTGTAGCCATCGGGGGCCGAACGAACCATTTGTTCGGTGCCGATAAGCATGCCAGCACCAGGCTTGTTGATCATGACAAGCGGTTGGCCAAGTATTCTGGACATCTCTTCGGTGACGATGCGCACCTTCGCATCGACCGACCCGGGAGGAAAGGGCACGATGACCTGGATCGGCTTGGTTGGCCAGTCCTGTGCTTGCACCAGCGGCGCAAGGCCCAACAACAGCGCCGTACAGACCCATTTCAATTGCGTGAGCATGCTTGCGTCTCCTTCGCGCCGCAAAAAGACGGCTTGGTGCAAATATTGGAACCTGCGGCCCGCATCCGCTAGGCAACTGTGAGCCACCTCCGATTACCACCGGTATGCACGCAGAACGGCCGCCTCGGCCCTTTGACGCCGGAGACGCCAAAAAAAAGCCCGATCCGGTGATCGGTTCGGGCCTTTTTTCAGGGAACGTGCAAGCGCATCACTTCTTCTTGCTGGCCCACTCCGATGTGACCGATTGCAGCCCTTGGTAATTGGGGTCGGACGTCATCCACTCGAGCAACTCGTCGGCGTTGGCCCAGGAGTCATTGAGGTTCGAGTCCTCGGCCGTGCGGCATGCCAGTTTGGTCACCTGAACGGCCTCCTGGCGCATGCCGGCGATCTTGGTGGCCATGGCGCGGGCCTCTTCCATCAGCTTCTCCGGTGCGGTAACCCGGTTGGCCAGGCCGATCCGGTACGCTTCCTTGCCGTCGATGAATTCGCCCAGCAGGCACAGCTCCAGGGCCTTGTTGTAGCCGACGCGCCGGGCCAGTCCGGTGGTCACCGAGCCTTTGCCGATGGCGATCTTCAGGTTCTTGACGTGGGAGTCGGTGAATTGCGCTGTCTCGGACGCGATGATGATGTCGCAGGCGAGCGCCATCTCGAGACCCCCTGCGGTGGCGATGCCGTCAACGGCCGCAATGACGATCTTCGGCGACCAGAGCAGGTTCGTGTACTTGGGCGAGATGAGCCGTGGACGCTTGTACCAGAGCCGGCCAGCCGCCGTGTTCGCCTTGAACAGTTTGTCCTCTTTGCGCTGCAGCGGGCCGACATGGTCGGGGTAGTCCCAGCGGGGAATGCCCTGGGTGTCGTCCTTGAGGTCACCGCCGGCGCTGAAGCAGGGGCGTCCGTCGGCGCGCGGCCCACCCGTGATGATCATCACCTTGACGGCGTCGTCGGTGAGGACGTCGTGGATCGCCAGATCCATCTCTTCGTTGAGTTTGCGGCTGAAGGCGTTCAGTCGCTCCGGGCGGTTGAACGTGACCACGGCATAGCCGGCTTCGTTCTTCTCGTATTTCAGGGTTTCGAATTCCATGTCTTGCTCGCTTGAAGTGAAAAAAGGGCTGCTGCACACCGTGAGCGGCGGGCAGCTCAGTTGAAAGTGATCGTGCCTGGCTTGACGTTCTTCTTGAATTCGGCCGTCTCGCGCTCGATGCGCTTTCGCATCGCCTGCGGACTGGGATCGGCAACCACGGACGCAACACCATTGGCCTCAATGGCTGAGCGCACCTCGGGCTTCTTGAGCGCTTCGGCCAAGGCGGAGGTCAATCGCTTCTCCACTGCAGGCGGCAAACCCTGAGGCGCCGCAAACCCCAGCCAGGACTGCGTGTCCAGTGCAATGCCGAGTTCCAGAAAGGTGGGAACGTCCGGCATTTGCGGCCAGCGCTTGAGGGACGTCACGGCAAGCGGCCGCAGCTGCCCGGATTGGAACAGGGGCAGGGAGCTGGTATCCGCGAAGCCCACCTCAACCTGACCGCCCATGACGTCCTTGAGTGCGAGCGCCAGGCCCCGGTAGGGGACGAAAGCCACATCGATGCCCGTCATGGTTTTGAGCGTCTCGAATGCGATCCGAAAGATCGAGCCGCCCGTCGGTGCGGCAAAGTTCAACTTGCCGGGCTTGGCGCGGGCGGCGCGCAGCAGGTCTTGTACCGAACGCAGCTCGGAATTTGGCGCCGCCACAAGCACCATGGGTGCCTCGTAGGCGATGCCCAGCATCGTCATGTCACTGGCCGAGTACTTGGCACTCGGCTCGATCAGCGGACTGATCCAGGTACTTGCCTGAACCGCGACCCCGATGGTGTAGCCGTCGGGTGCCGAACGAACCATTTGCTCGGTACCGATCAGCATGCCGGCGCCGGGCTTGTTGATGATGACCAGGGGTTGCCCAAGGATGTTCGAGACAGCCTCGGTCACCACACGCGCCTTAGCGTCCACCGAACCAGGCGGGAAGGGCACGATCACCTGGATGGGCTTGGTCGGCCAATCCTGCGCGGATGCGCTGGTGGCGAACGGAAGAGCGAGTGCCAGGGCACACAGCCAGCGGGAAATCTTCATGACGTCTCCATGTCGTGTCGGTTGCAAGCAGTTTCAGACGGTATGACAACCCGAGGAAGACAACTGGTTTGAGCTGGTGATCACCGTCGGTGATGCGCAATTACCCGAGCCATGGGCCCAGGTGGTCGAGAGCGAGCGAGCGCAACGCAATGGCCCGTCCGCGCAGCGCATGCGCGATACAGTCACCAACGTGATACTCAGCAAGCCCCAACTCGCGTTCCACTTCGCCCCGGAGCCGCTGCGCGCCCAGCAAAGTCCCATGCGAGGGAAATTTCCGGCCTCAGCTCGTCACCCAACATTCTTGGAGCAACTTGTGAAACCTGATATCCGCGACCTGATCGCCGGCGTCCTCATGGTGGCCATCGGCGGTTCTGTGAGCTTGTACGCATCGAGCCACTACCAAGTGGGCGATGCCGCCCGCATGGGACCAGGCTACTTCCCCACGCTGCTCGGGGCGATCCTGGCGTTTCTGGGCCTGGTCATTGCGGCGCTCTCGTTTCGCCACGTCGTGCACGTGCTCAAACCGCCGCCCTTCACGCCCCGACCCTTCATCGCCGTCATCGCTGCGGTGGCGCTGTTTGCCTTGTTGATCACGCGCATCGGGCTCATCCCCACCACCATCCTGATGGTCATCGTCACCGCCTCGGGAAGCAACAGCTTTCGACCGGCGCGTGCCCTGGTGCTGGGTGTGTCCCTTTCGGTTCTCGCCTGGCTCATCTTTTCCTTCGGCCTGCAGATGACTCTGCCCGCCTTTGCCTGGGGGTTCTAGGCCATGGACATCTTTTCAACTTTCGGTGCCAACCTCGCCATCGGCATCAACGAAGCGGTCACGCTCACCAACCTCTGGTACTGCTTTGTCGGGGTGTTTCTGGGCACGCTGGTCGGCGTACTTCCGGGGCTGGGTTCGCTGATCGCGATTTCGCTGCTGCTGCCCATCACCTACCACCTGCCTGCCACCGGGGCACTCATCATGCTGGCCGGGGTGTACTTTGGTGCCGACTACGGAGGCGGCACCTGCTCGATTTTGCTGGGCGTGCCTGGACACGCGGCCGCAGCCGTCGACGTGCTCGACGGCTACCCCATGGCCAAGCAGGGGCGCGGCGGCATCGCCTTGTTCATGAAGTGCGTCGCCTCGTTCTGGGGTTCGGCCGTAGGCATTGTGCTGCTCATGTTCTTTGCGCCGATACTGGCAGGCTGGGCCTTGAATTTCGGGCCGTCGGAATACTGCGCGCTCATGCTGCTGGGCCTGATTGCAGCCTCCACCGTGGGTCAGGGTTCGCCCATCAAGGGCGTAGCGATGGTGTTCCTCGGCTTGATCCTGGGCGTCGTGGGAACCGACATCAACAGCGGGGTCTCGCGCTTTGCTTTTGATATTCCCGAACTGACCGACGGCATCAGCCTGGTGGCCATGGCCATGGGTCTGTTTGCGATCACCGAAGTCATCAAGAGCGCCAACACGTCACGAGTGACGCCGCAAGAGCAAAGTTTTTCGCTGCGCGACCAGATGCCCACGCGCGAAGACTGGCGCCGCTCCTTCGGCCCGATGCTGCGCGGCTCCGGGCTGGGGGCGTTCTTTGGTTCGCTCCCTGGCACCAGCGGTGGCATGGCAACTTTTCTGTCTTATTCGATGGAAAAGCGGATTTCCAAGCACCCGGAACAGTTCGGCAAGGGCGCGATCGAAGGGATTGCCGGTCCCGAGGCCTGCAACAACGCCGGTGTGGGCACCGCCTTCATTCCGACGCTGACGCTGGGCATCCCGGGCGACGCCATCATGGCGCTGATGTTGGGGGCTCTCACCATCCAGGGCATTCAGCCCGGCCCTCAGGTGCTTACCAGCCACCCCGACCTGTTCTGGGGCCTGATTGTGAGTTTCTGGATTGGTAACCTTTTCCTGGTGATCCTGAACATTCCGCTGATCGGCATGTGGGTCAAGCTGCTGTCCATTCCCTACCACCTGATGTTTCCGGCCATCGTGCTGTTCACCTGCATCGGCGTGTACAGCACCAGCAACAGCACCTTTGACGTCTGGATTTTGCTGGGCTTTGGCATCGTGGGCTTTCTGATGGCGCTGCTGCGCCTGGAGGTGGTGCCGGTGTTGCTGGGCCTGATTCTGGGGCCGATGCTGGAGGAGAACTTCCGCCGAACGCTGCTGCTCTCGCGCGGCAGCTTCAGCGTGTTTGTCGAGCGGCCGATCACCGCTGTGGCGCTTGCGGTCTGCGCGGGCTTGTTGATCTGGTCGATCTGGGGCAGCATGAAACGCAAGACCGTCGCCTGATGCGCCGCGCCCGGCGAGCGGCGCAGCCGTACTGCGCTCCGCGCAAGAAATTGCGGCGGCGACCCAATGCAGTGCTCAGCACGTGGGTGGATCGAGGCGCTGCGCCATTTGGGCGAGAGCGCTCCCGGCACACCCAGCCCATGCACAGCGCAAAAATTTGGACCAAAAGAGCCTCTAGCGCTCATGGGAGTAGTGCAATAAGCTAGCGAAACGATAGCATTGCGACAGCCTGTCCACCGCCATCGCCCAGGCGGCGCAGCGTCTGATACTCTGCGCGAAGCCTGGCTCAACCGCGCGAGTGGACAGAGCGCGTGCCTGAAGTGGTGCCGCTTAGCGTGGACGCATCGCCCTGCCCCGACCGCAACATGGCCAAGGCGGGCTTTGAAAAAGCGCTCGCCCGGCGCACCCTCACCAAGCGCTAAACTCAGCGCCCCGCCTGGCTGGCTGGCGCGCATGCGCAGCGCGGCGCTGCCGTGGCGACGGCCTATGCTTGGGACGGCGACACGTCCGCCCTGCCCGACGACGAAATCCCGCGCCGCCTGCTGGCGCTGAACCGGGCGCGCAGCGCCGCCGAAAAAGGCTGACATGCCCCCACCCAGCCCGCCAACCCAGGACCGCGGCGTCAACGAAGACCGGGCCGTGGACGTGCACGCCCCCGAAGTGCCCGCCAGCGTGCGCCAGGCGGTGCTCGCCATCGCGAAGCCGGGCGACCAGCTCTGGCGCTGCCCGCGCCGCTCGGCGCCGCGCGGGCCGCTGGGCATTCTGGGTCTGGGGCCGCGGGGCGTGGTGATCGAGTGGTGGCTGCTGGATGCGGCGGGCGCATTGATCGAAGCTTTCTGGGAGGAGTGAGCCCCTCCAGCCACCACTGTCGGCCTTCGCCGACAGCGCTTGCCGGCGGGCAGGCGCTAGCATGGTCGCTGCACCCGGAGGCCGAACCTGCCGGGGTTGCCCCGCTCGACTGCCCCACACCCGTGCCGACGACAGCCGCGAACGCAGTGAAAACCCAGTCGACGCGAAAGAACAGGACCATGGGATGCAGCTCGGAATGATTGGATTGGGACGCATGGGGGCCAGCATGGTCACCCGCTTGCTGCGCGGCGGGCATGCCTGCGTGGTGCACGACCACCAGAGCGGCGCGGCAGTGCCGCTGGTGGCCGAGGGCGCTACGGGCAGCACCAGCCTGCAAAATTTTGTCTCTGCACTCAGCGCGCCCCGCGCCATCTGGCTCATGGTGCCGGCCGCCGCCGTCGATGGCGTGCTCGACGCGCTGCAGTCCCTGCTCAGCCCGGGCGACGTGGTCGTCGACGGGGGCAATTCCTACTACCACGACGACCTGCGCCGCGCTGAGCAGTTCGAGGCGCAAGGCATCCACTACCTCGACGTGGGTACCAGCGGCGGCGTCGCCGGCCTCACGCGGGGCTATTGCCTGATGGTCGGCGGCAAGGCCGAGGCCGTGGCCCGACTGACGCCCATTTTCGAGACGCTGGCCCCCGGCCGCGGCGCGGCGGCGCCCACCCCAGGGCGCGCAGCGCACACCAGCACCGCCGACCGCGGCTGGCTGCACTGCGGCACGCATGGCGCAGGGCACTTCGTGAAAATGGTGCACAACGGCATCGAGTACGGAATCATGGCGGCCTATGCGGAGGGGCTCAACATCCTGCGCCACGCCAACGTCGGCCGGCAAACGCACGCGGTCGACGCAGAAACCACGCCGCTGCGCCATCCCGAGCGCTACCAGTACGATCTGGACCTTGCCGACATCGCCGAGCTCTGGCGGCGCGGCAGCGTCATCGGCTCCTGGCTTCTCGATCTGACGGCCCAGGCCCTGGCATCGGACCGCGAGCTGCAAGGTTTCGCCGGGCGCGTGTCCGATTCGGGCGAGGGCCGCTGGACCATCCAGGCCGCCATCGACGCCGCCGTTCCCGCGCCGGTGCTCAGCGCCGCGTTGTACGCGCGCTTTGGCTCGCGCGGCGAGGCTGATTTTGCCAACCGGGTGCAATCGGCAATGCGCCGCGAGTTTGGGGGGCACGTGGAGAAACTCGGCGACACTTCGCTCAGAAAGGACGGTGTATGACGCCTGCAGCCCCAGCCCCTTCGGCCGCGCACGCGGCGCCGTCGGACGCGCTCGTCGTCTTTGGCGCCACCGGGGATCTGGCCCGCAAAATGGTGCTGCCGGCTCTCTTCGCCATGCAGCAGCATGGCGCGCTCCATGTGCCGGTGATCGGCGTCGCGCTGCAGCCGTGGAGCAGCGAGCAATTTCGCGAGCACGCAAGGGCTTGCGTGACGGACGCGCAGCGCGCGGGCGAGGCCGGCGCGCCGGACCCGCGCGCCGCCGCTCTCGGCGCTTTTCTGGCGCGGCTGCAGTACGTCAGCGGCGACTACAAAAATACCGCCACCTTTTCTGCGCTCAAGCACGCCTTGCACTCTGCAAAGCGCCCAGCTTTTTACCTGGCCATTCCTCCGGCGCTGTTTGCCACCGTGATCGAGGCGCTGCAGGCGTCGGGCCTGGCCGCGGGCGGACGCATCGTCATTGAAAAGCCCTTTGGTCGCGACCTGGCCTCGGCGCGCGCGCTCAACCGGGTGGCGCAGGCAGCGTTTGCCGAAACCTCGATCTTTCGCATGGACCACTTCCTGGGCAAGGAAGCGATCATGAACCTGCTGTATTTCCGCTTTGCCAACGCCTTTCTCGAACCCATCTGGAACCGCAAGTACGTCACCAGCGTGCAGATCACCCTGGCCGAAGATTTTGGCGTGGCGGGGCGCGGCGGCTTCTACGAAAGCGCGGGCTGCCTGCGCGACGTGGTGCAAAACCATTTGTTCCAGGTGCTGGCCCTGCTTGCCATGGAGCCGCCGGGCAGCCGGCATTTCGCCGCGGTGGATGCGGAAAAGTTCAAGGTCTTTGACGCCATGCGCCCGCTCTCGCCCGCCGACCTGGTGCGCGGCCAGTACGAGGGCTACCGCAGCGAGGCGCACGTGGCCCCGGATTCCGATGTGGAAACCTTCTGCGCCTTGCGCCTGTATGTCGATTCCTGGCGCTGGCAAGGCGTGCCCTGGTATCTGCGCTCGGGCAAGTGCCTTGCCCATACGGCCTGCGAGGTCCTGGTGCGCCTGGAGCCACCCCCGGTGCGCCTGTTCGAGGACGCCGTCGCACCCGGAGCACAGCCCAACTACCTGCGCTTTCGCCTGTCGCCGCATTCGCTCATTGCGCTGGCTGCCCGCGCCAAGCAAAAGGGCAAAGCCTTTGTCGGCGAGCAGCGCGAACTGGTGATGATCGAGGAAGAACCCGGCGAGCAAACCCCCTACGAGCGCCTGCTGACCGATGCCCTGGCCGGCGACCCCACGCTGTTTTCGCGCCAGGACGCCGTGGAAGCAGCATGGCGCGCAGTCGATCCGGTACTGACCGACCACGCCCCGGCGATCGTCTATGCGCGCGCAAGCTGGGGCCCCAAGGAGGCCGATGCCTTGATTGCTGCCGACGGCGGCTGGCACAACCCCACGGCCGAAGAAGCCCATTGCACCTGCTGAGAGGAACCACCATGCACCGCACCCGCATTGCAGACAAGGCCACGCCGTGAGCGAGACCGCGCTTCCTGACCGACCCGAGTGGCAGGCACTGGTGCAGCACCACCAGGCGCTGGGCAGCCTGCATCTGCGGGAACTCTTCGCGCTCGATGCAGGGCGCGGCGAGCGCCTGACTGCCGAGGCAGCCGGCTGGTATCTCGATTACTCCAAGCAGCGGGTCGACGACGAAAGCCTGCGCCTGCTGCTGGCCCTGGCGCGCGGCTGCGGGCTGCCGGGGCGCATCGCCGCCATGTTTCGTGGCGACCCCATCAACACCACCGAAGGGCGCGCCGCGCTGCACACGGCGCTGCGCGCCCCCGAAGGCGCCCCGGTCTTTGTGGACGGCTTGGACGTCGTGCCGCAGGTGCACGCCGTGCTGCGCCGCATGGGCCGCTTCGCCGATTCCGTGCGCAGCGGCCAGTGGCGCGGCCACAGCGGCAAGCGCATTCGCACCATCGTCAACATCGGCATCGGCGGCTCGGACCTGGGCCCGGTGATGGCGTACGAAGCCCTGCGCCACTACAGCCAGCGCGACCTGCAATGCCGCTTTGTATCCAACATCGACGCCACGGCACTGGCCGAGGCAACGCGCGACCTGGACGCAGCGCAGACGCTTTTCATCGTCTGCTCCAAGACTTTCACCACCCTGGAAACCTTGACCAACGCGCACGCCGCGCGCGCCTGGTCGGTGGCGCAATTGGGCAGCGAGGCCGCTGTCGCCAAGCACTTCGTCGCCGTCTCGACCAACGCCGCGGGAGTGGCCGATTTCGGCATTGCGCCGGAAAACATGTTCGAATTCTGGGACTGGGTGGGTGGACGCTACTCGCTGGATTCGGCCATCGGCCTCTCGCTCATGATCGCCATCGGGCCGCAGCAGTTTGCAAGCATGCTGGCGGGTTTTCACGCCATGGACGAGCACTTCAAGACCGCTCCGCTGGAGCGCAATCTGCCGGTGTTGTTGGGACTGCTGGCCGTGTGGAACACCAATTTTCTGGGTGCGCAGACGCAGGCCGTGCTGCCCTATGCGCAGTACCTGAGCCGTTTTCCGGCCTACCTGCAGCAATTGGCCATGGAGAGCAACGGCAAGCAGACGGCGCTGGGTGGCGAACGCGTGAACTACGCCACCTCGCCCATCGTCTGGGGCGAGCCTGGCACCAATGGCCAGCATTCCTTCTACCAGTTGCTGCACCAGGGCACGCCCGTGGTGCCCTGTGACTTCATCGGCTTCTGCCAGACGCTCAACCCGCTGGGGGCCGACGCCAGCGGCAGCGACAGCCAGCACAATCTGTTGATGGCCAACTTTTTTGCCCAAAGCGAGGCCCTGGCCTTTGGCAAACCCCTTCAGCAGGTGCTTGGCGAAGGCGCCGCGCCACGCGTGGCGCCGCACCGCAGCTTCGACGGCAACCGTCCCAGCAGCAGCCTGCTGTGCCAGCGGCTGACGCCCCAGTCGCTGGGCGCGCTGGTGGCACTGTACGAGCACAGCGTGTTCACCCAGGGCGTGGTCTGGGACATCGACTCTTTTGACCAATGGGGCGTGGAACTGGGCAAGGTGCTGGCAGCCACCGCCGCACAAGAGCTGGCCGCACCCGAGGAGGCGCCCCTTGCCCACGACAGCTCGACGAATGCGTTGATGCGGCGCTACCGCGCGCTGCGCAAGGAGAGCGAATGACCGCTGCCGAGGCACAGCGCAACCGGCTGCCCTGGTGCACATCGCCACGATGCTTTGCGTTCCGCCGCACTGTTCTCCCCTCCGCTTTCCCGGGCCCATGACGTACTGCGTCGCCATCAAACTCAACGCCGGAATGGTGTTCCTCTCCGACTCGCGCACCAATGCCGGGCTGGACCAGGTCAGTTCGTTTCGCAAGATGATGATCTATGAGAAGCGCGCAAGCCGCTTCATGGTGCTGCTGTCGGCCGGCAATCTGTCGATCGCGCAGTCGGTGCGCGAAGCGCTTCAGACCACGCAGCTGACGGACGACGAGCGCCGCAGCGAGCCCACCACCATCTGGAACGCGGGCAGCATGTTCGATGCCGCCCGCGTGCTGGGCTGCGCGGTGCGCAACGTGCACGAGCGCGACGGCGAAGCGCTCAGGCAGGCAGGCGTGGACTTCAACGTCTCGCTGTTGCTCGGTGGGCAGATTCGCGGCGAGCAGATGCGCCTGTTCCAGGTGTATTCGGCGGGCAACTTCATCGAAGCGACGGACGAGACGCCTTATTTCCAGATCGGCGAATCCAAGTACGGAAAACCGGTGCTCGACCGCCTGCTCACGCCCCAAACCTCGCTGGACGACGCTGCCAAATGCGCGCTGGTGTCCATGGACAGCACGCTCAAGTCCAACCTGTCGGTAGGCTTGCCGCTGGACATGGTGCTGTACGAAAACAACCGCTACGAAAGCGACAAGATCGTCTGCATCGACGAGGCCAATCCCTACTTTCGCATGCTGCACGACCGCTGGGGCGCGCAGCTGCGCAAGGCTTTCGATACCATCGAGAGCCCGCGCTGGAGCGCCGCGCCGGCCGGCACAGCGCCGCTGCGTCCCGCCACCTGCCGCTACCAGCCCTTGCGCAAGACGCTCGGTCCCTTCGACTGCTGAGACCGGGGGCGGGCCGCGCTGCTTCAGCCGCTCGCCGCCACCCAGGCACCTCTTCCACTGCTTCTTTCCTGCCCCATGTCCCACATTGTTTTCTCGCACGGCAACAGCTTCCCGGGAGGCACCTACAGCGTGCTGTTCGAGCAACTGCGCGCACGCGGGTTCACCGTGAGCGCCATCGACCGATTTGGCCACGACCCGCGCTACCCCGTCACCAGCAACTGGCCGCATCTGGTGCAGCAGTTGGCCGACTTCGCCCGGTCGCAGGTGCAGCAGCTCGGCCAACCGGTGTTTCTTGTCGGGCATTCGCTGGGCGGCATCCTCAGCGTGATGACCGCGGCCCAGCACCCGGACCTCGCGCGTGCGGTCCTGATGCTCGATTCGCCGCTGATCAGCGGCTGGAAGGCCAACGCGGTCAGCGTGGCCAAGCGCACGCAAATGGTGGGCTCGGTGTCCCCAGGCCGCGTCAGCCGCAGGCGGCGCAAGCATTGGGCGAGCGACGGCGAGGCGCTGGAGCATTTCGCGCGCAAGAAGGCCTTTGCGCTCTGGGACCCGCAGGTGCTGCGCGACTACATTGCGCATGGCCTGGAAGACAGCGACGGCCAGCGCGTGCTGCGCTTTGACCGCGACGTGGAGACCGCCATCTACAACACGCTGCCGCACAACCTGGCCCACTTGCTGCGCAAGCATCCGCTCGCCTGCCCTGCGGCGTTCATCGGCGGACTCGCGTCGGTGGAAATGCAGCAGGTGGGCATGGCGATGACGCGGCGCGTCGTCGAGGGTCGCATCACCATGCTCGACGGAACGCATCTGTTTCCCATGGAGCAGCCGCGCGCGAGCGCTGCGGCGGTGGAAGCGGCACTGCTGAATCTGGCGGCCGTCGCACAGAGCAGCGCCACGCCGCGCCCCCCGGCGGGCAGCAGGGCGCCGCGCTGAACCGCGCAGGCCCATGGCGCAGCCGCTTGTAAGGCAATTTCCTACACGTCCCGCCCCAAAACCAGACGCGCCGCGCAGCCAGACGCCGACTTAATTTCCTTTTGGGCCCGTTTCACAATCCATTTCACCGGATCACCAAAGCACGCATAAGGCATGCAAGGTGCCCTCCACCTGAAAAGGAAAGTGCCATGAACCACGAACAAGTGCTCGCAGAAATCCGCGAAGCCAACCTGACCTACCTGATGCTGGCGCAGACGCTGATCCGCCAGGACAAGGCTGAGGCGGTGTTCCGTCTCGGGCTCAACGAAGAAGCGGCCGACCTGCTGGCGTCGCTCTCTGCGGCGCAGGTGATGAAGATTGCGTCGCGCAACACCTTGCTGTGCAGCTTCCGCGTGGACGACAGCCTGGTCTGGGGTCTGCTGACCAACCACGACACACCGCGCAAGGTGGGCAACGAAGCCACCAACACCTTGCACGCCAACATCCTGATGGCCAGCCGCGTCTCCGAAGTGCTCTGAGCAACCGGCCCTTCGCTCTCCACCTCACCTGACAGAGAACGCCATGACCACAACGACCGACACCACCGCCAGCACTGCCAAGCGCGCCGCCGTCAAGAGCGTGCTGAACGAATCGCGCCAGATCGAACGCGCTGCCCTGCTTATCGGCATGGGCGCACGCATGCAGGTGCTTGAATCGGAAACCACGCTGTCCTACGAGCGGCTGATCCGGCTGTACAAGGAGATCGCGGGCAAGTCGCCCTCCAAAGGCCAGCTGCCGTTCTCTACCGACTGGTTCCTGACCTGGCAGGAAAACATCCACAGCTCGCTGTTCCTCAACATCTACGAATACCTGGGCAAGGGCATGGAGCTGGACTCGGTCGAACTGCTCACCAAAGCCTACCGGCTCTACAACGAGCAGATCGAGATCGCCCAGGTAGAACCCCTGCTGTCTTTCACCCGCGCCTGGCGCCTGGTGAAGTTTGTCGACGCCGGCATGCTCACCCGCACCCAATGCAGCGACTGCAAGGGCCAGTTTGTCACCGAGCTGTACGAGAACCGTGGTTATGTCTGTGGCCTGTGCAACCCACCGGCGCGCGCGGGCAAAAGCAAGACCAGCGGCGCCCTGATGCTGCACTGAACCCAGGCGTGTGCAGCCGCAGCGCCGCGGCAGCGTCAATCGGCCTGTCCGGTTTCGTCGGATTGTCCCGCCGGTGCTGGAGCCTTTATTGCATCATTCCACAGCGCCTGCACAAATGCGCGGTTCATCACCACCCACAACAGCAGGGGCGCAAGAGCGGTAAAAACAAACAGGTTGAAGTGAAAACCGAACTCCACGGCTTCTGCCAGCACAGCGGACGCGCGCGTTTGCGCCAGCACGTGGGGGCCAGACCGATTGAAAATATCGTTGAGCCATTGCAGCGTCACCCCCGAAGCCGCAATGAACAGCATCACCCCGGTTCCCAGAAATAGCTTGCGCCACAGAGCGGCAGGACGCGAGGCCAGCAACATGGCCCACAGCATGACCAAGCCATAGCCGTGCATCCGATAATCCGCCACCGGAGCCAGCTTTCCGGTCCGGCCCTGCCCTTGTTCGGCAATGAACTGCAGGCTCGTCAACAGGGTGCCCTTGCTTCCCGTGCGCTCGTAGGTCACCACCCAGTGAAATGCATTCGATACGGCCTCCCCCGCCAGGTAGAAAACCGGAGCGGCCAGCCAGGGCGCCAGAAAAAAGTACCAAATGGGCATCAGGCAGAGCAGCCCGGCCACAGAAAGCAGCAAAAAAAGGGGCAAAGAATTAGATCGCATGGGCAGTTGGGGCGTTTTTGGCCTGTACCGCGTTCCGGCCCACCCAGCGAATCCATAGCAACCAGACCACCAGCACATCGAGCATGATCAACGCCTGCCACAAATAGAGATGGGCAAACTCAAACCACTCCATGTTCCATCGCCCCAGGTAATACAAGCTGATGATACGCAGCAAGTTGGCCACCTGAATCGTGCCAAACCCAGCAATAAAACCCCAGGCCTTTTGCGCCCAGGTGGCAGGGAAGGCCAAGACACCCGCAAGCAGCACGATGGCCGCCTCGATGCCATTGCACCCCGCTTCGATGGACACGGCAAAACCCGTCGATTTGCTGTAGAGCAATCGCCCCGAATGCATGACATCGGAGTCAAACGGCGTCATCAACAACCCACTGACGACGGCAAGCCAGTCTGACCACGGGGCGATTACCGTGCGCTGAACGCTGTCGAGCATGTCGATGCGAAACAGCACCAGCAGCGAGACGCCAAAAATTCCGAGGAAACGCACCATAAGTCAAAAAGTTCATGCAAGGCAGCGCCAGAGCACCGCCGCCGCAACGTACGGCAAGGCGGACAGCGCGCCATGCAGCCGCCCTTTCCGCCCATCACCGCCTGCGCAAGACTCCCAATGCGGCAATACCCATCAGGCCCGAGAGCAGGAGCATAGCCCATTCCCCCAGGGTCGGAATGGCCTGCGCCGACGCGGACTGCGGCGCAAATTGCGCCGTGACGCTGGCCGGTGCGGTTACTGCGGTCAGGGTGCAAGACAGGGCGGTGCCGCTGAATTGACTGCCACACGCTGGAGCGAGGGCAACATAGCCTGTAACATTTTATGTGTCTGGGTAACAAGCCAAGCCCTGGCGTTTACGCCAAGCGTTTGTTTGATGGCTGTTGATGCAAAACAAGGCGAAGCAAGCGCCCTTGCCTCAGATCACCAGCACTTCGCGCTGCGCAGGCCCCGGGCCCGTGGCGGTATTTTTTGCATCGGCATGCGAATTTGTATCCATGCAGCAGCGCCAGAGCCTGCTTGCTAGCAAGCGAGAGAAATCCGGTGCTGCGCCTGCCGCCTGTGCAGATTCTGGCGGGATCGGCCAAGAGCTAAACCAGCGGAAATTTCGGATGTTTTTGGCCTCTAGCGCTTATTCAGCAAGCGCTGTTAGCTATAAAAACAGAAGCGCACCCGGTGCATGGCAGCAGCCGGGGTCGGCGGCCCCCAATCAAGCTGCGCAGGTCAAAGGCCTTGGGTGGCCCAAAACCCGTGCTTGACTTGGCTCCATCTGGCTGAAACACCTATCCGTCGAGCAGTGTTGAATTTGCCGGAAGGCTTTGGTGGCAAGCCGTTGCTGGCGTTCCACCTCGTCCGCAGAAGAAAGCGTTCAGACGCTGGGGCGTTTCGCCCGTCAAGAGTGGGCCTGCCGCGGCGAAGACCCTGCCGCGGCGAACGCACGTCTTCGTGGTGTAGCGATTCAGTGGCGCCGGCGTGTCCAGGTGATTCCGACAGCTGCCACCATCAGCATCAGGACGATCAACATCCATTCGGACAGTGTCGGCACGGGCGTGGCTGCGCCCCCGTTGGCAAAGCTCAGGTCGAGCACCACCACGGTGCTGGCATCGAAAGCCAGGTTTTGCCAGTTGATCGAAACCGTGTCGGCGGTAAAGGTGAGCCGCGAAGCGTCCAGCCCGACCATGTTGCTGGCGGGGTTGAGGGTGACGCCGGTGATGGCCGGAATGGTGCTGTTGAGATCAGAAAAGACCACTCCGTTGAAAGTAGCTGCAGACCATCCGGCAGCCCCGGTGTAAGCGATCCGGATTGAGTTGGCTGAGTAGTCGATGTTTGTCCAGGGATCCGAGGCAGGAAAACCAGTGACCTCGACGCCAGCTCCCACCACGCTGTCGACTGCGGCGCTGTACGTCGTGCTCAGATCAGGGTAGTAGTGCTGGGCGCGCACGGTCTGGCCCGTCATCTGCGCCGCGGCCATCGTGCTGGTCAGTGCCACAGTCAGCACGAGCAGCAGGCGCACGGGCTGTCGCACTATCGCGGCAAAGGCATCTTTCAAGTTGTTCATGGCAGTTCTCCTCCGGTTGAGTTGATGTGTCCTAAATCACAAAGTGATTCTATGGGGAATGCCGACCAATTTAGACCCAAAGCGGTTGTGGACCCGTCGATTTGCACTCTGTCAAGCATGTACAAGACAGGGTGGTGCCACTGCATTGACCGCCCAAGCTGATAAAGCGCTCAACTACGATGGGCGTGGCGGTGCAGGTAGCGTTGGCGCCCTGCGGTACGGGGTTGGCGCTGCACACCACGCGACCACCGGTGCGGGTACCGGCCGAGAACAAAACCAGCGAAAATTTCAGTATTTTCTGCCTCTAGCGCTTATTCAGCAAGCGCTGTTAGCTATAAAAACAGAAGCGCACCCGGTGCCCGGCAACAGCCAAGTTCGCCTTGCTCAGCGCAGTCCGAGCAGACTGCGCAGTTCCTCGTCCAGCACCAGGGCATAGTCGTGCGCGGCAATCGTCAGGTTGCCTTCGGGCCGCACGAGCTTGAGGCTCACAAACACCTGCCGGCTCGACACCGCGTAGGTTCCGACCACCACGGCCTGCGCCGCGTGCGCGCGGCTGACCTCGCGCAGCTCGCGCGAGAGCAGCAGTGCACCCTCATGCGGCACCAGCGCCACGGATTCGCGCAGGCGCAGCTCGGGCACGGGCAGACCGCGCTGCGTCAGGCGCCCGGCCATCTGCTCGGCCACCACGCGGCCAAAGCGCGACGACGCACCCAGGTGGTCCAGATCGACCAGCGTGGTCACCAGCACCGGCGTATGCAGGTCCAGCGGCGCGTTTCGCAATAGGGCATCGGCGGCGGCGTAGCTGCTTCCCACCATGTCGGCGTGGGGCGACAAGGCCAGCGTCGGACCGTACTTGTCGCCGTAGTAATAGCCGGCGCAGCCAGTGAGCGCGCCCGCCGCCAGCACGGCCAGCGCCAGCGCCGCAAGGCTCCGGGGCGCCATCAAACCCCCCGGCTTCATGGCTTGACCACCAGCCAGGTTTTGACCGGGGTGGGCGGCGCTGCGGGCAGCTCAGGCTGGTACAGCACGGCATCGTCCCGCTCGATGTAATACATGTCTGCCGAGCCTGCCAGGTAGCGGTCATGGCTTGTGAGGGTGGTGGTAATCAGCACCTCGGTGCGGGTGGGGCCGCCTGCTGCCGCGCCCTGGGTATAGAGATGCGCGATATCCAGGGCCAGGCCCGCGCCAATACCGATGGCGGTGGCGGCGCCAGGCAGCAGCACGCGGTTGGAGTAATGCTCCTTCCAGTCGCGCCATACGCCCACGCCTGCCCCCAGCATTGTCCCGCCCAGGGGAATGGGCAGGCTGCGCGGCACATCGGCACCGTGCTGCACCAACTGCGTCTGAACCTGCAATTCGACCGCCGTCGGCACGGTGGACAGGACCACGCCCCGGTCGAGCAGCTGCACCCGCAAGAGCTTGAGAAAACCCTGGTTGAAACTGGAGTTGTCGGGCACGGTGACATGAATGGGGTAGTCGCCCTTTGGCCATTCGGATATTTTCTCCACCACCCGCGTGGCCACGTCGCCGGCCAGCACGTCCCAATGGTGCACGGCGCGCGCCTTTTTCTGGCCGGTGGCAGGGTAGTTGTCGGCACGCGGCACATCCAGGGTGCCGCACGCGCCCAGCAGCGCGGCAGCCAGCAAAGGCGCGAGTGCCCGGAGGTGGAGGATGGGTGGAGGCATGCGATCCATGGTAGCCACCTGCCGGGCCCGCAATCGGCGCAACAAACCGGTGTTTCCCGACCAGAAGCGCTTTTTCCCAGCGGCGCCAAGGACCAACAATCCCTCACAATGGCATGAACTTGAAGGAGAGAAAAATGCGCCAACGCACCCACGCGAACAGCCGCGTCGCCGCAGGCTTGCTGTTTCTGACCGCTGCCCTGGCAGGTTGCGGGGGCACCACCGAGCCGGCGCCGGCGCCTGCACCGCCGCCTCCGCCGGCCGGCCCGATCAGCGTGCGCTTCAGCGGCCCCGTCACCGATGGCAGCGTGCATGACACCAATTCGCCAATCAACTTGCAGATCAGTGTCGCGGTAGAGGGCAAAAGTGCCCCGGATGGCACGCTGGTGACGCTCAGCGCCAGCCGTCCTACCGCGCGCCTGACGCGCCCAGTGACCGCCACGGTGGCCGGCACGGCCGCCTCGGAGATGCAAGACACCCAGCCCGGCGCGGTGCAGGTGGAGGCGACGGCGACCAGCAAGACGCATTCGGACAGCGACCGCCTGGCACTGTTCATCCGGCCCAAGCCCAAGGATCTGGAACTGCTGGTGCCAGCCTTCTTCAGTGCGGCCAAAGGCTCACCGTGGGACACCCTGACCAGCGGCGCTGCCAGCTATCCCAATGTGAAGATCACCGCGGTGGCCAAATCTGGCGACGGCATCCTGACGGGCACCAGCAAAGTCGATGCCGATCTGCTCAAGGCAATCACCGCTTTCAAGGCAGTGCAGCCGGGCAATCAGAAGGTGGTGGGCTACGTGGCTACCGCTCTGGGCAGCGGCACACTCTCGGTGGCGGACATCAAGACCACGGTCGATCAATACCTCGCGCTGTATCCGGGCCTGCTCGATGGCATTTACTTCGGAGAAATGGCTTCGGCAAGCGATCGGCTGCCTTTCTACACCGACCTCTACACCTACGTGCATGGCAAAGGCCTGCTGGTCATTGGCAACCCTGGCAGCTTCCCGGACGCTGGCTACGCCAGCGTGGCCGATGTGCTCGTGACCTTTGAAGGCAATGCGTCGGCTTACCAAAGCCACGACCCCCAGCCCGCACACACCTGGGTCTACGGCCAGGACAATACCCGGCAAGCCGCGCTGGTGCACAGCGCCAACACCTGCACCGCCATGCAGAGCACTGTCGCGACCGCGAGCAAGGCGCGGGTCAACACCGGGCGGATGTACGTCACCGACCTGGACGGAACGGGCAGCCGCTGGTCCGCGCTTCCCGCGTACTGGACGAAGCTGCTGGGCACAGTGGACGCATACAACAACAACCGAAGCTGGCCCGCCTGCTAAGGATCTGGCTGGGCTCCAGTCCTTTCCCGGGGGCCTAAGCGCGTGAGCGCCTACAAACGGGGCGCACCGGACGCGCCACAATTCGCGCATGAGCGAACCCAGCCCCAGCGCGCCAGCCCCCACCCCGCCGTGCGAAGGCGATGGCGCGGTGGTGCTCACCCCGGTCGAGCGCCCGGCGCAGGCCATCCCGGTCCACCTGCCCGTCGGCGTGCGCAGCGCCTCGCTGGCCCTGATCGCCTTGTGCGCGGTGCTGGCCGTGCTGCACTGGGCGGCGGCGGTGTTCATCCCGATTGCCATGAGCGCGCTGATGATCTGCGCGCTCTCGCCGGTGGTAAGCCGACTGCACCGCCACCGCGTTCCCCGGGCCGTCTCGGCAGCCGTCCTGCTTCTGTCCTTGACCGGTTCCCTCGCGGGGACCGTGTACCAGTTGAGCGACGGTGCTTCGCAGGTGGTCGACTCACTGCCCAAGGCTGCCTCGAAAGTGCGCGACAAGATGCGCGAACGTGCCCGCCAGCCCAGCCCGATCGAGACGGTGCAAAAAGCAGCAGCGCAAATCGAGCAGGCCGCGGCCGAGACCTCCGCCCCCTCGGTCGCCCGGCGCGGCGTGCAGCGCGTGCAGATCGAGCGCAGCCCGCTCAACGTCCGGGACTACCTCTGGAGCGGCACCATGGGCTTGATGTCGGTGCTCGGGCAGCTGACCATCGTCCTGTTTCTCAGCTTCTTCGCCCTGACCGCGGGCGACACCTTTCGCCACAAGCTGATGCGCATCGCCGGCCCCAGCCTGGCGCGGCGCAAGGTGACCTTGCAGGTCATCGACGAAATCAACGGCCAGGTGCAGCGCTATCTGCTGGTGCAGGTGGTCACCAGCGCTGTCGTCGGTGTCGCCACAGGGCTGGCCTATGCCGCGCTGGGCCTGGACAACGCCGCGGTCTGGGGGGTGATTGCGGGCGTGCTCAACCTGGCGCCCTACATCGGCTCGCTCATCGTCACCGGTGCCTCGGCACTGGTGGCGTTTCTGCAGTTCGGCACCCTCGACATGGCCTTTGCGATTGGCGGCGCCTCTCTGGTGATCCACACCCTGGTGGGCAACCTGCTCACGCCCTGGCTCACCAGCCGCGCCAGCAGCCTGAGCCCGGTGGCGGTGTTCGTCAGCGTCCTGGCCTGGGGTTGGCTCTGGGGCTTGTGGGGGCTGTTGCTGGGCATCCCCATCATGATGGCCGTCAAAGCGGTGTGCGACCGCGTGGAAGACCTGCACGCGGTGGGGGAGCTGCTGGGGAATTGAGGGTCTCGAGAGGCAACCCCTCCGCGCACAGCAAAGCCTTGGGCCAAGGGCAACTGCCAAGGGAACTTGGCCGTACGCCAAGCCAGATGCCGGACTAGTTGGGACCGGGAAGGCACCGCCAGGCTGCGTCCGCACCGCGACATCAGCGACTTCGCAGCGATGTCGGCTCCGCAGGCAGCGTGTGACCTGATAAGAGCAGCTGGGGATTATTTGCCCCAATCGCCCCCTATGGGACGGCAGCTGTTGGAACCGCGCAACACGTCTGCCTGTTGGTTCATTGTCTTTCTGGGGAGAACTGTGTAAGATTGTTTTTTGTTTTAAATTGATTTTTATTCAGTCAATCTGATTGGCCCGGCTTTCATAAATTCACCATTTTGCATTGATCCAGTAAGTTTATTCAGTCACGAGAGGGAAAGAATATGAAATCGATAAAGGCAAGTTTGGTAGTGCTGCTTGGCATGTTCTGCATGAGTGCTTATGCGGCCGTAACACAGCTAACATTTGAAGGATTACAGAACAGCGAAGCCGTTTTGAATTTTTATAATGGTGGTACCGGCAGTCTTGGCAGCGTCGGCCCGAATGTAGGGGTTGCTTTTGACTCCAGTGCATTGGCAATTATTGATTCGGATGCTGGCGGAGGCGGAAGTTTTGCCAATGAGCCAAGTCCCAGTACAATTGTTTATTGGATGAGTGGGTCGTCATTCACCATGAATGTGGCCGCCGGATTCGATACAGGTTACGCATTTTTCTATTCATCGTCAGTTCCAGTAACTGTTACGATTTACGATGGCTTGAACGGGACTGGCTCGGTACTGGCAACGGCAAATGGGCCAGCTCAGCATACAGGCAACTCCTGTGTCGGCGACCCGACCGGGGGGTTTTGTAACTGGACCGAGTTAGGCGTAACATTTTCTGGAGTTGCGAGATCGGTGGTGTATACAGGAAGCTCTAATCAAACGGGGTTTGATAATATCACTTTTGGAAGTGCATCGGCATCGGCTCCGAATGCGCAATCAATCCCGACATTGTCAGAATGGAGCCTGCTCCTCCTTTCAACACTCATAGCGATCGCAGCTGTATTCGGATTGCGCCGCCGTCTGGCTTAATTTTTAAATACTCTGCCATCCACCCGCCCGAAAGTCGACTTTCGGGCGGGTTTTTTCATGCCCCCACCTGCAATGCAGATCACCGCCCAGGAGCATCTGGCAGACGCTTTAAGAGCGCATTTCTATCTGCCCCAGCAATAGATATCAACCGGTATTGCGCAACCCCGCCGCAATCCCGTTGATCGAAATGTGAATCCCGGTCTGCACCCGCTCGTCGCCCTGCCCGGCGCGCCAGCGGCGGATCAGCTCGACCTGCAGGTGGTGGAGCGGGTCGATGTAGGGGAAGCGGTGGCGGATGGAGCGTGCCAGCGCGGTGTTGTGCGCCAGGCGCTGCTTGTCGCCGGTGATGCGGGTCAGCGCATCGGCGGTGCGGTGCCACTCGGCTTCCATGGCGCCGAACACTTTTTTGCGCAGGCGGGCGTCTTGCACCAGCTCGCTGTAGCGCGACGCCAGCGCCAGGTCGCTCTTGGCGAGCACCATGTCCATGTTGGACAGCAAGGTGCTGAAGAACGGCCATTCGCGCACCATCTTGCGCAGCAGCGCGAGCTGGGCTTTGGGGTCTTTGCCGGGGGCACTGAGGAATGCCTCCACGGCCGAGCCAAAACCGTACCAGCCCGGCAGGGTGAGGCGGCACTGGCCCCAGCTGAAGCCCCAGGGAATGGCGCGCAAGTCTTCAATCTTCTGGCTGGGTTTGCGCGACGCCGGGCGCGAGCCGATGTTGAGTTCGGCGATTTCGCGGATCGGCGTGGAATTGAAGAAATAGTCGGTGAAGCCGGGGGTCTCGTACACCAGGGCGCGGTAGGCCGCCATGCTGGCCAGCGACAACTGCGCGGCGGCGTCCAGAAACGCCGGCGTCGCCGGTTTGGTGGGTTGCAATAGCGTGGCCTCCAGGGTGGCGGCCACCAGGGTTTCCAGGTTGCGCCGGCCGATTTCGGGGTTGGCGTACTTCGAGGCGATCACCTCGCCCTGCTCGGTCAGCCGAATCTGGCCGCGCACGGTGCCGGGTGGCTGCGCCAGGATGGCCTGGTAGCTCGGCCCACCGCCGCGCCCCACGGTGCCGCCCCGGCCGTGGAACATGCGCAGGCGGATGGGGGTGGTGGCCGCCAGCTCGTCAAAAAACTCCACCAGCGCGATCTCGGCGCGGTACAGCTCCCAGTTGCTCGTGAAGATGCCGCCGTCCTTGTTGCTGTCCGAGTAGCCCAGCATGATGTCCTGCTGGCCGCCCGAGCGCTGCACCAGCGCGGCGATGCCGGGGGTCTGGTAGAAGCCGCGCATGATGCTGGCGGCGCTCTGCAGGTCTTCGATGGTCTCGAACAAGGGCACGACGATGAGGTCGGCGCGGGCGTCCGATGTGCCGAGGCTCCCGTGCATCAGCCCCACTTCCTTTTGCAGCAGCAGCACTTCGAGCAGGTCGCTCACGGTTTCGGTGTGGCTGGTGATGTAGTGGACGATGGCCTGCCGGCCATAGCGCTGGCGCAGGGTACGCGCAGTTTCAAACACCGCCATCTCGCCCAGCGTGTGTTCGCTGTACTGCGCGCCCACGACCCGCAGCGGCCGGGCGTCCTGCAGCAGTTGCAGCAGCAAGGCGCAGCGCGCCGCCTCATCCAGCAGTGCGTAGTCGGGCGCCACGCGCGCGGTGGCCAGCAGTTCGGCAATCACACGTTCGTGCTGGTCCGAGCTTTGGCGCAGGTCCACCGTGGCCAGGTGAAAGCCGAATACCTCGACCGCGCGGATCAGCGGGTGCAGGCGCTGCGCGCCCAGGGCGTCACCGTGGTGTGTGGCGAGCGACCAGGCAATGGTGCGCAGCTCGGCCAGAAACTCCTCGGCGTGCGGGTAGGGGTTTTGCGGCGCGACGGCATGGCGCGCGGCCTGGCCGCCTGTCAGCTCGGCCAGCGTGGCTGCAAGGCGCGCGTAAATGCCGGTGAGCGCGCGGCGATAGGGCTCGTCCTGGCGGTGCTCGCTGGTGTCGGGCGAGCTTTCTGCCAGGCGCTGCATGTCGCTGGACACTTCCACCAGCCGTGCAGAGAGCGAGAGCTCGGCGCCCAGCAGGTGCACTTCGGTCAGGTAGTGGCGCAGCGCCACTTCGCTTTGCCGGCGCAGCGCTTGCACCAGGGTATCGGCGCCGACGTTGGGGTTGCCGTCGCGGTCGCCGCCAATCCATTGGCCCATGCGCAGAAAGCTGGCCACGCTGCCCTGGCCGAGCGATTGTTCCATCTCGGCATAGATTTTGGGAATCTCGCGCAAAAACGTCGCTTCGTAATAGCTCAGCGCGTTTTCGATTTCGTCGGCCACGGTCAGCTTGGTGTAGCGCAGCAGCCGCGTCTGCCACAGCTGCGTGACGTGGGCGCGCAGTTGCGCCTCGTTGCGGGCCAGTTCGCGCGGCGTCAGCGCGTCGCGGGCGCTGTTGTAGAGCTGGGCGCGTTCCTGCAGGTCGCTGCGCGCGGCCAGCAATTTGGCAATGGCGCGCTCGGCGTCCAGAATGCTTTTGCGCTGCACCTCGGTGGGGTGGGCGGTGAGCACGGGCGAGACGTAGCTGCCGGCCAGGGTGTGCGCCACGGTGCCGGGCGCAATGCCGGCCCAGCGCAGGCGTGCCAGGGCAACGTCGATGCTGCCTTCCTGCGTATCGCCCGCGCGCTCGCGGATGGTGCGGCGGCGAATGTGGTGGCGGTCTTCGGCCAGGTTGGCCAGGTGCGAAAAATAGGTGAAGGCGCGGATCACGCTCACGGTCTGGTCTGCCGAGAGGCTCTTGAGCAGCTTCTTCAGTGCACGGTTGGCCTCATGATCAGCGTCGCGCCGGAAAGCGACCGAGAGCTGGCGCACCTGCTCGATCAGCTCGAACGCGGCAGCGCCCTCCTGCTCACGGATCACGTCGCCCAGAATCCGGCCGAGCAGGCGGATGTCGTCGATGAGGGGTTGGTCTTTGTCGTTCTTGCGCGTGCTGGCCATGCCTTGTCTCCGGTAGATGCGCCGCGCGGTGGGCGCTGCTGCGGCGCAGCATGCTAGCATTCCCCACTCGATTCCCCGTCCGTCCCCGCGCCGTGAATTCCCACCCCCTGAACATCGTCATCGCCACGCGCGAAAGCCGTTTGGCCCTGTGGCAGGCCGAGCATGTGCAATCCCTGCTGGCGGCGCGCGGCCACCAGGTCAGCCTGCTGGGCATGACGACACTGGGCGACCAGATTCTGGACCGCACGCTCTCCAAAGTGGGCGGCAAGGGGCTGTTTGTCAAAGAACTGGAAACCGCGCTGGAAGACGGCCGCGCCGACATTGCCGTGCACTCGCTCAAGGACGTTCCCATGGAACTGCCCGAGGGCATGCTGCTGGCCTGCGTGATGGAGCGCGAGGACGCGCGCGATGCCTTTGTCTCGCCGCGCCATGCCCGCCTGCAAGATTTGCCCCAGGGCGCCGTGGTGGGCACGTCCAGCCTGCGCCGCACCGTGCTGCTGCAGGCGCTGCGGCCCGACCTGCGCATCGAGCCGCTGCGCGGCAACCTCGACACCCGGCTGCGCAAGCTCGACGAAGGCCAGTACGAAGCCATCGTGCTGGCCGCTGCGGGACTCAAGCGTCTGGGGCTGCAAGAGCGCATCCGCTGCGAGTTTGACGAAACCGAGATGCTGCCCGCCGCTGGCCAGGGTGCGCTGGGCATTGAGGTGCGCGCCGGCCGCAGCGATCTGATCGAAGCCCTGGCGCCACTGGTGCACCAGCCCACCTGGCTGCGCGTGGCGGCCGAGCGCGCCGTCAGCCGCGCCATGGGCGGCAGCTGCTCGATGCCGCTGGCGGCGCACGCCCGGCTCGACGGCGCGCAACTGCACATCGACGCCGCCTGGGGCGACCCTAGCCTGGGCGGCCCCGAGGCGCGCACGCCGCTGCTGCGCGCCAGCCAGAGCGGCCTTGCAACCACACTGGAACAGGCCGAAGCGCTGGGCCAGGCCGTGGCCACACAGCTGCGCGAACGCGGCGCGCACTGACAGGGCGGCGCAGCATGTCGGCCGCCCCGCTCCGCGCCCTCATCACGCGCCCGGAACCCGAGGCCTCGCACTGGGTGCAGGCGCTGACCGCGCGCGGCATTGCCGCCTGCGCCCTGCCGCTGATCTGCATCGCCGGCGCGCCCGACCCGCAGGCGCTTGCCCGCGCGCAGGAATATCTGGGCGACTACGACGCGCTGATGGTGGTCAGCGGCAGCGCAGCGCGACATTTTTTTGGATCAAATCAGGCCCTAGCGCTTATCCAGCAAGCGCAAGCAGCTATCAAAACAAGAGTTTGGGCGCCCGGCCCCGGCACGGCCGCCATGCTCCAGGCTCTGGGCGTGCCGCCAGGGCGCATTGACCAGCCCGCGGCCGACGCCGGCCAGTTCGATTCCGAATCGCTGTGGAAGACGGTGGGCCCCCATGTGCGGCCGGGCAACCGCGTGCTGATCGTTCGCGGCGCGGAACCCGACAGCGGCGACACCGGCACGGGCCGCGACTGGCTGAGCGAGCAGATCCGCGCCGCCGGCGGCGCCGTGGATTTTGTCGTTGCCTACACCCGCACCGCGCCGCCCTGGAGCCCGCAGCAGCGGGCGCTGGCCCAGGCTGGCGCCACCGATGGCTCGCTGTGGGTGCTGAGCAGCACGCAGGCGCTGGAGCACCTGCGCCAGGCCCTGCCCGAGCAATCGTGGGCGGGCGCCCGCGCCTTGGTCACGCACCCACGCATCGGGCAGGCCGCGCGCGCTGCGGGTTTTGGCCAGGTTCTGGCGTGCCGGCCGGCTCTGGCCGACGTGGCGGCGTCTATAGAATCCGCGGCATGAGCCATTCCGTCGATTCCGCCGGCGCTTCCGCCGCGCCCCTGAGCAGCAACCGCCTGCTGGGCTGGGCGCTGGTGCTGGTGGCCGTGTTGGCACTGATCGGAGTTGCCGGCAGCCTGCTGATGTGGCAAAAGCTCGGCAACATCCAGCAAGCGCTGGCGCAGCAAAGCCAGGATGCCGGGCGCCAGGCCATCGAGGCGCGCGCTTTGGCACGCCAGGCGAGCGAGCTGGCACAGGAGTCGGCCGCGCGTCTGGCGGTGCAGGAGACGCGCCTGAGCGAAGTCGCCCTGCAGCGCAACCAGCTCGAAGAACTGATGCAAAGCCTCTCGCGATCGCGCGACGAGAACCTGGTGGTCGACATCGAGGCCAACCTGCGCCTGGCCCAGCAGCAGGCCCAGTTGACCGGCAGCATGCAGCCCCTGGTGGCGGCGCTCAAAAGCGCGCAGCAGCGCATCGACCGCGCCGCCCAGCCGCGCCTCGCCCCGGTGCAGCGTGCCTTGGCGCTGGATCTGGAACGCCTGGCCAGCGCCAGCGTCACCGACACCGCCGGCCTGCTGGCGCGCCTGGACGAACTGCTGCGCCAGGTGGACGAGCTGCCGCTCAAGAACGCCGTGGCCCAGGCCGCAGCCACGCAGCGTCTTGCAGCCAGCGCGCGGCCAAGCTCGGGGCCAGGCTCCGCCGCCGACCCTGCTTCCATGCTGCCCGTCTGGATGGCGCCGCTTCAGCGTGGCTGGGAGGCCGTGAAGGAGGAATTGCGCGGCCTGGTGCGCGTGCGCCGCATCGACCAGCCCGAAGCCATTCTGATTTCGCCCGACCAGGCCTTTTTCCTGCGCGAGAACCTGAAACTCATGCTCCTCAACGCCCGCCTGGGCATTCTGGCGCGCCAGCTCGATGCCGCGCGCTCCGATCTGCTCACCGCCAGCACGGCGCTCAACAAATACTTTGACCCGGCGGCGCGCCGCACCCAGACCGCGGCCACCGCGTTGCAGCAGATTCAGGCGCACCTCAAGACGGCCGAAGCCCCGCGCCTCGACGAAACCCTGTCCGCGCTCGCCACGGCGGCGGCCGGAAGATGATGGAACACACCCCTGAGCCGCTTCGCGCCTCGGCGCAGCCGCTAGAAGCGTCAGCTCTTCGGGCACGTCCAGGCCTGCGCAGGCAGGCCTGGAGCCGCGGCCCTCAGCCCCCGCTCTCGCATTGCTGCGCAGTGCGGGCAGGGGAACGCAGCCAGCGCGGCGGGGCGGCCCTTGCGCGGCTGCCCACGCCTGGGCCGCGCCGGTTTCATGCCATGCGGGTTGCGCGCAGCGCCGCGGAGCACTGACATGCGCGCAACGCTGTGGCTCCTGGCGCTGTTTGCCGTGGCAGTGGCGTCGGCCTTGTTTGCCGGCAACAACCAGGGCACGGTCACCATCTTCTGGCCACCCTGGCGGCTCGACCTGTCGCTCAACTTCGTTCTGCTGGCGCTGGCCTTGGCTTTCACCACGCTCTACGCCGCTCTGCGGGCCCTGGCCGCGCTGGTGGCCCTGCCCCGCCAGGCGCAGCGCTGGCGCTTGCAGCAAAAGGAACGCGCCATGCACGGAGCCCTGCTGGACGCGCTGGCCCAACTCATGAGCGGACGCTTCCTGCGCTCGCGCAAGGCCGCGCAGGCCGCGCTGGAGCAGGAAGCCAGCCTGCGCAGCGGCGGCACCGCTGTGCCCCAGGGCGAGGCGCTGCGCGTCATGTCGCATCTGGTGGCGGCGGACGCCTCGCACGCGCTGCAGGACCGCAGTGCCCGCGACCTGCATCTTCAACAGGCATTGGCCGCGCCCGAGGGCAGCGAAGCGGCGCGGCCGCTGGAACTTCAGGAAGGAACGCAACTGCGGGCCGCACGCTGGGCGCTGGACGACCGCGAGCCGCTGGCCGCACTCGAACGCCTGGCCAGCCTGTCACAGGGCGCGGCGCGGCGCACGCTGGCGCTTCGCATCAGGCTCAAGGCCACGCGCCTGGCGCAGCAAACGCAGGCGGCGCTGGACACCGCGCGCCTGCTGGGCAAGCACCGGGCGTTTTCCCCGGCGGCGGCGCAAAGCATCGTGCGCGGCCTGGCCACCGAGCTGATCCGCAACGCCCATGACCCCGATCAACTCACCGCCCACTGGATGGCGCTCGATCCGGCCGAGCGCGACATGCCCGAACTGGCCATTCACGCTGCACAGCGCCTGGCCGAGCTCGGCGGCGAGCCAGCGCAGGTGCGCCGCTGGCTGGAGCCGGTGTGGCAGCAGTTGGTGGAGCGCCCGGGCGACCTCGGCGATCTCGACGCACGGCGACTGGTGCGTGCGTTGGAAACCGCGCTCGAGAGCCTGGACGCGCAGTGGCTGGCACGCATCGAAGCGGCGCAGCAAGCCAATCCACGCGACGCGCGGCTGCAATACCTGGCCGGAGTCGCCTGCATGCAGCGCCAGCTCTGGGGCAAGGCGCAGCAACTGCTCAGTCAAGCAGCGCCGAAGCTGCAAGACGCCGGCCTGCGCACCCATGCCTGGCGCCACCTGGCCCAACTGGCCGAGCGGCGCGGCGATCTTGAAGGCGCCCTGGCGGCCTGGAAAAGCGCGGCGCAGGACGTCGCCTGAGTCCGGGCGCGGCGCCATGTCGCAGCACCGCTGCCTCACCATTGCCCCATTCCAAGGAGAACCCATGCGCACCCCATTCGCCCTCGCCGCCCTGTTCATCGCCACCGGCCCGGCCCTGGCTGCCGAGTACGCCATCGACCCCCACCACACGTATGTGGCCTTCGAGATCGGCCATTTCGGTACCTCGACCAACCGCGCACAGTTTGAGAAGACGAGCGGCAGCATTGACTTCGACCGGGCTGCCAGAAGCGGCAAGGTGGACGTGCGCGTGGACACCACCTCCGTGCACAGCGGGTCGGCAGAGTTCGACAAACACCTGCAAAGCGCCGACCTGTTCCACACGGCCAAGTACCCGGAAATGCGCTTTGTTTCCGACCGCTTCGAGTTCGATGGCGACCGGGTAGCCAAGGTGCACGGCCAGCTCACGCTGCTGGGCAAGACGGGGCCGCTGGTGCTCAGCGCCACGCAGTTCAACTGCTATCAGAGCCCCATGCTCAAGGCCGAGGTGTGTGGCGGTGATTTCACGGGCGGCATCGACCGAACGCAGTGGGGCATGGACTACCTCGTCGCCATGGGCATGCCCAAGCAGGTGCGCCTGGTGGTGCAGATCGAAGCGGCGAAACGATAGGCCTGCGGGCCAGGCGATATGCTCTTGAAATGAGAGCTGCAAGAGCTTGCTGCATAAGCGCTAGAGGCTATTTTCTTTCTGTTTTTTGATACTGCGCTGGCGACTGCCCGGTCCAGCGGCGAAAGGCCCGTGAAAACGCGTTCTCGTCGCAAAAGCCCAGGGCCTCGCTGACTGCAGCAATCTTCTGGCCGTCGCGCAAGGCCTGCAGGGCCATGTCGTGCAGCAGGGCTTCGCGCAGTCCCTTGAAGGAAATGGCCTCCAAAGCCAGCTTGCGGTTGAGGTGGCGCCCGCTCATCCCCAGTTGCTCGGCAATGCGCTCCTTGCCCCAGCGGGGGTGTGCGCGTACCCATTGCTGGACCCGCGCCGAAACACCGTCCTGCACCAGCGACGCCAGCATGCCGTCGGCCAGGACGCGCAGATGCTGGTGCAGCGTGCTGCTGACCTGCACCAGCGCATGGTTCAGCTCGGAAGCGTCCATGCACACGGCATTCACCGGCTGGCCGAAACGCACGGGGCAGCCCAGCAACGCCTCGTAGTCCGCAGCGTCGGTGCGCGCAGCGTGCGCCAGCAGCACCTCGCGCGCCCGAAAGCGGCCACTCGTCATCCAGCGCGCCAGGCTCACCACGCAGCCGAGCGTCGCCTCCACCCGCTGCTGCTGGTACAGCACATAGCCTGGCACATAGCGCAGTTGCACTGGGTCTGCCAGCGCAGCCACCTCGAAATGGGCGTTGTCGCCAATGATGGGCGCGTATTCGGTCAGCACCTCCAGGCCATCGCCCAGGGTGTCGCAGCTGAGCAGCAGCATGCCCACGATGTCCAGGTGCCCGGCCTGCAGATCCGTGCCCAGGCGCAGCGCGGCCAGCGGATCGTCCGCACAGGCCTCGACGAACAGCGCCCAAAGCGCCTCCTGGCGCGCCATGTCCACCCGCCCCTCCTGCGTCCTACCCGGCCGCAAAGCCTCGGGCACTTGCCCGCCCTGGCGTGCAATGGCTTCGACCAGGGCCTGGGCGAAGCGCGCCGTGACGCTGAAGCTCTCGCGCTGCATGGTGTTCGTTTGCCTTCCGGTCATGAATTGACGCCCCAGTGTCCCGGATGACCCGAGACGCCGTCCAGTGATTCCCCTACAGTGGCCCGAAAAATCCAGGAGATGGGCGGACGCATTCTGCCCATTGCCCGGGAACAACCAGGAGACACACCATGGCGCCCATTGACCAGGTGCAACTGCATTTCAACCCGCAGACGCTGCAGATCCTCAACGCCGTGCTGGGGCTGGTGATGTTCGGCGTGGCGCTGGACCTGCGGGTGGAGGATTTTCGCGTCGCGCTCAGAACGCCCAAGGCGCTGGCCCTGGGGCTGCTGGGCCACCATGTGCTGTTTCCGGCCATGACCTATGTGCTGGTCTGGATTCTTCAGCCCCAGCCCAGCATTGCGCTGGGCATGATTCTGGTGTCGTCCTGCCCGGCGGGGCATATCTCCAACTTCCTGGTGCATTTCTCGCGCGGCAATACGGCGCTGTCGGTCAGCGTAAGCGCACTGTCCACGCTGGCGGCGCTGGTGATGACGCCGCTCAACTTCGCCTTCTGGGGCAACCTGAGCCCGGTCACCAGCAGCTTGATGAAACAGGTGGCCATGAGCCCCTGGGAGATGCTCCAGGTCGTCGTGCTGCTGCTGGGGGTGCCGCTGGTGCTGGGCATGGGGGTGGCGCGCCGCTACCCCGGTTTTGCCGCACGCATCCGCAAGCCCATGAAGTGGCTGTCCCTCCTGGTGCTGGTGGGCTTCATCGGCGGCGCGCTGGCGGCCAACTTCCAGCATTTTCTGGCCTACATCCAGTTTGTCGTCCTGGTGGTGTTCATCCACAACCTGCTGGCGCTGGCCACCGGCTATGGCCTGTCGGCCGCGCTGGGGCTGCCTGAGCGCGACCGGCGCGCGATCACCTTCGAGATGGGCATCCAGAACTCGGGCCTGGGGCTGATCCTGATTTTCAACTTCTTCGACGGTCTGGGCGGCATGGCCATCGTCACGGCATGGTGGGGCATCTGGCACATCGTGGCGGGCATGACGCTGGCCCTGTACTGGAAGCGCCGCGACCCCGGCGGCGCCCCGACCGTCCAGGCCGCAGCAGCAGCGCCATGACGGCCCACCGCGTGCTGGTAACAGGGGCCAGCGGCTACCTGGGCCGCCAGGTGGTCGCCCGCCTGGCCGACCCGACCCTGGAGAACCGCCCGGACCTGGTGGTGGCGCACGACATCCGCACGCCCGCCGAGCGCCTGCCCGGTGTGGTGGTCGAGGAGGCCGACATCCGCGACCCGCGCATCGCAGACGCCTTGGCGCGGCATCACATCGACACCGTGGTGCATCTGGCTTCCATCGTGACGCCCGGCAAGAACAGCCGCCGCGACTTTGAGTACGACGTGGACGTGAACGGCACCCGCAACCTGCTGCAGGCCTGTGTGCAGCAGGGCGTGCAGCGCATCGTGGTGTCGTCCAGCGGCGCCGCCTATGGCTACCACGCCGACAACCCGGCCTGGCTGACCGAAAACATGCCCGTGCGCGGCAACGAGGTGTTTGCCTATGCCCACCACAAAAGGCTGGTGGAAGAAATGCTGGCCGAGTACCGCCTGAGCCACCCGGCGCTGGAGCAGGTGGTGCTGCGCATCGGCACCATCCTGGGCGCCACAGTGCGCAACCAGATCACCGACCTGTTCGAGAAACCCCGTCTGCTGGCCGTCCGGGGCAGCGACAGCCCCTTCGTCTTCATCTGGGACCAGGATGTGGTGGGCATCATCCTGCGCGCCGTCTCGGGCGGCCCGCCGGGCATCTACAACGTAGCGGGCGACGGCGCCCTCACCATCCACGAGATCGCCCAGCGCCTGGGCAAGCCCACACTGCAACTGCCCGCCGGGCTGGTGCAGGCCGCGCTGGCCGTGCTCAAACCGCTGGGGCTGACCCAGTACGGCCCTGAGCAGCTGGACTTTCTGCGCTACCGGCCGGTGCTGCTGAACTCCAAGCTCAAGACCACGTTTGGCTACACGCCCACCTACACCTCGGCCGAGGTGTTCGAGTTGTATCGGCAATCCCGAACTGAACAAACCGCATAGGAAATCCCGCCATGCCCATCCGCATTGCCGCACCCCACCCCCGTGTTCGCACTCTCGCTGGCGCGCTGACCTGCGTCGCCCTGCTGACCACACCAGCGCACGCCGTGCCCATCACCGTACAGGACGCTACTGGCAAACCCTTGCCCACGGTGATGGTTAGCCGCCAACCCGTCCAGGCGGCGGCTGTGGACACCTCGGACAACGGCTACCCGGCCAGCGCAAAGCCGCAGCAAGCCTACGTGGAGTTGGCCCGTTTTACCGACGCCCAGGGGCAGGCCGACATTCCAGCGGCCGAGCATCCCTGGAAAATTCGTTTGCGCAAACCCGGTTACCAGGACCAGAGCCTGCTGGCGGCTGATTTGGGCAGCAAACCCATCGTCATGGCAGCTGAAAGCGATCCCGCCGCCCTGGCCGAGCAGCAACCAGCCAACGCCTGGTCGTCCACCATCGATTTTGCGAATGCCGCCTTGAAAAAAGAGTTCATGCTGCAGTGCAACTTCTGCCACCAGCAAGGCGGTGCGATGCTGCGCCGGGAACGCTCTGCCGACGACTGGGACAGCGCCATCAAACGCATGGTGCGCTACGGCGCCCGGCTCTCGACCGAGGGCCAAAAGACGATTCCCGCCCTGCTGGAGGCGCACTGGAAAAAAATCCACGCCAACCCCGCTCTGGTGCCCGCCGGCACACCCTGGAACCCCGCACTGGCGCAAGCGACGATCCGCGAGCTGCCCATTGGCGACAGCATGTCGCAAATGCACGACTTGCTGCTGCACACCAACGGCATGGTGTACGTGGGAGACAACCTGCAGGACCGGGTCTACGAAGTGGACCCTGCGACAGGCAAATACACCGTCTACAAAATTCCGCCCCGGCCGGGCGACCAGCTTGGCGGACTGCTGGCGGGACGGCTGCGCGACTTCCCCAAGCACGAAACCTACCAGGGCATCCATTCGCTGGCCGAGTCACCCAAAGACGGGCACATCTTCATCACGCCCTCGTACCAGCGGCGTCTGATCGAGTTCGACCCCCAAACCAAGGCTTTTCGCTACCACGAGATGGACAGCGGCTTTTACCCGCACACCCTGCGTTTCGACGCCAAGGACCGCGTGTGGTTCACGCTGGCCCTGAGCAACCAGGTCGGCATGTACGACCGTGCAGCAAACAAGTTCACTCTCTACGATCTGCCGTTTCGCAGCCTGATGGAACGCATCACGGTCAAGCTGACACCGTTCATCTTCAAGCTGCTCGGCTGGGGGATCCCGGTGGCCAACTACGTCAAAGTGGATCACGTTTCCACAGGCGTGCCCTTGCCCTACGGCATTGATATCACCCCCGACGGCAAGGCCTGGATTGCACGCCTGCATACCGACGAGATTGCGTCGGTGGACCCCGACAGCGGCAAAGTGACCATGATCAAAACGCCATTCAGCGCGCCCCGGCGCCTGCGCAGCGACCGCGACGGCAATTTGTGGATCGTGGCCTTCAACGCGTCGCAAATTGCACGCTATACCCCGAGCACCGGCGAATTCCTGCGCCTGGACCTGCCCGTCGTGCCCAAGGGCAGCGACACGCCGTATTCGCTCAACGTGGACCGCTCGCGCCACCAGGTGTGGGTCAACGGCACCAATTCCGATTCCGTCTATCGCTACGACATTGCCACGCAGGCCTGGAGCATGTTCCCGATGCAGCGCCGGGTGACCTTTACCCGGGACGTGGAGATTTCGCCCAAAGGGCAGGTGTACGTGACGAGCGCCTCTTTCCCCAGCTGGCACATCGAAGACGCGCAGCCCACCCTCATCGAAATCACCCCGCGTTGAGCAGCCCCCCAGCCGGCATGCTGCGCTTTTATCTCTCCTGCCTGCTGGCGTTCACTGGCGGGCACATGGTCAACTACACCGTCATCCTGTACCTGCAGGAGAAGGTGGGTTCGGACTGGCTGTCTGGCGTGGGGTTTGGTCTGTCGTTCGGCAGCTCGCTCGTGTTTGGCTGGTTTGCCGGCGTTTTGTGCGACCGCATGGCTCCGGCACGGGTGATCCACGGCGCCCAGGCCCTGTTTGTGCTGTGCCTGGCCGGCCTGTGGTGGACCGACGCAGCAAGCACCGGCCAAAGCCGGGTGGTCTGCACCCTGTTTTCGGCCTTTCTGGGCGGCCTGGCCTGGTCGTTTGTCGGCCCGGCCCGGCTCACCACCCTGGGGCAGATTGCTCCGGTGGACAAGCTCAAACCGGCCACCATCGTCTTCAACCTGCAGGTGCTGCTGGGGTTTGGCCTGGCGCCCGTGGTCATTGGCGTGGTGCGCAGCCACGCTGGCTGGCCCGCTGTGTTCGCCACCGGCATGGCCTTGTTTGTCGCCTCGTCCCTGCTGCTGCTGGGCACACGCACGCACGGCAGCGACCGCCCCAGCCTGGGCGTGGTGCGCGAGCTGCGCGAGGGATTTTCCGCCGTGGGTGCCAACCCCTTGCTGGCGCAGCTCATCGTGGCCGCCATCGTGGCCTACGCCATGACCGGCCCCATGCAGATCCTGTTACCGAAGCTGGCGCGCGAAGTGCTGGGCCTGTCCGAACTTCAGCGTGGCGGCTACCTGGGTCTGATGGCGCTGGCGCTGATTTCCGGGGGCGTCGCCGCTCTGCTGCTGGGCAAACGCCTTCGCCACGGCGCTGCCATTTTCGGGGGCACGATCGCCGCCAGCCTGCTGTTTGCGTCGCTCGGCCACTGGAACGCCGCCGCCGCATCAACCACCGCACTGGGCGGCATGGGCTTGCTGGGCGGCTTGGTCATCAGCTTCGTCATCGCAGGCATCCAGGGCCAGGCACCCGCCGCGCTGCGCGGGCGCATCATGGGCATGTATTCCATCATTTCGCAGGTGGTGCCGGCCGCCTCGGGCGTAGCAGCTGGTGCGCTGGTGCGCAGCACCGGAGTCACCAGCGCCATCGCCATGGCGGGCTTGGGCTTGGCCGGTATTGCATTGCTGTCGGCGCTGGCAATGCCCCAGCTGCGCCGCATGCGGGCTTGACACTGTTGCGTTCGCATAAAATTGCCCGCACCTCCCCCTCACTGCCACGCCCTGTGGCCCAGCGGCATCCCGAGGGGATGCCGATGTGTTTTTCTGAAGACCGCCCCAGCCATGACCGACGCCGTCAGCCAACCCGGCCTGCAATCCCTGTCCAAATCCTTTGAGCCCTCCGCGCTGGAATCGCACTGGGGTCCCGAATGGGAGCGCCGCGGCTACGGTCGCGCGGGCGTGCGCGGCACCGGCGTGCCGCAGCAGGACGCACCCTCGTTTGCCATCCAGCTGCCGCCGCCCAACGTCACGGGCACGCTGCACATGGGGCACGCGTTCAACCAGACCATCATGGACAGCCTGACGCGCTACCACCGCATGCGGGGCTTCAACACGGTGTGGGTGCCGGGCACCGACCATGCCGGCATTGCGACGCAGATCGTGGTCGAGCGCCAGTTGCAGGAGCAAGGCATCAGCCGCCACGACATGGGCCCGACACCGGATGTGGCGCGCAAGAACTTCGTCGCCAAGGTCTGGGAGTGGAAGGAGCACAGCGGCAACACCATCACCACGCAGATGCGCCGCATGGGCGACAGCGTGGACTGGAGCCGCGAATACTTCACCATGGACGACAAGCTGAGCGCGGTGGTCACCGACACCTTTGTGCGCCTGTACGAGCAAGGCCTGATTTACCGCGGCAAGCGCCTGGTGAACTGGGACCCCAAGTTGCAGTCCGCCGTGTCGGACCTCGAAGTCGAGAGTGAAGAGAAAGACGGCTCGCTCTGGCACATCGCCTACCCGCTCTCCGACGGCTCCGGCCAATTGGTGGTGGCTACGACCCGGCCCGAGACCATGCTGGGCGACGTGGCGGTCATGGTGCACCCGGAGGACGAGCGCTACCAGCACCTCATCGGAAAGATGGTGAACCTGCCACTGTGCGACCGCCAGATTCCCGTGATCGCAGACGACTACGTGGACAAGGAGTTCGGCACCGGCGTGGTCAAGGTCACGCCCGCGCACGACCAGAACGACTACGCCGTGGGCCAGCGCCACAAGCTGCCCATGATTTGCGTCCTGACATTGCAAGCCACCGTCAACGAGAACGCACCGGCCAAGTACCAAGGCATGGACCGCTTCGTGGCACGCAAGGCCGTGGTGGCCGACCTGGATGCCATCGGCGCGCTGGTCGAAGTCAAAAAACACAAGCTGATGGTGCCGATCTGCACCCGCACCGGCCAGGTGGTGGAACCCATGCTGACCGACCAATGGTTTGTGGCCATGAGCAAAGTGGGCGAAGGCGATGCCACCGGCAAATCCATCGCACAAAAAGCCATCGACGCCGTGGCCAGCGGCGAGGTGACCTTTGTGCCCGAAAACTGGGTCAACACCTACAACCAGTGGATGAACAACATCCAGGACTGGTGCATCAGCCGCCAACTGTGGTGGGGCCACCAGATTCCGGCGTGGTACGACGAAGACGGCAACGTGATCGTGGCGCGCAGCGAGGCCGAAGCGCAAGCCAAGGCACCCGGCAAACAGCTCCGCCGCGACGAAGACGTGCTCGACACCTGGTATTCGTCGGCCCTGGTGCCGTTTTCCACCATGGGCTGGCCGGACGCCGTGCCCGAGCCCAGCCAAACCAAGGACTACGACCTGTACCTGCCCAGCAGCGTGCTCGTCACCGGCTACGACATCATCTTCTTCTGGGTGGCCAGGATGATCATGATGACCACGCACTTCACCGGCCGCGTGCCGTTCAGGCATGTCTACATCCACGGCCTGGTGCGCGATGCGCAGGGCAAGAAGATGAGCAAGAGCGAGGGCAATGTGCTCGACCCGGTGGACCTGATCGACGGCATTGCGCTCGAGCCCCTGCTCGCCAAACGCACCACCGGCCTGCGCAAGCCCGAAACGGCGCCCACCGTGCGCAAGAACACGCAAAAGGAATTCCCCGAGGGCATTCCGGCCTACGGCGCCGACGCGCTGCGCTTTACCTTTGCGGCCCTGGCCTCGCTCGGCCGCTCCATCAACTTTGACAGCAAGCGCTGCGAGGGCTACCGCAACTTCTGCAACAAGCTCTGGAACGCCAGCCGCTTCGTGCTGATGAACTGCGAAGGCCAGGACTGCGGGCTGGACGCCAGCCACGGCTGCACCCAGGACTACCTGCACTTCAGCCAGTGCGACCGCTGGATCGTCTCGGCCCTGCAAAAGGCCGAAAGCGACGTCGCCAAGGGCTTTGCCGAGTACCGCCTGGACAACGTTGCCCACACGATTTACGACTTCGTCTGGAACGAGTTCTGCGACTGGTACCTGGAAATCGCCAAGGTGCAAATCCAGACCGGGAATGCAGCGCAAGCGCGCGCCACGCGGCGCACACTGATTCGGGTACTCGAAGCCATTTTGCGGCTGGCCCACCCCGTCATTCCCTTTATCACCGAAGCGCTGTGGCAGAAGGTGGCGCCGGTGGCCGGCCTGGCCGGAGAATCGGTAAGCATCGCCCGCTACCCCGAGAGCCAGAGTGACAAAATCGACTCCGAGGCCGACGCCCATGTCGCGCGCTTGAAAGCCCTGGTGGACGCCTGCCGCACGCTGCGTGGCGAAATGAACGTCTCGCCCGCCACGCGCCTGCCACTCTTCGCGCTGGGCGACGCCGAGTTCCTGCGCACCTCGGCCCCCGTGCTGCAAGCGCTGGCCAAACTCTCCGAAGTGCGGGTATTCGACCAGGAGACGGCCTGGCAAGCCGCCGCCCAGGCGGCTCCGGTGGCAATGGTGGGCAGCGCGCGCCTGTGCCTGCACATGGAAATGGATGTCGCTGCGGAACGCGCACGTCTGACGAAAGAAGCCGCCCGCATCGAAGGCGAACTGGGCAAGGCGCGTGCCAAACTGGCCAACGAAGCCTTCGTCGCCAAGGCACCCGCCGCTGTGCTCGACCAGGAGCGGCGCCGCTTGGTCGATTTCACCAGCACGCTCGATCGCCTGCAGGAACAGTTGCAGCGACTGGGCTGAAGCCCCTCATTGAAGAACCCGCAAAGGATTGTCATGGCCTCCAACGCACACGCCCCCGTTCGCAAAGCCGTTTTCCCCGTGGCCGGCCTGGGCACACGCTTTCTTCCCGCCACCAAGGCCAGCCCCAAGGAAATGCTTCCGGTGGTGGACAAGCCGCTGATCCAGTACGCCGTGGAAGAAGCCTACGCCGCAGGCATCCGCCACATGGTCTTCGTCACCGGCCGCAGCAAGCGCGCCATCGAAGACCATTTCGACACCGCCTACGAGCTGGAAAGCGAGCTGGAGGCGGCGGGCAAGAGCGAGCTTCTGGCGCTGGTGCGCTCGGTGCAGCCCGACGACATGAATGTGGCCTTCGTGCGCCAGCCGCGCTCGCTCGGCCTGGGTCATGCCGTGCTGTGCGCCGAGCCGCTCGTTGGCAACGAACCCTTTGCCGTGCTGCTGGCCGACGACCTGATGCGCGGCCCGGTGGGCGGCATGCCCGTGCTGGCGCAAATGGTGCAGGCCTTTCGGCAGCAGGGCCGCTCGGTGATTGCGGTACAGGAAGTGCCAGAGGACCAGGTCCACCGCTACGGCATCGTCGCCGGCGAGCCGGCCGGCGGTCCGCTGATCCGCATCGACCGCATTGTGGAAAAACCGGCCCCCAAGGATGCGCCGTCCCGCATGGGCATCGCAGGCCGCTACATTCTCACGCCCGCCATCTTCGAGCAGATTCGCTCCCAGCCCACCGGTGCGGGCGGCGAAATCCAGCTCACCGACGCCATCGGGCGTCTCATGGAACACGAGGCGGTGTACGCCTTCCTGTACCAAGGCAAGCGCTACGACTGCGGCAGCAAGGAAGGCTTCCTGCAGGCTACGGTAGAACTGGCGCTGGAGCACCCGGAAGTGGGGGCTTCGTTTCGGGACTACCTGAAGACCTTGAGCCTTTAAGAACAGACTCTAAGCCCGAGAAGCACGGCGTACCGCCTTGCAGCGGTATCGCAGATCACGCGTAGTGCGACCACATACGAAGCACCTTGACGATTTTTTGCTCGCTCAGCACCTCATAGGCCAGACGGTGCTGAATGTTGATGCGCCGAGAGTAGGCACCGGACAGATCGCCCACCAGCTTTTCGTAGGGCGGCGGATTCTGAAATGGATCGTCTTGAAGGATCGCCAGGAGCTCCTGGGCCTTGGCCTTCAAGCCGCTTGCAAGCAGTCTCTTGGCGTCTTTCTGTGCATGCTTGGCATAGACAAGCGTCCAACTCATTCGGTTTCTCAATCAATCGAGTACGCGAAGGCGAAGCGCATACAGTACAAGCGTACAGGCGTACTGGCGAAGCGAAGCCGACAAAGTAATCGTTTGATTTTAGAAATGGAATTACCAATCGAGCTCCGTGGCGCAGGCATCAGGCGCCTCGACCATGCCTTCCTTAATCGACTCGCGCATGCCCGGCACCGAGAGCAGACAAAGCGTTTCCTGGATCGCCTGCCAGTCTTCAGCGGCAAGCAACACCACATCATTGCGCTTGCCCGCGATGGTAATGGGCTGATGCGACTGCGCCGCCTCATCCATCAAACGATAAAGATTGGCGCGGGCTTCGCTGGCGGTAAGTGTTTGCATGCTGGACTCCAGGAGTGTTAAGCGTACGTTAGTTCGTACGCAAAATCAAGCATATGGATGGTAGCGATGGTTTGCAATCACTGCCCTGCCTTCTCAAAATCTGGGTCTATCCACGATTTCCAGGCGACTCATCGCCATCTGTTGAACCTTGCTCACAAACTTCGCTACCGAGGCCTCGTCTTCCAATCGGTACTTTGATCTCCTAAACTCGGTGAACAACTGCCTGTGCCCTTCCTGCGAACGCAGATCACTGCGAACGTAGTAGCCACAAGCCCAATCCAAGAGATCCTTCAAGCCCCTCTCGGACTGCTCACGATCCATGTGCCGTTTGCTCTCACTTCCGCGCTTGAGAAGCCTTGCCTCACACACCTGCCAAGCCGGATCTAACCAAATGAGTTCGTTGGCATACTCCAGGTACCGCGTGGCGAGGTCACCAAAGACACCCTCCACAATCCAGCCTGCATTGAACTTGCTCTCTTGCACGAGGGCAGAAATCTCTTCCATGCTGCGCCCACGGTTAAACCCTCCTGGTTCCCAATACAGGTCGTCAAGATGAATCATTGGCACGGGTACGTGCTTGGCAAGTTGGTGGGCCAACCAGGTCTTGCCGCTGCCGCTGTTGCCGAGGATCACAATCTTCATGACCCACGCCCCGACTAGAGGATTTTCCGGCCCTCTTCTCTAGAACGAATTTGCCGCCTCAGCGCCGCCGCAACAGGTGGATGTATTCGTCGCCCACTGTCTCCTGCCCCACCAGCTCGTTGCTGGTCTGCTTGGCAAAGGCCTGAAAGTCGCGTACCGAGCCGATGTCGGTGGCCACCACCTTGAGCACCTGGCCGCTGTCCATATCGGCCAGCGCCTTTTTGGCCTTGAGGATGGGCAGCGGGCAATTGAGCCCGCGGGTGTCGATTTCCTTGTCGATGTTCATGGCGTAGCGTCCTTTGGCGGCAGATCGAGCCCACGGCGTCGCTCTGCATTTTCTTCGTCCGTGAAAAATACCGGTTCATGTCCCCGCGTGCGCAGCCAGTCGGCCAGCGCGTAGCCCGTACCCGCCGGCCAGCACTTGAGATCCTGCAGATCGTACAGCCGGTAGTCCACCAGTTCGGGCGACAGCCGCACCTGCCCCGTGGCCACCACATGGTAGGCAATGATGACCTGGTTCATGCGCAGGAATTCGTAGGCGCCGACCAGGCTGCTGCTTTGCACGTCGAGGTTGGTTTCTTCCTTGACTTCGCGCGCAATGCCGGCCTGAGGCGATTCACCCGCCTCCATGAATCCGGTGATCAGCGCAAACATCTTGCCTGGCCAAGCGGCGTTGCGCGCCAGCAGCACCTTGCCATCCAGTTCCACGATGCCCGCGAGCACGGGCGTGGGGTTGTTCCAGTGCGTCCAGCCGCAAGCCGGGCAACGCAGGCGCTCCACATCGCCACTGTCTTCCGCCTGAACGATTCTTGCCAACGGCGTGGCGCAGTGGCTGCAAAAGCGCGTCTCGTACTGCATTGCTTCCTTATTGATAGCTTGAAGCGCTTAACTGATAAGCGCTAGAGGCTGATTTTCTGGTAATTCATACGGGGAAAACGCCCGTGGACAAGTAGCGGTCGCCGCGGTCGCAGACCACAAAGGCAATCGTCGCATCGTGCTCGCGCAGCGCAATCTGCTGCGCCACCCAGCAAGCACCCGCTGCCGAAATGCCGGCAAATATGCCCTCTTCGCGCGCCATGCGGCGGCACATGTCTTCGGCGTCGTCCTGGCTGACCAGGACCAGCTCGTCGATCGCTTTGGCATCGTAGATGGCGGGCAGATAGGCTTCGGGCCATTTGCGGATGCCCGGGATGCGCGAGCCTTCTTGCGGCTGCGCGCCGATCACCAGAATCTTCGGGTTCTTTTCCTTGAGATAGCGCGACACGCCGGTAATGGTGCCCGTCGTTCCCATGGCGCTGACGAAATGCGTGATGCGACCGTCGGTCTGCTCCCACAGCTCGGGGCCGGTGGCCTCATAGTGGATCCGGGGGTTGTCCAGGTTGGCAAACTGGTCGAGCACGCGCCCCTTGCCCTGCTTTTGCATGCTGACCGCCAGGTCGCGCGCGTATTCCATGCCCCCGCTCTTGGGCGTGAGAATCAGCTCGGCACCAAATGCCTTCATCACCTGGGCACGCTCGATGGACAAATCCTCAGGCATGACCAAGACCATGCGGTAGCCGCGAATCGCCGCCGCCATCGCCAGCGCGATGCCGGTATTTCCCGACGTCGCCTCAATCAGGGTGTCGCCCGGCCGGATTTCGCCTCGTTCCTGCGCGCGTGAAATCATGGACAGGGCAGGCCGGTCCTTCACCGAGCCGGCAGGATTGTTGCCTTCGAGTTTGGCCAGGACGACAGTGCCACGCTGGGCGTTTTCCTCCGCCCCGATGCGCTGCAGCGCGACCAGCGGCGTTCGTCCAACGGTGTCCTCGATCGTGGGGTAATGCATCGCCGTACTGTGCCATAATTTGCGGCTGCACCCATTGCCCGGGTGGTGAAATTGGTAGACGCAGGGGACTCAAAATCCCCCTCCGAAAGGAGTGCCGGTTCGATTCCGGCCCCGGGCACCACAAACAAGGCCGAAAGCTTCCAAGAGCTTCCGGCCTTTTTGTTTCCTCTCTGTCGCTGGCGCGGACCTGGTGCGAGAACGTCCGGTGAAGTGTGCCTGCATCCGGGGGTATGTGGCGGCACCAATGGGGGGTACTTTTCCAGAATCTGGGGGTACATCTGGACGAAGCAGCCTCCAATCACCGAAGGCGCCCCCGCGGGGCTGCGCACACGCGCAGGCATGCGGTCTTCACGTTAGCTACCGGTCCAGTCCCCTGAACAGGACCAAAAAGCGAACGTTTCGGAAAATGGCGTCACTGGCACAAGCCCTGGGGGTAGAAGTACTCCCGTGAATTTCGAGGCAAGAAGGCACCTGGTGGAGGGACGGCCTGCATCCCGGCGAGCGGCCTGGCGCGGTGCTCAGAGTGTCTAGCAAGGTTGGGCCAAGTCGGCCTTCGTCGCGGCCTGGCGCGCTTCGCTGGCCTGCTCGTCAATGGAATGCACCTCCTTGGTGCGACCCGTCTCCTTCGCGCGCTCTGCCAGGCGCACGTAAAAGGCCGCGACGTCGCGCAAATCCTGCTCGTCCAGGTCTTCGATCCCTATCATGCGGTTGCTGGCCCCGCGGTGCGCGGCGAGCAGTTCGTTGAGCTTGAGATGGATGGCCACGCTGTCCTTGTTCTGGCTTTGCTGAATCAAGAAGACCATCAAGAAGGTCACAATCGTCGTTCCCGTGTTGATGACCAATTGCCAGGGCTCGGAAAAACCGAACATCGGACCAAGCGCCGCCCAGCCCAAGACTATGGCGAGCGCGGCGCAGAACATGGCGGGCGAGCCTGCCCAGCGCGTCACGTGCGACGCGAAATGATCGAACGCCGTCTGCACCAGGGAATGCCGTGCATACGCCGGACTGGTGCTCGAGGGCATGGCGCCGATCGCGTCCCCGCGGGTTGTCTTCATTGGCAAGGGCTCTGTCATCGCTGCTCCTGTGGGGCGGGATGCGCAGCGGTCTGCATGCCCGGGCACGCGCGACAGCGACGCTGTGCCAGCGTAGGCGCCTGCCGTGCTGCAAGCCATCGGGCAGTTCCTTTTTCGCTCGTGGGCGGCTTCCTACGGTCTGCGTCTGGGTCCGGGTGCAGCGCGCTCGCGCGGAAGAAAAGGGGTCACCCGTCTTGGCGCTTGATCAATTCCCGGCCCTTGGCCGTAATCACGAACTCGTTGCGGGCGTCGTGTGCTACATAGCCGTATTCCAGCAGCCGACCCGAGAGATGCTGATGCAAGGCCTGGGGCAGCGTCAGCACGTCGCCCATTTCCAGTCGCTTGAGGGCTTCGAGTTCGTCGACCGTGGGGTCGTCGTGCACAGGGGTCGGGGAGCGGTTCATGGGGTTTCTCCTTGCGGGCACAGGGTTCAAAATTGCGGCAGGTCGCGCAGGCTGGGTGCGTGGGAATCTTCAGGAAACGCGATGCTTTCCTCCCAACCGCCGTGCAAGCTGTCCTGCACTTGCAGGTGCGCAGGCCCGCTGTGCACCAGTTTGCCATCGACGCCCTCTCGCACGGCAACAATGGCGTCACCTTCGAGCAGACGGTCGATCACCTCGATCAAGGGTACGGCGGCCGGGGGCATGTCCCAGCCGCTTGCCTCGGGCGCAAGCAGGCCCATCAACACCTGATCGATGCGCGGAGCGCCCGAGGCTTCGAAACGCACCGCCGTGATTCCGTACATCCTTGTCCTTTTCTCAACGCTTGGGTGCGCGGGCAATCTGCCCCGCCCTTCCTGAACGAGCGTATGCGGACGCCTGCTTGCGCCCTGTAGGAAGAACCGCCGTTTGTGTCGCTGACGGGTCACTCGGCCCACCTCTTTGGCGCGCGGGGCGACGATGATGGATCATTCGAGTTCGCTATTTTCACCACCCACCCACCGGAGACCGCCATGGCGCAGGCCGCATTTCATTGGGACGACCCTTTTTTGCTCGACCAGCAGTTGAGCGACGACGAGCGCATGGTGCGCGATGCTGCGGCCGCCTATTGCCAGGACAAGCTGGCGCCCCGCGTGCTCGAAGCCTTCCGCCACGAGCGCATGGACACCAGCATCTTTCGCGAGATGGGCGAGGTCGGCCTGCTCGGCCCCACCATCCCCGAGCAGTACGGCGGCCCTGGGCTCAATTACGTCGCCTACGGCCTGATTGCCCGCGAAGTCGAGCGCGTCGATTCGGGCTACCGCTCCATGGCCAGCGTGCAAAGCTCGCTGGTGATGGTGCCGATATTTGAGTTCGGCACCGAGGCACAGCGCCAGAAGTACCTGCCCAAACTGGCCAGCGGCGAATGGATTGGCTGCTTTGGCCTGACCGAACCCGACCACGGCTCGGACCCCGGCAGCATGGCCAGCCGCGCGAAAAAGGTGGCGGGCGGCTATGAGCTTTCGGGCAGCAAGATGTGGATCACCAACAGCCCGGTGGCCGACGTGTTCGTGGTCTGGGCCAAGGAAGTGAGCGAGGCCGGCGCCGTCGGCCCGATTCGCGGTTTCATTCTCGACAAGGGCATGAAGGGCCTGTCGGCCCCCGCCATCCACGGCAAGGTGGGCCTGCGCGCCAGCGTCACCGGCGAGGTCGTGATGGACAAGGTGTTCGTGCCCGAGGAAAACGCCTTCCCTGAAGTGCAGGGCTTGAAGGGCCCGTTCACCTGCTTGAACAGCGCGCGTTACGGCATTGCCTGGGGGGCCTTGGGCGCAGCCGAGTTTTGCTGGCACACCGCGCGCCAGTACACGCTGGACCGCAAGCAATTTGGCCGGCCGCTCGCCGCCAACCAGCTGATCCAGAAAAAGCTGGCCGACATGCAGACCGAGATTGCGCTGGGCCTGCAAGGGTGTCTGCGCCTGGGGCGCATGAAGGACGAAGGCACGGCTGCTGTCGAAGCCACTTCGATCATCAAGCGCAACAGCTGCGGCAAGGCACTCGACATTGCCCGCATGGCGCGCGACATGATGGGCGGCAACGGCATCAGCGATGAGTTCGGCGTGGCGCGGCATCTGGTGAACCTGGAAGTGGTCAACACCTATGAGGGCACGCACGACGTGCACGCGCTGATTCTGGGCCGCGCCATCACGGGCATTGCTGCCTTTGCGAACTGAAATTTTAAGCAAAATTGGCCTCCAGCGCTTGTCCCATAAGCGCAACCAGCTATCTTTTTGAAAGCACCATGAGCCTACCCACACCCCCCGCAGGCGCCCTGGACGGCATCCGCGTGCTCGACCTCTCGCGCGTGCTGGCCGGCCCCTGGTGCACGCAAATACTGGCGGACCTGGGCGCCGACGTGGTCAAAATCGAGCGTCCCGGCGTCGGCGACGACACGCGCCACTGGGGCCCTCCCTTTCTGAAGGACGCCGCCGGCCACGACACCGACCAGGCCAGCTACTACACCGCCTGCAACCGCAACAAGCGCTCGGTCACGCTCGACATCGCAACACCGGAGGGCCAGGCGCTGATCCGCCAGATGGCGCTACAGGCCGACGTGCTGGTCGAGAACTTCAAGGTCGGCGGCCTGGCGCAGTACGGCCTGGACCACGCCAGCCTGATGGCGCTCAACCCCCGCCTGATCTACTGCTCGGTCACCGGCTTTGGCCAGGACGGGCCGTACGCCGAACGCGCCGGCTACGACCTGATGATCCAGGCCATGACGGGGATGATGAGCATCACCGGCCGGCCCGACGGCGAAGCTGGCGGCGGTCCGCTGCGCGTGGGCGTGGCGCTGACCGATCTGTTCACCGGCGTCTACGCCAGCACCGCCATCCTGGCCGCCCTCAACGTGCGCCACAGCACCGGGCGCGGTCAGCACATCGACATGGCCTTGCTTGACGTGGGAATGGCCATTCTGGCCAACCAGGCTGCCGGCTTCCTGGCAACGGGTGTGGCCCCCGCCCGCCAGGGCAACAGCCACCCCAGCCTTGCGCCCTACCAGGACTTCCCTACGCTGGATGGTTCGATGCTGCTGGCCATCGGCAACGACGGCCAGTTCGCGCGCTTCTGTGAGGCCGCAGGCCGCCCGGAATGGGCCAAAGACCCCCGCTTTGCCAGCAACACCTTGCGCGTGCGCCACCGCGGCGACCTCATCCCCGCGATGGAAGCGGTCACCCGCACCCGCAGCACGGCCGATTGGGTGGCCCTGCTGGAGGACAAGGCGGTGCCCTGTGGCCCCATCAACAACATCGCCCAGGCGTTTGGCGACCCGCAGGTGCAAGCGCGCGGCCTGGCAGTGGCCCTGCCGCGCTGGCCCGACGGCAACGCGCGGGATGGCGTTGCGTCGGTCTGCGGCGTGGCCAGCCCGCTGCGCCTGTCCCGCAACCCGCCGGTGCTACGCAATGCTCCGCCGGCACTCGGGCAGCACACGCAGGACGTCCTGGGCGAACTGGGACTCAGCACCGAGCGCATCGCCGCCTTGCGCGCCGCCGGGGTGGTCTGAGCGGCCGCCCAGCTCCTGCCTGGCACTGTCTGGCGCAAGTTCAATGGTAGGTGGGCGGTGGATCGATCACCGGCGGCGCGCCGGGGCCGGGAGCCGGAGGATCGATGATGGGCCGCTCACCCGGAGGAGCCGGCGGGTCGACGACGGGTGGCTCGGGCAGCCAGTCGGGGTGCGGCGGCGCATCGTCCGGGGGTGGCAGGGGAGGCTTGGGCTCGGGGACCGGCGCCTCTGCAGGCAAGGGCATGAAGTATCTCGTTGCGTTGGGCGATGAAGCAAGTTAGCACGCCGGACACCCTCAGCGCGTCAGACGAGGCCGCAAACGCCTCGGCCGCGGCCTTGCCCCTCGGCCAGGCATGCCATAGCATGGCGTGCCCAGCGGCTGGAGGATCACAGCATGCCTTCCACATTCAAAGTGGGTGACCACGTCACCTGGAATTCCGAAGCCGGCCACGTCAGCGGTCACATCACCAAAGTGCACAAGAAGGATTTCGAGTACAAGGGCCATACGCGCCGCGCCAGCGAGGACGACCCCCAGTACGAGATCAAGAGCGACAAGACCGACCATGTCGCCGCGCACAAGGGCTCGGCGATAAAAAAGCTTTCCTGATCCAGCCCGTTTTTGGGAGATTTTTTATGGCGCAGCACTCGGCCACCATCCTCTGGGAGCGGGGAGACCAGGATTTCCTCGGCCAGCGCTACAGCCGCCGACACCGCATCGCCTTCGATGGCGGCGCGGAGATCGCCGGCTCATCGTCCCCGCACGTAGTGCCTCTGCCGTGGTCGGACCCGGCGGCCATCGACCCCGAGGAAGCGTTTGTCGCTTCTTTGTCGAGTTGCCACATGCTGTGGTTTCTGTCGCTGGCAGCCCGGCGCGGTTTTTGCGTGGACCGCTATCGCGACGCGGCTTTCGGGCTCATGGACAAGAACGCAGAGGGGCGCCTGGCCATGACGCTCGTGACGCTGCGACCCGAGGCGCGCTTTTCCGGCGCCCTCCTGCCCACGCAAGAGCAAATCGCCGAGCTGCATCATCAAGCGCATCTGTCGTGCTTCATTGCCAACTCGGTGAGGACCGAGCTGCGATGCGAGCCCGTGTTCGTGGCGGGCGAGAAAAATTAATAGAAATCGCCTTGTTTCGCTTACTGTGATTGGTTTTATTGCTATCAAAACAGGATCATAGAAAGCGCCCGACCTGCGCTCCGAAAACGCCGACAGCCGCGCTCGCCGTGTGCGCGGGAAATCGCCCTCGCCGCGCACGCACGGCGCCCCTAGAATTTGCCCATTCGGCGCTGCGAGCGCACAAAGGAACTTTCCCATGAAAACTGCCCAGCAGGACATCGACGAGCGGACCAACCTCACCAGCAGCAACAAGTTCGAACTGTTGCTTTTTCGTCTGGGCACCGACAGCGCTCTGGGCCAGTCCGAGCTGTTCGGCATCAATGTTTTCAAGATCCGCGAGATCGTCGCCATGCCGACCATCACCCCCATCGTGGGTGCCACGCCGCACTCGCTGGGCGTGGTCAACCTGCGCGGCCAGGTGATTCCAGTCCTCGACCTGCCTTCCATCGTCGGCTGCACGCCCCAAACCGGCCTCAACATCATGCTGGTCACCGAGTTTGCGCGTACCACACAGGCCTTTGCCGTCGAGTCGGTCGAAGACATCGCCCGACTGGACTGGAACCAGGTGATGTCGGCGGAATCGAGTGGCGCGGCTGGAAAGCTCGTGACCAGCATAGCGCGCCTGGACGGCAACACCGACAGCACCCGTTTGGCGCAGGTTCTGGACGTCGAGGCGATTTTGCAAATGGTCTCGCCCTCCGATGAGCACCAGGTCGATCCGCAGAAAGTCGGCTCCAGGCTGGCGCTCAAGCCCGGCACCATCGTGCTGGCAGCCGACGATTCCTTTGTCGCACGCTCGCTCATCGAGCAGGAACTCAAGCTGCTCCAGGCTCCGTATGAGATGACCAAATCCGGCAAAGAGGCCTGGGATCGGCTCAACGCCCTCGCCGACGAGGCACAGGCCGAAGGCAAGACTGTGTACGACAAGGTCGCTCTGGTGCTGACCGACCTGGAAATGCCCGAGATGGACGGCTTCACGCTCACGCGCAACATCAAACAGAGCGCGCGCCTGAGCAGCCTGCCGGTCGTCATTCACTCTTCGCTCTCCGGCTCAGCCAATGAAGACCATGTGCGCAGCGTCGGCGCCGATGGTTACGTGGCCAAGTTCGTTGCGGAAGATTTGGCCAATACGCTGCGCAAGGTGCTTCTGCCCTGATACATCTGGCTGCAACCAAGAAGCGCCGGCAAAGAACGCGCAATGTAGGTCTTGGCCGTCAACGCGCGGGGCGCTACCAGCGTATAAGCTGAGATCAGACCCGTAGCAGCTCTGCAACGGAAACAGCAGACCGCGGGATCGCCCGCGCCGCAGGAGCACCACCATGCCAGCCCAGCGCCTCTTGAGATTGTCCGCCGCCACCGCGTTGCTTGCCGCAAGCGCAGGTTGCGCCACCGCCCCTGGCGATCCCTATTATTCCGGCGTCTATGCGCCCACGCCGGTGTATGGCGGTGGAATCGTCTACGACAGCCCCGGCTATGCCACCTACCCCGCCTACCCGGTGGTGCGACCCGGCCACGATCGCTGGGAGGACATGCGGGACGAACGTGAGCGGCGTGCCTGGCGTCAGCGGCAGGCAGAGCGCGAGCGTGCCGAGCACGACCGGCTCGAACGCGAGCGCGACCGTGCGCGCTGGGAACGCGAGCGTGAGCGCGACCACCAGCGCGCCCAGCGCGAGCGCGAGGAGCGCGCCCGCAACGATGCCCAGCGCCAACGCGAGAAGTGGGAGCGCGAGCGCCGCGAGCGCGAGCTGGCCGAACGCCAACGCGAGCAGCGCGAACGCGCCAGCCGCAACAACCGCAACTCGGACGGCACCCCGCGGACCGACTACGACCGCTACAACCCCAAGACCGGCCAGTTCCTGCCGCGTTCGGAAGACATGCCCTGAGGCCAGCCATGGACTGCCGCCCACGCCCCTGGTTTCCGGGAATGAGCGTCGCCCTGTTCTGTGCGGGCGCCGCACTGGCGCTGCCAGCAACTGCGCAGGTTCTGCGCTGTACCGACGCACGCACCGGCAAGGTGACCTACACCGATTCGGCCTGCGACGCGGGCGACCGCAGCCAGGAAGTGCAGGCCCGCAAGAGCCCCGAAGAACTCGAGCGCGAGCGCGCTGCCGGCGAACAAGCGGCGCAGCGATTGCGCGAGCGCCTGGCGGCCGAAGCGCAAGCGGCCGAACGGCGCGAAGAGCGCGAGGCGCAAAAAGCCCGCGATGCAGCGCGCAATCGGGCGGCCGGGACCCAGGACCATGCCCGTTCCCCGGCCTGCCAGGACGCGCGGCGCCAGCTGAACGCGGTCGCTGCCAGCAGCGCGCGAACCCCCGAAGAACAGGCTGCCCGCTTGGAAGCTGCCCAGCGCCAAATGGATTTTTCCTGCCTCGGCCCCGAGGCCTATGCCCAGGCCGAGCTGGCACGCGCCAACCGCCCGCAGGTGGTGGTGGTGCAGCCGCCCGCCTGGCCGGTGCACCCCATCCGGCCCAGACCCCCGCACCCCGACCGGCCTGGGCGACCGCACATCAAAGAATGCAGCGCATTCACCTGCACGGACAACAACGGCAAACGCTATCCGCGCACCGGGCGCGGCAGCTTCGAGGAACGGCGCTGAGGTTTCTGGCCAGGCTTTTTCCCCCTGCAGGGCTAGCCCAGATTGCGAGCCGACATGTATTGGACGCGCCAATCCTCAAAAGAAAGGGTGTCTGCCGCCTCGATGGCTTTTTGCGCCTCCCAGGACTGCGCCGCCATGACTTCGAAACGCGCCTGGTTCTCGCCGCTCCATGGCAAGGCCAGGAGAGCCTGGCGCGCACGGTCCGAGCACTGCGCAGCGAACCCCACGAAACCACACTCGGCTTGCTGGGCCATCGCCTGCAAGATGCGCGCCGACGGCGTGGTATGGGGCGCGGCCAGGCTTGCCTGGGCCTGGGTCAGCGCGGCACGGTGGGCGCTCTGGCCTTGCACCGCGTCCAGCGCCGCCGCATAGGGCGCGCAAGCCTCGAGCACTTCGGCCGCCCAGTCGATCAAGGGCACGGAACGTCCCCCGCGCAGCAGACACAACCCCGGCTCGCGCCCCCGCGCCGCGGTCAGGTGCTGGTTGTGCTTGATCTCGGTAATTTCGTCCGGCGTGTCTTGCGGACTGTCAGAGAGCAGGCAGTGCAGCAGGAACACGTCGAGCAGCCGCATGGTCTCGGCCGTGATTCCGACGGGAACGAAGGGATCCAGATCCATCAGGCGCACCTCGACGTACTCCACGCCGCGTTCGCGCAACGCATGCAGCGGGCGCTCGCCAGGCCGGATCACCCGCTTCGGACGGATGGTGCCGTAGAACTCGTTTTCGATTTGCAGCAGACTGGTGCCCAGCTGGTTGTAATCGCCGCCGGGATTGCGGATGCCCACCGCTTCGTAGGCGGGATAGGGCCGGGTCAGCGCCTCGTGCAGCGAGCGGGCGTAGCCATCGAGCCCGTTGTAGCTCACCGCCAACGTGGCCTGGGCGTCGCTCTGGTAACCCAGGCGACCCATGCGCAGCGACGTCGCATGGGGAAGGTACAAGGCGTCGGTCCCGAAGACCTGCAGGGCATGGGGCCGCCCCTGGGCAAAGCAGGAGCACAGCGCGGGCGAGGCGCCGAACAGGTACAACAGCACGAATGCGTGGCGACGGAAATTGCGGATCAGCGCAAAGTACTGCTCGCTGCTGACGCCCGGCATGGACCAGTTGTAATGAATGCCACAAATGGTCTGCATGCGACGCCCATAGCGGTGGCCCAGCCCCATGCGGTAGACACTCTTGGCGCGGCCGACGTTCGAGCTGCCATAGCGCGCCAGCGGAATCGTCTCGTCGGTGGGCAATCGGCAAGGCATGCTGGAGACCCACAGGCGCTCGTCTCCCTGCGCCGCCAGCGTGTGATGCACAAACTGATGGATATGGGTCAGCTCGTCCAGGCACGCATCGATGTCCAGATGGGCGCCAGTCACCAGCTCGATTTGCGATTCGCTGTAGTCGGTGGTGATGTGCGGGTGCGTCAGCGCCGAGCCGAGCGCGACCGGATGGGGCGTGAGCGCCAGCTCGCCCGCGGGCTGCACGCGCAGACCTTCTTTTTCGATCCCGCGGCGAATACTGGCGATCGGCTGCGCGCGCAGGGCGTCCTGGAGGGAACTCATGAATAGGCTGCCAATGGCTGGTTTTTGAAGTGCGCAGAACTTAGCACGCAGCCCGGGCTCGCGCTGCGGCAAGGAAATTCCGGACTTCGCCTCGGTTCAGCCGCGCGCCGCCATGGCCTTCTGGACTTCCAGTGCGCCCTGCGCCGCGCCACTGCCCGGCACGGTCTCGCCAGCGCGGTCCGTCACTTCGGCCAGGCGCCTTGCGAGTTGCTCGGGAGCATCGGGTCCGGTACCCACAAAGATTCCCTGGGTCAGGGTCACGTGTGCTGCCTCGAAGCTGCCTGCGCCAGCGCACAGCGTGGTGCGTGTGGGCGCGGTCTCGTGCGCCAGCACCAGCATGGCCGGAACGACGGCTTCGGGTTGCAGCATGGCCAGGATTTCTTCGGGCATCAGGCCTTCGGTCATCCGCGTGGCGGCGGTGGGCGCGAGCGCGTTGACGTGAATGTGGTATTTCGCGCCTTCCAGCGCCAGGGTTTGCATCAGACCGACGAGCGCCAGCTTGGCCGCGCCATAGTTGCTCTGGCCAAAGTTGCCGTACAGGCCGGTGGACGAGGTCGTCATCACGATGCGTCCGTACCCCTGCGCCACCATGTGCGGCCACACCGCCTTGCAGCAGTGCGCCGCACCCATGAGGTGTACGTCGACAACGGTACGAAAGTCCGCCATTTCCATCTTGGCGAAGCTCTTGTCGCGCAGGATGCCAGCATTGTTGACCAACACGTCCACCCGACCCCAGGCGTCCACGGCCTGCTGCACCATGGCCTGCACGGCGGCAAAGTCGGCGACCGAGGCGCCGTTGGCCAGTGCCTCGCCGCCTGCGGCGCGAATCTCGTCCACCACTTTTTGCGCGGCGCTGACCGATCCGCCTTCACCATGCACGCCCCCGCCCAGGTCATTGACCAACACGCGCGCGCCGCGCGCCGCCAGCGCCAGCGCATGCGCGCGCCCCAAACCGCCCCCTGCCCCGGTGACGATGGCCACCCGGCCTTTGAAATCCAACTGCATTGCTTGTTCTCCCGATGGAAAATTTGTATCTGGTCGTACTTTACGGGCAAAGTCGACTGGGGCGGTTCGCCGAGGAGACTGGTGGCGCGTGGCGCGATCAGCCGTAGACCACGGCCCGGCTGTAGCGTGGGTCGCGGTGCCAAGCCCAATAGGTATCGAGCAGCTTCTGCGTCACCAGCCCCACCAGACCGGTGGCCACGGCCTGCCCATCCACCTGCGTCACGGGGAGCACGCCACCACCCGAGCTGGTGACAAAGGCCTCGCGCGCGCCGCGCAGTTCGGCCACGGGCAGGGTGCGCTGCTCGACGGGCCAGCCTGCCGCCTGAGCGATTTCAATGACCGTGCGCCGGGTGATGCCTTCGAGCACACCCTGGGCCGGCGTGACCAGCACGCCGTGTGCGTTGAGGCAAAACAGGTTGAAACCCGGGCCTTCGACCACGTTGCCAAGGCCGTCGGTCAGCACCACGGTATCGCCGCCGGCATCCAGCGCGCCGAGCAGCCCCATGGTCAGGTCGTTCCAGTGGTAGTTCTTGGCCCGCGGATCCACGCTGCTGGCGGGGATGCGTTGCACGTCACTGACCACCAGGTTCAGCCCCTGCGCACGCTGCGCCTCGTTGGCAATCCAGACGTAAGGCACGGCAAAAGCGTAGAACTGGTTGACCGCCTGGCGCGGATCGCGCGAACCCCAGGGAGGCTGGCCGCGCGTGGCGATCATCTCCACATAGGCGTTGCGCAGCCCGCACAGGCGCACGCACTCCTCGAGCACCTGCGTGATCTGGGCGCAGGACAGGCCGGGGTCGAGGCGAAAGCTTTCGCAACTGCGGGCAAATCGCTCCAGGTGGGCATCGAGGCGGAAAAACGCGCCATCCCACACCGTGACCACGTCGTAGGTCGCATCGGAGCGAAGAAAGCCCCAGTCGGTGATGGGAATGGCTGCCTCGGCGATCGGCAGGTACTGGCCGCGGACAAATGCAGCGCCTTGGGAATAATCGGCTAAGGTGGGCATGCCCGGATTCTGGCAGCATCGCAAGCCCGTGGCGTCCCGCGGTGTCGCCCTCCCGTGTTCGCATACAGAACGCAGCCCGGTGCTGCACAAGGAAACATCATGAAAGCAGTCTGGAACGGCGTGACCGTCGCCGAGAGCGACGACACCGTACTGGTGGAAGGCAACCACTATTTTCCCGAGTCCGCGCTCAAGCGCGAATACTTCGGCTTCAGCAACCACAAGAGCATGTGCCCGTGGAAAGGCCAGGCCACCTACTTTTCGCTGCTGGTGGACGGCGAAATGAATCCCGACGCGGCCTGGACCTACGCCGATCCCAAGCCCGAAGCGGAGCAGATTCGCGGGCGGGTCGCGTTCTGGAAGGGCGTTACCGTCGCGCCGTGAGCCCGCCCGAGGGGAGCCTTTCTTGTCCCTGGAAAATCTGGACAATCGTGTGGATAAGCCGGGATGGGCGCTGCACGAATCTTGCAAGCCCTTGATTTTTCAATCAATTCTTCTGGGCGCTGAAATTTTGGGCATGCGGCAGCCGACCCTTGTCCCCACGTCAGAGGGACAATCCTGGGGATAACTTGGGACCAGAGCGGTATCGCGCGCGCAAGTGCAAGCCCGGCTTGGTTTTCCTCAGGCTTGCCTGTTTTTTTTGCAGCTTGCGTTGCTCCTGGGCGGTTGCTCCTTGCATGTTTGCTCCTTTTTTTCTAGCTATCACTGCTCATCTCCATTGCCCTAGAACCATTTTTCCTTGATTTTCATGAGACTTGCGCAGCACAGCCCGGCGGCAGAACGCAACAGCGCGTCCATATGGAAGCGGCTGCACGCCCTGCTTGCCGAGAGCGGCGAAGCGCTGGAGATTGCCAGCGGCACCGGCCAGCACGCGGCCTGCTTTGCCGCCGCGCTGCCCGGCTGGCATTGGCAGCCCAGCGACTGGCAGGACGATGCCTTCGGCTCCATCCGCGCCTGGGCGGCGCAGGGCGGCGCTGCCAACGTGCGCGAGCCCGCCGTGCTGGACGTGCGCGCGACGCGCTGGCCCACACAAGGTCCTGCCTTCAAGCAGCCCTTCGACTTGATCTACTGCGCCAACATGCTGCACATCGCCCCCTGGGAGTGCTGCGCCGGCTTGATGCAAGGCGCAGCGCGCCACCTAGCACCGCGCGGCCAACTCGTTGTCTACGGCCCCTATCTGGAGGACGGCGTGCCCACGGCGCCCAGCAATCTCGCCTTTGACGCCAGCCTGCGTGAGCGCAACCCTGACTGGGGACTCAGGCGCCTGCAAGACGTCCGCCTTCAGGCGCGGCAGGCAGGGTTCGCACTTTTCCAACGCCACGCCATGCCGGCCAACAACCTGCTGCTGGTGTTCCGCCGCACGCCTTGACTTTTGCTGCCTCACGGCAGCGCCCACTTCGTTTCGATCGCATGGCCACTTCACTGCTTCCTTTCGAGCTTGCTTTTTTCACCGCGCGCGTGCAGCCCGAGGACGCCTGCTGCGACGCCTGGCCCACACAAGCGCTGCTGCTGTCCATCGAGCAGGGGGGAATTGACTGGCCGAGTTCGTGCCGAAACGGCACCTGCCGCACCTGCATGGGCCATCTGGTGGCCGGCAAGGTGCGCTACGCAATCGACTGGCCAGGTTTGACCGCGGAAGAGCTGAAGGCAGGCTGCGTTCTGCCTTGCGTGGCCTACCCAGTGTCCGACGTGACGCTCGAACGGGGCGAGCCGCAATAGCGCTTGTGCCCCTTTGGGCGCCCTGCGGACGCGCTTCCCGTAAAATTCCGGGTTTTCCCGGTCGCCGGCCTTTTTTTCCCCGGACGGCCTCCCTCCAGTCGGCCACCGCGCAGCGCAGGCTCTTGAGATCCGCCGACCCGTACGTGCCCAAACCGCCGCACAAAGCGCCTGCCACGCTCCATCTTCGAAAGCCACCGATGAACGCCCCCCTTCCTGGCTCCGCCGTCGCACCCATTTCTCCAGTGCAAGACATCGTCGAAGCAATGCGCGCCGGGCGCATGGTCATCCTCGTCGATGAAGAAGACCGGGAGAACGAAGGCGACCTGGTGCTGGCGGCCGACCATGTCACGCCCGAGGCCATCAACTTCATGGCGCGCTTCGGCCGCGGCCTGATCTGCCTGACGCTGACCCGTGAGCGCTGCGAGCGGCTGCAGCTGCCACCCATGGCCACGCGCAACGGCACCAAGATGGGCACGGCCTTTACCGTTTCCATCGAGGCGGCCGAAGGCGTCACCACAGGCATCTCGGCGGCCGATCGCGCACGCACCGTGCAGGCTGCCGTGGCCGCCGATGCGCAGGCCGATGACCTGGTGCAGCCGGGCCATGTCTTTCCCCTGCAGGCCGTCGATGGCGGCGTGCTGATGCGCGCCGGTCATACCGAGGCCGGCTGCGACCTGGCCGCCATGGCCGGCTGCAGCCCCGCCGCAGTGATTTGCGAGGTTATGAAAGACGACGGCACCATGGCCCGCCTGCCCGATCTGCAGCTCTTTGCTGCCGAGCACGGTTTGAAGATCGGGACGATTGCCGATCTCATCGAATACCGCAGCCGCACCGAATCCCTGGTGCAAAAGGTCGGCAGCCGCGGCCTGCAGACGGCTGCGGGCGAGTTCATTGCCCACGCTTTTCGCGATGGCCCCAGCCAGTCGCTGCACATCGCCCTTGTGCGTGGGCATTGGCAGCCAGGCGATTGCGTCCCTGTACGGGTGCACGAGCCGCTGTCGGTGCTGGACGCGCTGGAAGTCGACCGCGCCATGCATTCCTGGGGACTCGACACCAGTCTGCAGTACATCGCCAGCCAGGGGCGCGGCGTGGCCGTTCTGCTCAATTGCGGTGAGAGCGCCGAGCAGCTGCTGGCCCAGTTCGATGGCACGGCCCGCGCCGCCCACGCGCCCGAGCGCGGACGCATGGATCTGCGCACCTACGGCGTAGGCGCCCAGATCCTGCGCGAATGCGGCGTCTCGCGCATGCAGCTCATGGGCCAGCCGCGCCGCATGCCCAGCATGGCGGGCTACGGACTCGAAATCACCGGTTACATCCCAAAAGAATAGGAAGAACACCATGTTCGGCGCAGACAAAGGCAATGCAGACAAGCAGGGCGGCAGCAAGCTGCACGTCGCCATGGTGCAGGCACGCTTCAACGAAGGCATTACCACCGCCTTGGCCGAGGCCTGCCGCACCGAGCTGCTGGCGCTGGGCGTACAAGAGAAAAACATCCGCCACGTCACCGTGCCCGGCGCGCTTGAAGTGGCCACTGCGCTGCAGGCGCTGGCCGAGCAGGATGAATACGATGCGCTGATTGCGCTGGGCTGCATCATCCGCGGCGAGACCTACCATTTCGAACTGGTGGCCAACGAATCGGCAGCTGGCGTCACGCGCATCGGGCTGGACTACCACCTGCCGGTGGCCAACGCCATCCTGACCACCGAAAACCTGGAGCAGGCCATCGCCCGCCAACACGAAAAGGGCCGCGACGCGGCACGCGTGGCCGTTGAAATGGCCAATCTGCTGGAGGAGCTTGAATGAGCGGCTCTACCTCTGAGGGTCAGATCGAGCCAGGCGTCACAGCCGATGCATCCGCTGCGACCTCGTCCCCGATTCCGTCCACCCCCCACACCGGAAAACTCACCAGCACCGGCGGGCGCAAGGCCTCGGCCAAGTCGGCGCGCAGCCGCTCGCGCGAATTCGCGCTGCAGGCGCTGTACCAGCATCTGGTCGGCCGCAACGACGCCACCGCCATCGACCTCTTCACGCGCGACCTGGCCGGCTTTCACAAGGCCGACTCGGTGCATTACGACGCGCTCTTGCACGGCTGCATTGCGGGGGCGGAGCAACTCGACGCACTGATCGTTCCGCTGCTGGACCGCAAGCTGGCCGAAATCTCGCCGATCGAGCGCGCGGTGATGTGGATGGGCGCCTACGAATTCCAGCACTGCCTGGATGTGCCCTGGCGCGTCGTGCTCAACGAATACATCGAGCTGGCCAAGGATTTCGGCGGCACCGACGGTTACAAATACGTCAACGGCGTGCTGGGCGGCCTGGCGCCGTCCCTGCGCCCGGCCGAAGTCGCGAAGGACCAGGGCAGCACGCGCGCCCCCAGGACCGCGCCATGAGGGTCTCTGCACGCGCTCAGCGCATCGAGCCTTTCTACGTGATGGAAGTGGCCAAAGCAGCGCAGACCCTGGCGCATGCCGTGGCAGGCAGTGCCGAGCCGATGATTTTCCTCAACATCGGCGAGCCCGACTTCACCGCGCCGCCGGCGGTAGCGGAGGCTGCCACCCGCGCCATTGCCGACGGCAGCACCCAGTACACCCAGGCGCTGGGCATGCCTGCGCTGCGCGAACGCATCAGTGGCTGGTACGCGGAGCGCTTTGGCGTGCAAGTGCCGGCGCGGCGCATTGTGGTCACTGCCGGCGCGTCGGCCGCGCTGCAGCTCGCATGCCTGGCGCTGATCGAAGCCGGCGACGAAATGCTCATGCCCGACCCGAGCTACCCCTGCAACCGCCATTTCGTCAGCGCGGCGGAGGGCACGGCCATACTGATTCCCACCACAGCCCAAGAGCGCTATCAGCTCAGCAGCGACAAAGTGCGCGCCGCCTGGGGCAAAAAGACGCGCGGCGTTCTGTTGGCCTCCCCTTCGAACCCCACTGGAACCTCGATTGCACCCGAGGAGCTGCGCCGCATCCACGAAGTGGTGCAGGCGCACGGCGGCATCACGCTGATCGACGAAATCTACCTGGGCCTGTCCTACGAAGAACAGTTCGGCCACACCGCGCTGGCCATTGCCGACGACATCATCAGCATCAACAGCTTCAGCAAGTACTTCAACATGACGGGCTGGCGATTGGGCTGGATGGTGGTGCCCGAGCAGCTCGTTCCCGTCATTGAGCGGCTGGCGCAAAACCTGTTTATTTGCGCCAGCACGATCGCCCAACACGCCGCGCTGGCCTGCTTCGAGCCGGAGAGCATCGCCGAATACGAGCGCCGCCGCGCGGCCTTCAAGGCGCGGCGCGACTACTTCATTCCCGAGCTGCAGCAGCTGGGCCTCCATGTGCCGGTGATGCCCGATGGCGCTTTTTACGCCTGGGCCGATGGCACCCAGGCCGCGACCCGCCTGGGCGTGCAAGGCAGTTGGGATCTGGCCTATGCCCTGATGGACCGCGCCCACCTGGCGGTGACGCCTGGGCGCGACTTCGGCACGCACGAGCCCGAGCGTTTTCTGCGCTTTTCCACCGCCAGTTCCATGGACCACCTGCAGGAAGCCGTGCGCCGGCTGCGGGCGCTGCTGGCTTGAAGCACCATGGTGTTTGAGCACCCGGTACGTGTTTATTGGGAAGACACGGATGCCGGCGGCATCGTGTTTTACGCCAATTACCTCAAGTTTTTCGAGCGCGCCCGCACCGAGTGGCTGCGCTCGCTGGGGATCGGCCAGCATGGTTTGCGGGAACAAAGCGGCGGCATGTTCGTCGTAAGCGAAGCGCGTTTGCGCTACCACGCCCCAGCTCGGCTGGACGACGCACTCATTGTTACCGCAGAACTGATAGAAAAAGGCCGCGCGTCCTTGACAATAAAGCACCAAGCGCTATTAAATAATGAGCGCTCGGTGAGCCCAACCGGCTCGCTGCTTTGCGCCGGAGAGGTTCGCATTGGCTGGGTGGACGCCCACAGCATGCGCCCATCACGCATTCCCTCGGCCCTTCTGGAAGCTATTTCATGAATTCGCAAGACATGTCCATCGTCACCCTGGTGCTGCACGCGAGCTGGGTGGTGCAGTTCGTCATGCTGCTGCTGCTCGGCGTGTCGGTGGCCAGTTGGGCCGCGATTTTTCGCAAGCTGTTTGGTTTGAAACGTGTCAAGGCGTTGAACGAAGACTTCGAGCGCGAGTTCTGGTCGGGCACCAGCCTGAACGACCTGTACGCCAGCGCGGCGCAAAGCGTGCAGGACATCGGCCCCATGGAGCGTATTTTTGCCAGCGGCATGCGCGAGTTCCAGAAACTGCGCGAACGCCATATCCAGGACGCCGGCACCCTGCTCGACGGAGCCCGCCGCGCCATGCGCGCCAGCTTTCAGCGCGAGATGGACGTGATCGAGTCCAGCCTGTCCTTCCTGGCGTCGGTGGGCTCGGTGTCCCCTTACGTGGGCTTGTTCGGCACCGTGTGGGGGATCATGCACGCCTTCACCGGTTTTGCCGGTATGGAGCAGGTGACGCTGGCCACCGTGGCGCCCGGCATTGCCGAGGCCCTGGTGGCCACGGCCCTCGGCCTGTTTGCCGCGATTCCCGCCGTGGTGGCCTACAACCGCTTTGCGCGCGATATCGACCGCGTCGCCAACCACCAGGAAACCTTCATTGAAGAGTTCTCCAACATCCTGCAGCGCAACCTGGGCGCCCATCCGCCGGTTCCGGCCGCAGGTCACTAAAGGCGCCGCCCCATGTCTGCCATCGCATCACGCGGCCGCGGCCGCCGCACCATCAACGAGATCAACATGGTCCCGTTCATCGACGTGATGCTGGTGCTGCTCATCATCTTCATGGTGACGGCTCCCATGCTCACCCCAGGGCTGATTGACGTTCCCAGTGTGGGCAAGGGCAAAAACGTGCCCAAGGTGGTTGCGCAGGTGATCGTGAGCAAGGATGGTTCGCTGCAACTCAAAACGCCTGATGCAACGCGCAGCATGAACACGCGCGAGATTGGCCTGGCGGCGCTGGCCTGGCAAAAAGACCAGAGCAAAGACACGGCGGTGGTCATCAGCGCCGACAAGGGCGTGCAGTACGAGTCCGTGGTCAAAGCCATGGACGCGCTGCAAAAGGCCGGCGTTCAGCGCGTGGGCCTGTCCGTCAAACAGGGTGGCTGACGCCACTGCTGTTCCGTATTTCTAAGCCGCATGCACGCCCACGACGACCGCGATCAGTTCACCCCCCCAGCAGTCCCTGGCCGGGGCCGGGCGATCGCGCTTGCCGTGCTCGCGCATCTGTTTTTGATCGCCGCACTGACCTGGGGTGTGGCCTGGAAGAGTGGCAGCGACCAACCGGCCGTTGTTGCCGAACTCTGGTCTGCCGTTCCCCAGCAGGCTGCGCCGCGCGCCGTGGAAACCCCAAGCCCTGCGCAGCCACCGACGCCGCCCAAACCCACACCGCCTGAGCCTCCCGTGGTGCCTTCGCCGCCCAAAGTGACCCCGCCGCCACCCCCTCCACCGCCCCAGCGCGCAGAGCCGGATCAGCGTGAGGCCGACATTGCCATTGAGCGCGAGAAGCAGCGGCTGGCCAAGGAAAAGCGCGAGCGCGAAGACAAGGAAAAAATCGAACGCGAGAAGCAGCGCAAGGAGCAGCAGCGCATCGAGCAGGAGAAGAAAGACAAACTGCAGAAGGAAAAGGCCGAGCGCGAGAAAGCCGAGCGCGAAAAGGCAGAGAAAGAGCAAAAAAGACTCGCCGAAGAAAAGCGCAAGAAAGACGAGGCCATCGAAAAGGCCAACGCCAAGGCGGCCGAAGAGCGCCGCCAGGAGAACATCCGCCGCATGCAAGGGCTTGCCGGCGCCACCGGCGCGCCCACAGCCACGGGAGCTGCCCAGCGCGATTCCGGCCCCTCGGGCGGCTACGGCGGCAAGGTGGCTGCAAAGGTCAAACCCAATATCGTCTACCCTGACGTGGTCGACGGCAACCCACGTGCCGAAGTCGAAGTGCGCGCCGCGCCTGACGGCACCATCACGGGTACGCGCCTGACCAAGTCGTCCGGTAACCCAGCCTGGGACGAAGCGGTTGTGCGGGCGCTGCAAAAAACCGCCACGCTGCCGCGTGACATTGATGGCCGTGTCCCGCCGCTCATCATCATCGGTTTTCGTCCGCAGGATTGATATTTCCCTGCAAGCCCCGGTGCGCGGCCTTGGCGCACCTCCAGCCAAAACTGCTATCGCAGGAGCCCCCATGACCCGCCCCGCCCCCGAACTCCTTCTGCCCGCCGGCTCTCTCGAGCGCATGCGCGCCGCCTACGACTTCGGCGCAGACGCGGTCTACGCCGGCCAACCGCGCTACAGCCTGCGCGCGCGCAACAACGAGTTCCGCATCGAGCAGATTCAGGCCGGCATCGAAGAAGCGCACGCGCGCGGCAAGAAGTTCTTTCTGACCAGCAACCTGCTGCCGCACAACGACAAGGTGCGCACCTACCTGCGCGACATAGCACCCATCATCGCCATGGGCCCGGACGCCCTCATCATGGCCGACCCCGGCCTGATCATGCAGGTGCGCGAGAAGTGGCCCGAGGTGGCCATTCATCTCTCGGTGCAGGCCAACACCACCAACTTCATGTCGGTCAAGTTTTGGCAGAAAGTGGGCATCACACGCATCATCCTGTCGCGCGAATTGAGTCTGGACGAGATCGAGAAAATCCGCCAGGAATGCCCCGACATGGAATTGGAAGTCTTCGTGCACGGCGCC
>JAMLIT010000076.1 GCA_023954035.1 Burkholderiaceae bacterium | reverse complement strand
TTGATCGCCATGCTGCCGCGCAAGCGGGTCGGCCAGCCGCAAGACCTCGACGCCCTGATCGTGCTGCTGGCCAGCGACCAGAGCCACTTCGTCAACGGCGCCGTCATTGCTGCCGACGACGGTTTCGCGGTGTAAATTCGGTTCGCATGTCATGAAAATCGAAATCCCCGAACACAAGAAGCTGGTGCACCAAATGCGTTTTTCCGTGCGCTGGGGCGACATGGACGCCATGGGCCATGTCAACAACACGGTGTATTTCCGCTATCTGGAAACGGCCCGCATCGACTGGATGGTGGCTGCCGGCTGCAATCCGGATCCGGCCGGCCAGGGCCCGGTCATCGTCAATGCCTTCTGCAATTTTTATCGGCAGCTTCGGTATCCGGATGAGGTGTTGCTCAAGCTCTATGTCAGCGACCCCGGGCGCACCACGTTTGAGACTTGGGGAACGATAGAGCGCATCGCCGAGCCGGGCGTGGTCTGCGCGGCGGGCGGCGCAACCACGATCTGGGTGGACTTCCCTCAGCAAAAGGCCATGGCCCTGCCAGAGTGGATGCGGGTTCTGGCCACGCCTTGATCGGGGTCGGCCCGGGCACGATCCGCTGCGGCATGCGTATGCAAGCCATCGAACGCTTCTTTCGCCGACTTCTGGCGCCCAGCACGCCCATGGCGAGCGCCCGGCTTGCATGGGCGGCTATGGCGCTCTTGCTGGCGTCTGCCGTGCTGGTCGTCGCCGCAGCCGCCGCGATGCCGCCGGGCTATTCCTGGCGCTTTCACACCATCAGCGAATCTGCTGCGCAAGGCCAGCTTCACGGCTGGATCGCCCGTTTGGCGTTTCTCTCGTTCGGCGCCGGTGTTTTTCTTCTGGCTGTCGCGGCGCGCACCCATTGGGCGCGCGCCGCCTATTGGATGCAGCTCGTATTTGCGCTGTGCATGCTGGGAGCCGCAGCGTTTTCGCACAAGCCATGGATGGCGGGGGTCGCATCGGACGAGATGGAGGACTTTCTGCATTCGGTCTGCGCGAGCGGCATGGGGTTTGCCTTCTGCGCCGGCGTTCTCGCCCGGTCTGCACAGCGCCGCTTGCATGGCGTTGCCGGTCGGGGCCTGGATGTTGTGGTCCTGGGCGTGGCTATCGTTCTTCCGCTCTTGCTTGCTTCGTCCTCCGCCATCGGCGGATGGATGCAACGCAGCATGTTTGCGCTGGCCTACCTCTGGTTCGGACGCGAAGCACTGCTCACCTTGGGCATCCTGCCCGAACGCAAGACCAGCGCGGCGTGATGCAGGTGGCCTGCGATGAGCCTGATGCTAAATCGACTGCTAGCGCTTATCCAAAAAGCCTTTGCTGCTATCAAAATCGTTGCTACTTCTGCCGCGGTATGCGCCCCATGAGGTAGAACTCAGGATTGGGCTGCATGCCGGCAAAGCTGGCCATGCGGTTCGAGAGACCAAAAAATGCCGTGATCGCGGCGATGTCCCAGATGTCTTCGTCATCAAAGCCGTATGCGTGCAGGGCCTCGAAATCGGCGTCGTCGATCTCGGCCGAGCGCTGACAGACCTTCATCGCAAAGTCGAGCATGGCGCGCTGGCGAGGCGTGATGTCGGCCTTGCGGTGGTTGACGGCCACCTGGTCGGCCACAAAAGGTTTTTTCTCGTAAATGCGCAGGATGGCGCCGTGGGCCACCACGCAGTACAGGCACTGGTTGGCCGCGCTGGTGGTGGTGACGATCATTTCGCGGTCGCCCTTGGTCAGGTTGCTGCTGCGGCCCGCACTTTCGGGCTCCATCAGGGCGTCGTGGTAGGCAAAGAAGGCGCGCCATTCGGCCGGGCGGCGGGCAAAGCCGAGGAACACATTGGGGATGAAGCCCGCCTTTTCCTGCACTTGCAGTACTTTGGCCTTGATGTCGTCGGGCAGGCTATTGAGGTCGGGCGCGGGATAGCGGGTAGTCATGGTGTGTCTCCTTGCATGGGGGAAGGTCGAGACCATGATACGTAGTGCCTCGGCCCCGAAAAAAGAGCGCAGTGCCAGAAGGCGCTGCGTCTTGATGTGGATGGGCAGCGAATCGCTACCTGCTGCTAGACCAGCTTGTTGGGCGTCGGCGTGGTTTCACCGCGGGCCAGTGCCTTGGCCACGCCTGCGCCATAGGCCGGGTCGGCCTGGGTGCAATGGGCAATGTGGCGCGCCTGAATTTCCTTGGAGGCGCCGCCCACCGAACGCGCCGTGTTCTCAAACAGCACCTGCTGCTGCGCCGGCGTCATCAGGCGGAACAGATTGCCGGGCTGCGAGAAATAGTCGGTGTCTTCGCGGTGGTTCCACCGGGCGGCTGAGCCTTCGAGCGACAGCGGAGGTTCGGAAAAATCAGGCTGCTCCTGCAATGCGCCCTTGCTGTTGGGCTCGTATCCCACTTCGGCGCCGTTGTTGCTGTCCACACGCATTGCGCCGTCGCGGTGGCTGCTGTGAAACGGGCACCGAGGCGCGTTCACGGGGATCTGGTGGTGGTTGACGCCCAGGCGGTAGCGCTGTGCGTCGCCGTAGTTGT
>JAMLIT010000075.1 GCA_023954035.1 Burkholderiaceae bacterium | reverse complement strand
AGCGCATCGGCAGCGATACCGAGGGGGCGCAGCGCCGCATCAAGTTCGGGCGTCACGTGTGCCGCCGCACCATCGACGTCGAGGTGTACCGCCCCGCAATCGAGCAAATGGCTGGCGATGGCGACGCCCAGGCGCCCGGCCAGGTGGTCGTAGCAACTGCGCGCCGTGCGCAGCGCAGCGTCCGCAGGCCCGGTGGCCACGCGGCGCGTTGCCTGCGGAGCGGCCAGTTGCATCAGGCCTTCGAGCATCTGCGCCACTTCGGCAGAGGCCAGGCGGTGGTAGCGGTGCCGCCCCTGCGGCTGCACCTGCAGCAAGGCGGCCTCGACCAGCAAGGCCAGGTGGCGGCTGGCGGTGGCCGGGGCGATGCGCGCGGCGTCGGCCAGCTCCCTGGCGGTGAGCGCGCGCCCATCCATCAGCGCCAGCAGCATGGCGGTGCGCGCCGGCTCTCCGACCAGGGCGGCAACATGGGCGATGCGGTTGGTGTTCATGGTGGCAGTGTGCGGCAAGCGGCGGCGGCACGCTTCGCTCCACAGCGAAGCGTGAAGACGGCACTGCGGCCCAGCATCGGGGCTTGTTCAACCCCATCGCCCCCGGAGCACACCCGATGACCCTCACCTGCTTCATCCGCTACGAACTCGACCCGTTCCAGATCGACGCCTTCCGCGACTACGCCGGGCACTGGGGCCGCATCATCCCGCGCTGCGGCGGGCATTTGCTGGGCTACTTTTTGCCCTGCGAGGGCAGCAACTACGAAGCCTGGGGACTGATCGCGTTCGACAGCCTGGCCGCGTACGAGGCCTACCGCACCCGCTTGCGCGCCGACCCCGAAGGCCGCGCCAACTTCGAGCGCGCGCAGCGCCAGCGCTTCATCCTGCGCGAGGAGCGCAGCTTGACCGAGGTGGTGGACGGCACCCTGGGGCGCGCCGCACTGACCGAAGGTGCCACGCCATGATTGCCGTGATCTTCGAAGTCCAGCCCAGCGCTGCGGGGCGCCAGACCTATCTGGACACTGCCGCCGCTCTGCGCGCCACGCTCGAATCCATGGATGGCTTCATCTCGGTGGAGCGCTTTGAGAGCCTCAGCCAGCCCGGCAAGCTGCTCTCGCTTTCGTTCTGGCAGAGTGAGGCGGCCGTCGCCCGCTGGCGCGCCCTGCCCGCACACCGCCAGGCGCAAGCCGCGGGCCGCGCCGGGGTGTTTGCCGACTACCGCCTGCGCGTGGCCCGGGTGCTGCGCGACTACGGACTGACCGAGCGCGCCGGGGCACCGGAAGACTCGCGCAGGCACCACGGCGACTCGCTATAATGCTGGGCTTTGCTGGCAATACCCCGTCGGCCAATACTAGTTACAGACGGGGAAACCGCTTCACATGGCGCCTGGGCCCGATCTCCCGCGCACCCTCTGGGGGCACCAAAAATTGGAAACATTAGCTGATGACCACCGTCCGTGTAAAAGAGAACGAACCCTTTGACGTAGCGCTGCGCCGCTTCAAGCGCACCATCGAAAAGCTCGGCCTGCTGACCGACCTGCGCGCCCGTGAGTTCTACGAGAAACCCACCGCCGAGCGCAAGCGCAAGAAGGCCGCTGCCGTCAAGCGCCACTACAAGCGCGTGCGCAGCATGCAGTTGCCCAAGAAGATGTACTGATCTTCGGATCTGGAGCCTCTTCCAGATTGCAAGAACCCGCGCCAGGGACGCCCAGCGCGGGTTTTTCATTTTGGGGGCTGCAAACAGTTTCTCTTGCTAGACGCCTGCTCCAACGTCAGCGGCCCCGCAACGACAAGAACGCCAGTGCGCCTTCCCCGTTCCAGGGTTTGCCAAAAGGCGTTCTGGCTAGGCGCAGCGCCGCAGACAGTAGCACCGCTACGGCAAGGCGCTGCAACGACGCCAGAGCGCTTTTTGGCAAACCCCGCACCGACCCATCCAAAAAGAAAGGACACGTCATGAGCCTCAAAGACCAGATCACCGAAGACATGAAAACCGCCATGCGCGCCAAGGACAGCGAGCGCCTGGGCACCATCCGCTTGCTGCTGGCTGCCTGCAAGCAGCGCGAAGTCGATGAGCGCATCGTGCTGGACGACGCTGCGGTGGTGGCCATCGTCGACAAGCTCATCAAGCAGCGCAAGGACAGCATCACGGCCTTCGAGGGCGCGAACCGCCAAGACCTGGCCGACAAGGAAAAGTCCGAAATGGCGGTGTTGCAAGCCTACCTGCCCGAGCGCATGTCGGCCGAGGAAACCGCCGTAGCGGTGCAAGCCATCGTGATCGAGCTGGGCGCCAAGGGCCAGGGCGACATGGGCAAGGTCATGGGCGTGGTCAAGACGCGCCTTGCGGGCAAGGCCGACATGGGCCAGGTCTCAGCCGCCGTGAAGGCCGCGCTGGCGGGCTTGAGCGCCAGCTGAAAACCCTGGACCGGAGCGGCGCTCGCTAGGATGGTGGTTTTGAGCGCCCTGCTCAGTCCCACCACACCGCCATGCCCGCCCACAACCCCTTCAAATCCGCCCTGGCCGCAGGCCAGCCCCAGATCGGTCTGTGGCTGTCCATGGCGGACGCCTACCTTGCCGAAGTGGCCGCCACCGCCCGCTTCGACTGGCTGCTGATCGACGGCGAACACGCCCCCAACGACCTGCGCAGCACCCTCGCCGCCCTGCAGGCCATCGCACCCTACCCTTCGCACCCCGTGGTGCGCGTGCCGCAGGGCGACACGGCCCTGATCAAACAGGTGCTCGACATTGGCGCCAAGTCACTGCTGGTGCCCATGGTGGACACCGCCGGGCAGGCCCGCGCCATCGCCGCCGCCACGCAGTACCCACCGCAGGGTGTGCGTGGTGTGGGCAGTGCCGTGGCGCGCTCGTCGCGATGGACGAGCCGCCCCGACTACATGGACATCGCCGACGACGAAATCTGCCTGCTGGTACAGGCA
>JAMLIT010000074.1 GCA_023954035.1 Burkholderiaceae bacterium | reverse complement strand
CCGCCCGCGTGAGCGCGATTGTGGGGCGCAAGAAAGCGCAGAGTGAGGGTGTGCATGGTGATCGCGGAGTGGAGAACAAGGATTATTCCCAAATACGCGACGCGGAGGGTGCTATTACAAAAATAGCAAGTATCCAAGGTGCATGAAACGCTGCCGGCGGATTAATTCATCCGGTACCACCGCCCAGCGATGCGCATTGCCGGCCAGATGGAACGCCAACGCCCTCTCGCCAAGCATGCCCATCCCATGCACCGCCGTCTTCATGGCCACTATGGCCGTGGGGCGTAAGAGCGCTACCGCTGTCGCAAGCCCCACTTCGCGGAGCGTGCACGCGCTCCGGGTGGGGGAGTGGTCAACGGCGAACCAGCCGTTTGCGCGCCAGGCCGAACAGTCCCAAGCCCATGAGCAGCAGGGCCCAGGTCGACACGGTGGGAATGGACGCAGCTGGCGCGCCGAAAGACACTTCGATCCGGCCGATCCGCCCGCCGGTCTCGGTCCACAGGTCCTGCGCCGAGGTGCTGGACAGCGGGAATTGCATCCCCAGCCGTCGGAGCGTGATGGGCTGCCCCAGCATCGTGGTTGCGAAGTCGCCCTGGCCATAGGACGTCACATTCGAACGCGATCCCAGCACGCCAATGATGTCGCCGGCCGCCACCGGGATGTTGACGGGCACAGTGGTGGTGGAGTTGTCGTTGGTAATCCGGAACAACGACGTAAAGGCGTTGGTGGTGGCGGAGGTATACTGTGGCGGTACAGCCGACAAGCGCACCACTTCGATGGACTGCGGCCCAGTGTCGGCATCGGTGGGTACGCGCAGACCCGTGATGACGGTCGCTACGGGCACCGTAAACCAGAACCCGCGGACATCGGGAGAATACGTGCCGTTTTGGGCCGGCAGCGGGATTTGGGTCTGTGCGAAAGCCCCGCCCCCTATGCCAAGCATACCCAGAGTCAGCATCAAGGCTCGAATCATGCGTTTCATAGTTTCCCCTCTTAGTAATAGGGCCTCCGGTTGCAGATGTTACATCATCACGCCGGAAAACAGCGCTGGTTCTCATTGGGGCGTGTTCGGCGAAGCCGGCCGCGCCGCCCACCTTACGGCGCCAGGAGACGCCTTAGGTAACTGCCGGTGTGGCTCGCCGGATTCGCCGCCAACTGCTCTGGCGTGCCGCTGCCTACTACCGTGCCACCGCCGGCGCCGCCCTCGGGCCCCATGTCGATGATCCAGTCGGCGGTCTTGATGACGTCCAGGTTGTGCTCGATGACGACGATGGTGTTGCCGGCGTCCCGCAGCTGGTGCAGCACCTTGAGCAGCAAATCGATGTCGGCGAAGTGCAGGCCGGTGGTGGGCTCGTCCAGGATGTAGAGCGTGCGGCCGGTGTCGCGCTTCGATAACTCCTGCGCCAGCTTCACGCGCTGCGCCTCGCCGCCCGAGAGCGTGGTGGCGCTTTGCCCCAGGCGCAGGTACGACAGGCCCACGTCGAGCAGCGTCTGCAGTTTGCGGGCGATGGTGGGAACGTCCTTGAAGAAGGCGTAGGCGTCTTCCACCGTCAGCTCCAGGATGGCCGCGATGTTGCGGCCCTTCCACTGCACTTCCAGCGTTTCGCGGTTGTAGCGCTGGCCGTGGCAGATGTCGCAGGGCACGTAGACATCGGGCAGAAAGTGCATTTCCACCTTCACCACGCCGTCGCCCTGGCAGGCTTCGCAGCGCCCGCCGGCCACGTTGAAGGAAAAGCGCCCAGGGCCGTAGCCGCGTTCCTTGGCCAGATTCGTCTCGGCCATCAGCTCGCGGATCGGCGTGAACAGGCCGGTGTAGGTGGCGGGGTTGCTGCGCGGCGTTCGGCCGATGGGGCTCTGGTCGACGTTGATGACCTTGTCGAAGTACTCGATGCCCTCAATGGCTGCGTGCGCCGCCGGCTCGTCGTGCGCCCGGTAAAGCTGGTGCGCCACCGCCTTGTGCAGTGTGTCGTTGACCAGCGTGCTCTTGCCCGAACCCGATACGCCCGTGACGCAGGTGAACAGCCCCACGGGGAAATCCACACTCACGCCCTGCAGGTTGTTGCCGGTGGCGCCCACCACGCGCAGCGCCTGCAGCGCGCCCTGGCGGGCCACATGCTCGGCCATGCGGGCAGCGCGACGTTCCCCGGCTTCGGTGATCGGAAAGCGCGACTTGCCTTTGGCCAGCGCGGGTGCGGCCTGCGCCAGCACGGGCAACCAGGGTGTGCGCCGAGCGGGCACGGCAATGCGGCGCGTACCCGCCAGGTACTGGCCGGTGAGCGAATCGGGATGGGCGCGCACCTGGTCGTACGTTCCCTGGGCCATCACGCGCCCGCCGTGCACGCCGGCGCCGGGGCCCATGTCGACGACCTGGTCGGCGGCCCGCATCATGTCTTCGTCGTGCTCGACCACGATGACGCTGTTGCCGATGTCGCGCAGGTGTTTGAGCGTGGCAATCAGCCGGTCGTTGTCGCGCTGGTGCAGGCCGATGCTGGGCTCGTCGAGCACGTACATCACGCCGGTGAGGCCCGAGCCAATCTGGCTGGCCAGGCGAATGCGCTGCGCTTCGCCGCCGCTCAGGCTCTCGGCGCTGCGGTCCAGGCTCAAATAGCTCAGTCCAACGTCGTTCAGGAACTGCAGGCGCGTGGCGATCTCGCGCACCACCTTGTCGGCAATGTCGGCCTTGGCGCCTTGCATCTGCAGCTCGGCAAACCACTGGTGCGCGGTGGACAGCGTGGCGTGGCTCACCTCCCAGATGGCGCGGGCCTGCGCGCCCTCGCCAATCTTCACAAAGCGCGCCTCGCGGCGCAGGCGCGTGCCGTGGCAGGCCGGGCAGGGCTGCGACTGGCGGTAGCGGGCCAGGTCGTCGCGCACCACGCTGGAGTCGGTCTCGCGGTAGCGCCGCTCCATGTTGGGCAGGATGCCTTCGAAGGCGTGCGTACGCAGCACCGGCTTGCCCTTGCTGGCGCCGCTGTCGATCACGTACTGGAACGCAATTTGCGCTTCGCCCGAGCCTTGCAGCACCACCTGCCGCACGTCCGCAGGCAGTTCCTCGAACGGGGTTTCCACGTCAAAGCCGTAGTGCGCGGCCAGGCTTTGCAGCATGGCGAAGTAGTAGGCGTTGCGCTTGTCCCAGCCTTTGATGGCGCCGCTGGCCAGGCTGAGCGTGGGGAAGGCCACCACGCGCGCCGGGTCG
>JAMLIT010000073.1 GCA_023954035.1 Burkholderiaceae bacterium | reverse complement strand
CGGCCTGGTGGCCTTCGCTGCTGCCACCGGCGTCATGCCGCTGGACATGCCGGAATCGGTGCTGGTGCGCTTCAAGGGCCAGATGCAGCCCGGCGTGACGCTGCGCGACCTGGTGCACGCGATTCCGCTCTATGCCATCAAGGCCGGGCTGCTCACGGTCGAGAAAAAGGGCAAGAAGAACATCTTCTCTGGCCGCATTCTCGAAATCGAAGGCCTGCCCAACCTGAAGGCCGAGCAGGCCTTCGAGTTGTCCGACGCCTCGGCCGAGCGTTCAGCCGCTGGCTGCACGGTGCGCCTGAACAAGGAGCCGATCATCGAGTACATCCACTCGAACATCGTGCTGCTCAAGAACATGATTGCAGAAGGCTACGAAGACGCGCGCACCATTCGCCGCCGCATCCAGGCGATGGAAGCCTGGCTCGCGAACCCGCAGTTGCTGGCACCCGATGCGGATGCTGAGTACGCCGCCGTCATCGAAATCGATCTGGCCGAAATCACCGAGCCTATCGTTTGCTGCCCCAACGATCCGGACGATGCCAAGACGCTGTCCGACGTGGCCGGCGCGAAGATTGACGAAGTGTTCATCGGCTCGTGCATGACCAACATTGGGCACTTCCGCGCCGCCTCCAAGCTGCTCGAAGGCAAGAAGGACATGCCCGTCAAGCTCTGGATGGCACCGCCCACCAAAATGGACGCGAAGCAGCTCACCGAGGAGGGTCACTACGGCGTCTTCGGCGCCGCCGGTGCCCGCATGGAGATGCCGGGCTGCTCGCTGTGCATGGGCAACCAGGCGCAGGTAAAAGAGGGTGCGACGGTGATGTCCACCAGCACGCGCAACTTCCCCAACCGCCTGGGCAAGAACACCAACGTCTACCTGGGCTCGGCCGAACTCTCGGCCATCTGCTCCAAGCTGGGGCGCATCCCCAGCAAGGAGGAGTATCTGGCCGACGTGGGCGTTGTCAACCAGAACGGCGACAAGATCTATCAGTACCTTAATTTCGACCAGATTGCTGAGTACCAGCAAGTGGCTGACGGCGTGAACGCCTAAACACTGCACGCTGGCCGGGCCCACGCCCGTACGCCTGCTCTTCGAACCCGCAGCGCGAAGGCGTCTGCGGGTTTTCTATTTTTAATAGCAAGCTTTCCATATGGAATAAGCGCTAGAGGCCATTTTCACCATATTTTTCTGAATGGCGTTTACGCTTGTAGCGAACGCAGCCAGCAGATGGGCCGTCGCAGCGTCGGCGGGGAAGAAGGCCTCCATGGCCAGTTCCTGCAAAGTGACGTCCACAGGGGTGCCGAAGATGGTGGTGGTGCTGATCAGGCGCAGCACACCGCGCGGCGTTTGCAAATGCAGGGGAACCACCACGCCCGCCAGTTCGTCGTCCACCGGCGCATGCGCTGCCGCTGCTGCCGGTGCGGAGTACGCTGCCAACTCGTCCCGTAGTGCGCGCAAGGCGTCGTCGCCCGTGGCAGCAATCTGCTGGGCCAGACGCGCCAACAGGTGGTCGCGCCATTGCGCCAGATTGGTGATGCGCGGCGCAAGTCCCTCCGGGTGCAAGCTCAGGCGCAGCACGTTGACGGGTGCTTGCAGCAAATGCGGCGCCACGCCAGCGAGCAGCGGCGCCACGGCTGCGTTGTGCGTCACCATGTTCCAGTGGCGATCAATGGCCAGCGCGGGAAAGGGTTCGTGCCCCTTCAAGATGCGCTCCACCGCCTTTCGCGCCGCCGCCAGGTCGGGGTGGTCCAGCGTGCGCGCAGCGTACATAGGCGCATAGCCGGCGGCAATCAGCAGGGCGTTGCGCTCGCGCAGCGGCACGCTCAGCCGCTCGGCCAACCGCAGCACCATATCGCGGCTGGGCAAGGCCCGACCGGTTTCCACATAACTCAGATGTCGGGTGGAAATGTCTGCTTCCAGCGCCAGACCTTGTTGGCTCAGGTGGCGGTGCTGCCGCCAATGGCGCAAGTGCGCACCAAAGGGCGAACGGGGGGAGGGAGGTAGTGCGGCAGTCTGCATGAGCGGCTCCAGAATAAGACGGGGTTGCCGCAGACCTCTGGTGTTGAACCGGCCCGAGGCGCATTCGACAGGCAAGCCTAAAGCGCAGTGCGCGCCAAGACCATAACCTTGCACGTTATCGACTCCATGGAGGCGCAGCAGGACCATGGGACCCGCTGCGCAGGAAGGCCTGCACAGATTTACCCACAAGGAGTCTTTCATGTCGATTTTTGCATCACCTCAATTTCTATCCCGCGTGATGTGGCTCGATGCTGCGTCTTGTGCCGCCACCGGCGCTCTGCAGCTGCTGCCTGGCGATGCCCTGGCCCGCTGGACGGGCCTGCCCAACGCCCTGTTGGTGGGTACGGGCTGGTTCCTGCTGGCCTACGCAGCGGCTGCGGCGTGGATGGCGAGCCGCGCATCCGCACCGCGGCGGGCGATTGGTCTCGTGGTGCTGGGCAATCTGCTGTGGGCCGTGGGCTGTGGTGCCTTGCTGTTGAGCGCAGCCCTGAATTTGAGCGCCTTGGGCGTCGCCTGGGTGCTGGTGCAGGCGGTGGTGGTGGTGGTGCTGGCGGACTTGCAGTGGATGGGCCTGCGCGCTAGCTCGCTCTCCCGGGGCGGCAGACAGCTTGCCGCCGGATGACGGCGCGGAGACTGATGGATCGGGGAACTGGAGTAAGAGCGCATCAAGGCCGCAGGAATGCGCCGGTTCACGCGGTTTGTGCTGCCACGCTGGCGTGCCAGAACTACCGTGTGAGGCGAGATGCTGGCACATCGCCCAAGCCGGCCGCACGCAACGCGGCGCAGCTGGCCGAACTGCGCGAAGTGTTTGGCGCGCAGTGGTGACGGTGAAGCGTGCGCCAAATGCTATTGAAAAGTGAGCTTCTAGCGCTTTAACAATAAGCTAGAGGCCAATTTAACCTAAGCTTTTTCCGACTCAAACACCCGCGCCAGCAGGGCGCCTTCGACATTCCCGGCCAACGCAATCCGCACCCGCAGCGGGCTGCCGGCTGCTACCTCCAGCGCCTCACCTTCAAGGCTCTGCATCTCGGCGAGCCGCACCGTGCGATTGCCGCTGGGGTGGATGATTTCGAGCAGGTCGCCCACGGCAAAGCGGTTCTTGGTTTCCACCTCGGCCCAGCCGTCGGCGGCGCTTTTCACCTGCGCCACGTACTGACTGCGCTTCGATTCGGAACTGCCGGTTTCGTAGTTCTGGTAATCGTGGGCCGGGCGGCGCTCCAGCAGGCCGCTGGTGTAGCCACGGTTGGCCAGGCCTTCGAGTTCGGTGATGAGTTCGGGGTTGAAGGGGCGGCCGGCCACCGCGTCGTCGATGGCGCGGCGGTAGACCTGCGCGGTGCGCGAGACGTAGTAGGCGCTCTTGGTGCGGCCCTCGATCTTGAGCGAATCGACGCCGATGGCGACCAGACGCTGCACATGCTCGACTGCGCGCAAGTCCTTGCTGTTCATGATGTACGTGCCGTGCTCGTCTTCCATGATGGGCATGAGCTGGCCGGGGCGTTCCTTTTCTTCCAGCAGGTAGATCTGGTCGGCCTTGGGGTGGCGCGCGCCGTCGCCACAGGCCGAGAACGCGGCGTTGTCGTCTTCCTGCGCCTTGTTGAAGTTGAAGTCGCCCTCCATGCGCACTGCCATGGCTTCGCCGGTGTTGGGGTCCACCGCAGCTTCCTGCGTGGCGTAGTTCCAGCGGCAGGCGTTGGTGCAGGCGCCCTGATTGGAGTCGCGCCGGTTGAAGTAGCCCGACAGCAGGCAGCGGCCCGAGTAGGCGATGCACAGGGCGCCGTGCACGAAGACTTCCAGCTCCATGTCGGGGCATTCCTGGCGGATTTTCTCGATCTCGTCCAGACTCAATTCGCGCGACAGGATGATGCGTGTGATGCCCACTTTCTGCCAAAACTTGACCGACATGAAGTTGGTGGTGTTGGCCTGCACCGAGAGGTGAATAGCCACCTCGGGCCACTTCTCGCGCACCTGCATGAT
>JAMLIT010000072.1 GCA_023954035.1 Burkholderiaceae bacterium | reverse complement strand
CACCCTTTGAACTGGTCTGCCCCGCAGGCAGCCTGCCCGCGCTCAAGGCCGCCGTCGACAACGGTGCCAGCTGCGTCTACCTGGGCCTGCGCGACGCCACCAATGCGCGCAACTTCGCCGGACTGAACTTTGACGAAGCCGCCATTGCCAGCGGCATTGCCTACGCCCACAGCCAGGGCTGCAAGGTGTTCATGGCCCTGAACACCTACCCGCAGGCCGCCAACCCCGCGCCCTGGCGTGCGGCCGTGGACAAGGCCGTGGACCTGGGCGTGGACGCGGTCATCCTGGCCGACCCGGGCCTCATGCAGTACGCCGCACAGCACCACCCCGGGCTGCGCCTGCACCTGTCGGTGCAGGGCTCGGCCACCAGCGCGGACGCGATCAACTTCTACCGCGAGCAGTTCGGCGTCGTGCGCGCCGTGCTGCCGCGCGTGCTGTCCATGGAACAGGTGCAGCGCGTGATCGACCGCACCCCGGTCGAGATCGAAGTCTTCGGTTTTGGCAGCCTGTGCGTCATGGTCGAAGGGCGCTGTGCGCTGTCGTCTTACGTCACAGGCGAGTCGCCCAACACGCACGGCGTGTGCTCGCCGCCCAAGGCGGTGCGCTGGCAGGAAACGCCCAGGGGGCTGGAGTCGCGCTTGAACGGCGTGCTGATCGACCGCTACGCGCCCGGCGAGAACGCCGGTTACCCCACGTTGTGCAAGGGGCGCTTCGACGTGGCTGAAGACACCAACTACTACGCCATCGAAGAGCCGACCAGCCTGAACACGCTGGAACTGCTGCCCGAGCTGATGAAGATCGGTGTGCGCGCCGTCAAGATCGAAGGCCGCCAGCGCAGCCCCGCCTACGCCGCCCAGGTCACCAAAGTCTGGCGCGAAGCCATCGACAACTGCCTGGCCGACCCCTTGCGCTACGCCCCCAAGACCACCTGGATGGCCAGCCTGGACCAGGTTGCCGAGGGCCAGCAGCACACCCTGGGCGCCTACCACCGCCCCTGGAAATGAGGGAACACCCCCCTGAGCGCCTGCGGCGCTTCCCCCCGCTCTCGCAGGCCTGCAGCCTGCGGGCAGGGGGACGCAGCCAGCGCGGCGGGGCGGCCCTTGCGCGGCTGCCCTGGTGGGGTCGCGCCCGTCTCGACGCCCACGAGCGGCGCACATGCTCGGCTTTGCGCAAGACAGCCGCGAACGACGAATCAAGCCATGGATGAACCGACAATGAAGCTCTCCCTCGGTGCGCTGCAGTACTACTGGCCGCGCCAGACCATTTTTGACTTTTACGAGGCCATCGCCGCCTCGCCGGTGGACATCGTCTACCTGGGCGAAACCGTGTGTTCGCGCCGCCACGAGCTGCGCTTTTCCGACTGGATCGACATTGCCGACCTGATGCGCGACGCGGGCAAGGAGGCCGTGCTGTCCACGCAGGTGCTGCTCGAATCGGGCGTCGAGGTGAGTGCCATGCACAAGGTCACCGCCAACCCGGATTACCTCATTGAGGCCAACGACATGGGCGCGGTGCAGCGCCTGGCGGGCCAGCGCCCCTTCGTCGGCGGCCTGCACCTGAACATCTACAACCAGCCCTCGCTCACCTGGCTGGCATCCCTCGGCGCCACGCGCTGGGTGGCGCCGCTGGAGTTGAAGCACCAGGACCTTTCCGCCCTCATCCAGGACGGCCCGCAGAACCTGCAAACCGAAGTGTTTGCCTATGGCCGCATGCCGCTGGCCTTCTCGGCGCGGTGCTTTACTGCGCGCCAGCGCAACCTCCCCAAGGACGACTGCCAGTTCAGCTGCATGGACCACCCCGACGGCCTGATGCTCAAGACGCGCGAGAGCGAAGATTTTCTGGTGCTCAACGGCATCCAGACGCAATCGGCGCGTGTGCACAACCTGATCGACGAACTGCCGCGCATGCAGAGCATGGGCGTGGCCGTGGCGCGCATCAGCCCACAGGCGCAGCACACGCACGAAATCCTTGCCCTGTTCGACGCCGTGCGCCGGGGCACCCTGGCGCCGCACGATGCCCGCGCGCAACTCCAGCCCCTGGTGCCCGACCAGAGTTGCAACGGCTACTGGCACGGCCAGCCGGGCCTGGACCTGGTGGAGACGCAGGCGCTGGCGCTGGCGACGGCTTGAGGCGCATCCTCCACCACTGAAGAAACACATGCGAAAAGTGCCTCCAGCGCTTATAGAACAAGCGTTAGAAGCTATCAAACAAGAAGCATCGCACCTCCACCCACTAGGAATGCCATGAACGCCTCGCCCACTCCCTTCACCCTTCCGGCTCCCTTGGCCGCGCTCACCGGTCGGCTGCCTGCGTACCCGGGCTCGCTGTTGCTGGTGACCGCGCTGAACCGGGGTGTGGCACGCCAGTTGCCTGCCGACGTGGGCGAGATGCTGCGCGGCAAGCGATTGCGCATCGAGGTGCGCGACGCCCGGGTCACCCTCGACTTCACCTGGACCGGGGCCGCCTTTGCCGCCCGCCCGCGCCAGCGTGAGACGGATTTGTGCATCGCCGCGTCCGCGCACGACTTTGTGCTGCTGGCCCAGCGCCAGCAAGACCCGGACACGCTGTTCTTCAACCGCCGCCTGGTCATGGAGGGCGACACCGAACTGGGCCTGGTGGTGAAGAACACGCTCGACGCGCTGGAACTTCCCGTGCTCGACCTGCAGCAATGGGCGCCGCGCCAGGTGCTTTCCCGCCTGTCCGCGCTGCGCCCGGGTGGGCGCCCTGCCAACCCCTTCACTCCCGGTACCCGACCATGAACCGCGAACGCGATGTGCTGCCGCTGGTCTATTCGTGTTCCGGATGTTCGAGCGCCGCGCAGCTGGCCAACCACGTTGCCCTGCGGCTGGACCGCGCGGGTGTGGCCGAGATGTCGTGCATTGCCGGTGTCGGCGGGGACGTGCCCAGCCTGGTGCGCACCGCACGATCGGGCCGCCCCATCATCGCGCTGGACGGCTGCCCGCTCAACTGCGTGCAAGGCTGCCTCTCGCGCCATGGCATCACCGCGGACCGGCACTACCAATTGCAGCAATATGGCGTCAAGAAGCGCCGCCACGAAGACTTTGACGCTGCACAGGCCGGCACCGTGCTGGAGCAGGTGAAGGCCGATCTGCTGGCCAACCCGCTGGTGCCCGCCGACCGCAGCCACGACGCTGCAAACCAGAGCACTGCCGACGCGCAGACCCTGCGGCTGGCCTGAGCCATGGCGAACGAGTCGCCCGTGCACCGTGCAGCGCCATGGTGACTTGCCCCACTTTGCCCTAAGCTTGGCCCCATGGACCTTCCCGGCGCACCGCAACGCATCATCGTCGGCATCTCGGGCGCCAGCGGCGCGGTGTACGGCGTGCGCCTGCTGCAGGTGCTGCGCGACTGCCCCGGTGTGCAATCGCATTTGGTCGTATCGGACACCGGCTGGCGCACGCTGCGGCACGAACTGGGCCTGGAGCGCCCCGCCGTGCAGGCCCTGGCGCACCAGGCGCACGACGCGCGCGACGTCGGCGCCAGCATTGCCAGCGGTTCGTTCCAGTGCACCGGCATGGTGGTGGCGCCGTGCTCCATGCGCACGCTCGCCTCGGTGGCGCACGGCTTGTCAGACAACCTGCTCACCCGGGCCGCCGACGTGGTGCTCAAAGAGCGCCGCCGCCTGGTGCTGATGGCGCGCGAAACGCCGCTGCACCTGGGCCATCTGCGCAACATGGTGAGCGTGACCGAAATGGGCGCCATCGTCTGCCCGCCCCTGCCCGCGTTCTACCTGCGCCCGCAGAGCGTGGCCGACATCGTCGACGCCAGCGTGGCGCGCGTGCTCGATTTGCTTGGCCTTCCGCACGCCCTCGCCGAGCGCTGGACAGGCAAAGAATTGGGGCCAGATTCCCGTTAAGCAAAATGGGGGGCAGATCCCGACTATTGATTGGCCGCCACCTCGCCCTCTGCCGGCGCACGTGGGTCCATCTGCAACACCGCCTGGGAACCTGCGCCCATGGCCACGAAATCGCCCTTCAACTCAGCCGCGACCGGACCCGCAGCATGCATGCGCTTGAAGGCGTACAAGGCCAGCGCTGCCATCACCGCCGCGTAAAACAGCATCAGGCTGGCCGGGCCGGCCACGTCCATGACTGCGCCCGCCAACACCGGGCCGATGGCGGCGCCCACCCCGTGCACCAGCAGCAGGCCACCGGTGAATTCCACCAGACGGGACGAATCGATCACGTCATTCACGTGTGCCACGCCCAGGCCGTAGATCGAAAAAATCAGCCCACCGAGCAACAGCGACAAGGGCAAGAGCGAATCGACCGACAAGCCGGTCAGCACATAGGCCACCGCCGTGACCGATGCCCCCAGGATGCATACCCACAGAAGCACCAGACGCCGGTCGTGGCTGTCCGAGTAATGCCCCACCGGCCACTGCAGCGCGGCGCCGCCCAGAATGGCCGTCGCCATGAATGTCGCGATGCCGGCGTCGCCAAAGCCCACAGATTTGCCGAAAACCGCCGTCATGCCGTAGAACGCGCCGGTGATCAGGCCGGAGGCGAAGGCTGCCGCCATGCCCATGGGCGAGGCGTCGTAGAGCTTGCGCAGGCTGAAGCGCGGCGCCTCGACCACGGCGGGCTCGGCCACTTCGGTCATGGTGATGGGCAGGAGCGCGAACGAAAACAGCACCGAGACCAGGGCAAATGGCACGAAACCCAGCCGGTCCCCCACCAGCAGCAACCACTGGCCCAGCGCCATGGCGACAAAATTGATGGTCATGTACACCGCAAACAACCGCCCGCGCAGGGCGTTGGGCGCCAGCGCGTTGAGCCAGCTCTCGATGGTGATGTACAGCCCGACCATGCACATGCCGGTGACCAGGCGCAGCAGCCCCCAAAACCAGGGGTCCACCCAGAAGGCGTGCAGGATGGGCATGGTGGACGCGAGCGAGGCCATGGCCGCAAAGGCGCGGATATGCCCCACTTTGCGAATCAGCACCGGACAGGCAAAGGTGCCGAGCACGAAACCGGCAAAGTAGGCGGCGGTCACCAGGCCCAGCGTGACGCTGGAAAAATCCGCCAGCCCGGCGCGCAATCCCAACACCGAAAACAGCAGACCCACCCCCAGGACCAGCACGCCAGAGCCAAGCAGCAAGGTGGACAGGCGCCACAGCAGGGGGCCGACGGAGGAATGGGAGGGAGAACGGTCGATCAATGCCTGCGGCCTGGTGGAGAAACGAAAAAACGAAGGCCTCACCGAATGGGAAAGAATGGGGGTCAGACCCCAACCGTCCATCTCGTCGTGCCGGCGAAGGCCTTGATTATGAGAGTGCGGACCGAGCGATCCGCCCGACCTGTCCTCGCCGCCGCTGCAAACCATCAAAAACCATAGCTGTCAGCGAAAGACCAGCAAGCGACAACAGCCTATTTGACCAATATTTTT
>JAMLIT010000071.1 GCA_023954035.1 Burkholderiaceae bacterium | reverse complement strand
GGCGTGGACGCCTTTTTGCGGCGTGCAGAGGAACTGGCGGCGAAGTATGGGACGGGGTTTGCGGTGGATGCGAGAGTGCGCGAGACCATTCAAAAGCTTGCACCGGTGTACTGAAAAATAAACGAGGATCGCCATCCCTCAATAAATCATTGTCGAGTATATCGTTGCATATTGATTTAACAACGATCAAAATACGAGGATGATAGATCGCCAATTGAGTCCGCTGCTAGACGAACGCCTCGCCTTCTACCCCGGCATCGTCCTCCTGGGCCCGCGCCAAGTAGGCAAGACCACATTGGCCAAAGCGATAGCGGCGCGACACCCTGGCGCGCTGTTCCTCGACCTGGAGCGACCCGCCGACCGGGCGCAGCTTACCGAGCCGGAACTCTTCCTGGCCCAGCACCGTGACCGGCTGGTGGTGCTGGACGAAGTGCAGATGCTGCCCGATCTGTTTGCCCACCTGCGGCCCGAGATGGATGCCGACAGGCGGCCGGGGCGCTTTCTGCTGCTCGGGTCCGCCAGCGGGGCACTGCTGCAGCAACGCTCGGAGTCGCTGGCGGGGCGCGTGGGCTACCTGGAACTGACGCCGCTACTGGCCAGCGAAGTAGCCGCTACCAACGACCTGAGCGAGCTGCAACAGCTGTGGCACCGGGGCGGATTTCCTCTGGCGCATCTGGCGCCAAGCGACCGCCTGGCCTACACGTGGCGACAGGACTTCATTCAGAGCTTCTTGCAGCGCGACCTGCCGCAGATGGGCGTGAGCGTGGCGGCCGATGCGCTGCACCGCTTCTGGCGCATGCTCGCACATTTGCAGGGGCAGCTTTTCAATGCATCGCAGTTGGGGCAGTCGCTCGGCGGTGCGTCGCACACCACCGCCGCGCGCTACCTCGACGTGCTGGTGGACACCATGGTGGTGCGCAGGCTGGAGCCGCATTTGCCCAACGTGGGCAAGCGCCTGGTCAAATCGCCCAAGACCTACATCCGCGACAGCGGCCTGCTGCACGCGCTGCTGAACATCGCCAGCCTGTCGGATCTGCAAGGCCACCCCATCGTTGGCGCATCGTGGGAAGGGTTCGTGGTTGAGCAGGTGGCGGCGCACCTACCCGAGGGTGCCCAACTGGGCTTTTACCGCACGGCGGCCGGTGCCGAGATGGACATCGTCGTGCAGGCGGGGCGTCGCAGCCTGGGCTTTGAGGTCAAGTTCTCGTCCGCACCCACGGTGACCAGGGGCTTCTGGCATGCGCGCGACGATCTGCAGGCGACGCGCACGGTGGTGGTGGCGCCGGTGGAACGGCGCTATCCGCTCAAGGAGGGAGTGGAGGTGGTTCCGGTCAGCGCCATTCCGGAGTTGCTGGCTGAGCTGGGCTGAGGGCGCACAGGGCCAATGCAGGCAAACGCTATACTTTGTGTAGCTGCTCACGCTTTCAGTATAAGCGCTAGAAGCCAAAAACACTCAAAGCTCTGCGAATCCATCAATCCATCGGCCACAGCAGCGGATTCAAATTCTCCGGCGTTTGCGCGGCGGGGTCGGGCTCTTTGGTCGCGTCGCTACGGACTGGCTGTGAAACCCCCACTGCCCGCCACCACGGCGCATCCAACGGTCCGTGCGCCGGTTCCACCGGCTCCCCCAGGCGCGGCATCAGCAGCTGCGCACCGTGCTGCGGGCCAAGCGCCAGCAGGGTTTCGGCAGGCGCGTCCCAGTCGTGCATCGCCAGGTTGAACGTTCCCCAATGAACCGGCAGAAAGGCGCCGCCGCCCAGCAGATCCAGCGCCTTGAGGGCGTTTTCCGGCCCCAAATGGATATCGCCCCAAGTGGGGTGACACGCGCCAACTTCGAGCATCACCAGGTCGAAGGGGCCAAAGCGCTCGCGGATGCGGGTGTATTCGGTGGTCAGGCCCGTCTCGCCGCTGAAGAACACGCGGTGGCGCGGCGACTCGATGACGAGCGACGACCACAGCGTGGCGTTGCGGTCCTTCAGGCTGCGGCCCGAGAAATGCTGCGAAGGCGCGGCGTGGATGGTGAGTTCGGTTCCGGGCACGGTGTGCGACTGCCACCAGTCAAGTTCGGTGATGCGTTCGGGCGCAATACCCCAGGCCTGCAGATGCGCGCCGACGCCGAGCGAGGTGACAAAGGGAATATTCGTCTTGGCCATCTGGCGGATGGTCGGGTAGTCGAGGTGGTCGTAGTGGTCGTGCGAAATCACGACCACGTCGATGGGCGGCAACTGCGACAGGCGCACCGGCGCTTTCTGAAAGCGCTTGGGGCCAATGAGGCGCGACGGCGACGCGCGCGGACCCCAGACCGGGTCGGTCAGCACGCGCAGGCCGTCGATTTCAATCAGAACGCTGGAATGACCAAGCCAGGTCGCGCGCAGGCCAGAGTCGGGTTTGCGGGCCCAGCGCTCGCGCGGGTCCACGGTGGGGAGCAGCGCTTGCGGCACACGCCGGCCTTCGGAGAACATGAATTCGCGCAGCGTCGGGCGCGCGGCCGTGGCGTCACGCAGACCTGTCGGTATCGGGTGCTGGTTGCGAAAGCCGCCTTCGGTCCACAAAGGGGAGGCCTGCATGCGCTCCAGACGCAGGCCGGCGGCGCGTTTGCCCAATGAAATCATCGTGTGGTTCAAAAATTCAAAAAACCACTGTACGCGCTTGGCGCTGATTCTGCCGACAGGCAGCAGCGCCTGTGAAATAGCTTCAGCGCTTGCCCATGAAGGCGGCAAAGGCTTCGCGCGCCGCAGGCTCGCGCAGCATGCGGCCAAAGCTGGCGCCCTCTTCCGCCATGCGCTCGATGACCTGTCCTTCCTGACCCAGCTTCATCAAACGCTTGGTTTCCACCAAAGATGCGAGTGGCTTGGCCGCCAGCTTCCTGGCCTGCGCCTGGGCGATGGCGTTGCATTCGGTGGGTGGCACCACGCGATTGACCAGGCCCACTTCCAGCGCTGCCTCGGCCATGAAGGGCTCGCCCAGCAGCAGCGCCTCGGCGGCGCGCTGGTGGCCCATGAGGCGCGGCAGCAGCAGGCTGGACGCCGCCTCCGGGCACAGCCCCAGGTTCACAAACGGCAGCGAGAACATGGCGTTGTCGCCAGCGTAGACCAGGTCGCAGTGCAGCAGCAAGGTGGTGCCAATGCCCACGGCCGGGCCGCAGACGGCGGCAATCAAGGGCTTGGGAAAGCGCGCGATGCCATGCAGGAAAAGGTACACGGGCGAATCCTGCGTGGCAGCCGGCTGCTGCAGGAAGTCACCAATGTCGTTGCCGGCGCTGAAGACCGTCACGTCGCCCTGGAGGACCACGGCACGCACGCTGTCGTCCTGCGCGGCGGCCTCAAGCGCATCCGCCAGCGCCGCGTACATATCCTTGGTGATGGAGTTCTTCTTGGCTACCCGGTTGAAAGTAAGGGTGCAAACACAGCCTTCGGTGTGCTGCAGGATGTCTTGCATAGCGGACTGCGTCATATTGGCTGTTTTGAAACGGCGAGGCGCCGCGTCATTCCTTGTAGTAAACGATCTGGTGGCTCGTGGCGAGCAGCGTGCCCGCCTCATTCCACAGCTGCGCCGAGTGGTCGAAAAAGCCGTTGCGAAACTCCTGCCCGCGCGCCTGGCCGAGCAGATAGCCCTCGCCGGTGGCGGCCAGATCGGCCTGGGTTGCGTGGAAATACACGGTAATCGACACCGTGCCCGCCGGCACCTGGCGGGCACGGCGCAGCCAGACACGCGGAAAGAAGATGTCGGCCATGGCCGCCAGACTGCAAAAGTCGAGCGCACGCGGCGGGGCGTCGCGCATCCACAGCTGCGAGAGGCTGTGGTCGCCGCTGCCGTCCCACACTGGCGGAATCGTTCCGGTCACTGGGCGCATTTCGTAGCGGCTGAGCCACTCTACCGCAAAGGCCGGAGGAATCGATGGCAGATCAGCAGGCCTTGGCACCTGCGGCGCCGGCGCGTCGCCCGCGCTCCAGGTGTCGCGGCGCAGCGCGGTGACGGCGGTCCCGGTGGTAGTGACCACAGGCGCGCCGTCGGTCCCCGCCTGCAGGATGGACAGCGTCCAGTGCTGTGTCGAGCGGTTGGTACGCACCGGTACGGCCTGCACCTGAAAGCTGCCAGCCACCAGGCCGCCGCCGTAGTTCACGGTGAGCGCCAGCGGGTCGCCCAGCCGGTCTGGGTGCTGCAGCACCGCCTGCAAGAGCGTGGCGGCCGTGATGCCGCCAAACGGACCCACCATGTTCCAGTAAGACTTGGGCGATTCGCCCTGGTATTGGCCCGGTGCGTCGGCGCGCAGTTGCAGGGCCTGGTCGAATGCGTGAAGGGAAGTCGTCGTCATGCCGCAAGTGTGCCCACAAAGACGCGCTCAGGTCGTCGTGCCGGTGACTTTGGCGGCGCCAAAAGCCCCCAGCACAGCGGCGGCGCGCGGCCACAGGCTGGACCGAAAGGCAGGACGGAAGAAGCCGAAATGTCCGATGCGCTTGGCCTGCACCTCGTCCGGGGCAATCGATTGCACTGTGGAAGGCGCATGTGCGTAAAACCCGATAAGCCGTTCGACGCCCTGCAGCGTCATCAATTCGTCGTCGTCCAGCGAATATGCGACGATGGGAAAGCGCACCGCCGCGTAGCTTTGCTGAGCCTTTTCGCCTTCGGCGCCCATGCCGTAGCGCGGGTTCAAACACCAGCGGCGCCACTGCAGTATCACGCCCTTGGGCAAGTCGCCAATCGCACGCAACCGTCGGCCGGGAAAGTAGCCACACAGCCAGGTGGCCGCTGGCACCAGCATCCACCAAAAGAAGTGCACCACGCTGCGCAAGCGCGGCGGGTTGTCCCGCCAGTACCCACTGCCTGCCGCCACGCCCAGCATGCCGTCGATGGCGCTGGTGTCTCGCATCAGCCCCGGCAACTGCGCGCCCAGGCTGTGGCCAATGAGGAACAAAGGCTGTGCCGGCTGCGCCGCCTTGGCGCAAGCAATGACAGCTTCGTAGTCCCGAACCCAGTCCAGCAAGTCGGCCCGCACCGCCCGCATCGGCCCGCGCAGCGAATCGCCATGCCCTCGGTAATCAAAGGTGGTGACCCGAAACCCCTGCTCGGCCAGCCAGGCGGCAAACGCCGCATAAAAATCCTGCCGCACCCCCATCGCCGCGCCGACGACGACGCTGGCGCGCGGCGCACCCGCAGGCTCATACACCCGCAGCGCCAGCGTGGTGTCCGCATCGACTTGCAGGCTTTCAGTTTTCAAGCGGGCGCTCCAAATCTCTCTTCTGAATTCCAACCCCGCCCTCAAGGGCGTAGCGAGCGGGATGAGCTGTTAGGCGGACGGAGCGGAGCCACCGGAACGTACTTCAGGTACGTGAGGATGGCGAGCACCGCCCAACAACGCAGATCGCCCGCTCGGTAGCCAGGCCCCCCGCCCTCAAGGCCGTAGCGAGAGGGATGAGCTGCTAGGCGGACGGAGCACAGGAACCGGAACGACCTTGCTGGTCGTGAGGATTCCGCGCACCGCCCAACGACGCATGGCAGTTGCGCAGTAGCCAGTCAAACCGCTTCGAAGATGCCGGCGGCGCCTTGGCCTGTGCCC
>JAMLIT010000070.1 GCA_023954035.1 Burkholderiaceae bacterium | reverse complement strand
CGCGCGGCGCCTTTGCCTGGGTCACGCAGCAGCTCAAGGGCAAGGTGGGCATACCGCTGGTGGCCACCAACCGCATCAACACGCCCGAGGTGGCCGAGCAGATCCTGGCGGATGGCATGGCCGACATGGTGAGCATGGCGCGGCCATTCCTGGCAGACCCCGAGTTCGTCAACAAGGCGGCTGCGGGCCTTTCGGACCAAATCAACACCTGCATCGCCTGCAACCAGGCCTGCCTGGATCACACCTTTGCCGGCAAGATCACTTCGTGCTTGGTCAACCCGCGCGCCTGCCACGAAACCATTCTGGTAATGCAGCCGCTGGCGCGCAAAGAGCGTGTCGCTGTCGTTGGCGCCGGCCCCGCAGGCCTGGCGTTTGCCACCGAAGCCGCACGCCGTGGGCTGGATGTGACGCTGTTTGACGCCGCCAGCGAGATCGGCGGCCAGTTCAACATCGCCAAGCAGATTCCGGGCAAGGAAGAGTTCTACGAGACCCTGCGCTACTTCGGCAAGCAGATCGAGCTGACCGGCGTGACGCTGGAACTGGGCCGCAAGGTGGCGGCGCAGGATTTGCTGGCCGCCGGCTTCAAGCAGGTGGTGCTGGCCACCGGCATCGTGCCGCGTGTGCCCGAGATCGACGGCATCACGCACCCCAAAGTGCTGGGCTACCTCGATGTGTTGCGCGACAAGAAGCCCGTCGGAAAGTCGGTTGCCGTGATCGGCGCCGGCGGCATTGGCTTTGACGTCTCTGAATACCTGCTGCACCGAGGCGTCAGCCCCAGCCTCGACAAGGCCAAGTTCTTCGCCGAATGGGGCGTGGACACCACCGCTACGCACCGGGGTGGCGTGCAGGCGGCGGAGCTGGGCGAGATTCCGCGCAAGATTTACCTGCTGCAGCGCAAGACCAGCAAGGTCGGCGAAGGCCTGGGCAAGACCACCGGCTGGATCCACCGCACCTCCCTCAAAAACCGCCAGGTCGAAATGATCCCCGGCGTGCAATACCGCAAGGTGGACGACGCCGGCCTGCACATCACCGTGGACGGCAAGGACAGCGTGCTGCCGGTGGACAACGTCGTCCTCTGCGCCGGTCAAGACCCGCAGCGCGCGCTGCAAGCCGAACTGGAGGCCGCAGGCTGCACCGTGCACCTGATCGGCGGCGCCGACAAGGCGGTCGAACTCGACGCCAAACGGGCCATCAAGCAGGGCACCGAACTGGCGCTGCGCCTGGACACTTCAGCGAAAAAGATCGACGCCCCACAGGCCAAGGGCTTTGCGCAAATGCTTGCGCCCAAGGTGGCGGAGAGCATGGCCAAATGGCACGCCATGATTGCCGAAGCCAACCTGGCCGAGCTGCCCTCCATCCTGCACCCCAAGGCGGTATTCCGCTCGCCCATGGCGCACACGCCGTACCCCAGCGCGCAGGCGGTGCAGCTCATTCTGGGGACGGTGGTCAAGGTGTTTGAAGACTTCAGCTACCACCGCGAACTGGCCAGTGCCGACGGCAAGAGCGTGGTGCTGGAATTCAGCGCCAAGGTGAACGGCAAGGAGCTCAAGGGCATCGACATGATCGCATTCGACGACGAGGGAAAAATTGTGGACTTCGAAGTCATGGTGCGCCCCATGAGCGGCCTGCAGGCCCTGGGCGACGAAATGGCCAAGCGCCTGGCGCCGTATCTGGCGGCCATGAAGGGCGCCAGGGTGTGAGCACGACAGGGGCGGTGCACGGCGCCTGGCAGCCGCTTGCGGCCTGCTGGCGCATGCTTCGCCCAGGCGCGCTGGCGCTGCCAGAGGCGAGGGTGCGCATGGTGCTGTGCCGCAGCTTCTCGCTTTTTGATAGCTGCCGGTGCATGTGCAGCAAGCGCTGGAGGCTGATTTGACCATGCAAATCCAGGACGAAGCCACGTTGGCGAACCATCTGGCGCTGGTGCTGCAGCAGGCGGGTGGGCCCGTGGCGCATGTGCAGACCCATCTCTCGCACATCCTGCTCACGCCCGGCCACGCCTACAAGCTCAAGAAGTCGATTTGCCTGCCCTTTGCCGATTTCAGCAGCGTGGCTGCGCGGCGCCACTTTTGTGAAGAAGAGCTGCGCCTGAACCAGCGGCTCGCGGCATCGCTGTACCTGGACGTGCTGCCCGTGCTGGGCAGCGTGCAGGCGCCGCGCCTGGGCGCGCCGGGCGAAGCGGCAGACAGCGCCATCGACTGGGTGGTGCACATGCGCCGCTTCGCCAGCGCCAGCGAGGCCGACGCCCTGGTGCGCCGGGGCGCGCTGCAAGCGCCCGAGCTGCAGCGTTTTGCAAAGCGTCTGGCGCAGTTTCATGCCGCCTGCCCGGTGGCGGCGGCCGGCAGTGCGTGGGGCAGCGCCGCCCAGGTGCAGCAGGCCATTGGCGATGTGTTCAAAACCCTGGCCAGCGTGCTGGACGATGCCGCTGCGCCCCGGCTGCAGGCGCTGCGCCCGGTGTTTGCCGGGCTGGAAGGGCGGTGGGCCGAGCGCCAGGCGGGCGGCCATGTGCGCGAGGGCCATGGCGACCTGCACCTGGGCAACCTGGTGCGGCTGGAGGGCGCGCTCACCGCCTTCGACTGCATCGAGTTCAGCCCGGCCCTGCGCTGGATCGACACCCTGGCAGATGCCGCGTTCCTCACCATGGACCTGCATGCCCATGGCCGCTCGGATCTGGCCTGGCAGTTTCTGGATGCCTACCTGAGCGAAACCGGCGACTACGCAGCACTGGCCGTGCTGCGCCCCTACGAAATCTACCGTGCCCTGGTGCGCGCCCTGGCGGCGCGGCTGCGCACCGGGCAGGGCGGGGCGCTGGCGTGCGGGCCTGACTACCTGGCCTGCGCCGAGGCGCTGGCCAAGCCCATGCAGCCGCGCTTGCTCATCACCCATGGTCTGTCGGGTTCGGGCAAATCCACCGTCGCCACTGCCCTGTTGGCCCAGGCCGGCGCGGTGCGCCTGCGCTCGGACGTGGAGCGCAAGCGCCTGCATGGCCTGGCGCCATTGGCCGACTCGGCAGCGCGCGGCGCCGACATCTACACGCCCGAGGCATCCGAGCGCACCTTCGAGCACCTGGCCGAGCAGGCCCGCGCGCTGTTGCAGGCCGGCTACCCGGTCATTGTCGACGCCGCCTTCCTGCGGCGCAGCGAGCGCGTGCGCATGCACGCCGTGGCGCAGGCGCTGGGTGTGCCCTTCACCGTGTTGCACTGCCGCGCCGGCGAGCTAGACCTGCAAGCGCGTGTACAGAGTCGCCTTGCGGCAGGAGACGACCCGTCCGAGGCCGATCTGGCCGTACTGGCAGCGCAGCAGCGCACAGCCGAACCGCTGACGGTGCATGAGCAGGCACTGGCACTGACCGTGAACACCGATGCCCCGTGGAGCGCAGCAGACATTGAGCGCCAATGGCGGGCGGCCGCGACGGATGTAAAAGTCTGATCGAGTTACTATTGAATTAATAGCTTCTCACGCTTACTGCATAAGCGCTGGACGCCAAAAACACTTGAAACTGGAGCCTTCCATGCAATTTGAAACCCTCGCTGTCTCGCTGCAAGACCACATCGCCACCGTGCGCCTGAACCGCCCGGACAAGGCCAACGCCATGAACGCCGCCATGTGGCAGGACATCCGCCGCGCCTTCCAGTGGGTTGATGAAACCCCCGAAGCCCGCGTCGCCGTGCTGCAAGGCGAGGGCAAGCTCTTCACCGCCGGCATCGACCTGCAAATGATGATGGGCCTGGGTCCGCAGATTAAGAACGACTGCGATGGCCGCACGCGCGAAGCACTGCGCCGCGTCATCCTCGACCTGCAGGACACCCTCACCAGCCTGGAGCGCTGCCGCAAGCCCGTGCTCGCCGCCATCCACGGCGCCTGCATTGGTGGCGGCATCGACCTCATCACCTGCGCCGATATGCGCTACGCCAGCAGCGACGCGTATTTCTCGATCAAGGAAATCGATATCGGCATGACGGCCGACGTCGGCACCCTGCAGCGCCTGCCCAAGCTGGTCGGCGAGGGCATCACCCGCGAGCTGGCCTACACCGGCCGCAAGTTCGACGCGGCAGAGGCCAAGGAGATCGGCCTGGTGAACCGCGTGTTCGAGAGCCGCGAGGCGCTGTACGCCGGCGTGCACGAGCTGGCCGCCACCATCGCCGCCAAGTCGCCCCTGTCGATTCGCGGCACCAAGGAAATGATCACCTACGCCCGCGACCACACGGTGGCCGACAGCCTGAACTACATCGCCACCTGGAACGCGGCCATGCTGATGAGCCAGGACCTGACCGTAGCTATGACGGCCAGCATGAGCAAGCAGGTGCCGAGCTTCAAGGATTGAGGGCTGGGGCAAGGGCACCGTCCAAAGCAACCCGGATGGGGTGACAGAATCCGGCCTTGTCCGGCTCCTTGGGGATGCCGGGTTTCGCTTCCCTGACGCCTCGAATCCGTGACTTCGCTTGCACTTCTGCTGATTGGCTATTCGGTTTTTAGCGCCCTATTTCTGGCGCTTACGCACTTTCGCGCGGCGCAGTACCAGGACCAACGCTTCTCAAGAGCTATGGGATGGGTGCTGCTCTTTGCGTTGGGCGCGTTGCAGGCGATGCACTTTGCCTGGTTGCAAAGGGATGCTGACGCAGTACATACCCGCACTTACAGCGTGCTGCTGTTCTCAGTGGCGCCCGCGTTCTATCTCTTTAGCCAGCCTTTGCTCCTCCCGAAGGCCGGCGCTGGTTCTTCCACATTGCGCTACTTGCACGCGTTGCCCGTGTTTCTTGCGGCCTGGCTGCCGTGGCGCCTGGCGCTGCCGCTGGCCTTTTTTCTGGGTGCGGTTTACCTGGTGTGGCTGGCGCGCAGTCTCTATCGGCTTCGTGCGCAGCGGGCAGGTTACCGGGTGGAAATGGGGCTGCTGGGGGTGGTCTTCCTGATCGCTGTTGGGGTCGCCTTGCTGGGGCAGTTTCATACGCTGCTACCGGGAAAGCTATTTTTTTTCCCTGTATGCCTCGTCCATTGGCATAGCGTTCTTTCTGGTGCAGATCGCCCTGGAACTGCGGCCAGCGCTGCCGGAAGAGGTTCGGCAAACCGTGCAAGCCAGCTATACCAGTACCACCTTGAACAACGTCGATTGCGAGGCTGCTCTGAACCAGCTCGCCCTGCTGATGCAGGACGATCGGCTGTATGCAGACGCAGACCTCAGCCTCCCGCGCCTGTCAGACAAACTGGGCCTCAGCACGCACCAGTTGTCCGAGCTGATCAACACCCGCCTGGGCAAGGGTTTTTCGCGGTACCTGCGTGAGCGGCGCGTGGACGCGGCAAAGGCCATGCTGTGTGCCGAACCGTCGGCGTCCGTGCTCTCGGTGGGGCTCGGCGTTGGCTTTACCTCGCAGTCCAACTTTTATGAAGCTTTCCGCGAGATCGAAGGCATGACGCCAGGCCAGTACCGCAAGCTGCAAGCTGGGAGGAATGAGAAGGTAGATTGAGTTTTTCGGGGTCAATTTTCTCCAAAATGATCTTTCTGAAACCGGAATTTGCTCCGAATTGATCGGATTGAAAACATTTTTTCACCCAATTGGAAACACTGTGGGCTCCATTCACGGCAAAGGAGCTTTTCATGAATCCGGTTGTTTTACTGGGCGCGCAAGCCCTCGTTAGCCTGGCCGCGAGTACGGCAGTTCTTGCGGCGATTTCGCGCCCCTTGGCGCACACATTGGAAATCACCTGCCCAGACCGCGCGGCTGCGGGCTTTTGGCTGCGCTACGCCCAAACCATGCTCGTGATTGCCCCGCTGGTGCTGGTGTTGG
>JAMLIT010000007.1 GCA_023954035.1 Burkholderiaceae bacterium | reverse complement strand
TGCCGGCGTGCTGCTGACCGAAGGCTGCCGTGGCGAAGGCGCCATCCTGCTCAACAGCAACGGTGAGCGCTTCATGGAGCGCTATGCGCCCACCCTGAAAGACTTGGCGCCACGCGACTTCGTCTCCCGTTCCATGGACCAGGAAATCAAGGAAGGCCGTGGCTGCGGGCCCAACAAGGACTACGTGCTGCTCAAGCTCGACCACCTGGGCTCCGAGACCATTCACAAACGTCTGCCTTCGGTCTACGAGATCGGCGTGAACTTCGCCAACGTGGACATCACCAAGGAACCCATCCCCGTGGTGCCCACCATCCACTACCAGATGGGTGGCGTGCCGACCAATATCCACGGCCAGGTGGTCACGCACGACGGCACGTCCAGCCAGATCGTAAATGGTCTGTACGCGGTGGGCGAATGCTCCTGCGTGAGCGTGCACGGCGCCAATCGGCTGGGCACCAACTCGCTCCTGGACCTGCTGGTATTTGGCAAGGCCGCAGGCCGGCACATCGTCGAGTTCAACGCCCGCAACGCCCAGCACAAACCCCTGCCCAAGGATGCAGCGGACCGAACGCTCTCGCGTCTGAACCAGTTGCAGGACTCCAAGGGAGGCATTTATTCGCAAGCGCTGGCGGGCGACATCCGGGCGACCATGCAGAAGCACGCCGGCGTGTTCCGTACGCAAGCCAGCATGGACGAGGGCGTGATCCAGGTCGCTGCGCTGCGCGAACGTGTTGCCAGTGTCGAGCTCAAGGACAAATCGATGGTGTTCAACACCGCGCGCATCGAGGCGCTGGAAGTGGACAACCTGATCGAGGTGGCCCAAGCGACCATGGTGTCCGCCGCGGCGCGCAAGGAATGCCGTGGCGCCCATACCGTGTACGACTACGAGCATCCCGCGGACCATCCGACCGCGCCGCTGGGTCGGGACGACGTGAATTGGCTCAAGCACACGCTCTGGCACAGCGGGAGCAACAGCTTGACCTACAAACCGGTGAACCTCAAGCCGCTGACCGTCGAGAGCGTTCCGCCCAAAGTCCGCACGTTCTGATCACCTGCTTGCCCCACGAGACACACACCATGCAAAAACGCACCTTTCAGATCTACCGCTACGATCCGGACAAGGACACCAAGCCTTACATGCAGACCATCGAGGTCGAACTCGACGGACACGAGCGCATGTTGCTCGACGCACTGATCAAGCTCAAGGAACAAGACCCTGCGCTGTCCTTCCGCCGCTCCTGCCGTGAGGGCGTGTGCGGCTCGGATGCCATGAACATCAACGGCAAGAATGGTCTGGCTTGCCTCACCAACATGAACACGCTGCAGGGCACCATCGTGCTCAAACCGCTGCCAGGCCTGCCCGTCATCCGCGACCTCATCGTCGACATGACGCAGTTCTTCAAGCAGTACCACTCGATCAAACCCTACCTGATCAACCACGACATTGCGCCGGAGAAAGAGCGTCTGCAGTCGCCCGAGCAGCGCGAAGAACTCGATGGCTTGTACGAGTGCATCCTGTGCGCGAGCTGCTCGACAGCCTGCCCGAGCTTCTGGTGGAACCCGGACAAGTTCGTCGGCCCCGCCGGCCTGCTGCAGGCCTATCGGTTCCTTGCCGACAGCCGCGATCAGGCTTCGGGTGAGCGGCTCGATAACCTCGAAGACCCGTACCGTCTGTTCCGTTGCCACTCCATCATGAACTGTGTCGACGTGTGCCCCAAGGGCTTGAACCCGACGCGCGCTATCGGCAAGATCAAGGAACTGATGGTGCGCCGCGCCATCTGACGCCGCCATGCCCGCGCCCAGTTTCCGCCTTCCATCTCCCGTGCTTGACGCGCGGGCGCTGAGCAAACTGCATTGGCGTTGCCGGCGTGGCCTGCTGGAAAACGATTTGTTCATTGAACAGTTTTTCCGGCGGCACGAGGGCGAACTCACGGACTTTCACGCGGAAGGCATGGCCGCCCTGATGGATCTGGCCGACAACGACCTGCTGGACCTGCTGCTGCGCCGCAAAGAGCCCAGTGGAGCACTGGATTTGCCCGCCGTGCATACGGTGCTGGGCATGTTGCGCAGCGGCGGCGCACTGCCGACCCGCGAGAGCCAGAATTTTTCGAACCCGCCTCACGATCAAGCAATCTCACCAAAGGAATCGCACAATGAAGCTCGCTGACAACAAAGCCACCCTGTCCTTCAGCAATGGTGGCCCCAGCGTCGAATTGCCCGTCTATCAGGGCACCATCGGTCCGGACGTCATCGACATCCGCAAGCTCTACGCGCAGACCGGAATGTTCACCTACGACCCGGGCTTCCTGTCCACGGCAGCATGCCAGTCGGCGATCACCTTCATCGACGGCGACAAGGGCGAACTGCTGTACCGCGGCTACCCCATCGAACAGTTGGCCACGCAGTGCGACTACCTCGACACCTGTTACCTGCTCCTCAACGGTGAACTGCCGGACCCCCAGCAGCGTGGTGACTTCCACAAGCTCGTGCTGCACCACACCATGGTAGCCGAGCAAATGCAGTTCTTCCTGCGCGGCTTTCGTCGCGACGCCCACCCCATGGCGATTCTGACGGGACTGGTGGGTGCCTTGTCGGCCTTCTATCATGACAGCACCGACATCAACAATCCGCGCCACCGCGAAATCGCCGCCATACGCATGATTGCCAAGCTGCCCACCCTGGTGGCCATGGCCTACAAGTATGGCGTGGGCCAGCCCTACATGTACCCGCGCAACGAGCTGTCCTACGCCGGAAACTTCCTGCGCATGATGTTCGGCACCCCGTGCGAAGACTATGTGGTGAACCCTGTGCTCGAGCGCGCACTCGACCGCATCTTCATCCTGCATGCCGACCATGAACAGAACGCCTCCACCTCCACGGTGCGCCTGTGCGGCTCGTCGGGCACCAACCCTTTTGCAGCCATTGCCGCTGGCGTGGCCTGCCTGTGGGGCCCGGCACACGGCGGCGCCAACGAAGCCTGCCTGAACATGCTGGAAGACATCCAGGCACAGGGCGGCATCTCCAAAGTCGGTGAGTACATGGAAAAGGTCAAGGACAAGAACTCCGGCGTCAAGCTGATGGGTTTTGGCCACCGTGTCTACAAGAACTACGACCCCCGCGCCAAGTTGATGCAGGAAACCTGCAACGAAGTGTTGGCCGAATTGGGCCTGGAAAAAGACCCCCTCTTTGCCCTGGCCAAACAGGTCGAGAAGATCGCGCTGGAAGACGACTACTTCGTCTCGCGCAAGCTCTACCCCAACGTCGATTTCTATTCCGGCATCGTGCAGCGTGCCATCGGCATCCCGGTGAACCTATTCACCGGCGTGTTTGCGCTGGCGCGCACCGTGGGCTGGATCGCGCAGTTGAACGAAATGATCAGCGACCCGGAATACAAAATTGGCCGTCCGCGCCAGCTTTACGTGGGCTCTCAGCGGCGCGACATCGGCTCCGCCAAGCAGTAAACGCGCTGCACAGGTGTCGCCAGGCCCGCCGCGCTCCGGCGGGCTTTTTCCTGCTCTGGCAGAGATTTTCGCGTCCGCGCGAGCTTCTGCCCTCGCGCTGCCCGGGCACCCTGAAAGGTCTGCTCTTGTTAATCCCGGCTTAATCCGCGCCCAGGACAATCGCCCGCATGGAATTTCTTCTGCGCTTGCCGGCGCCGTTTCGCTTCGCCCTGCGCCCTCGGTCCGCAGACCTGCCCCCGGTGTTCGTTGCGCTGGCAGTGGCGCTGTGGATGGCGTCTCTTGCCAACTGGCCTCTTTGGCGCGCCCTGGCCGATGTGCAGGCCGCGGGAAGCACGGTGCACGGCTGGGGTTTCTTGCTGGGCTTTGGCACCTTGATTGCAGCCGGCAATGCAGCCCTTCTGATGCTGTTCGCCTGGCGCTGGACGCTCAAGCCCGTGGCCACGGTGCTGCTCCTCATCGCAGCCTTTGGTGCGTACTTCATGCTCAATTACGGCATTGCCATCGATGCCAGCATGCTCACCAACGTACTGCAGACCGATGTGCGCGAAGCCAGCGATCTGCTCAGCTGGCGCATGGCCGCCGTGGTAGCGGCACTGGCGGGCCCGCCCCTGTGGTGGCTTTGGCGTCAACCGGTGGCAAGATCTTCGCCCTTGCGCCAGCTCATTCATAACGCCGGCTGGCTGATGTTCTTTCTGGGCATTGCAGTTGCCAGCGTACTGGTCATGTTCCAGGAATTTTCGTCAACCATGCGCAACCAGCCCCAGCTGCGCTATCTGATCAACCCGCTCAACAGCGTCTATGCGCTGGGCCGCATTGCTACACAGCCTTTGCGCATGGACACGCACACGCTGCTGCCCTTGGGGCGCGATGCCCATCTGGGTGCGAGCTACGCCCACCAAACCAAGCCGCCCCTGCTGGTGCTGGTGGTCGGCGAGACCGGACGCAGCGGCAACTTCGGCCTCAATGGCTACGACCGCGCGACGACGCCGCAGCTATCGGCCCGCAGCGACCTGGCCAGCGCCGGCAACGCTTGGTCGTGTGGCACCAGCACCGCCACCGCGCTGCCCTGCATGTTTTCGGGCCTGGGCAAAGCCGGCTACGAGTCGCGCAAGGGCAACCACGAAAACCTGCTCGACGTGCTGGCGCATGCGGGCCTGGCGGTGCTTTGGCTGGACAACCAGTCGGGCTGCAAAGGCGTCTGTGACCGCATTGCTTCCGCCAGCACCAGCGCCAGCACCAACCCCGACTGGTGCACTGGCGGCGAGTGTCTGGATCCGGTGATGCTGGCCGGGCTGGACGAACGCCTGGCCGGCCTGCCAGCAGAGCAGCGCGCCCGTGGAACCGTGTTGGTACTGCACCAAATGGGCAGCCACGGCCCCGCGTATGCGCGCCGATCCGCGCCAGCGTTGAAAAGATTCATGCCCGAATGCCAATCGAACGCACTGCAGGAATGCAGCCGGCAGGAAGTCATCAACGCATACGACAACAGCATTGTCCAGACCGACGCCTTCCTTGGAGCGACGCTGCAGTGGCTGCACGGCAAGGAGTCTGCGTTCCAACCCGCGATGATCTACGTAGCCGACCACGGCGAGTCGCTGGGCGAGAACAACATCTACCTGCACGGCCTGCCGTACACCATCGCGCCCGATGTGCAAAAGCACGTCCCCTGGATCACCTGGCTCTCGCCCGCGATGCAGGCGCGCTCTGGCGCAAGCATCGCTTGTTTGCAAAAAGAAATGGCTTCGCGCCGCATCAGTCAGGACGACTATTTCCATTCGGTGCTGGGCCTGCTCGACGTGCAGACCGCCGCCTACCAGCCGGCCAACGACCTCTTTGCGCCCTGCCGCGCCCAGGGCTGAATGCGCTACAGGCTCTGCGCGATGGCCACCAGCCAGCCAGCGCCCAGCAGCCGCGCCTGCCAGCGCAGCGCCCGCAGGGCGGTGGCGGACGGGCGCTCGACGTTCTCGTAGAGGAGACAACCAGCCAATATCGAGGCCGCAAACGCCACCCACAGGCCGAGCGCATGCATCCAGATCTGGGCGGGCCACAATGTGGAGAACGCTGCATTTACCGCCAGGCACACCGGGAAATGCACCAGGAACACCGAGTACGAACGCTGCCCCACCCAAGCCAGCGGGGCCGCAGCGCGACGGGGCAAGGCGCTGCGGTTCGGGAGCGCCCCCCGCGCCAGCCAGGCCAAAAGAGCGCAGGTCGCAAAAGCCAGTGCCAGTCGTGGGCGAAAGTCCAGGGCCAGTGCCACCGCAGCAAGCAGCGCCAGTGCCGCCATCGACCGCGCAGGCCGCGCACTGCCCGTTGCCCAGTATGTACACATGCCCAGACCATAGGAACCAAAGAAGTAAATGCCCCAGGCGTCGAGCGCAGGATCGCGGTTGAAGAACCAGAGCGACGCGGTGCAACCCGCCAGCACACCGGCCGGGCCCAAAGCTGCTCGCGCGCGCACTCCCCACGCAGTGCGTCCTTGCCCGGCGCGTCGGGCCAGCGCAAGCCACAGCGTCGCCATGGAAAAAAGCTGCAAGTCGATGGCTACGTACCACACGCCGGCAGACAGTGCGCTCTGGTCCATCAAATCCTGCAGCATGAAAGCGTTGGCCAGCAGCTGCCCCCAATGGGGTGCCCCCGGCAGGCTGGGGTCGCTCCACCACGGACGCAGCAGAGCAGCGACCGCCACGGCAGCCACCAGCGCCGCCGCGTAAGGAACGGCCAGGCGCACGAAACGGCGTGAAAGCTGCGCTGCAGCGCTCTCGAATCGCGCCAGCCCCGTGGGCGCAAGGCTTGCCGCCGCCAGATAACCGCCGACCACCAGAAAAATCTGCACGGCCATGCGCGCATAGTCGTACAGCCAGGCCAGCAGCGTCGGCGCCAGCGGCCAGACGGTGCGCGCCAGCGGTCCATAGACCGAAAGGTGGTGCCAGACGATGGCCATGCAAGCCGTGCCCTTGAGCACGTCGATCCAGGGACTGCGGGGAGAAGACGACGCCATACAACCAATGTGGGAGCGCGCCGCCGCGTCCATTTGACGCGCGGCAAACACCCATCAACGAATGCGGGGCCGGCAGGTTGACCATCGCGAGCGCGGGTAGCCGTTCCCATACCAAGTCCCGGCGCTGTGGCTTGGCGACAGCGCTACACTGAAGCATTCCCTCGAAACATGAAAATGGTCTGCGGCATGTCCAAACCTCCCATCACTGTCTCCTCGCTCGATCTTGAGCGGCTCGAATCCCTGCTGGCCACGCCTGCCGGCGCGAGCTTTCCGGGCCGCGCGCAATTGCAGGCCGAACTGGACCGCGCCGAGATTGTCGAGCCCGCCGACATGCCGCCCCACGTCGTGACCATGCATTCCACGGTCAAGTTCTCCATTCAGGAGACGGGGAAGGATTTCTGCCTGACCCTGGTCTATCCCCGCGACGCTGGCAGTACCGAGAACGCCATCTCGATTTTTGCGCCCGTGGGCAGCGCCTTGCTGGGTCTTTCCGTCGGCGACCAACTGGCCTGGCCAGTGCCTGGCGGTGGCAGCATGACGGTGCGTGTCGCCGAAGTGAGCTACCAGCCCGAGCGCGCGGGCGAACTGCATCGCTGAGAGGCGGGTCCGTCACGCAGGCAGCGCGAATGCATTCGCTCCCTCCCCACCCGCCCGCTGCGGCCGATCCCTTGCTTCCGACCGAGGCCAGCGCCGCTGCGGAGCCTTTCGATCCGCATTCCACCAGCGCATTCCAACGGCGTCTGGAGCGCGCCCCGGCGTGGTTCTGCTCGTTTCTTGCCGGAAACACACGGGAACAGACCCGATTTCGCACTGAACTGGCCACCATGCGGGGCTCTGTAGTCTGGCTCGTCCGCCAACGGCGGCAAGGCGAATGGACTGCTGCCGAGCGCGCCCACTTGCGCGAGGTGATGCGTTCGGCTTCGTCCGTGAGCCCCTACCTCATTGTCTGGGTGGTCCCCGGATCCATGCTCTTGCTGCCTTTTCTGGCCTGGTTCATCGATCGCCGCCGCAGGCGGCACAAGCGTGGGCCGGCGCACTCCGCATCGCGATTACCATAATTTCTAAAACCCATGTTTTTACTCAAATAATCATAATTTGTATAATTTATCGGTGCTTTACAACCTGATTTGCAGGTAATTAACCAATGGCTTGCGTAGCTCCCGCTACGAAACCTCTTCAGCACGCCTAGGCGTGCTTTTTTGTTTTCGGCTCGTTGCGGCAGGCTACCAGGCTGGGCCCCATGGGACCACCGGCGTGGCGCCGCGGCGGGCAAGGACGCTTTCCATCGCCCGACTTCGCGTCCTTGGTATCCAACAGGTCCGACGCCGCAGTGCATTCTTGCGACTGCGCATAGCGTGGGCCCGCTTTTCTCACATTCTGCCCAGACTGCTTTGGTGGCTGGAGCGCACCACGCAACGACACAAGGAAATCCATCCATGGCCAAACAAATCACCATCGAACATGCCTTCAAAGTGTTCGGCGACTCGCCGCAGGCTGCGCTGGAGTTGGTGCGCGAGGGATGCAGCAAAGAAGACATCCTGGCCCGCACCGGGCAGTCGATTGGTGTCTTCGACGCGCACTTCACCATTGAACCAGGGGAAATTTTCGTCGTGATGGGCTTGTCGGGCTCGGGCAAGTCGACCCTGGTGCGCCTGCTCAACCGCCTGATCGAACCCACAGCCGGACGCATCCTGGTCGATGGCGTGGACATGGGCAAGCTCTCCGACGCCGACTTGCGCGCGCTGCGCCGCAAGGACATCAGCATGGTGTTCCAGTCGTTCGCACTGATGCCGCACATGACCGTGCAGGACAACACCGCCCTCGGCCTGGAACTGGCCGGCGTGGCGCGGGAGGACCGCCAGCGCCAAGCGTCACTGGCGCTAGAGCAAGTCGGGCTGGCCGGCTGGGGCGCAAGCTACCCCGACGAACTCTCGGGCGGCATGCAGCAGCGCGTGGGACTGGCGCGCGCGCTGGCGTCCGACCCTTCGATTCTGCTCATGGACGAAGCCTTCTCTGCGCTCGACCCCATCATTCGCACCGAGATGCAAAGCGAACTGATGCGCTTGCAGGAAATTCGGCGCCGCACCATCGTCTTCATCTCGCACGACCTGGACGAGGCCATGCGCATCGGCGACCGCATTGCCATCATGAAAGACGGCCACGTGGTGCAGGTGGGAACGCCCGACGAAATCCTGCGCGCCCCTGCCAACGACTACGTGCGCAGTTTTGTGCGCGGCGTGGATGCGGCGGCGGTGTTCAAGGCCGGCGACATCGCGCGCAAGCCGCTGACCATTGTCTCTGAGCACAGCGACAGAGGCTCGCGCGCCGCGCTCAAGCTCATCGAGAACGACGACCGCGACTTTGCCTACATCGTCACGCCCAAGGGCGGCTATCTGGGTACCGTATCTGCCGAGTCGCTGCGCGGCGCCCTGGACGGGCACAACGGTCCGCTCGGTCTGCAGCACGCCTACCTGTCCGGGCTGGAGACGATTGCGGCCGACGCCCCGGTCGCCGACCTGTTTGGCCAGGTCGCGCACGCGCCCTGCGCCGTTCCGGTGCTGCAGGCGGACGGCCGCCTGACAGGTGTGATCAGCAAAACCACCCTGCTCAAATTCCTAGACCGCGACACACCGCACATCGAAACGCCTGCAGACCCGGCTGCGCATGCCGCGGCCATGACCGCCTGAAAGACCGCTTATGACCGACTCCACCCTCCCCTTGACCCTTGCCCAGGCTGCGCCGGACGCACCCAGCGCGCAGGCACAGGACATGCCCCTGGCGCCCGCCGCAGACGCCAGCCCGTGGTCCGCCGACAGCGACGCCGCCGCCGCTGCGCCCTCGCCCTGGGACGTCGCCGCGACGCCGGCAGCGCCAGCGTCTGAACCCGCCGGCGCCGACGCCTGGGGAACCGCCACGGCCAGTGCCGACCCGACACCCGCCAGCGGCTGGCTGGGCACGCCCGATGCGCTGGCCGGCCAGGCCGATGCCGCTGGCCAGCAAAGCGGCTTCGCGCTGCACCAGCTATGGGACGGGTCGCTTCCCGTTGAAAGCTGGATCAACCATGGCCTGGCCTGGGTGGTGCAGAACTTCCGCCCCTTCTTCCAGACCGTGCGGGTACCGATCGACAGCACCCTCTCCTGGGTCGAGGGCCTGCTGACCAGCATTCCTTCCCTGGCCATGATCGTGCTGATGGGCGTGCTCGCCTGGCAGTTCGCTGGGCGCCTGATTGCCGTGGGCGCCGTGGTGTCGCTGCTGGTGGTCGCCATGCTGGGCATCTGGCCCGAAGCCATGGTGACGCTCTCGCTGGTGCTCACTTCGCTGGTGTTCTGCGTCATCATTGGCTTGCCGCTGGGCATCGTGCTGGCCTCGAGCGACAGGGCGCAGCGCATCATGCGGCCGTTTCTCGACGCCATGCAAACCACGCCGGCCTTCGTTTACCTTGTGCCCGTGGTGATGCTGTTCGGCATTGGCAACGTGCCGGGCGTCATCGTCACCATCGTTTTTGCGCTGCCACCGCTGGTGAGATTGACCAACCTGGGCATCCGCCAGGTGCGGCCCGACCTGATCGAGGCGGCGCGTGCCTATGGCGCTTCGCCGATGCAGATGCTGCTGAAGGTGCAACTGCCGCTGGCCATGCCGTCGGTGATGGCCGGCATCAACCAATCGCTGATGCTGTCGCTTTCCATGGTTGTCATCGCCTCAATGATTGCCGTCGGCGGCCTGGGCCAGATGGTCCTGCGCGGCATTGGGCGTCTCGACATGGGCCTGGCGACCGTGGGCGGCCTGGGCATCGTGCTGCTGGCCATCACGCTCGACCGCATCACGCAAGCCATGGGTCAGCCGCGCCGTGGCGTGCGCCACTGGTGGCAGACCGGCCCGGTCGGTCTGACCCTGCGCGTGCTGCGCCCCAGCCGGCAGGCAGCGCCGGCACCAGCGTCCGCCACCCCGGGCGCAAACCCCACCGAACTTTCCACCGCACGCGGTTGAAAGCCCCCCAGTTTTTCACGCAAGGAGTTCCCATGCCACACACCAACTTTCGCATCCATCCTCTTTTCGCAGCCGCCGGTCTCGCGTTGGGTCTGGCCGGTGCTGCCCATGCCGCCGACCCCATGCCGGGCAAGGGCGTGCAAGTGCAACCGCTCAAAAGCTCGATCGCCGAGGAAACCTTCCAGACGCAACTTGTGATGAAAGCGCTGGAAAAGCTCGGCTACGAGGTCAAACCCATCAAGGAAGTGGAATACCCGACCGCCCACATCGCGATTGCCAACGGCGACGCGACCTTCATGGCCGACCACTGGAACCCCATGCATGCCGACTTCTACAAGAACGCCGGCGGCGACGACAAGCTGGCGCGCAAGGGCGTGTACTCGGACAACGCCGCGCAGGGCTACCTGATCGACAAGAAGACGGCCGACAAATACAAAATTACCAACATCGCCCAATTCGCAGATCCAAAAATCGCCAAGCTGTTCGATGCCGATGGCGACGGCAAGGCCGATCTGACAGGCTGCACCCCCGGCTGGGGCTGCGAAGCGGTCATCGAGCACCAACTCACTGCCTTCAAGCTGCGCGACACGGTGACGCACAACCAGGGCAGCTACTCGGCCCTGATTGCCGACACCATCACCCGCTTCAAGGCCGGCAAGCCTGTGTTCTATTACACCTGGACCCCGTACTGGGTGAGCGCGCAGCTCAAGCCCGGCAAGGACGTGGTCTGGCTGGAAGTGCCGTTCTCCTCCCTGCCCGGCGAGCAGGGCAAACTCGACACCAAACTGCCCAACGGCAAAAACTACGGCTTCGTGGTGAACAAGCAGCAAATCGTGGCCAACAAGGATTTCGTGGAGAAGAACCCGGCGGCGGGCAAGCTGTTTGAAGTGATGCAGTTGTCCATCAACGACATCAACTCGCAAAACAACCGCATGGCCCAGGGCGAGAACAGCGCCGCCGACATCGACCGCCACACCGAAGGCTGGATAAAAGCACACCAGAAGACGTTTGACGGCTGGCTGGCCAAGGCGCGCGCCGCGACAAAATAAGAGTCTTATCGACCTCTAGCGCTCATTAATCAAGCGCGAGCAGCTATGATTTAAGGAGCAAAACCGGTGATCCGCGGGGGCACCGGTTTTTTTCGCACGCTGGCGAACGCCGACGCCCTTGTGCCTCGGCGCAGGCGGAGCCGCCTGCGAGCCAAGCGCTCCCGTCGCACGCGCGGCGCGGCGTCTGACGCAGGCGGGCGGGCGAAGCGGTTACGCTGACCTGCAGTGACGCGGCCCGACAGTCTGAAACGCCTGTTTCTCCGGCGCCGCACGGCGATCGCCATGATGCTTCGCGCCCTCTTGAATGCCATTGGACTGGCCATGCTGCTCAGTGCCTGCTCCGGCCTGCCGGAAAACGTGGAACGGCCGGTTTCCCACGCGCTGGCCACCCCCGCCACCACCGCGCTCGGTGCGATCGTCGCACAGCGGCGCCAGGCGGCGCACGCCCAAAGCGCCTCGGGTTTTCTCTTGCTCAGCGGCCCGGACGACGCCTACGGCAGCCGCCTGGCGCTGGCCGAAGCGGCAGAAAAAACCCTGGATCTGCAGTACTACGCCATCCACGCCGACGCCAGCACCGCGCGCCTGCTGCGCAGCGTGGTGCAGGCGGCGCGGCGCGGGGTGCGGGTGCGCGTGCTGCTGGACGACTTCCACAGCACCGGGCGCGACGCCCAGGTGATGCGCCTGGCGTTCGAGCCCAACATCGAGATGCGCATGTTCAACCCCGTCGCCGGGCCGCGCGCGTCCAAGGTGGGTCGCATCGTCAGCGCGATGCTGGACTTCTCGCGTGCCCAGCAGCGCATGCACAACAAGCTCTTCATCGCTGACAACGCCATGGGCGTGACTGGCGGGCGCAACCTGGGCGACGCCTACTTTGGCAATGCCGAGGCGGGCAATTTCGTCGATCTGGACGTGCTGGCCGCGGGCCCCATCGTGGCCGAGCTGTCCAAGAGCTTCGACCAGTACTGGAACAACGAGCGCGCCTACCCGGTCCAGGCGCTGATCAGCAAGAAAGAGCTGCTCGAGATGCGCGAAAAAATTCGCGCCCAGGACGCGGCCGAGGCCGATCAGCCTGCGGAGGACGCCACGCAGGAGCAAGCCCAGGCAGCCCAGCGATTGAAAAGCGACGCATCGCCCGCCGCCCGCGCGCCTGCCGACAGCGCGGCCCCGGTCACCAAGCAAGACGTGAAAGACGCCCAGGCGCACCGCGCGGCGCAATTCCAACCCATGGACCTGGCGCGCGCGCGTTTCATCTGGGCGCCAGCGGCCATGCTGGCCGACAAACCGGCCAAGATCGCAGCGGAAAGCAGCGCAGGCCCGGCTCCGCGCGAGGGCGCGGTGCTGGCCACGCCGTCCGCGCCCCGGGCGGGCAAGGCCTCGAGCGAGGGCGCGCAGAGCACACCCCCCCTGTCCGAAGCCCAGGGCGACACCGTGGTCGATGGCCTGCTGCAGTTCATGGGCCAGGCCCGGCGCGAGCTGCTCATCGTCTCGCCCTACTTCGTACCAGGCACCAACATCATGCAGGCCTTCCGCGACGCCCGCGCGCGCGGCGTAAGGGTGCGGGTGTTGACCAATTCCCTGGCCTCCAACGACGCACCGATTGCGCACGCCGGCTACATGGGCCACCGCAGCGCCTTGCTGGGCATGGGCGTGGAGCTGTACGAAATGCGCAGCGAGCAGGCCGGGCTGCGCAGCGCACTGGGGCTGTCGGGCTCGGGCAGCAGCACCGGCAGTTCGCGCGCCATGCTGCACTCGAAGTTTCTCGTCATGGATGGCCGGTGGCTGGCGGTGGGCTCCATGAACCTGGACCTGCGCTCCGAGCTGCAAAACACCGAAATCGCCTTGCTGATCCGCAGCCGCAAGCTCGCGGCCATTGCCGGCAAGCAAATCGAAACCGGCATGCGTGATCTGGCCTGGCATGTGGAACAGGACGAGCAAGGCTTGATCTGGCACGCGCCCAAGGGGAGCGACTTGGAGGACACGCGCTCGGAGCCCGACACCAGCTTCCTGCTGCGTCTGCTGATGAACGTGCTGGGCCCTTTGGCGCCTGATCACCTGCTGTGAGGTCTTACTGATCCGCTTCGTCGGCAATGCGCCGCAGGGCCACGCCCACTGCTGCCTGTTCGGTGAGCACGCGAACCGTGTCGTAGGCCGTTTGCGCTTGCGGGTAGCGTCGGCGCAGCAAATTGAGCCACTGTTTCAGCCGCCCGGCGCGCTGGCGCGGCTCCAGCTGCGCGCACACCCGTTCCCAGAATTGCAGCAAGTGCGGCACCAGTGCCGGCCAGGGCAGCGCCTGCGCATGCACGCCGCCCGCATCGTGCGCGCGCAAGGCCAGCGCCAATCCCGGGTTGGCCACCATGCCGCGCCCCAGCATCAAGGCCTCGCAGCCCGATGCGGCGCGGCAACGCAGGGCGTCCTCCACCGTCCAGATTTCGCCGTTGGCCACCACCGGCACCCGGACTGCCGCGCGAATCGCGGGAATCTGCTCCCAGTAAGCAGGCGGACGGTAGCCGTCCTGCTTGGTGCGCGCGTGGACGACGATTTCGCAGGCGCCCGCGCCCGCCATGGCCTGCGCGCAATCGACCGCAAGCGCCGCATCGTCGTAGCCCAGGCGCATCTTGCAGGACACCGGCAAGGCCGCCGGCACCGCGCGGCGCACCGCAGCCACCACCTTGGCAATGCGCTCGGGCTCGCGCAGGAGCGCCGCGCCACCCCCGTGGCGGTTGACCACGCGCGCCGGGCAGCCAAAGTTCAGGTCGATGCCCTCAGGCCCCAGCGCTGCCAGTGCCGCGGCGTTCTCGGCCATGCAGGCTGCGTCCGAACCCAGCAACTGCGCGCGCACCGGCGTTCCCGCCAGCGTGCGTCCGCCGCAGTGCAGCTCGGGCAGGTAGCGGTAAAACACCTTGTCGGGCAGCAGCGTGCCGGTGACGCGGATGAACTCGGAGACGCAGCGATCCACCCCGCCGACGCGCGTGAGGACGTCGCGCAGCACGAAGTCGAGCAGCCCCTCCATCGGGGCGAGCAACAGCAGGGGGGGAGTCGCGGGAGACACGAAATTTTGTGCCAAATCGGCCTTCAGCGCTTTTCCAGAAAGCGTTGGCAGCTACAAATTCAGGAGTCTTTCACCCGACTGCCGCCAATCGCCAGAGCGACGTCACCTCGGCAGCGCGCGCGCCGTGCAGCGGGTCGTTGGCGTCCTGCGCCTTGGCGTGCTGAGGGCGCACGTCGCTGCGGCCCAGCACTTGCAGGCCGGCGTCGGCGATCCAGCCCTCCAGCGCAGTGCGCGTGCGCAGTTCGAGCCGCTCGGCCAGGTCGGACAGCAGCAGCCAGCCTTCGCCGCCGGGCGCCAGGTGATCTTTCAGAGCGGCCAAAAAGCCGCGCAGCATGCGGCTGCCGTCGTCGTAAATCGCGTGTTCCAGCGCCGAGCTGGGCCGCGCCGGGAGCCAGGGCGGGTTGCAAACCACCAAAGGCGCGCGGCCCGGCGGAAACAGGTCGGCGTCGCGCACTTCGACCATCGCCTCAAGCCCCAGGCGCTCGATGTTCTCGCGCGCGCAGGCCAGCGCGCGGGGAGCGTTTTCCGTCGCAACCACCCTTTGGACGCCGCGCCGCGCGAGCAGCGCCGCAAGCACGCCGGTACCGGTGCCGATGTCGAAGGCCAGCGAGGTGTCGACCGGCAGCGCCTGGCGCGCGACCAGATCGATGTATTCGCCGCGCACCGGCGAGAACACGCCGTAGTGCGGGTGGATGCGGTTGCCGGACGCTTCGCCCAGGGCAGCGACCTTCACGCCCTTCTTGCGCCACTCGTGCGCGCCCACGATGCCCAGCAACTCGCGCAGCGAGGCCACGCAGCGCCCGCCCGTGGGCGCGCCCCAGGCCTCGGTGATGGCGGCGCGCCAGTCGGGCGCGCGCCGCAGCGCGATGGCGTAGTCGGGCTCGAGGGCAATCAGCAGCGTGCCCAGCGTGCGCGCGCGCTGGGACTGCGCCTGGCGGTGCAAATGAAAGCGCTCGGCCGGGCTGGCGGCAGCGGCTTTGGCGGCTGCACGGGCAGAGGCCTTGGTGCTCTTGCGGTCCACCCGGCGCGCCATTGCCTGCAGCAGGTGGCGAGCGTTCTGGAAATCGCCCCGCCACAGCATGCCGGTGCCGGCGCAGGCCAGGCGGTAGGCGCTGTCGGCGCTCAGTGTGTCGTCGGCCACCTCCACCCGGCGCGGCGGCGCCAGCCCCGATTCGCTGTGCCAGCGGGCGCTCTGGGCACTGCCGTCGGCGGCGGTCCAGCTCAGGGTGGGTGCAGTCATGCGAGGAGAATCAGTCGGAAAGGGCGCGCTTGAGGCGCACTTCCTCGATTTTCACGCTGCCGAGGACAGCGGTCTTGGCAGTGGCCATCTCGCGCTTGAATCCGGCCAGCTCGTGAAAGCGAATGGCGCGCGCATTGCGCAGCGGCACCCAGGCGGTCACGTTGGTGCAGCCCTCTTCCTGCAGGCCATCGCGCGCGGCGTCCCACAGGGCCAGGCCCACGCCCTTGTCCCAGTGCGTAGGGGCGGCGTAGATGGCCCAGATTTCGCCGGTGGTCGGGCGCGATTTCTCGTCACGGGATCGGTCGTAGCCAACAAAGCCCACCACCTTTTCGCCCTCCACGGCCACTTGCACCTGGGGTTCGCAGTACTCGATGGCTTCGCGCCAGTAGGCCTGGCGCTTTTCTACGGACAGACTCTTGAGCTGCTCGTCTGGAACGATGCCTTGATAGGCTTGCTGGGCAGCGACGGTGTGGATCTGAGCGATGGCTTTGGCATCGCGAAGGGTGGCGGGACGGACCTGAATGCTGGACATGGGACAACCGGCGAAAAGCGGACAACGAAAAAAGAAAAGAGCGGCATTGTCGCCGCAAACGCCGAGCGGCCCCGCGCAGGGGCCGGCGTGCCGATGCGCGCAGTGGCGCTTAAATGATGCGGCGCAGCAGCTTCATCGTGCTGTCGAGCCGAGCGCCGTAGGGCGGGTAAAACACCGAGCCGAGCGACCAGCGCGACTGGATGAGCACCGACTTCTGGTGGCAAAAACGCAGAAAACCCTGCTCGCCGTGGTACGCGCCCCAACCGCTGTCCCCCACGCCGCCAAAAGGCAGGTTGTCATGGGCAATGTGCATCAGCGTGTCGTTGACGCTGACGCCGCCGCTCACGGTGCGCGCGAGCACGTCGTCGCGCACGCTGTCGCTGTTGCCGAACCAGTACAGCGCCAGCGGGCGCGGGCCGGCGTTGATGTGCGCGATCGCATCGTCGAGCCGGTCGTAGGAGACCACCGGCAAGATGGGGCCAAAAATTTCTTCCTGCATCAACTGCATGGCCGACGTGGCGCCCAGCACCAGCGTGGGCGCCATCTGGCGGCTGGTAGCGCCGTCCAGCGCGGACGCACCCGGCGCGGCGGACTGGCCAGCCAAAGGATCCATGGACAGCACCTGCGCACCCTGCGTTTGCGCCTGCTGGAGCATGGAGCGCAGGCGAGCCAGGTGGCGCGGGCTGATGATGGAGGCGTAGTCGTCGTTGCCGGCAATGGTGGGGAACAGCTTGGCGACGGCCGCGCGGTAGGCATCGGCAAAGGCGGTCTCGCTGCCGCGCGGAATGAGCACGTAATCAGGTGCAATGCAGGTCTGGCCGGCATTGAGAAGTTTGCCGTGGGCAATCTTGAGCGCGGCGTCCTCCAGCCGGCAATCGGCGTCGATGATGCAGGGCGACTTGCCGCCAAGTTCCAGCGTCGTCGGCGTGAGGTTGGCGGCCGCCGCCTGCGCCACCTTGCGGCCCACCACCGTGGAGCCGGTGAACAGCAGGTGGTCAAACGGCAACGCGGCAAAGGCGCTGGCCACGGCGGCGTCGCCCTGCACCACGCAGACTTCGTCGGGTGCGAAGAACTGGGCCAGCAGGCGTTCGAGTTGCGCCGACGTGTGGGGCGTGAGTTCGCTGGGCTTGATCATCACGCGGTTGCCCGCGGCCAGGGCGGTGATCGCCGGCGCCAGCGCCAGTTGCACGGGGTAGTTCCAGGGCGAGATGACGCCGACGACACCCAGCGGCTGGCGCTCGATGCGGGCGCTGGCGGGCAGCAGGTAGAGCGGGGTGCGCACCTTCTGCGGCCGGCTCCAGCGCGCCAGGTGCTTGAGCGTGTGGCCAATGAGCGTGTGCAGCACGAACAGGTCGGCCACCTCGGTCAGGCGCTGCGAGCGCACGCCGAAGTCGGCCTCGACTGCGGCCGCCAGCGTGCCGCTGTGCTCGTCCAGGAGCTTTCGCATGCGCAGCAGGCGCTCGCGGCGCACCACCAGGGGCACGGAGATGTGCTCGCGGCTGGCGTGGTACTGGGTGTCAAACAGGGCGCGCAGGTCGGTGGAGGTCATCGCAACATCATAGTGGGCCGCCGGGGCCGGACTTAGGGGAAACGCCTCAATCGCTCTTGGGCTCGCGCGGCTGCACGTCGGTGACTTCTTCCGTGCCAGGCAAGGGACGCATCAAAGGCCCTGCGGCGCCCGTCTGCGGCGGCGTTGGCGGCGCTTCGGGTTCGGGCCGGGGGGGCCGGCGCCAGGCGCTGCGGCTCGCTGCCGCACGCCATGCGCTCTTGGGGTCCACGCCCATGACCCAGGGGCTCACCGGCCGCCCGGTCAGGCGTGCCCACAGCGCGCGCAGTCCCCAGAGCACCGCCAGCACAAGGACGGCAGTGAGCAGGCTGAGAAACACGACCAGCCCAGCCAGGAAGACCACGGCGCGCAGCAGCCAGCCAGCCAATCGGTTCAGTGCATCATCCAAAACAAGGTCCGGTACATCTTCAAAATATCTCATCAAAATAGCCGCTAGCGCTTAACCAGTAAGCGCTAGCAGCTATCATTTTGATAGAACCGCAGCCCTCACTGCGCAAGCGTCTGGCCGCTGAAGCGGAACTCGCCCGGCGCCTGCACCGGATCGACGTCGACGGCAATCACGCTCTTGGGCGGGAACTGGCCTTCCAGCAGCAGCTTGGACAGCGGGTTCTCGATGCGCTGCTGGATCGCCCGCTTGAGCGGCCGCGCCCCAAACACCGGGTCGAAGCCCACCTTGGCCAGCTCGGCCAGCGCCGTGTCCGACACCTTGAGCTCCAGCTCCATTTTGCCCAAACGGGCCTGCAGCAACTGCAGTTGAATCCGGGCGATGGCGGCAATGTGCTGCGCGTCCAGTGCGTGGAACACCACGGTTTCGTCGATGCGGTTCAGGAATTCGGGTCGGAAATGGTTCTTGAGTTCCCCCCAGACCGCCTCCTTGATGTCGTCCGAATCCTGCCCCACCATGGCCTGAATCAGGTGCGAGCCGATGTTGCTGGTCATCACGATCACGGTGTTCTTGAAGTCCACGGTGCGACCCTGGCCATCGGTCAGGCGACCATCGTCGAGCACCTGCAGCAGCACGTTGAACACGTCGGGATGGGCCTTTTCCACCTCGTCGAGCAGCAGCACGGAATAGGGCTTGCGACGCACGGCCTCGGTCAGATAGCCGCCCTCTTCGTAGCCCACGTAGCCCGGGGGCGCGCCGATCAGGCGGGCGACCGAATGCTTTTCCATGAATTCGCTCATGTCGATGCGAATCAGATGGTCTTCGCTGTCGAACAAAAAGCCCGCCAGCGCCTTGCACAGCTCGGTCTTGCCCACGCCCGTGGGGCCGAGGAACAAGAAGGAACCCGTCGGGCGGTTGGGGTCGGACAGGCCCGAGCGCGAGCGCCGGATGGCGTTGGCCACCGCCGCAATGGCTTCGTCCTGCCCCACCACGCGCTCGTGCAGCCTGGCCTCCATGAGCAAGAGCTTGTCTCGCTCGCCCTGCATCATTTTGGACACAGGAATGCCGGTGGCGCGGCTCACCACCTCGGCGATTTCCTCGGCGCCCACCTGCGTGCGCAGCAGCCGGTTGGGCTCGTGCGCGCCGGCGCCGGACTCCTTGTCCTGCGCTTCCTTGAGCTGCTTTTCCAGCTCGGGCAGGCGGCCGTACTGCAGTTCTGCGACTTTGTTGAAATCGCCCTTGCGTTTCAAGTCTTCGATCTGCAGCTTGACGTGCTCGAGTTCCTCGCGCACATGCTGGCTGCCCTGGGCCTGGGCCTTCTCCTGCTGCCAGATTTCGTCCAGGTCGGCGATTTCCTTTTGCAGGGCGGTGATTTCGTCCTCGATCAGCCCCAGGCGCTTTTGCGACGCCTCGTCCTTTTCCTTCTTCACCGCTTCGCGCTCGATCTGCAGCTGGATCAGGCGGCGGTCGAGCCGGTCCATCACCTCGGGCTTGGAGTCGATCTCGATCTTGATCTTGGCCGCCGCCTCGTCGATCAGGTCGATCGCCTTGTCGGGCAGGAAGCGGTCGGTGATGTAGCGGTGCGAGAGCTCGGCCGCGGCGACGATCGCCGGGTCGGTGATCTCGACGCCGTGGTGCAGCTCGTAGCGCTCCTGCAGGCCGCGCAGGATGGCGATGGTCGCCTCCACCGTAGGCTCGCCGACCAGCACCTTCTGGAAGCGGCGCTCCAGCGCGGCATCCTTCTCGATGTACTTGCGGTACTCGTCCAGCGTGGTGGCGCCGACGCAGTGCAGCTCGCCGCGCGCCAGCGCCGGCTTGAGCATGTTGCCGGCGTCCATGGCGCCCTCGGCCTTGCCGGCGCCGACCATGGTGTGCAGTTCGTCGATGAAGACGATGGTCTGGCCTTCGTCCTTGGCCAGCTCGTTCAGCACGGCCTTCAGGCGCTCCTCGAATTCACCGCGGAACTTGGCGCCGGCCAGCAGCGCCGCCATGTCCAGCGAGAGCACGCGCTTGCCCTTGAGCGAGTCGGGCACCTCGCCAGCAATGATGCGCTGCGCCAGACCTTCGACGATGGCCGTCTTGCCCACGCCCGGCTCGCCGATCAGCACCGGGTTGTTCTTCGTGCGCCGCTGCAGCACCTGGATGGCGCGGCGAATTTCGTCGTCGCGGCCGATCACCGGGTCGAGCTTGCCGGCACGGGCGCGCTCGGTCAGGTCGATGGTGTATTTCTTCAGCGCCTCGCGCTGACCTTCGCCTTCGGCGCTGTCCATCTTCTGGCCGCCGCGAACGGCTTCAATGGCCGATTCCAGGCTTTTGCGCGTCAGGCCGTTGTCTTTCGCGAGGCGGGCGGCTTCGCCCTTGCTGTCCAGCACGGCCAGCAAAAAGAGTTCGCTGGCGATGAAGTTGTCGCCCCTCTTGATGGCTTCCTTCTCGGTGGCCTGCAGCACGCGGCCCAGTTCCGGCCCGCCTTGGACCTGGTCTTGTCCGGTCACCTGCGGCAGGCGTTTGACCGCAGCCTCCGCCGCCGCCAGCAGGCCGGGCACGTTTGCCCCCGCACGCTCAAGCAGCGCACGCGGGCCATCCTCCTGGCGCAGCATGGCCACCAGCAGGTGGACGGGTTCGATGTAGGCGTTGTCGTGGCCCAGCGCAAGCGATTGCGCATCAGACAGGGCTTCCTGAAATTTGGTGGTGAGTTTGTCAAGGCGCATGGCGGTGTCCTCAATCCCTGGTGTTTGGTATGGCTCCCACATGAGGACCGCGGCCAGCGATTCAAGCGACGAGGGTGATGCGGGCAGCAAATTCGCCGCTGCGCCGGACCGCAAGATTCAAGCGGTTTCGGCGCCGCAACCCGATCCCTCGGCGACCCTGGGCATGCGCAGGCGCACGCCTTCGTAGCCCGTCGATGCAATGCCGGTGCACAGACCGGCCCACTCGCAACCCGCGCACGCGCCACGAATCTGCCCGCTGGCAAAAGCCGTGCGCATGCGGCTGAGCAGGCCAACATCCAGCCGCAGTCGGCTGCCTGGACCGAGTGGTCTGCCCAACAGCAGAGCGAGTTCCTGCGCGGCACGCTGATCGCGCCCAAGGACGGCAGCGCCAAAACAATGGGCGCAGGCCCCCTCGCTCTCGCACAGCGGAGCACAAATGGCATCCGGCCCATCCACCAGCAATGCCTCCTCGCCAGCGGCCAGGCGGCGGACGATGCCATCAAAGTTGCGCGCGAACTCCGGGCTGTAGCCTTTGCCGACATACGTCAGCATGCACAGCAGATGGTGAGCGCGCAGCTCCAGCATCACGTGCGCGGCAGCCTGGTGCGTGCCGAGTGCCAGAGTGCCAGCGTGGCAGCGCCCAGGGCCGACTTGACAACATCGCCCACCAGGAAAGGCAACACGCCCAATTGCCAACCCTTGGCCGCACCGATCATTGCGCCCAGCCAGGCGCCACCCACCAGCAAAATCAAGGTGGTGCACAGCAGCATGGCCCAAAAGGCGCGCAGTGGATGGGCACCATCCCAGCCACGCGCAGCGAGCCAGCCCATCAGCATGGCCGCCAGCGGAAAGGCGAGCAAATAGCCTGCCGTCGGGCCAAAGAAGGGCGCCAGCCCGCCTTTGCCGCCTGCCAGCACGGGCATGCCAAGCGCCGCTTCCAGCAGCCAGGCCAGCACGGTCAGGCCACCCAAGCGCCAGCCATACAGTGCGCCCACCATCAGCACCGCAAAGGTTTGTAGCGACACCGGCACCGGCTGCATTGGAATGCTGACGTAGGATGAAGCGGCCAGCACCGCTGTACCGCCCAAAACCAGGGCCACTTGGCGCACCCCATGGGGATGGCGTGAGACTGGCGCAGAGACAGCACGGGAGAGATCTTGAGACATGGGTTCCTCTTGAATGATGATGGACATAGGGGCGCACACACTACGCACCCCTGTCGCTACGATCCGCGCGAGATGCATGCGGCCAACTCTATTGTAAACAATCATGATTTCTTTTTGTTTACGTAATTATTGATTTTTAATTCGAACCTTGCTGTTCTTCGCTCAACGGCCAGGGCGCACGGTTCCAGCGTCATCTGCCTTGGGCCGCCCCTCTGAGCTGAGGCACACTCGATGCATGCAACCCGACCCGCCCGCCAGAGAACTGCTGCGCCAACTGGCCACCGGCAACCCTGTGTCTGGCGAAGCGCTCGCCACCCAGCTTGGCGTGACACGGGCGGCCGTCTGGAAACAGATCGATGCTTTGCGTGCCATGGGCTTGCCCATTGAGGCACGCAGCCGGGCCGGCTACCGGATGCCCTGGCCCATGCAACTGCTGCAGGTCCCGTCGATCGTTTCCAAGCTGGGGACCGCAGCTGGTGCACCTGTTCACCTGTACTGGGAGCTCGATTCGACCCAGGACGAATTGGCACGTCTCCTGCCGGATGCACCTGACTTGACCGTGGTGTTGGCCGAGCGCCAAACCCTTGGGCGCGGGCGGCGCAGCCACGGCTGGCTCTCGCCACCGGGGCTGGGTATCACCCTGTCGTGCCTGAAGCATTTTGCTGGCGGCCCGGCAAGGCTGTCGGGACTGTCGATCGCCATGGGCGTGTGCGTGGTGCAGGCGCTGACCCGTGCCGGGGTCCCCGGACTGCAGCTCAAATGGCCCAACGACGTGGTGGCCGCCCAAGGCAAGCTGGCCGGCATCCTGATCGAAGTCAGCGGCGAATACGATGGCCCGAGCGTGGTCCGCGTGGGAGTGGGCTTGAATGTGCGCCTGTCGCCCGCAGTGCACGGTACGCTCGATCAGCCGGCTGCCGACCTGGCCACGCTTTGCGGCGGCACGCCGCCCGACCGCAACGAGCTGGCGGCCCGCATCATTGAGTCCCTGCGCATCGGCCTGCTGCGCTTCGAGCAAGAAGGCCTGGCGCCCTTTGCGCAGGACTTCGCGCACATGGACTGGCTGGCCGGCAAGCCCCTCAGCGTGCACGGCCCGCAGGGGATGCAGTCGGGCATCGGACGCGGCATAGACGCGCGCGGAGCATTGTGCGTGGAAATCGACGGCCGCATCATGTCCGTGTACAGCGACAAGGTGTCGGTACGCATCCAGCCAGGGTGAGGGGAGGTCGCTGCCGCTGCAGCAAGCCGTTTCAGCGACCGGCGTTGGTGGCCTCAATGCCCCAGCGCGCCAGGGCCGCATCGTCGCTCTCTCGTGCGTCCACCCAGCGTGCGCCGCCGGGCGTGGTTTCCTTCTTCCAGAACGGCGCCTGGGTTTTGAGGTAGTCCATCAGGAACTCGCAGGCCTGAAAGCTCTGGCCCCGGTGCGCAGCGCTCACGGCCACCAGAACGATCTGATCCAGCGGCGCGAGCCGACCCACGCGGTGGATCACCCGAGCGCCAAAAATGTCGAATCGCGAAAACGCCTCCTGCGCCATGGCGTGGATTGCGCGCTCGGTCATGCCGGGGTAGTGCTCCAGCTCCATGGCCGCCACTCCCTCGCCTTCATTGCGACTGCGCACGGTTCCCACAAAGCTGCACACCGCACCCACGCGCGCGTCCTGGGCACGCAGCGCAGCCAATTCGGCGGAAACGTCGAAGTCGTCGGTCTGGACGGCTATGTGGATCGGATTCATGGGGCGACTTTCACGCAATGTGTAGCATGGCCTGCCACTGTAACGGCAGCGACCCATGGCCCAAACCCTAGACATTCCCGGCTACAAGCTCTTTCCCTCGCCCCGCAACCGCCACCGCGAAGTGTTCGGCGTACAGATTTTCGTGCCGCATCCATACGCCCTCATCGTGCTGGAGGATTTTCACTTTGCTGGCCGCGCGACGCTGTTTGCCGCTTGCCGCGCCAGCGACGGAAAAATGGGCCAACTGGTGAGCTTTGAACTGGCGGCCGACCGCGACAAGTTCGAACGCCTGTTCACTCCCGATTGAGGACCACCTTCCATGCAGGAACACGACAACCAAATCCTCGTCCCGCCGAGCTTCATTGCGCTGTTTTCCGACGCGCGCGGTCGGCTGCGCGAGAGCGCCGACGTGGTGCGCCAGCGCTATGAGCTGTGCGACGATTTGGCCAACCACCTGGTGGAGCATGCGCAGACCCTCTACCACGTGCAGGCACCTTCCGAAGGCGAAATTTTGCGGCGAATCCATGCTGGCCTGGCCAGCGGCGACGCCGGACTCGCGCCTTCCGAGGCCGCGTGGGTGGCGAGCCGACTGGCCGAACTGCTTTCCTGGCCCTGCCCCGCCCTGCCTGCCGTACCTGGCACACCCAGCAACGGATGAGCGGCAAAGCGGGCGTGTTGCCCGCTTCACCCTATTGCTGCAGGTGAAAGCCCCCTTTGGGCTTGAACACGCCACAGCCGATCACCTGGTTCTGGCCCAATGGCAGGATGAACGAGGTTTTTTCATCCACCACCTTGGTCACCGGATTGACCACTTCATAGTCCACCCAGTCGCCTCCGCGCTGCGCTGCAGCAAAAAATTCGCGCAGGACCAGATCGCCGTCGAGGCCCGGCACGCTGTGCACCGTGTGCCCTACCCGCTCCGGGCTGGAGCCAAACACCTGGTACACGCCCTGGCGGTCGAAGACAAAGATGTACTGGTCGCGGTCGCGGTAGCCGCCGGCGGGGTCATGGAAACGACGCGCCGCGGCCGCAAGGCCGCTTTCCTGTACCAGCGCGGCGGCCCGATGCACCAGTGCATGGGCCTCGTCGGCCGTGCCGCGGCGCAAGCGAATGCCTGCCACCGAAGCACTGAGGCTTGCGGAGCGCTCCGCCAGGCCCCGGGTGGACTGCAGCGCGCCGTCCACCATGCTGCCATTGTGTTGGGTGATCTGATCAAGCTCGCGCACGGCCTGCGCCACCTCGCGCAGTGACAAGCTTTGGGCACCGCTGGCCTCGCTGATGTCGGCCAGCCCCTGCGCCACTTCGCGCACTCCGTGAACCACGGTGCGCAGGTTGGTTTTGACGGCGTCGATGCGCGCCACCCCGGTGTCCACCTGTTGACTGGAACGGGCGATGAGTTCGCGAATCTCGCGCGCCGACGTGGCGCTGCGCTGCGCCAGCGTTCGCACTTCGCTGGCAACGACCGCAAAGCCCCGCCCCGTCTCGCCCGCCCGCGCCGCTTCCACGGCCGCGTTGAGGGCAAGAATATTGGTCTGGAAGGCAATGCCATCGATGACATTGACAATTTCGCCCATGCGCCGGGAACCGGCGGCGATCTCTGCAATGGCAGTGACGGCGACATCCATGGCACCCGCGCCTGCGTCGGCCTCGCCCCGGACGCGGCGGGTCTGGGCATCGACGTCCTGCGCGCGTGCGGCTGTTGCCTGCACCGACTCGCTGAGAGAAGCAATGCTGGCGCTGGCCTGCTCCAGACTGGCTGCCTGGGCTTCGGTACGCTGGGACAGATCGCGCATGTTGGCAGAGAGCCCGGCCCCGGCGTGGGCCACATACAAGGCCTGGTTGCGGATGGTCCCCACCAGCCCTGAGAAGTTCTCATTCATCGATTCAAGATGGCGCCCCGCCAGAGCCAGGTCGTCACTGCCCGGCACCACCACGGCCAGCGACAAATCGCCGCGCGCGTTGTTGCGTGCCACCTGGCCCAGCGCCGCTACCGAGGTGAGCAGGTTGACAGCAAACCCCGCATACAAGTAGGCAGACAGGCCCCACACCAACGCTGCCAGCGCTGCGCGAGCCCCGAACGTCGAATCAGCAAGGCCCGGCCATGCCATCCAGAAAGCCATGGCGGGAAACAGCACCAGAGCCAGCAAGGCCAGCAGCAGGAGCCGTGTCCGCAGGGACATGCGCCCCAGCAGCCAGGAAGGCGGAAAAAGCAAGAGTTCAAGGGCGCGCATAGGGTCTCCCGTTGGTCCGCTGCTGAAACGACTTCGCCTTCGGGAGTCCCCGATCCAGCTGTGCAGCAAGCCTATCGCGGAGCGCTCGCCCAAGCATCCGTGCATCCCATGATGTTTTTTTGATGCACCTCACAAGTTATTTCAAACAGCCATCAACTTCTGCCCTCTTGGGACAAGGCCCAGTGATGGCCCGCCAGATCCGGCTGCAAGCAGGCAGCAAAGCAGCGTTACAAGGCCAGAACAGGGCCCTAACCTGGGCCTAAGAAAGCCCTGCCAGTATCCACGCCATTCCACCGCGCGATAGCTACCCACTGCACCATGCCAGGCATTTGCTCCCCAGCGCCCCCGCTATCGCTGGCACAGACACCGCTCACGGTCGATGAATTTGCACGCTGGAAAGGACAACGTCCCTGGGAAGCCCCAGATTCCTGGGGCCCCGTTGCGCTGACGCTGCTGGTATTTGGGATCGTCTGGCTGGCACTGCTGTCCTTCGTCAGCCTGTCCCCGCCGACCGACAACATTGAGCAACTCACCTGGGTGCACTCTTTGGAGGGCGGGTACTACAAGCACCCACCTCTGCCTACGTGGCTGTTCTGGATCCCCACGCGGCTGTTCGGAGTCAACGCCCTCACCAGTTACGCCGTCGGCGCGGCCTGCACGCTCGCCAGCATGGCCGTGATGTGGCGGCTGCTGTGCCGCCTGCGCGGTGAAGCCTACGCCACCATCGCACTGCTGGCAGCGCTGTGCATCACCTACTACAACGGAAGGCTGTACTACTACAACCACAACGTGGTATTGATGGTGTTTGTGGCGGCCAGTGCTGCCATCTATTGGCAGGCCTTTCGCACTGGCCTGACACGCTGGTGGCTGGCACTGGGCCTGGCCATGGGGTTGGGGGCGCTGGCCAAATACCAGATTGCGGTATCGGTTGCCTGCGTTCTTGCCTTCTGGCTGCACCAGCGCAGTTGGTGGGTGCTCGCGCAGCGGCGTGGCCTGCTGCTGGCGGCGTTGGTGTCCATACTGGTGTTCACGCCGCATGTGCTCTGGCTGCGTGCCCACGATTTCGCCCCCATCCAGTACGCAACAAGTACGTCCCTGGGGCTCCACGCGCAGGGCTTGCACCGCTGGTTCGAATCGATGCATTGGCTCGTCGATCAACTCCTGAACCGTGCGCTGCCCGCATGGATACTGCTTGGCCTGACGGTTTACCACTTGCGACGCCAAGCCCCTCGCGGCCATGCCCCGCCGAGCAAGACAGTCCCTGAAACGGCCCCAGCCAGCCGCGCATTCCTGCTGATTTATGGGTTCGGCCCGCTGGTCTTCATGGTCGCCATGGGGCTCTTGACCGGGGCTGAACTTCAATTGCATTGGGGAACCCCCTTTCTGCTCTTTGCCGTCCCGGCCGTCATGGAACTCGCCGGACAACGCGTGGCGTGGCGAGCCGTTTCGAGGCGCAGTGTCTACCTTGCGTTCGCGGCATTGCAAGTCGTGCTTCTGCTGCAGGACGGGCTGTCCTCTCCACGCGGACCGACGGTCTTTCAAGACGGCCATTGGCGCATGTTTGACAGCGCCGCACTGGCGCAGGCCGTCGAAGGGCCTGCCCGTGCAGCATTGAACGGCGATATTTGCGTAGTGTCCGGACCGCCTGCCGTGGCGGGAGCGCTGGCGCTGCAATTGGCAGACCGCCCCAAGGTGCTGATTGATGGCCGCTACGACCGCAGCCCATGGGTAGCCCCATCGCTCGTTTCGCGGTGCGGGGCACTGGAAATCCGAGAAGGCCCGGTACTTGCAGGCTGGACTGCGGCAGGGCCCAGGTTTCCCTCGCTGTCGTGGGTCGCAGAACCGCCCGTCGGCGCACCCTTCAAAAGCTTTGCGCAGTCGCCTACCCGCCCGTCACCGGGGGGAAAAATGCCACTTCGTCGCCTTCCGACAGCCCCGCATGCTCGTGCGCCAGCGCCTGGTTGAGCGCCATGCGCACTGCACGGCCGGGGGCCAGGGCTTGCGCGAGCGCGCCGCCGCGCGTGAGCAACTCGGCACGCAGTTCGGCGATGGTGCCGGCCTCGGTGTCCAGTTCCTCGCTGGCGGTGCCGGCGGCCTCGCGGATGGAGGCAAAGTAGCGCACGGTGAGATTCATCGCCGGGCCGCCCCAAGATGAATGGCGGCCCCCTCGGGGCTGAGGGCTGCGGCTCCGGTCCTGCCTACGCAGGACTGGACAGCCCGAAGAGGCGTTGACTCTGGCAACGCCGCGGCCTGCAAGGCCAGCGACCCGCGAAGCGGTGGAGCGTGGGGGTAAAGTTTCATGACAGCAGCTCCGCAAAGGAAATGAAGCGCACCGTGTCGCCCACGGCAATCGTCTCGCCGGCCGGGTTGTCCACCACTCCGTCTCCCCAGACGGCCGAGGTGAGCACACCCGAGCTCTGGTTCGCAAACAGGTCCAAACCGCCGGCTTCGTTGTGGCGTACGCGCAAGAATTCTCGGCGTTTATCGGCCTTGGCGCAGGGGAAATCTGCGCGGGCAGCTATTGTTTTCGGAGCGACGTCCGCAACGCCTTGCAGCCGCAGCAAAAACGGCCGCACCAGTACAGCAAAGGTCAGAAAGCTCGACACGGGATTGCCCGGCAAGCCCATGAAGTGCGCGTTGGCTATGCGACCATAAGCGAACGGTTTGCCCGGTTTCATGGCGATCTGCCACAGATCCAGGCGCCCGAGTGTCTCCACGGCGGGCTTGATATGGTCTTCTTCGCCTACCGACACCCCGCCGCTGGTAAGGATGAGATCGTGGCCTTCGGCCGCCTCGCGCAGCGCGGCGATGGTGGCGTCGCGCTGGTCGGGAACAATACCGAAATCGCTCACCTCGCAGCCGAGGCGCTGCAGCATGGCGCGCAGGAAGAAGCGGTTGCTGTTGTAGATCGCACCGGGCCGCATGTCTTGCGGCGCGACCTCGCCGGGCATCACCAGCTCGTCGCCGGTGGAGAACAAGGCCACGCGCGGTCGGCGCGCCACCTGCAGCGTGGCCAGGCCGATGCTGGCGGCCAGGCCGAGTTCTGCCGGGGTCAGGCGCGTGCCTGCCGCCAGCACCTCGCTGCCCAGGGTGATGTCTTCGCCCGCGCGACGAATCCATTGGCCAGGGTGGGGAACGGCGTTGATTCGTACTGCACCCTCCAGCGCCTCGCAGTCCTCCTGCATCAGCACCGCGTCGGCGCCAGGCGGCACGGGCGCGCCGGTGAAGATGCGCGCCGCGCTGCCAGGCGCGAGCGGCTCGCCCGCGCTGCCCGCAGCAATGCGCTGTAAGACCGGCAGCACGGTGCCCGCCTGCGGCACATCGGCACAACAAACAGCGTAGCCGTCCATGGCGCTGTTGTCCTGCGGCGGCACCTGCAGCGGGGAAACCGCTGCAGTCTGAAGGACCCTGCCATCGGCGTTCCAGGTGGTGACCGTGTCACCGCCAGCCAGCGGCGCGGCATGCGCCAGCAGCTCGGCCAGCGCGGCATCGAGCGGCTTCATCGGCGGCCTCATGACGCCACCTCCCCGTGCAGGTTCCAGTCGTACTCGAAGCGCGTGTTCTGCGCCAGCAGCCAGGCGGCAATCTGGTCCGGGGCATTGAGGTCGAGAATCGGCAAGCCGGTGGGTGTCGGCAATTGCGCGGGCGCGTCAGTGGCCACGGCGACGACGAAGTCGTCGCTGTCGTAGCGCACGGCATGCCGCGCACTGCCCGGCGCAGGTGCGCGCCAAACCTCGATTTTCGGCAGGTCGCTTTCCTTGAAGCCTTCGACGAATACCCAGTCCACCCCGTCGTAGAGCTCGGCGAGCAGGTGGTGCACCGACAGATGGCCAGGCTGCTCGAACTCGCGCATCAGCGCCAGGCGCCGGTCGGAGGCAACGACCACTTCGAACGCCCCAGCCTCGCGATGGCGCCAGGTGTCCTTGCCCACATGGTCGATGTCGAACTTGTGGTGCGCGTGCTTGACAACCGACACGCGCTGGCCCTGCATGCGCAATTCCGGAATCAGCTTCTCCACCAGCGTGGTCTTGCCGCAGCCTGAGAAACCGGCAAAGCCGACAACCTTCATGCAAACTCCTGATCGCTATCAATTAAATAGCTATAGGCGCTTATCCATCAAGCGCTAGGGGCTGTTTTTACTACAAATCGCAATGCTGCGCGATAAAGGCCTTCACCCGCTCTGCGTCGGCCGGCAGGACCTGCACGCGCTTGGGCAAGCCCTCGATCCCGTCGAACCGCGCCGGTCGCTCGGGCGGGTGGCCCAGGGCTTCGGTGATGGTCTCGGCGAACTTGATGGGCAAGGCTGTCTCCAGCACGATCATCGGCACATCGCCCGTGCCCCGGTGCTGGCGCGCCACCTTGACGCCGTCGGCGGTGTGGGTATCGATGGTGGTGCCAAAACGCCGGTAGGTATCGCGAATGGTTTCCAGGCGGTCGGCGTGCGTGCTCTTGCCGCTGACAAAGCCGTAGCGCTGGGCGGCATCGGCAAAGTGCGGGTCCTGGCCCAGGTCGAACTGGCCTTGCTTGGACAGCGCATCGCCAAACAGCGCCCGGGTCTGGGCCGCGTCGCGGCCCAGCAGGTCGAACACGAAGCGCTCGAAGTTGCTGGCCTTGCTGATGTCCATCGAGGGGCTGGACGTTTCGTGCGTGTCGGCGCTGCTGCGCACGCGGTAGACGCCGGTGCGAAAGAACTCGTCGAGCACGTCGTTTTCGTTCGTCGCCACGACCAGCTTGGCTATCGGCAGGCCCATGCTGCGCGCCACATGACCGGCGCAGACGTTGCCGAAGTTGCCACTGGGCACGGCGAAGCCGACCTTCTGGTCGTTCGACGTGGTGGCCTGCAGGTAGCCGGCAAAGTAATACACCACCTGCGCCAAGAGGCGCGCCCAGTTGATCGAGTTGACCGTGCCGATCTTGTACCTGCGCTTGAACGCCAGGTCGTTGCTCACGGCCTTGACGATGTCCTGGCAGTCGTCGAACACGCCTTCTATGGCGATGTTGTGGATGTTTTCGTCCTGCAGGCTGAACATCTGCGCCTGCTGGAACGCGCTCATGCGCCCATGCGGGCTGGTCATGAAGACGCGCACGCCCCGCTTGCCGCGCATGGCGTATTCGGCGGCGCTGCCGGTGTCGCCGCTGGTGGCGCCGAGGATGTTCAATTCTTCGCCCCGGCGCGCCAGTTCGTACTCGAACAGGTTGCCGAGCAGTTGCATCGCCATGTCCTTGAAGGCCAGCGTCGGACCGTTGGACAGGGCTTGCAGCCACAGGCCGGGTTCAAGCGGACGCAGCGGGACGATTTCAGGCGTACCGAAAATTTCGGCGGTGTACGTCTTGTGGCACAGCGCACGCAGGTCGTTGGCGGGGATGTCGTCGATGTAGAGCGAGAGAATCTCAAACGCAAGCTCTGCGTAGCCCTGCTCGCGCAGCACGCTGCGCAGGCGCGTGAGCGCTGCGTCGTCAATCTGCGGGTAGCGCTCGGGCAGGTACAGGCCGCCGTCGGGCGCCAGGCCTTCGAGCAGGATGTCGCAGAAGTGCTTGCGCTCGGGATGGCCGCGCGTGGACAGGTACAGCATGGTCAGTTCAGCTCTTCCTTGCGGATGCGCACGATGGGGGCGAGCACTGTGGGCAGGGCCTGCAACTCGGCCAGCACGGCGTTGACCGTGCCCTCGCGCGCGGTGTGCGTAAGGATGATCAGGTCGGTCTGCGGAATTGCGCGCGTGCCGTCCGGCCCTGTGCCCTCGCCGCCCACGTCCTGGGCTTCGCGCTGCAGCATCGCGTCCACGCTGATGTCGTGCTGCGCAAGCAGCCCGGTCACCTTGGCGAGCACGCCCGCCTGGTCGGCCACGCGCAGGCGCAGGTAATAGCTGGTCACCACCTCGTCCATGGAAAGCACGGGCAGATCGCCCATGGCGTCCTGCAGCGTGCCCGGCTGGAAGGCCAGATGGGGCACGCGGTGGTGCGGATCGGCGGTGTGCAGGCGCGTGATGTCGACCAGGTCGGCAATCACCGCGCTGGCGGTGGGCTCGCTGCCGGCGCCCTTGCCGTAGTACAGCGTGGTGCCAACGGCGTCGCCGTGCACCACGACGGCGTTCATGGCGCCCTCGACGTTGGCGATCAGGCGCTTGGCCGGCACCAGGCTGGGGTGCACGCGCAGCTCAATGCCCTTGTCCACGCGCTTGCTGACGCCCAGCAGCTTGATGCGGTAGCCCAGCTGCTCAGCGTATTTGATGTCTTGCGCGGCCAGTTGGGTGATGCCTTCGATGTAGGCCTTGTCGAACTGCACGGGGATGCCAAAGGCGATCGCCGACATGATGGTGACCTTGTGCGCGGCGTCCACGCCTTCGATGTCGAAGGTCGGGTCGGCTTCGGCGTAGCCCAGGCGCTGCGCGTCCTTCAGGACGGCGTCGAAGTCCAGGCCCTTGTCGCGCATCTCGGAGAGGATGAAGTTGGTCGTGCCGTTGATGATGCCGGCGATCCACTGGATGCGGTTGGCCGTGAGGCCCTCGCGCAGCGCCTTGATGATGGGGATGCCGCCGGCGACAGCCGCCTCGAACGCCACCATCACGCCCTTGGCGGACGCCGCAGCAAAAATCTCGCTGCCGTGCACCGCAAGCAGCGCTTTGTTGGCCGTGACCACATGCTTGCCAGCGGCAATGGCTTCCATCACCAGTTGCTTGGCCACGCCGTAGCCGCCAATGAGCTCGATGACGATGTCGATGTCCGGGTTGGCGATGACGGCACGCGCGTCGCTGACCACCTGAACGCCTTCACCCACGGCGCTCTTGGCACGCTCCACGTCCAGGTCGGCCACCATGGTGATGGCAATGCCGCGGCCGGCGCGGCGCTGGATTTCTTCCTGGTTGCGCGCCAGCACGTTGAACACGCCGCTGCCGACGGTGCCGATGCCCAGAAGGCCTACTTGGATGGGTTTCATAATCAAAATATCAATCAAATTGGCCTCTAGCGCTTACTGCATAAGCGCCGCCAGCTATGAAAACAGGAGTCAATCGGTGCCGAAGCGCTTGCGCGCCGACGCCAGGAAACGCGCCACGCGGGCGATGGCTTCGCGCAGGTCGTCCTCGTGCGGCAGGAAGACGATGCGGAAATGGTCGGGCGCGGGCCAGTTGAAACCCGTGCCTTGCACCAGCATCACGCGCGTTTCCTGCAGCAATTCGAGGAAGAACTGCTGGTCGTTCTGGATCGGGTAGACCGCCGGGTCGAGCCGGGGAAACATGTACAGCGCTGCTTGCGGCTTGACGCAAGTGACGCCGGGAATGGCCGTGATCAACTCGTATGCCAGGTCGCGCTGGCGGCGCAGGCGCCCGCCCGCGCCCACCAGTTCGTTGATGCTCTGGTGGCCGCCCAGCGCCGTCTGAATCGCCCACTGGCCCGGCACGTTGGAGCACAGCCGCATGTTCGAGAGCATGTTCAGCCCCTCGATGTAGTCGCGGGCGGACTTCTTGTCGCCCGACACCACCATCCAGCCGGCGCGGTAGCCGCACGAGCGGTAGCTTTTGGAGAGCGAGTTGAACGTGAGCGTGAGCACGTCGTCCGAAAGCAGCGCAATTGGCGTGTGGCGCACGCCGTCGTACAGCACCTTGTCGTAGACCTCGTCGGCAAAGATGACCAGGCCGTGCTCGCGCGCAATGTCCACGATGCCCTGCAAGAGCGCGTCGGAATACAGCGCACCCGTGGGGTTGTTGGGGTTGATGACGACGATGCCCTTGGTTCGCGGCGTCACTTTGGAACGGATGTCGTCCAGATCGGGCATCCAGCCCTTGGCCTCGTCGCACAGATAGTGCACCGGCGTGCCGCCTGACAAGCTGGCCGCCGCCGTCCACAGCGGGTAGTCGGGCGAGGGCAGCAGCAGCTCGTCGCCGTTGTCCAGCAGCGCGTTGGTCGCCATCACGATCAGCTCGCTCGCGCCATTGCCCAGGTAAATATCGTCGAGCGTGACGCCGACAATGCCTTGCAGCTGCGTCTCATGCATCACCGCCTTGCGCGCGGCGAAAATGCCCTTGCTGTCCGAGTAGCCTGCCGAATTGGGGAGGTTTCGGATCATGTCCTGCTGGATTTCCTCAGGCGAATCAAAACCGAACACCGCCAGGTTGCCGATGTTGAGCTTGATGATCTTGTGGCCCTCCTCCTCCATCTGCCGCGCCGCGTCCATGATGGGGCCCCGGATGTCGTAGCAGACGTTGGCAAGCTTGGCGGATTTGTGGATGGTTTTCATGCGCGGGCGAAGCGAAGGTCTTTGGACTGGCTCTGGGCCAGCTGGCAGGCGGCGAAACCTATAATTTGACCACAGTTCCCGCGCCGCGCCGCCGCCTGGTGCGCACCATCCAAAGACGCCCACGCATGAAATTTTCCCCCGATCGCATTGACGCACAGAGCATCTCCGGCTACGGGCCAGGCTGGGTGTCGGTCGGGAACGAGAGGATCACATCCAGCGTCATCCTGGGCGCGAGCGGCCTGCGTGAGGCCTGGCCCGTGGGCCGCTTCGAGGATCTTGCGCCCGAGCACTTCGTTCAGCTTGCGACGTTCGACGCGGAGGTAATGCTGCTGGGAACCGGCGCAGGGACCCGCTTCGTTCCCCCCAAGTGGCTTGCCCCGCTGTTTGCCCGGCGCATCGGCCTGGAGGCCATGGACAGTTTCGCCGCCTGCCGCACCTACAACATCCTGGCCGGAGAAGGCCGCAATGTGGTGCTCGCCTTGATCATTGGCGCGCCGTCAAGCCCTTGAGCTGCCAGGGGCCAAGCCGCCCGGGACTGTCGGGCAGAAGGGTTTCAGAGTAAAATCACGGGTTGCTGCCGGGGTTATACGACAAAAAGAACAGACCCTCCCCGGTTCTTCAACGACCTCACCGAGAGAGATTAAAGATATATGGCGATCGTTGTCAATAAACCCCTCCCTGAATTCGAAGCCAACGCCACCGGCGGTGTGAAAGTTAGCAACACTTCGCACAACGGACAGGTCATGGTGCTGTACTTCTATCCCAAGGACAACACGCCGGGCTGCACCACCGAGGCGATGCAGTTTCGCGACAAATACAAGGAATTCGTCAAGGCCGGCGCGGCCGTGTTCGGCGTCTCGCGCGACAACATGAAGTCGCACGAAGAATTCAAGGAAAAGCTGGAATTGCCTTTTGAGCTGATCGCCGACACCGAAGAAAAGATGTGCCACATGTTTGGCGTCGTCAAAAACAAAATCATGTACGGCAAAAAGGTCAAGGGCATCGAGCGCAGCACCTTCCTGATCAGCGCCGACGGCACCCTGGCAGAGGAATGGCGCGGTCTGAAGGTGCCCGGCCACGTGGACGAAGTCCTCAAGGCGGTCAAGGCCCTCAAGACGCTCAAGCAGGCCGCCTGACCTGCCTGCCGCAGACCGGGCGCCATGCATAATGGGCACAATGCCGCTGTACCGCGCAACGCCCACCTAGCTCACCAAGCCGCCTCGGCCTCCAGGCGGCTTTTTGTTTTCCCGATTCGCCCGAGGCCTTTGCACCATGCCCCTGCCCCCCGCCCCCACCCGGCGCGCTGCGCTTCTCCAGCAAGAGGTATTTGACCAACAGGCGGCGCCGCGCCGCCGACGCGCCGGCCAGATGGCAGAACCCGCAGCCGCTCATGAGCCGCCCCCTAGCGCGCCGCTGAGCGCGCCTGCGCCGTCGGCGCCCACCGGAGCGCGCGCGCGCCGTCCTGCGCCGGCACCCGCCCAGAGCCCCATGCCGGACGCCCCGTCCCAGGCCCGAACAGAGCACGCTGCGTCCGCCCCAGAGCCGGCAGCCGAGGCTGCCACTGCCGTGCGTCCGGCACGGGAACGCAAGAAGCGCGGCGTGGGCCCCAAGAAATTGTTCGTGCTCGACACCAACGTATTGCTGCACGACCCCACCAGCCTGTTTCGTTTCGAAGAGCACGACATCTATCTGCCGATGATCGTGCTTGAAGAGCTTGACGGCCACAAGAAAGGCATGACCGAGGTGGCGCGCAACGGCCGCCAGGTCAGCCGTTCGCTCGACGCGCTGGTGGCCACGCCGGGCGCCGACATTGCACTGGGCATTCCCCTGGATTCAACCGGCCAGCGCGCCGCGGGCGGCTGCCTGTTCTTCCAGACCTCGGGGCTCGACTTCGAACTGCCCACCAGCCTGCCGCCCGGCAAGGCGGACAACCAGATCCTGGGCGTGGTCGAAGGCCTGCGCAAGCAGCAGCCCGGGCGCCAGGTGATTTTGGTGTCCAAGGACATCAACATGCGCGTCAAGGCGCGCGCCCTGGGCTTGCCCGCGGAGGACTACCAGAACGACAAGGCGCTCGAAGACGGCGACCTGCTGTATTCCGGCGTACTTCAGTTGCCCGGCGATTTCTGGAACCGCAACGGCAAGTCGGTCGAGAGCTGGCAGAGCGGCGCGCACACGTTCTACCGCATCAGCGGCCCCATCGTGCCGCAGCTGATGATCAACCAGTTCGTCTACTTTGAGGCGCCCGGCGAGCCCAGCCTGTTCGCCCGCGTGAGCGAAATCCGCGACAAGACGGCCGTACTGAAAACCCTCAAGGACTACGGCCACGCCAAGAATGCCGTCTGGGGCGTGACCACGCGCAACCGCGAGCAGAATTTTGCGGTCAACCTGTTGATGGACCCGGACATCGATTTCGTGACCCTGGCGGGTACGGCCGGCACCGGCAAGACGCTGATGGCCCTGGCCACGGGCCTCACGCAGGTGCTCGACGACCGCCGCTACACCGAGATCATCATGACCCGCGCCACGGTAAGCGTGGGCGAGGACATCGGCTTCCTGCCCGGCACCGAAGAAGAAAAGATGGGCCCCTGGATGGGCGCGCTGGACGACAACCTCGAATTTTTGGCCAAGGGCGACGGCGGCAACGCCGGCGAATGGGGGCGCGCCGCCACCAACGATTTGATTCGAAGCCGCATCAAGATCAAGAGCATGAACTTCATGCGCGGGCGCACCTTCATGAACAAGTTCGTCATCATCGACGAGGCGCAGAACCTGACGCCCAAGCAGATGAAGACCTTGATTACCCGCGCCGGGCCCGGCACCAAGATCATCTGCATGGGCAACCTGGCGCAAATCGATACACCCTATCTCACCGAAGGGTCGTCCGGCCTGACCTTTGCCGTGGACCGCTTCAAGGGCTGGCCGCACAGCGGCCACATCACCTTGGCGCGCGGCGAGCGTTCGCGCCTGGCGGATTTTGCGAGCGAAGTGCTGTAGCGCTCGTCAATTTCAAGCCAAAAGAGCTGTCAGCGCTTGTTCTGCATGCGCTACCAGCTCTTTTTTTGATAGTGAGCAAGGCGTCGTTTGCTACGAAATACATAGCTTTTCGCCTTTATCCAATAAGCGCTAGCAGCCTTTTTTATCAAAAATCGTCGCTCGACCCCATGGCCAGACTCTCGAAGCGCGTCTGCGACTTCTGGAAGAACAGTTTGACCGTGCCGGTGGGGCCATTGCGCTGCTTGCCAATGATGATCTCGGCAACGTTGGGCTCCTTGCTCTCCTTGTTGTAGTAGTCGTCGCGGTAGATGAACATGATGATGTCGGCGTCCTGCTCGATGGCGCCGGACTCGCGCAGGTCGCTCATCATGGGGCGCTTGTCGTTGCGCGTTTCCACGCTGCGGTTGAGCTGCGAGAGCGCAATCACCGGGCACTGCAGTTCCTTGGCCAGCATCTTGAGCCCGCGCGAGATCTCGCCCAGCTCGGTGGCGCGGTTCTCGCCCTGCGAGTTGCTGGAACCGCTCATGAGCTGCAGGTAGTCGACGACGATCATGCCCAGCTTGCCGCACTGGCGCGCCAGCCGCCGCGCGTTGGCACGCAGCTCGCTGGGCGTCAGGCCCGCGGTTTCGTCGATGTGCAGGGACACGTTGCGCAGCTTTTCAATGGCTTCTGTCAGGCGCGGCCATTCGTCGTCGGTCAGCTTGCCGGTGCGCAGATGGCCCTGGTCGATGCGGCCGATGGAGCCGACGATGCGCACCGCCAATTGCGCGGCACCCATTTCCATGGAGAACACGGCCACCGGAAGGCCTTCGTTCAGCGCCACATGCTCTGCAATGTTGATGGCCAGCGCCGTCTTGCCCATGGAGGGACGCGCCGCCAGCACCACCATGTCGCCCGCCTGCAGGCCGGATGTCATGCGATCGAGGTCGATGAAGCCGGTGGGAACGCCGGTAATGTCGTTCGGGTTGTCCGCCATCTCCTGCACGCGGTCGAGCAGGTTGACCACCAGGGTGTCCATGCCCTGAAAGCCCTGCTTCATGCGCGAGCCTTCTTCGCCGATGTTGAAGATCTTCTGCTCGGCTTCGTCCAGGATTTTGTCGACCGGCCGGCCCTGGGTGTTGAAGGCGGCCGTGGCGATTTCATCGCTGGCGGTGACGAGCTTCCTCAAAATGGCGCGCTCGCGCACGATTTCGGCGTAGCGGCGGATGTTGCTGGCGCTGGGCACGTACTGCGCCAGCGCGTTCAGGTAGGCCAGGCCCCCGACTTCCTCGGACTTGCCAATGCTTTGCAGGTGCTCGTACACCGTGATCACGTCGGCCGGCTTGCTGGCGTTGACCAATTTGGCAATGCCGGCGTAGATCAGGCGGTGCTCGAAGCGGTAGAAATCGCTCTCGATCAGCAGGTCGCCGACGCGGTCCCAGGCCTGGTTGTCGAGCAGCAGGCCGCCGAGCACGCTCGATTCCGCCTCGGTCGAGTGCGGCGGCACGCGCAACTGCGCAAGTTGGTGGTCGTACGGCGCGAATTCCTCGTCAACCGGCATCATGAATTCGGACATAGGGCTCCCTGGGCAAGCGTCGGATGGTAGCGGGCGCTGGGCCTGGCGTCACCGCACAAGCCTGTGCGCAGCCTGTGGACAAACCTATGGAAAAGCGGTGCAGACCGTGCGGCAGGCCCCGCGCGCGCGGCCGCCCACATCAGAGCGCGGAATAATCTGAAAAAACAGACTCCAGGCGCGCCATCCATGCACGCTTGTCCGCCTCGGGGGCAAAGCTGGCTTGCAAACTGTTGCTCGCCAATTGCCAGGCATGGGCTGCCGTCATTCCCGTGGCGGCAAACACCTGCAGGAAATTGTCATTGATGTAACCGCCGAAATAGGCCGGGTCGTCCGAATTGACCGTGGCACACAGCCCGGCGTCCAGCAAGGCGCGCAAATTGTGCTGGGCGAGGTCCGGAAACACGCACAGTTTCTGATTGGACAAGGGGCACACGGTGAGTGCCACGCGCTCGCGCGCCAGACGCGCCACCAGGGCCTCGTCCTTCAAGGCCTGCACGCCGTGGTCGATGCGCTCGACCTGCAGGGCATCCAGCGCGCTCCAGATGTAGGCCGGTGGCCCCTCCTCGCCTGCGTGTGCGACGCGGTGCAGGCCCAGCGCGCGGCAGCGCGCAAACACGCGCGCGAACTTTTCCGGTGGGTGGCCAAGTTCGCTCGAATCGAGCCCCACGCCAATGAACTGGTCCTGAAATGGCAGGGCCTGCTCCAGCGTGGCAAAAGCGTCTTCTTCGCTCAGGTGGCGCAAAAAACAAAGAATCAGCGCCGCGCTGATGCCCCATTCGCGCTGCGCGTCTTCGCAGGCGCGGTGCAGGCCGCGAATGACCGTTTCCATGGACACGCCGCGTGCCGTGTGCGTTTGCGGGTCAAAAAAGATCTCCGCGCGCACCACCTTGTCCCGCACTGCGCGGCGCAGGTAGGCGCGCGCCATGTCGTAGAAATCCCGCTCGGTCAGGAGTACGCTGGCGCCGGCGTAGTAGATGTCCAGAAAGCTCTGCAGATTGCTGAAAGCATAGGCGCTGCGCAAGGCCTGCACACTGGCATAGGGCAGGCGCACGCCGTTGCGCTCGGCCAATTGGAAGATCAGCTCGGGCTCCAGCGAACCCTCGATGTGGATATGCAGTTCGGCCTTGGGCATGGCCTGCAGCAGGGCCGGCAAATGTGCAGGATCAACGGATGGCGGAGCCAGCATGGCGAAATCTCCAGATCAACGAAAAAGGCCGCCCGAAGGCGGCCGGGCGATGCCAGCGCGCTGGCTTATTTCTTGTCGCCGCCAGGCACGTTGCCCTCGACACCCTTGACGTAGAAGTTGATGCCCGTGAGGAACTTGTCGTCGGCGACAGCGTCCTTGGCGATGACTTCCTTGCCCGTGTTGTCGACGAGCGGGCCTTTCCAGATGTGGAAACTACCCGCCTTCAGGCCCGCCTTGGCTTCGTCCACCTTGGCCTTGAGTTCGGCCGGTACGTCCTCGGCAATCGACACCATGTCGATGGCGCCTTCCTTCACACCCCACCAGGCCTGGCCCGTCGTCCAGGTGCCGTCCAGCACGTCCTTGACCGTCTTGGTGTAGTAAGGCGTCCAGTTGATGATGGCCGAACCCAGGTGAGCCTTGGGACCGTAAGCGGTCATGTCCGAATCCCAGCCAAAGGCGCGCTTGCCCTTTTCCTGGGCCGTCTTGAGCACTGCGGGCGAATCGGTGTTCTGGAACAAGACGTCGGCGCCGCCATTGATCAGCGAAGTCGCCGCTTCGGTTTCCTTGGGTGGGCTGAACCATTCATTCACCCACACCACCTTGGTCTGGATCTTCGGGTTCACGCTTTGCGCACCCAGCGTGAAACTGTTGATATTGCGCAGAACCTCGGGAATCGGCACCGAACCCACCACACCCAGGGTATTGGTCTTGGTCATGCCGCCAGCGATGATGCCCGCAAGATAGGCGCCTTCGTAGGTGCGGCTGTCGTAAGTGCGCAGGTTCTCGGCCGTTTTGTAGCCGGTGGCATGCTCGAATTTCACGCCGGGGTTGTCGGCGGCGACCTTGACCATGGACTCCATGTAGCCGAAGGTGGTACCGAAAATCAACTTGTTGCCCTGCCCCGCCATGTCGCGCAGAACCCGCTCTGCGTCGGCCGATTCGGGAACGCTTTCGACGTAGCTGGTGACGATCTTGTCGCCAAATTCCTTCTCGATGGCTTTGCGCGCGTTGTCGTGCGCGTACGACCATCCGCCATCGCCCACCGGGCCGACGTAGGCGAACGCAATTTTCAGCGGCTCGGCGGCCGGCGCAGGCGCAGCAGCCACCGGTGCGGGCGTCGGTGCGGCAGCAGGAGCCGCCGGCTCCTCTTTCTTGCCACAGCCCACGAGCGCGGCGGCGGCCACAGCGGACAGTGCAGCCACCTTCAGGAGCGTGCGTTTGTGCAGGTCGGTCATGTCGGGTTCCTTGTTGGTTGGAAATTGCCAGTTGGCGGGACGAAAACCAGGGATTATGAAGTGTGACGGCGCTTTTCAGCCGCTGACGTGGAAGGGCTTGCCCAAGGACGCGGGCATGTTCACGCGAATCCACACCGGGTTGCGCGAAATCAGCGCCAGCACCACGATGGTGGCCAGATAGGGCAGCATGCTCAGCCACTGGCTGGGCACCTGCACGCCCGAGGCCTGCAGATGGAACTGCAGCATGGTCACGCCGCCAAACAGGTAGGCGCCCAGCAGCACCCGGCCTGGGCGCCAGGTGGCAAAGGTGGTAAGCGCCAGGGCGATCCAGCCGCGCCCGGCCACCATGTTCTCCACCCACAGGGGGGTGTACACGGTGGAGATGAAGGCGCCGGCCAAGCCGCACAGCGCGCCACCGGCCATGACGGCTGCCAGGCGAATGCGGCGCACCGGGTAACCCAGCGCATGCGCCGATTCCGGCGACTCGCCGACCGAGCGAAGGATCAGGCCGGAGCGGGTGCGGTAGAGGAACCACACCAGCGCACCAGCGAACGCCACCGTCAGGTACACCAGCGGGTGCTGGCGAAACAGCGCCGGGCCCACCAGCGGCAGATCGCGCAGCCAGGGCAGCATGAATTTCGGAATCTCCGGCAGACGCGCCTGCACATAGCCGATGCCGACAAAGGCCGAAAACCCGACGCCAAACAGGCTGAGTGCCAGGCCGGTGGCGTACTGGTTGGTGCCCAGCCAGATCACCAGCCAGCCAAACACCATGGCGAGCAGCGCGCCCGCCAGCATGCCGGCGGCAAAGCCCAGCCAGGGGTTGCCGGTATGCACCACGGCGGCAAAGCCGGCGATGGCGGCGCACAGCATCATGCCTTCGGCGCCCAGGTTGACGATGCCCGCCTTCTCGTTGATGAGCAGGCCCAGCGCGGCGATGGCCAGAACGGTGCCTGCGCTGAGCGTGGCGCCAATCAGAAGTGCCCAGGATTCCATGTCAGCTCCCCGCCTTCGCACCCGCCGGGCGCGCCCAGCGCACGCGGTAGGCGATCAAGGTATCGCAGGCCAGCAGCGTGAACAGCAGCAGGCCCTGAAAAACGCCGGTCAAGGACTTGGGCAGGCCCAGGCGCGACTGGGCCAGTTCGCCGCCGATGTAGAACATGCTCATCAGGATGGCCGAAAAAATCATGCCCACCGGATGCAGCCGACCGACGAAGGCGACGATGATGGCGGCAAAGCCGTAGCCTGCGGGAACGTAGGGCGTGAGCTGGCCGATCGGGCCGGCCACTTCCAACGCGCCCGCCAGGCCGGCCGCGCCGCCCGAGACCAGCAGCGCCACCCAGAGCGCGCGGCGCGAGGAAAACCCCGCGTAGCGCGCAGCCGCCGGCGCCAGGCCCGAGACCTGCTGCGCAAACCCGGCGCGCGAACGAAACAGAAACGACCAGAGCAGGGCCGAACCCGCCAAAGCCATCAACAAGCCAATGTTCATGCGCGAGCCGGCCATGAGCTTGGGGATCTGCGTCGCCTTCGCGAAGGCCGGCGTTTGCGGGAAGTTGTAGCCCGCGGGGTCTTTCCAGGGGCCGAACACCAGGTAGCTCAGGATCAAAATGGCCACGTACACCAGCATCAGGCTGACCAAAATTTCATTGGCATTGAACTTGTCGCGCAGCAGTGCGGTGAGTCCGCCCCAAGCCATGCCGCCCAGGGTGCCCGCCAGCAGCACGGCCAGCATGATCCAGCTGCCGGTGGTCTTGTCGGCCATCAGTGCCACACCGCCTGCGGCAATCGCGCCCATGACGAACTGGCCTTCCGCGCCAATGTTCCAGACGTTGGAGCGAAAGCACACTGCCAGGCCCAGCGCGATCAGCAGCAGCGGCGTCGCCTTGACCATCAGCTCGCCCAGCGCGTAGCGCGACTTGAGCGGCTCCCAGAAAAATACTTCCAGGCCGCGCAGCGGGTCCTTTCCGAGCAGCGCAAACAGCGCGACGCCGATGAGCACCGTGATGGCCAGCGCCAGCAGCGGCGAACCGTAGGTCCACCATTTCGACGCTTCGGGGCGCGCTTCAAGCTTGAGCATGGTGGGCCTCCGCCGTCTGTGCCAGGTGCTGCTGCACGTCGGCGTGCCACAGGCCACTCATCCATTCACCAATGCGCGGCGCGGTGGCGTCGGCACGGTCCACCGAAGGCGACAAATGCCCCTTGGCCATGACGTAGAGACGATCGCAGAGGTCGAACAGTTCGTCCAGTTCTTCGCTCAGCACCAGCACCGCACAGCCGGCATCGCGCAGCGCCAGGATTTCGCCGCGAATCTGCTGCGCCGCGCCCACGTCCACACCCCAGGTCGGTTGCGAGACGATGAGCAGGCGGGGGCCGGCGGAAATCTCGCGCCCGACGATAAATTTTTGCAAATTCCCGCCCGAGAGCGACTGCGCAAGCGCATCCGGCCCACCGGCCTTGACGCCAAAGCGCGCAATGATTTGCTGCGCCTGTGCACGCAGCGCCCCCACGTCGATCCAGCCCAGCGAGCGCACGGCGTCGCTGCGGGTCAGCAGCAGGTTGTGCGCCAGACCAATGCTGGGCACGGCGCCGCGCCCCAGGCGCTCTTCCGGCACGAAATGCAGGCCCAGCGCGCGGCGCTGGCGTGGCCCCAGGTGGCCGGCGTCCTGCCCTGCAACCTGCACCATGGCCGGCGCGGCGCGCGGGTCTTCACCCGAGAGTGCATAGAGCAGCTCCCTTTGGCCATTGCCCGACACACCGGCTATACCCACGACTTCGCCGGCCTGCACCTGCAGTTCGAGATCGATCAGGTCGACGCCGAACGGGTCGGTGCGCTCAAGGCTCAGGTGGTCCACGCGCAGCACCACCGCGCCCCGCTGCACAGCGCGGTGTTCCAGCGCGGGCGGCTCGGCGCCAATCATCAAGCGCGAGAGCGAAGCGTTCGATTCCTCGCGCGGGTCGCATACGCCGGTCACCTTGCCGCCGCGCATCACCGTGCATGCGGTGCAGAGAGACCGGATCTCGTGCAGCTTGTGGCTGATGTAGAGAATGCTGCAGCCTTCATGGGCCAGCTTGCGCAGCACCACGAACAGGCGCTCGACCGCCTGCGGCGTCAGCACCGAGGTCGGTTCATCCAGGATGAGCAGGCGCGGCTCGGTCAGCAAGGCGCGGATGATTTCCACCCGCTGCATTTCGCCCACGCTGAGCGTGTGTACCGGGCGCTCGGGGTCGATGTCCAGGCCGTAGTCGGCCGCCTTGGCGGTGATGCGCCGAGCCACTTCGGCCAGCGTGAGGCTTTTGTCCAGCCCCAGCCAGACGTTCTCGGCCACCGTCAGCGTGTCAAACAGGCTGAAGTGCTGGAACACCATGGCGATGCCCAAGTGCCGGGCCTCCTGCGGGTTGCGCACCTGCACCGCGCGGCCATCGAACTGCACGCTGCCTTCGTCGGGCCGCACCGCGCCGTAGATGATTTTCATCAGCGTCGATTTGCCGGCGCCGTTCTCGCCCAGCACGGCATGGATTTCGCCCGGTTGCACGGTCAGCGAGACGCCGCTGTTGGCCACCACGGCCGGGTAGCGCTTGGTGATGCCGGACAGCTGCAGGCGCGGTGGCGCCTGGCCTGCGGGCGGGGGAGAAGCGGAAGCATTCATGCGCGTTGTTGTCTCGGAAATGTTGTATTTTAATAGTCAAATCGGCATGCGGCGCTTATTCTATATACGCATACAGCTATCCTTTTGGTAGCGAATCAGCCACCTTGCGAACGCAGTCGCGCAACCAGGCGGCTGCAGCGGAATGCTGGGTGCGCGCATGCCAGAGCTGGTAGTAGCCCAGCGGCGGAAAAGCCAGCGGCGGCGCCAGAATGACGAGCGGCAGGCGCGCGGTGAAGCGCTCACAGTACTGGCGACCCGTGGTGAGGACCAGCAGGCTGGCCGCCACCATCTCGGGAATCTGCCCGAAGTGCGCGCAGCGCGCCGTGATGTTGCGTTGCAGGTCCAGGCTATCGAGGTGCGCGTCGATCACGCCGCGCGCGCCGGGGTGGGTGGGCGTGGGGGCAATGTGCTCGGCTTGCAGCCAGTCCTCCAGGCTCCAGCCGCGGCGAACCGCAGGGTGCTCGGGCGAGACCAGACACACCACCTCATCGGAAAACAGTTTGCCCAGATGCAGATCGCCCGGCGGCTCGGGCCAGTTGCCGATGACCACGTCGGCCTCGCCATCGGCCAGCTGTGCGTGGTAGTGGGCGTCGGGCGAAAGCGGGAGGATGTCGATCGGGCACAGCGGCGCCTCGGACTTGATGCGTGCGACCAGTCGGGGCAGAAACAGCGGATCGAGGTAGTCGCTGGCCGCGACGCGAAAGCTGCGCGTACTGGTGCGCGGGTCAAACCCGCGCGCATCCGAAAACAGCGCCTCGGCGCTGCGCAGAATGTCGGCCGCTGGCTCCACCATGCGCAGCGCAGCGTCGGTGGGCACCATGCTGCTGCCCGAGCGCACCAGCAGCGGGTCGCCCGAAAGATCGCGCAAACGCTTGAGCGCAGCAGACACCGCCGGCTGGTGCATGCCCAGACGGATAGCTGCCCTCGATACGCTGCGTTCAGTGAGCACGGTGTGCAAGACCCTTATGAGATGGAGGTCTATCTTGTCGAAAAGGGCTTGGTCTCTCATAGTTTTTTGCGCATTCGCGTCATATGCTGGCGCTTATGCGCGCCAGCGCAATGCGTTCTACCCTTAGTGCGATTCTTGTCTCGCTGAACCTTTTGACCATGCGCCCTTTGCACTTCATCCGTCGCGGTCAGCCTGTAGCGCTGGCCAATGTACCACCCGAGCGCACGCTGCTGGAGCTGCTGCGGGACGACCTGGGCGCCACCGGAACCAAGGAGGGCTGCGGCGAAGGCGACTGCGGCGCCTGCACCGTGGTGCTGGGCGAAATCGAAAGTGCGGGCACCGGCAAGCGCATCCGCTACCGCGCCATCAACGCCTGCATCCGGCTGGCGCATTCCATCGACGGCATGGCGCTTTGGACGGTGGAAGACCTGACCGAAGATCCGCTGATCGAGACCAGCGATGCGACGGCCGCAGCAGGTTTGCATCCCGCGCAGGAGGCGATGGTGCAGTGCCACGGCTCTCAGTGCGGCTTCTGCACGCCCGGTTTTGTGATGAGCCTGTTTGCCATGTACCAGAACCGCTGCTGCCAGGGCGAGGCGATCACGCGCGCCGATGCGGTGCACGATTTGTCGGGCAACCTGTGCCGCTGCACCGGCTACCGCCCGATTCTGGACGCGGCGCAGGCCATGGGCGACCTGCCGGTGCAGGCCGTCAACGAGACGCGTTTGCTACAACAATTGAAGCTGCTTGCGCATACCAGACAAGCGCTAGAGCCTGATTTGACTTATATTTCTCCGCCTACAGAAGCGGCCTTGCTGGCGGCGCGTGCGGCGCACCCCCAGGCCCAGGTGGTGGCCGGCTGCACCGACGTGGGCCTGTGGGTCACCAAGCTGCACCGCCAGTTTGCCCAGGTGCTGGACGTGACCACAGCCGCCGAGCTGCGCCGCATCGAGCACGCTGCCGGGCACCTGCACATTGGCGCCGCCGTGACGCTGGCCGATGCCTTCGGTGCGCTGCAGCAGCACTGGCCCGAGGTGGAGCGCTTTGGCGCCCGCTTTGCCGGCTTGCCGGTGCGCAATTCGGGCACGCTGGGCGGCAACGTGGCCAACGGCTCGCCGATTGGCGATTCGATGCCGCTCCTGATTGCTCTGCGCGCCCGCGTCGAGCTGGGCAGCGTGCGCGGCACGCGCGAACTGGCGCTCGAAGACCTCTACACCGGCTACCGGCAAAACGTGATGGCGCCGGACGAATTGCTGCTGCGCATCCACGTGCCGCTGCCCCGGCCCAACGAACGGCTGCGCGCTTACAAGGTGTCCAAGCGCTTTGACGACGACATCTCGGCGGTGTGCCTGGTGCTCAACCTCACCATCGAGCAAGGCGAGGTCCGCGCCGCATCGATTGGTGCCGGCGGTGTCGCCGCAACGCCAGCCCGCGCCCGCGCGGCCGAGGCGGCGCTCGTCGGCCAGCCCTGGAGCGAAGCCACGGTGCAGGCCGCAGCCGCCGCGCTGCAGGCCGAGTTCGACCCGATCTCCGACATGCGCGCCAGCAGCGCCTACCGCCGCGCCATGCTCGCCGCCCTGCCGCAGCGCTTCTGGCTGGAAACCCAAGGCGGCGCGCCGGCCAGCCTGGACCTGCTGGCCCTGGAGGACCTGCAATGACTGCACGCGACGAACTTTCCCTGAGCCGTGATGGCGTGGCCGATCCGGTGGCCATCGCGGCCGATGCCGTCGCTGAACCGGCGCTTTCGCCACCCAGGCACACGGCTGCCCCATTGCCGCGGGCTCTGGGTCAATCGCATGCGCACGAAAGCGCCCGCGCCCAGGTGGCGGGCAACGCCAGCTACATCGACGACCTGCCCGAACTCAAGGGCACGCTGTACGCCGCGCCCATCCTGTCCAAAGTGGCGCACGGGCGCCTGAACGGCGTGGACGCTGCGGCTGCGCTGGCCCTGCCGGGCGTGCGCGGCGTGGTGCTGTCGGCCGACATTCCGGGCGACAACATGCTGGCCGCCTTTGCGCACGACGAGCCGGTGTTCGCGTTCGATACCGTGCAGCACGTGGGCCAGGTGATTGGCGTGGTGGTGGCCGAATCGGTGATGCAGGCGCGCCGCGCCGCGCGGGCCGTGCAGGTGGACATTGCGCCCTTGCCAGCAGTGCTGGACCCGCGAGAAGCCCATGCGGCGAAAAGCTACGTGCTGCCGCCTGTGTTTGTGCGACGCGGCGCACCCGAAGAAGCCATGGCAAGCGCACCGCACCGGCTTTCCGGCCGCTTTGAAACCGGCGGCCAGGAGCATTTCTACCTGGAAGGCCAGATTGCCTACGCCCTGCCGCTGGAGCAGAACCAGTGGTGGATTCATTCGAGCACGCAGCACCCCGGCGAGGTGCAGCACTGGGTGGCCCATGCGCTGGGCATCGACAACCACGCCGTCACCGTACAGTGCCGGCGCATGGGTGGTGGCTTTGGCGGCAAGGAGACGCAGGCCGGCCACCTGGCGGTGTGGTCCGCCGTGGCGGCGCACAAGTTCGGCGCGCCCGTCAAGCTGCGCCTGGACCGCGACGACGACTTTCTGGTCACCGGCAAACGCCACCCGTTTGCCTACGACTACGAAGTGGGATTTGACGCACGCGGCCGCATCACGGCGCTGGTGCTGAGCATGTTCGTCAATTGCGGCTTCTCGGCCGACCTCTCCGGCCCGGTGGCGGACCGCGCGGTGTTCCACTGCGACAACGCCTACTTCCTTGAAAACGTGCTGGTGGCGTCCTACCGCTGCAAGACCAACACACAAAGCCACACCGCGTTTCGCGGCTTCGGTGGCCCGCAGGGCGTGATTGCCATCGAGCGCATCCTGGGCGACATTGCCGGCGCGCTCGGGCGCGACGCCTTCGACGTGCGCATGGCCAACCTCTACAGCGACGAACCGCTGGCCGGCGGCAAGGGCCGGCGCGACACCACGCACTACCAGATGCGGGTGGAAGACAACATCCTGCACGAACTGATGCCGCAGTTGGAGCAGAGCTGCAACTACCGCGCGCGGGCCGCCGAAATCGCCACCTGGAACCAGCAGCAGACGGCGCTGCGCCGTGGCATTGCCATCACCCCGGTCAAGTTCGGCATCAGCTTCACGGCCACGCTGTTCAACCAGGCCGGCGCGCTGGTGCATGTGTACACCGACGGCAGCGTGCAGGTGAACCACGGCGGCACCGAGATGGGCCAGGGCCTGAACACGAAAGTCGCGCAGATCGTGGCGGACGAGCTGGGGGTTTCACTGGCGCGCGTGCTGGTCACCGCCGCCGACACCAGCAAGGTGCCCAACGCCAGCGCCACGGCAGCGTCCAGCGGCACCGACTTGAACGGCCGCGCAGCGCAGTTTGCGGCCCGCAACATCCGCGACAACCTGGCCTCGTTCGTCTGCGGGCTCGACGCCTGCGGCGCGGGTGAAATCAGCTTTGCCGGTGGCGAAGTCATCTCGCCCAAAGGCCGGCGCAGCTTCGACGAGGTGGTCAAGGAGGCCTACGCCAACCGCATCCAGCTCTGGAGCGACGGCTTCTACCGCACGCCGAAAATCCATTACGACAAAACCACGCTGACCGGGCGCCCGTTCTTCTACTTCGCCTATGGCGCCGCCTGCACCGAGGTGGTGATCGACACGCTCACCGGCGAGAGCCGCGTGCTCAAGGTGGACATCCTGCACGACGTGGGCCACAGCATCAACCCGGCGATCGACATCGGGCAGATCGAGGGCGGCTTCATCCAGGGCATGGGGTGGCTCACCACCGAGGAGCTGGTGTGGAAGGCCGACGGCGCGCTCGCCACGCATGCGCCCAGCACGTACAAGATTCCCGCCACCGGCGACGTGCCCGAGCACTTTCGCATTGCCCTGTGGCCCGAAGCGAACCGCGAGGACAACGTGGGCGGCAGCAAGGCCGTGGGCGAGCCGCCGTTCATGCTGGCGGTCAGCGTGTACGAGGCGCTGCGCCATGCGATTTCCGCTGCACGCCCGCCCGCAGACGCTGGCGCCTGGCGCCCCGTGGCGCTGCAGGCGCCGGCCACGGCCGAGAGCGTGCTGCGGGCCCTGGAGCGGCTGCCGCCCTGACGCGGCGCACCCGCCCACGGCAGCGCCGGGAGGATAAATTTTTGCTATTTTTGGGCGTTAGCGCTTATGTAGCAAGCGTTGAAAGCTATTGATTCGATAGTATTTCTGGTTCTACCAACCCTGCCTCGGGCAGGCCCGCCGGCGTGAACACGCAGTTGCGACCCGCGCGCTTGGCCGCATAGCACGCCATGTCCGCAGCGCGCAGGACGGCGGCCACGTCGCGCAACTGCGACGTCAGCGGCACCAGGCCGATGCTCACGCCCAGGGTGAAGCTGCGCCCGCCGTACACGGGTTCCCAGGCGCGCACGGCGGCGCGCAGCTGCTCGGCCACCGCCAGGCCGTGCGCGGCCGAGCAGTTGGGCAGCACAACGACGAATTCGTCGCCCCCCAGGCGGGCCACCCAGCCGGCCTGGCGCACCTGCGCTTCCAGCAATCGGGCCACATGCTCCAGCACGTCGTCGCCTGCGCTGTGTCCGGCAATGTCGTTGACCACGGTGAAATGGTCCAGGTCGAGGTACATCACCACACCGCAGAGCAACTCGCCCTGCGCCGCGACGATCTCGTCACGTCCCAGCAGCACGCCGCGCAAGCGCTCCTCGAATGCGCGCCGGTCGGGCAGGCCGGTGATGGGGTCGTGCAGGCGCTCGTGCCGGCGCTGGCGCCGCGCTTCATGCACGGCCGTCAGCTCCTCCAGAATCCAGACGATCCCCGCCGACATGCCGGGCGCCTCGGCCGCCCGGCCCTGCACGCGCGCCCACACGGGACTTCCATCCTTGCGGGCAAAGCACAGGTCGCCATCGAAAGCGCCGTGCGCCGCAAACGCCGCGCGGGCCCGCGCCTCGCCCTGGCTCCACGCAGCGTCCGAGCCGTACAGCGCGCGCACCGGCCGACCGATGAGTTCCTCGGTCGTGTAGCCCAGCATCTGCGCCGCCTGGCGCCCCAACATGCTCAGGCGCCCGGCGCGCGTGATGACGATGCCTACCGGCGCATGGTCCAGGATGGCCTGCAGGCTGCCCGTCAGTGCGCCGTCGCGCAGCGCCTGGCCGCTGCGTTCCTGCACGAAGCCGTCCAGCAGCCGCGCCAGCGTGCCGACCTCGTCGCCCCAGCCAGGCGCGGGCGCCAGCGAATCCTCGGCATCGCCCTGCTGCGACAGCTCCAGTGCGCGCTCGCGCAGGCGCGCCAGCGGCTGCATCTGCCACAGGCTGAGCAAAGCCCCCAGCACCGCGGTCAACCCCACCGCCAGCACCGCGAGCCACCAGGCGGTGCGCTGCGTGCCCTCCAGCGGCGCCAGCAGCGCCTGAACTTCGCTCACACGCGCCACCGTCCATTGCGGCAGCGGCATGGTGGCCAGACTGACGACGAAACCGGGGACCACCTCCGTGCGCGCCGACGCCGCCGCCTCCGGATGCAGCGCCAGCGCCTGGTAGGCCTGCGCCAGCCCGGGCTCTTCACTGACCTTGCCCAGGACGCGGCGCGGGTCGGGGTGAGAGAGGATCGTCCCGTCGGCCGAGAACACCACCAGGCGCGAGCCCGCATGCTCGGGTGGTGCAATGGACGCCGGCAGCAGCCCCTGCGACTGCAGGCGGATCGACCCGGCCAGCACGCCGCTGAGCGACCCGTCGGCGCCATGCAGCGGCTGCGTGAACATCACGCGCGCGTCGCCGGCCCGGTTGCCAACCAGCTCGGATACCACGGGCTTTCCGTCGATCAAGGTGCGCCGCAAGGCTTCGCGCTCGGAAGGCTCGAGCGCTGCCGCTTCGCCCTGCATCCCGTACTGCAAATTCACGCTGACGGTGCCGTCGGCGCGGGCCACCTGCATGGTGTCAAAGAACTGCACGGCCGGCAGGCCCTGGCGCAGCAGCCATTCCAGAGAATATGGGGTGCTGAGCATCTGCGGCGTGATGCCGGAGGCCACGGTGCGCAGCACCTTCTGGCTCTGCTCGATCTTGCTGGCAAAAACGCGCGCCAGCGTCTGGACCTCGTCAGCCTGCTGGCGCATGACGCGCTGCAGCGCTTCGTCCGCAGCGGCGCGTGTGGCGATGGACCCCGACGCCGCGCCCGCCACCAGGGCGGTGCCGATCAGCAGTGCCGCGAGCCGCAAGGCCAGAGGACCGGGCAGAGCCCAGCCCTGCCGCGGGCTGCGCCCGCTCATGGCCTACGGCACGCGAACCAAAGGGTGCCGGCAGATGGGGACAAGGACAACTGAATCGCAGACATGGCTGGCGATCAATATACGCAGCAGGCGCGGGGAGCCGCTTGGGTAGAACCCGCAAGCGCCGGGTATGAAAACCCTGAGAGGGACGCGCCAGGCTAGCCGCCAGCGACCAGCCGCAGCGCGCGCGGCTCGGGCAGCTTGAGCACGTTGCCCGAACCCAGGATCAGGCCGTGCTCGCGCAGGCTGCGCAACACGCGCGAGAAGGTCTCGGGCGCAATGCCCAGCTGGGCAGCAATCAGGCGCTTGCGCTGGTGCAGGGTGACGCTCATCGCGCCGCTGGCGTCATTTTGTGCATGGCGCAGCAGCCACTGGGCGCAGCGCGCCTCAGCGTCTTGCGCCAGGCGGCTGACCGCCAGTTCGGTCTGTTGCCGGTAGCCTGCCGCCAGGTCATGCAGCAGGGTTTTCGCCGCACCGGGGAGGGAATCGAGCGCAGCACGGAACTGCGCCAGCGGCTGGCGACGCAGCTGTACCCGGGTTTCGGCCACCATGTCGACGGCGCAAGGCTGGCCCAGCAGCGCGGACGCTGCGTCCAGCCAGAACGGGCCTTCGACCACGCCAAGCTGCTGACGCACCTGGGCTCCATCGTGCACGCACAGCAGCACCCGGCCCTGCACCAGGTACAACACGTCGTCGGGCTGTTGCTGGCGTTGCCGCAGCACCTCGCCCGGCGCAGCGGTTTCTGCGTCGCCAGAGGAAGGGCAAGTGAGGGCGGTCAACATCCGGGGCACTTTGCAAGCCGGCCCCGCTCCGGGTATTGCGCAAGGTCAAAGTCGAGGCACGCAAAGGGGCACCCGGTACGCCACTTTGCTCTACATCAAGGCCTCCCCGCCGACCCGGGCGCCCGTCTTGCCGGCTTCAGCGGGCCGGCGGCTGGCGCTGCTGCCCTGCCGGTGCGATCGCTTCGGCAGGCTCCCAGCCCCCACCCAAGGCCTTGAACAGGGCCACTTCGTTCTGCTGGCGTGCCAGTCGGATTTGCGCCAGCGCCTGCTGCGTGGCAAACAGCGCCCGCTGTGCGTCCAGCACGTCGAGGTAGCTGGCAATGCCGTTGCGGTAACGCAGATCGGCCAGGCGCAAGCGATCGGCCTCCGCCTCGGCCTGCGCCTGCGTGGCGTCAAGCTGGTCGGCCAGCGCCGTGCGGCCAGCCAGCGCATCCGCCGTTTCGCGAAACGCGACCTGAATCGCCTTTTCGTACTGCGCGAGCGCCGCCTCCCGGGCCACCTGGGCGGATTGAAGGTTGGCCTCGTTGCGGCCGCCATCGAAAATCGGCAGCAGCGCCTGCGGCGCCAGGGTCCAGCCCCAGGAGCCGCCCTTGAACAGGCCGGACAGCGCGGTGCTGGCCGTGCCGGCGCTGGCGGTGAGGGCGATGCGCGGAAAAAAGGCCGCGCGGGCGGCGCCGATCTGGGCGTTGGCGGCGCGCAGCTGCTGCTCGGCCTGGCGCACGTCGGGGCGGCGCGTGAGCAGGTCGGACGGAAGGCCGGCCGGAACGGCAGCCAAGGCGACGGCGGCTTCGGCGCCACTGTGCAGCAAGTCGTCCGGAAGCGGCGCGCCCACGAGCAGCGTGAGCGCGTTGACGTCCAGCGCCCGCAGACGCTGCTGCTGCGCGAGCGTGGCCCGCGCAGCCGCCGTGAGCGATTGCGCCTGGCGCAGGTCCAGCGCGGAACTGACCCCCTGGTCAAAGCGCAGTTGGGTCAGGCGCAGCGAATCCTCGCGCGTGGCCAGCGTTCGCTCGGTCAGGCCCAGCAGCGCGTCGTTGGTCTGCAGGCTCAGCCAGGCGTTGGCGATGGCTGCCACCAGGCTGGTCTGCACCGCGTTGCGGGCTTCTTCTGTGGCGAAGAATTGCGCCAGAGCGGAGGCTTCCAGACTGGCAATGCGGCCAAATACATCGATTTCCCAGGACGCCAGGCCCAGCCCGACGGAGTACAGGCTGCTGATCGAGCCGCTGCCGCTGGCGGCCGGCTGGCGGCTGGCATTGGCGGCGAGGTTGATGGTGGGCGTGCGATCGGCGGAGCGGATCTGGTACTGGGCGCGCGCCTGCTCGATGGCCAGCGCCGCGATCCGCAGGTCGCGGTTGCCATCCAGGGCGCGCGCCACGATGGCGCGCAGCCGCGTGTCCTGCACGAAGTCCTGCCAGGCGATGTCTGCTGCAGGCAGGCTTTGCGCGCTGTCTGCGGCAGCGCCGGGAAAGCTCGCGGGAATGGGCGCCGGCGGGCGCTGGTAGGTCGGAACGAAGGAGCACCCCGCAGCCAGCAGCGCGCACACGGCGGCGGCCCAGCGGGCGCGGCGGCGGGGAAAAAGGAATGGGGACGGCATCCTGGCCTTATGCATGGCGCTCCTGCGGCTCCGTGTGTTGGTGCGCATGCGCGGCGTCGAACTGGCGTTGGCGCGCGCTGCCCTTGAATAACCTGCGCACGAGCACGAAAAAGATGGGAACGAAAAACACCGCGAGCACGGTGCCTGTGAGCATGCCGCCAATCACCCCGGTACCGATGGCGCGCTGGCTGGCCGATCCCGCGCCACTGGCCAGTGCCAGCGGCAACACGCCCAGGGTAAACGCCATGGAGGTCATCACAATCGGGCGAAAGCGCATGTGGGCAGCGGCGAGCGCGGCCTCGACCACGCCCCTGCCCTGCGCCTGCAGGTCCTTGGCGAACTCGATGATCAGGATCGCATTCTTGGCCGACAGGCCGATGATGGTCACCAATCCGACCTGAAAGTACACGTCGTTCGAATAGCCGCGCAGCAGAGTGGCCAGCAGCACCCCGAGCACGCCCAGCGGCACGACCAGAATGACCGCCAGGGGGATGGTCCAGCTCTCGTACAGTGCCGCCAGGCACAGGAACACCGCCAGGATGGAGAAGGCGTAGACGATGATGGCCTGCGAGCCCGCCAGCTTTTCTTCGCGCGACTGTCCGGTCCACTCGTAGCCGAAACCGGCGGGCAGCTGGCTGGCCAGGCGCTCCATTTCGGCCATGGCCGCTCCGGTGCTCTGGCCGGGCGCGGCCGACCCGCTGATGCGCATCGCCGGGTAGCCGTTGTAGCGCACGGTCTGCATGGCGCCGGTCACCCAGTGCGTGGTGGCAAAGGCGGCGAACGGCACCGCCTTGCCCTGGTTGTTCAGCACGTTGAGGGCGAGCAGGTCGTCCGGCTGCATGCGGGCGGGCGCATCGGCCTGCACGACCACGCGCTGCAGGCGTCCGGCATTTGGAAAGTCGTTCACGTAGGCCGAGCCCAGGGCCGTGGAGATGGCGCTGCTGATCGCGTCGTAAGGTACTCCGAGCGCATTGGCGCGGGCCCGGTCGATCTCGATCTTCAGTTGCGGGGCGTCCTCCAGGCCGTCAGGGCGCACCTGGCTGAGCAAGGGGCTTTGCGCGGCCATGCCCAGCAACTGGTTGCGTGCCGCCAGCAGCGCGTCGTGGCCCAGCCCCCCGCGATCCTGCAGGCGGAAGCTGAAACCCGACGCCGCCCCCAGCTCGGGAATGGGCGGCGGGCTGAGCGGGAAGATGAAGGCGTCGCGGATGCCCGAGAGCGCGCCAAAAGCCCGCCCGGCGATGCCTTCGGCCGAACTGCCCGGCCCCTTGCGCTCGTCCCAATCGGTCAGAGTGACGAAAGCCAGGGCGGCGTTTTGCCCCTGACCGGAAAAGCTGAAGCCCAGCACGCTGACCATGCTTTGCACTTCGGGCTGTTTGAGCATGAAGCCTTCGACCTGCTCCATCACGGCCTGGGTGCGGCCCAGGGTGGCGCCCGGTGGCAACTGGACGTTCACCAGCATCGTGCCCTGGTCCTCGTTGGGCAGAAAGGACGTGGGCAGGCGCATATACACCACCGCCGCCGCCGCGCCAATGGCCAGGTACAGGATGAGCGTGCGCGGTGCACGGCGCAGCACACGGGCCACCACGCCTTCGTAGCCGTGGGTGGTGCGCGAAAATCCGCGGTTGAACCAGCCAAAAAATCCGCCCTTGGCATGGTGGTGGCCGGCCGCAACCTGCTTGAGCAGCGTGGCGCACAGCGCTGGCGTGAGCGACAGGGCGAGGAAGGCAGAAAACGCAATCGACGCCACCATCACCGCCGCGAACTGGCGGTAGATGTTGCCCACCGAGCCGGAAAAAAAGGCCAGCGGCGTGAACACCGACACCAGCACCACAGTGACGCCGACGATGGCGCCTGAAATTTGCCCCATGGCCTTGCGCGTGGCTTCCAGCGGCGCCAAACCCTCTTCGCTCATGATGCGCTCGACGTTTTCCACCACGACGATGGCGTCGTCGACCACGATGCCGATCACCAGCACCATGCCGAACATGGTCAGCACGTTGATCGAAAAGCCCAGCGCCAGCAGCGTGGCAAACGTGCCCAGCAGTGCCACGGGCACGACGATGGTCGGGATGATGGTGTAGCGCAGGTTCTGCAGAAACAGGAACATCACCAGAAACACCAGCGCCACGGCCTCGGCCAGCGTCACCGCCACCTGGGTGATGGAGATCTGCACGAAGCGCGAGCTGTCGTAGGGAATCGACCACTTCATGCCCTGCGGGAAAAAGCGCTCCAACTCGCTCATCTTGGCGCGCACCGCCTTGGCTGCTGCCAGCGCGTTGCCGGACGGCGAAAGCTGCAGGCCGACGCCGACCGATGGCTTGCCGTTCAGACGCGCCGAAGTCGCGTACGACTGCCCGCCCAGCTCGATGCGGGCCACGTCGCGCAGGCGCACCGTGCTGCCGTCGGGATTGGCGCGCAGCGTGATGCCGCCAAACTCTTCCACGCTGCCCAGTTGGCCATTGACCACCACGGTGGCCGAGATGCCCTGGCCGGCCACGTTCGGCAGGCTGCCGATCTCGCCGGCCGACACCTGAACGTTTTGGGCGCGAATCGCCGCCACGACGTCGGCGCTGCTGAGGTTCAAGCCCAGCAGCTTGTCCGGGTCGATCCACACGCGCATGGCGCGCTCGGTGCCGAACAACTGCGCCTGGCCGATGCCGGGCAGGCGCTGCAACTCGGGCACGATGTTGCGCGAAGCGTAGTCGCCCAGGGCCACCGGGTTCCAGTCGGGCGAGTCGGAGGAAAGCATGGCGAACAGCAGGAAGTTGCTGCGCGCCTTGTCCACGCGCACGCCCTGCTGCGTCACCGCCGCCGGCAGGCGCGGCGTGGCGCGCGAGAGGCGGTTTTGCACGTCGACCTGGGCCAGGTCGGCATTGGTTCCGGGCTCGAAGCTCAGGGTGATATTGCCGGTGCCGTTGGCCTGCGCCACCGATTCCATGTAGATCAGGCCCGGCGAGCCGTTCATTTCGCGCTCGATGACGGACAGCACGCTGTCTTCCAGCGTCTGCGCCGAGGCGCCGGGGTAGGAAGCAGAAACGACGATGGACGGCGGCGCCACCGGCGGGTACTGGGCGATGGGCAACTGCGTGATGGCCACCCCGCCAAGCACCATGATGAACAGCGCAATCACCCACGCAAAGATGGGCCGGTCGATAAAAAACTTCGCCATGCTGTGCGCCTCTTAGCGCTTGGGGGCACTGGACGCGGCCGCGGGCGCAGCGGCTGCCTGGCTGCCCGGAGCGGTCCAGGGCACGGGCTTGACGGGCGCGGTGCCCCGAATTTTCTGGAAACCATCGACCACCACTTGTTCACCTTTTTCCAGGCCTGCGAGGACCACCCAATGGCCGTTTTGCTGGCCGCCCAGCTGGACCTTGCGCGGCTGGGCCTTGCCGTCGGCCGCGACCACCAGGACCGTGTCGCCGCCCGCAGCGCGCGTGACCGCCTGCTGGGGCAGCAGCACGGCATTGCTGGCCTGCGCCTGCTCCAGCCGCACGCGAACGTACAGGCCGGGCAGCAGGCGCATGCCGGGGTTGGGCACTTCGGCGCGCAGCGTGATCTGGCCGGTGCCCGGGTCTACCGTCAGGTCGGAAAACAGCAATCTGGCAGGCTCGCCATACTCGGTGCCGTCTTCAAGCACCAGGCGCACGCTGGCGGCGTCCTTGCCGCTGGCGCGCTGCAGGCGCCCCTCTTCCATGGCGCGGCGCAGTTGCATGACCTGCGCGGCAGACTGGGTGAAGTTCACGTACAGCGGGTTGATTTGCTGGATGACCGCCAAAGGCGTCGCCTCGCCCTGGCCCACCAGCGCACCTTCGGTCACCAGCGCACGGCCAATGCGGCCGGAAATGGGCGCGACCACGCTGGCGTACTTCAGGTTGATCTGCGCCGTGGCAATGGCCGCTTTGGCCGCCGCCACGTCGGCACGGCCCGCCTGCTCTGCGGCGACGGCGTTGGCGTACTCCTGCTGGCTCACGGCGTTGGCCTCCAGCAACGGCTTGTAGCGCCTGGCCAGCGCGCTGCTTTGCGACAAATTGGCCTCGGCGCGGGCCAGCGTGGCCTGCGCGCTCTGAACGGCCGCCGCGTAAGGCGCTGCGTCGATGCGGTACAGGGGCTGTCCCGCTTTCACGTCGCTGCCTTCGCGGAACAAGCGCTCCTGCACGATGCCGGCGACGCGGGCACGGACCTGCGCCACGCGCGAGGCTTCCAGCCGGCCGGGAAGCTCGGTGAGCAGACCCACGTCGCGGGGCGCAACGGTGACCACCCCGACCTCGGGCGGCGGCATACCCGAGCCCGGCGGGCCTTTGGGCGCTTCGCCCTTGCCGCAAGCGGCCAGCCCGAGCACCAGGGCGCCGATGCCAAAGAAGGCGCGCAAGAATCTGCCCTGCGATGGCAGTGGCGGCGAGGCAGAGGCCAACGCGAGGGAAAAGGAAACCGTCTTGGCGCGGTGCAGGTCGGGCATGGAAAAACTTTCGGCAAACGGTACGGCAATCGGATGCCGACAGGCCCGCCAGTCTAGTCCCAGTTCGCCCGGCGCGTGCGGCGCCATGCCAATACGCCCAAGGCGGCGGCCGTTCGCGGCCGGCCCCCGCGGACGCTGCAAGCGGCCCGCTATCGAACCGGCGCACCCGCCTCGAACCACTGGCCAATCAGCGCGCGCTCTGCGTCGGTGATACCCGTGGCGTTGTTCATGGGCATGAGTTTTTGCACCACCACCTGCTGGTAGATGGCCTGGGCATGCTGCTTGGCCAGCGCTGGGGAATCGACCCGCATGTTCTTCATCTGCACCTGCTCGCCGTGGCAGAGGTAGCAGCGTTGTGCAAAGATCTTTTGCACTTTTTCATAGCCAATTTGGCCTCCAGCGCTTGCTGTATCTGCGCCACCAGCTATTGAAACAGAAGCATTGGATGACGCAGCAGCCGGCACCGGCCGCAGCCAGACGATCACGCCCACAATCACCGCCATCCCCACCAGCGCATAGGGCAGCGGGTTGCCACTGCGCCCGAGCTTGTAGCCGTGGCGCATCACGAAAAACTGCCGGATCGCGGCGCCGGCAAACATCATCAGAATAAGGACGAGCCAGTTTTGGGGATGGCTCCAGGTGAAGCTGTAGTGGCCGCTGAGCATGGCAAACAGCACTGGCAGCGTGAAGTAGGTGTTGTGCACGCTGCGCTGCTTGCCGCGCTTGCCGTGGATTGGATCGACCGGATGGCCCGCCTTGATCTGCGCCACCACGGTGCGTTGGCCCGGAATGATCCAGAAAAACACGTTCGCGCTCATGGCGGTGGCAATCATCGCGCCCACCAGCAAAAAGGCCGCGCGCCCGGCAAACCAGTGGCAGGCCAGCCAGGAGGCGACGCAGACCAGCACCAGTACCAACGCGCCCACGATGGCGTCGCCGTCTTTCTTCTGGCCAAACACGCGGCAAATGGCGTCGTACAACAGCCAGAACACCACCAGAAAGGCGAGCGCCACGGCAATGGCCTCGGCCGGTGCCCAGTCCATCTTCGACTTGTCGATCAGATAGGTACTGGCACTCCAGAGATAGGACACCGTGAACAGCGAAAAGCCGCTCAGCCAGGTGGTGTAGCTCTCCCAGAAAAACCAGTGCAAATGCTTGGGCAGTTGGGGCGGCGCCACGTTGAACTTGACCGGGTGGTAGAAACCCCCGCCGTGCACCGCCCACAGTTCGCCGCTCACGCCCTGGCGCTTTTGCTCGGCGTCTTCGGGCAGCGTGAGGCTGCTGTCGAGAAAAACGAAGTAAAACGACGAGCCGATCCAGGCAATGGCAGTGATGACGTGGACCCAGCGCAAGAGCAGGTTGGCCCAGTCAAACAGATAGCTTTCCATCAGGTGACCTCCGCGGCGGTTGCGATGCACGCCGCTGTGACAGCCTGCTCACCACTGCGGGCGCTCTGAGCAGAATAAGAGGTCGCGCACTCGGGGACTGGGGGCCGTTCAATCCACCCCGCCCTGGGCACCGCTGCGACGCAGCAAAGAAGTGTATGCAAATTTTGTGTGCAATTCCAGTGCGCTGATGGAAATCATTCCCCGGATTTACCCTCAAACTCAGCGTCCAATTGTTGCAGCAACTGCGCTGCAACGGCCACGGCGATCACCTCGGGTTGTTTGCCTGAGATGCCGGTCACGCCAATCGGGCAGCTCACCTGCTGCAGTTCCTCGTCTGAAAACCCACGCCGGCGCAGGCGGCTGCGAAAGGTGGCCCATTTGGTGGCGCTGCCGATCAAGCCAATGAACGCCAGGTCTGCCGCAGCCCGTTGGCGCGTAAGGCAGGCCGCGACGATGTCCAGGTCTTCGGCGTGGCTGAAACTCATGATCAATACGCTGGAACCGCTTGCCAGTTGCGGCACGGCGCCGTGCACGGGTTCTGAATGCTCGCAGACCACGCTCTCGGGTGCCGGGTCCGGAAAAATGCCGTCGCGGCTGTCAATCCAGGTGATCGCAAACGGCAAAGGGGCCAACACACGCACCAGTGCATGCCCCACATGGCCGCCGCCAAACAAGGCCAGGGGGTGGAGTGCAGGCGCAAGTCGCTGTTGCAGGCTCGGAGAATCGGCATCCTGCGCCGAGAGGTTCTCGAACCGCAGGTGCATCACACCGCCGCAGCATTGGCCCAGGCTGGGCCCCAGGGCGTAGCGCAAGGTCTCTATCGGCAGGGGTTCCGGTCCGCGCAGGCGGCTGCGCGCGTGGGCGATGGCCTCAAACTCCACATGGCCGCCGCCGATGGTGCCCAGAATCTGGTCTTCAAACACCGCCATCCACGCGCCCACCTCGCGCGGCGCGGAGCCCTGGGTGCGCTCGATGCTCACAAGACACGCCGGGGCCCTGCGAAGACCTTGCAGGAACTGGTGCAAAAATGCCATGGATCAAGCTCCTCTCCATCGACTGCCATGAATTCCGACTCCCCACCGCCCACTGCGACGCGTAGCCGATGGTTCCGCACCGGGCTCATGGCATCCGTTGCAGCGGTCATCGCCGCCTGCCGCTCGGCCCCCAGCCCGTCTCCCAGCGCGCCGGACGAAGCGGCTCCACCCGGCACCGTACCCCATGTCACCGGCCCGGTCCCTGCAACACGAGGCTCGGCGCGCCCCTCGGCCGCCAGCAACCCGCGCGCTTACCGCCAGGACGCCGCAACCCATCTCTACGGCCTGAATGCGTCGCGCATCTACCCAGGCCGCTTGCCGCCGCTGCTCTATGCCATTGGGGTGCTGCAGGTGGATATCGATGCCCGAGGCCGCGTGCTGCGCACATCCTGGATGCGCGCGCCGAGCCACGCGCCGGAAGTGATGGCAGAGATCGAACGCACCGTGCGCGCTGCCGCACCCTTCCCGGCGCCCACACGCATCGGCAAGCTCACCTACACCGACACCTGGCTGTGGGACAAGAGCGGCAAGTTCCAGCTCGATACGCTGACCGAGGGGCAGGACTGAGTGCATCCCCCTGAGGCGCTTCGCGCCTTCCCCCTTCTCTCGCATGGCTGCGCCATCCGGGAAGGGGGACGATGCCCTCGCTGCAGGGCGGCCCTTGCTCGGCATCCCTGGCCTGGGCCGCGCCCACTTCATCGCCCCTGTCCTGTACCGCACTCGCAGCCCACTCTCACTACGAACCCCGATACGTTGAATAGCTCCAGGGGCTGACCAACAGCGGCACGTGGTAGTGCTGATCGGCGTGGGCCACGCCGAAATCCAGGCTGACCTGGCCAAGGAAATTCGGTTCGGGCAAGACCACACCCTTGTCCTTGAAATAACGCGCCACGTCAAAGCTGAGGCGGTAGGTGCCGGTGCGCAGCGAAGCGTTGTCGAACAAGGGCGCGTCGGTGCGCCCATCGTGGTTCAGCACCAGATCCTGAAGCAGTTCGGCGGACGCTCCGCTGGTGGAATACAGCGAAACACGCATGCCTGCGGCGGGGCAGCCATGCATGGTGTCGAGCACGTGGGTACTGAGTCCCATAGGGGGTTCTCCTGAAGGTGGTGGGGTGGATCAAACAATCGTTGTGCACCAAAAGTGTATACACTTTTGGCAAATCCACCTATCATGGTCGCATGGAATCCTCCACCCACGCCATTGTCGAATCGCTCACCCGTGCCATCGTAGAGCACCGCCTGCAGCCCGGCACCAAGCTGGCCGAGCAAAAGCTGGCCGATCATTTTGGTGTCTCGCGCACGCTGGTGCGTCAGGCCTTGTTCCAGTTGGCGCAGAACCGCCTGGTCACGCTGGAGCCGGCACGAGGCGCCTTTGTCTCCACGCCGTCGGCCGAGGAGGCACGCCAGGTGTTCGCCGTGCGCCGCATGCTGGAGACCGAGATGACGCGCGCCTTCGTGAAGAGCAGCACCCCCGCCAAGATCAAGGTACTGCGGGCCCATGTCGCCAGCGAGGCCGCCGCATTGAGCGCCCAGGACGCAAGCGGCCGCACCGAGCTGTTGGGCGACTTTCACGTTCGCATGGCCGAACTCATGGGCAACGATGTGCTGGCTCAGTTGCTGCGCGACCTGATTTCGCGCTGCGCCCTGATCACGCTGATGTACCAGAGCGCCAGCGAGGCGGCGCATTCGCACGAGGAGCACGCGGAAATCGTCAAAGCGCTCGCCGCGCGCGACGAGGCCCTGGCGGTGCAGCTGATGCACCAGCATCTGGAGCACGTGGAAGCCAGCCTCATTTTCGACCGCGAGCAGCCGGTAAACGCATTGTCGCTCGCGCTCTCGCCACTCTGAAAACCGATTGCCATGACCTACGACAGCACCCTGCCCTACCCACGCGACCTCGCCGGCTACGGCCCGAACCCGCCGCATGCCCGCTGGCCCGGCGGCGCGCGCATAGCCGTGCAGTTCGTGCTCAATTACGAAGAAGGCGGCGAGAACTCGGTGCTGCATGGCGACGCCGGCTCCGAGCAGTTCCTGTCGGAAATGTTCAACCCGGCAAGCTACCCCGAGCGCCACATCAGCATGGAGGGCATCTACGAATACGGCTCGCGCGCCGGTGTCTGGCGCCTGCTGCGGGAATTTGAGCAGCGCGGCCTGCCGCTCACGGTGTTCGGCGTCGCCACGGCACTGGAGCGCCATCCCGAAGTCGCGCAGGCCTTTGTGCAGGCCGGCCACGAGATCGCTTGCCACGGCCTGAAATGGATTCACTACCAGAGCGTGCCCGAAGCCGTTGAGCGCGAGCACATGGCCCGCGCCATGGCCATCGTCGAGAGCCTCACCGGCGCGCGGCACGGCGCGGCAGGCGCCATCCATGGCGCGGGCTGGTACACCGGCCGCGACAGCCCGAACACGCGCCGCCTGGTCGCCGACTATGGCGGCTTTGCCTACGACAGCGACTACTACGGCGACGACCTGCCGTTCTGGATGAAGGTCAAAAAGACCGACGGCAGCGTGGTGCCGCAACTTATCGTGCCGTACACGCTGGACTGCAACGACATGCGCTTTGCCCTGCCCCAAGGCTATTCGCACGCCGACCCGTTCTTTCAGTATCTGCGCGACAGCTTTGACGTTCTGTATGCCGAGGGCGACCCGGCCGGCCTCGACCGCCCCAAGATGATGAGCATCGGCATGCACTGCCGATTGCTCGGGCGCCCAGGCCGCATCACTGCGCTGCAGCGCTTTCTCGACCACGTCGCGCAGCACGCAGACGTGTGGGTGTGCCGGCGCATCGACATCGCGCGCCACTGGGCGCAGCAGCATCCCGCACCGAAATTTTGAAGCAAATTGGCCTCTAGCGCTTATCTGGTAAGCGCTGGTAGCTCACTTTTTGATAGGACAGCGACATGGCCCTGACCCTGCAAGAACTCAACGCCGCAAGCCCCGCAGAGGCGCTCGCCTTGCTGGACGGTGTTTACGAGCACTCGCCCTGGATTGCCGAGCAAGCACTGGCCGAACGCCCGTTTCGCTCGCTCGCGCATCTCAAGCACGCGTTGGCCAGCGCGGTTCGCAATGCGCCGGCAGAGGCGCAGCTCGCCTTGATTCGCGCCCACCCCGAACTGGCGGGCAAGGCCATGTTGAGCAAGGCGCTCACGGCCGAGTCCACGCACGAGCAATCCACAGCAGGCCTCACCGACTGCTCGCCCGACGAATTCGCGCGCATTCAAAAGCTCAACCAGGACTACAACGCGCGCTTTGGCTTCCCCTTTATCGTGGCCGTGCGCGGCCCGCGCGGCACGGGCCTGACCCGCAGCCAGATCATTGAGACCTTCGCCCGGCGCCTGGAGAACCACCCCGACTTCGAGCGTGCCGAGGCGCTGCGCAACATCCACCGCATTGCCGAAATCCGCCTGGCCGACAAGTTCGACGCCCACCCGAAGCTGGGCAACGATGTGTGGGACTGGCACGAATCGCTCGCCCGCCACTCGGACCCCGGCTACGCCGAACAGGGCCAGCTCACCGTCACCTACCTGACCGACGCGCACCGCGCCTGCGCCCAGCGCATCAGCCACTGGATGCGCGACTGCGGCTTTGATGAAGTCGAGGTGGACGCCGTCGGCAACGTGGTGGGGCGCTACCACGGCGACACGCCCGGCGCCAAAACCTTGCTCACCGGCTCGCACTACGACACCGTGCGCAACGGCGGCAAGTACGACGGGCGCCTGGGCATCTTCGTGCCCATGGCCTGCGTGCGCGAACTGCACCGCGCGGGCAAGCGTCTGCCCTTTGCCATCGAGGTCGTGGGCTTTGCCGAGGAAGAAGGCCAGCGCTACAAGGCAACGTTCCTGGGCTCGGGCGCGCTGATTGGCCACTTCAACCCCGCCTGGCTGGAGCAGCAGGACGCTGAAGGCATCTCCATGCGCGCCTGCATGGAAGGCGCAGGTTTGTGCATCGCCGACATTCCAAAACTGCAGCGCGACCCGGCGCGCTACCTGGGCTTTGTCGAAGTGCACATCGAGCAGGGCCCGGTGCTCAATGAGCTGGACTTGCCGCTGGGCGTCGTCACCTCCATCAACGGCAGCCTGCGCTATATGGGCGAATTTATTGGCATGGCCTGCCACGCCGGCACCACGCCCATGGATCGCCGCAGCGACGCGGCAGCCGGCGCGGCCGAGCTGCTGCTGTACGTGGAGCGCCGCGCCGCACAAGACGGTGATTCGGTCGGTACCGTGGGCGTGCTGCAGGTACCCAATGGCTCGATCAACGTCGTGCCGGGCCGCTGCCAGTTCTCACTCGACCTGCGCGCCCCCAACGACGCGCAGCGCGACGCGCTGGGCACCGACGTGCTTGGCGAGCTCGCCGCCATTGCCGCGCGCCGCGGCCTGCAGTACCGCATTGAAGAATCCATGCGCGCCGCGGCTGCGCCCAGCGCACCGGTCTGGCAGCAGCGCTGGGAGCGCGCCGTTGAATCGCTCGGCGTGCCGGTGTACCGCATCCCCAGCGGCGCCGGACACGACGCCATGAAGCTGCACGAAGTCATGCCGCAGGCGATGCTGTTCGTGCGTGGCGAGAACGCCGGCATCAGCCACAACCCGCTGGAATCGACCACCAACGACGACATGGAATTGGCCGTGCAGGCCTTCAGCCACGTCCTGCACCAACTTGCCGAGGCATCCGCATGACCACAACAACCGACTACCGCGCGCTCGACGCCTGGATTGACCAGCATTTCGACGAAGAAATAGCGTTCCTGCAGGCGCTGGTGCGCGTGCCCACCGACACGCCGCCCGGCAACAACGCACCCCACGCCGAACGCACGGCCGAGCTGCTGGCGCCCATGGGCTTCGAGGCCGAGCGCCACCCCGTGCCGCAGGCCGACGTGCAGGCCTATGGCATGGAGAGCATCACCAACCTGATCGTGCGCCGCCCCTACGGCCCGGCGGGCAGCGGGCGCACCGTTGCGCTGAATGCCCATGGCGACGTGGTACCGCCAGGCGAAGGCTGGACGCACGACCCCTACGGCGCAGAAATCGTCGACGGCAAGATGTACGGCCGCGCCACGGCCGTAAGCAAGGGCGACTTCGCCAGTTTCACCTTTGCGGTGCGCGCGCTCGAAGCCGTGGCCAAGCCCACGCAGGGCGCCATCGAATTGCACTTCACCTACGACGAAGAATTTGGCGGCCTGCTCGGCCCCGGCTGGCTGCTTCAACAAGGCCTCACCCGCCCCGACCTGCTGCTGGCGGCCGGCTTCTCTTATGAAGTGGTGACTGCCCACAACGGCTGCCTGCAGCTGGAGGTGACGGTGCACGGCAAGATGGCGCACGCGGCCGTACCCGACACCGGTGTCGATGCCTTGCAGGCTGCAGTCCATATCCTGAACGCCTTGTACGCCCTCAACACCGAGAACCGCAAGCTGCTTTCCAAGGTTCCCGGCATCACCCACCCTTACCTGAATGTGGGCCGCATCGAGGGCGGCACCAACACCAACGTCGTTCCCGGCAAGGTCACGTTCAAGCTCGATCGACGCATGATTCCCGAAGAAAACGTGGCCGAAGTGGAGGCCGCCATCCGCGCCTGCATTGCCAAAGCCGCGGGGGAATGCCAAGGCATTGCCGTGGACATCCGCCGATTGTTGCTGGCCAACGCCATGACGCCGCTGGCAGGCAACCAGCCGCTGGTCGATGCCCTGCAAAAGCACGCGGGCGAAGTGTTTGGCGCGGTGCCGCCGGCCATTGGCACGCCGCTCTACACCGACGTGCGCCTGTACGCCGAGCAAGGCATTCCCGGCGTGATCTACGGCGCGGGGCCGCGCACCGTGCTCGAATCGCACGCCAAGCGCGCCGACGAGCGGCTCGATCTGGAAGACCTGCGCCGCGCCACCAAGGTGATTGCGCGCGCGCTGCATGACCTGCTGAAGTAATTGGTAGCACCTGGGCTGCGGGCAGCTCCCTACACTGGTCTGCCCTCAGCTTGCGGCTTGGCCGTGCCCATGGCATGTGGCGAGGGTGCCGTTTGCAACCCGAGGAGACTCCATGAAAATTCGCCACACCTTGCTGGCCAGCAGCCTTGCGCTTGCGCTGCTGAACCTGGCCGCCTGCAGTTCCGGGTCGCCGGCCGCTGCCCCGCAGCCCGCCGCGCCACCCGCCGTACAGCAAACCGCAGCCGCCAAAGCGGCTGGCGCCGCCTACGACTTCGACATGGACGTGTTCCACCCCGTGGTGGCGCACCACGGCATGGTGGCGACCGAGCAGGAACTGGCGTCGAAGATCGGACTTGACATCCTCAAGGCGGGCGGCAACGCGGTGGATGCCGCCGTCGGCATCGGCTTTGCCTTGGCCGTGGCCTTGCCCAATGCCGGCAACCTGGGTGGCGGCGGTTTCATGATGGTGTACGACGCCAAAACCGGCAAAAGCGTGGCGCTCGACTTTCGCGAAATGGCGCCCAGCGCCGCCACGCGCGACATGTACCTGGGCGCTGATGGCAAGGTGGTGAACGGCAAATCGCTCTTCACCCACTATGCGGTGGGCGTGCCCGGTACGGTGGCCGGCATGGAGCACGCCTTGAAGACCTGGGGCACGATGCCGCTGGCCAAGGTGGTGGCCCCTGCCGCCGCGCTGGCCGAGCAAGGCTATCCGGTAAGCGAAACCCTGGCCAAGGTGCTGCTGCAGACCCGAAAGTCCATGGGCCAATGGCCGGCCACGCAGGCGATTTTCTGGAAAAACGGCGAGCCGCTCAAGGCCGGGGACCTGCTGGTGCAAAAAGACCTCGCCGCCTCCATGCGCCTGATTGGAAGCGAAGGCGCCAAGGCGTTCTATGAGGGCTCCATTGCACAGAAAATCGCCTTTGAGATGGCCCCGCACAAAGGCGCCCTCACGCTGGCTGACCTGCGCAACTACAAGGTGGTCGAGCGCGTGCCCACGCGCGGCACCTATCGCGGCTACGAAATCGTCACCATGCCGCCACCGTCCTCGGGTGGCCCGCACCTGGTGCAAATCCTCAACATGCTCGAGCCCCTGCCGCTGGCCGAGTGGGGTTCCAACAGCGCGCAGACCATCCACTACATGGCCGAGAGCATGAAGCTGGCCTACGCCGACCGCGCGGAATACCTCGGCGACCCCGATTTCGTGAAAATTCCGCTCAAGGGCCTGACCTCCAAGCGCTACGCCGATTCGCTGCGTGCCGGCATCGACCCCAACCACGCACGCCTGGGCAAGAGCATCCAACCCGGCAAACCCCAGCCGTACGAAAGCGACCAGACCACGCACTTCTCGGTGGTCGACAAAGCCGGCAATGCGGTGGCGGTGACCTACACGCTGAACACCAACTTCGGCAGCGGCATCGTCGCCGCCGGCACCGGCATCCTGCTCAACAACGAAATGGACGATTTTTCGGCCAAGCCCGGCGTCGCCAACGCCTACGGCCTGGTGGGGGGCGACGCCAATGCGGTGGCGGCCGGCAAGCGCCCGCTCTCCTCCATGACGCCAACTCTGGTGCTCAAGGACGGCAAGCCGGTGCTCGTCACGGGCAGCCCAGGCGGCGCGCGCATCATCACCACGGTATTGCAGACCGTGGTCAACACCATCGACTTCGGCATGAACCCGGCCGAGGCGGCATCGACCCCGCGCGTGCACCACCAGTGGACGCCCGACGAGTTGCGCGTGGAAAAAGGCCTCTCGCCCGACACCCTGGCGCTGCTGCGCCAGCGCGGGCACAACATTGCGGTAAAGCCCTCGATGGGCCGGACCCAGACCATCGCCCTGCGCGGCGGGGTGCTGTACGGCTACTCGGACCCACGCAACCCGGACGGCAAGACGCTGGGTTACTGAAGGCAGCTCGCCCAGGGAGGCCATCCGCTCCTCGCCAGGCGGCTTTTTATCGCTCGGCGCAGGTCATGGCAGTTGTGCGCGCCATGCATGGAATCTGCAAAGCACTATAAAAAAGTGAGCTATCTTCCCTTTTTGCACAAGCGCTAGCGGCGTATTTTCTCTGAAATCCACCTCTGGAGGGTGGCGCCGCAAGAGCCCGACGTGTCCCCAGGCACAGGGTTTCCCATTAGCGGAATCTTCCCCTGTTTTGTATACACTTTTTGTATGGACTCGGTCGCAGATCCGGGCGTATCGCGGCCCATCGTGGCTTCCCCTCCGTTTCCTCGCAGCTTCAAGGAGCGTTTCATGCAAGCGACTGTGCACCCCGTTGACGAACGTCTGCCTATGGGCAGGCTCACTGCGCTCGGCCTGCAGCACGTGCTGGTGATGTATGCCGGCGCGATTGCCGTGCCGCTCATCGTCGGGCGTGCGCTCAACCTCACGCCCGACCAGGTGGCCAAGCTCATTTCCGCCGACCTGTTCTGCTGCGGGCTGGTCACGCTGATCCAGGCACTGGGCATGACGCAGTGGTTTGGCATCAAGCTGCCGGTCATGATGGGCGTGACCTTCGCCTCGGTCGCCCCCATGGTGTCCATGGCGCAGACCACGGGGGGAACCGCCGGCGCCGGGCTGATTTTTGGTTCCATCATTGGCGCGGGCGTGCTCTCGATCCTCATCGCGCCCGCGGTCAGCCGCATGCTGCGCTTCTTCCCGCCGGTGGTGACGGGGACCATCATCGCCGTCATCGGCATCAGCCTGATGCGGGTCGGAATCAACTGGATTTTTGGCAACCCGGTGGGGCCGACCGCGCCGACCGTGGTGAACCCCGATTACGTCAAGTGGCTCGCCGACGTGCAGGCCGCTGCCGGCGCACCGGGCGCTTCGCTGCCGCCGGTGCCCAAGGGTTTTGCCGTGGTTCCGACCATCCCCAACCCCAAGTACGCCGATCTCACCGGGGTGGGCATCTCGGCCCTCGTGCTCGCTTCCATCCTGCTGATCGCCCGCTTCGCCAAGGGTTTCATCGCCAACATTTCCGTGTTGCTGGGCATCGTCATTGGCGGCGTGGTGGCCGTCGCCATGGGCTTGATGCACTTTGAAAAAGTGAGCAAGGCGGCGTGGTTCGACGTGGTGCTGCCATTCGAGATCGCCACGCCGGTTTTTAACCCCATTCTCATCCTGACGATGACGCTGGTGATGATTGTGGTGATGATCGAATCGACCGGAATGTTTCTCGCCCTGGGCGAAATGACCGATCGCAAAGTGGACCAGAAAGACCTGGCGCGCGGCCTGCGCACCGACGGCCTGGGCACGCTGATCGGCGGCATCTTCAACACCTTTCCCTACACCAGCTTCTCGCAGAACGTGGGTCTGGTGGCGGTCACCGGCGTGAAAAGCCGCTTCGTCTGCGTGGCCGGGGGCGTCATTCTCATCGTGCTGGGCGTCTTGCCCAAGATGGCGGCGCTGGTCGAATCGCTGCCCACGGTGGTGTTGGGCGGCGCCGGGCTGGTGATGTTCGGTATGGTGACCGCGACCGGCATCCGCATCCTGGGCGGGGTCGACTTTCGCGACAACCGGTCCAACGGCATGATCGTTGCCGTCTCCATTGGCGTGGGCATGATCCCGCTGGTGGCGCCCAACTTCCGCCAGTGGATGCCCCATGCCATCCACCCGCTGATCGAGTCGGGCATTCTGTTGTCGTCGATCACGGCCGTGCTGCTCAACATGTTCTTCAACGGTGCGAAAGGCGATACCTCCGCCGCGGTGCACGCCGCCCGCCAGGCCGAGGCGCACTGAGCGCAGCGCAGCGCCAAGCGCGGCCCCGGCCACGCCGGCGCCGCGCTTTTTTCTGCGCCAGGCAGTCTCCATCCGCTAAGCTTGCTCTGCCACTGCATTCAGGACCACGCCATGACCGAACCCCTCAGCAACGCCGAAATGACCCTGCGCGACGCGGCGCGCGAGTACCACCGCAATCCTTCGCACGGAAAGATCTCCGTCACCCCCACCAAGACACTGTCCAACCAGCGCGACCTGGCCCTTGCCTACTCGCCCGGCGTTGCCTACCCCTGCCTGGACATTCAGGCCGACCCCTCGCAAGCCTTTGAGTTCACCTCCCGCGGCAACCTGGTGGGCGTGATCACCAACGGCACCGCCGTTCTGGGTCTGGGCAACATCGGCCCCCTGGCATCCAAGCCGGTGATGGAAGGCAAGGGGTGTTTGTTCAAGAAATTCGCCGGGGTCGACGTGTTCGATATCGAACTGGCCGAAAACGACCCGGACAAGCTGGTAGACATCATTGCCGCGCTGGAACCCACGCTCGGCGGCATCAACCTCGAAGACATCAAGGCGCCCGAGTGCTTCTACATCGAGGAAAAGCTGCGCGAGCGCATGAACATTCCGGTGTTCCACGACGACCAGCACGGCACGGCGATCATCTCGTCGGCCGCGCTGCTCAATGGCCTGGAACTCGTGGGCAAGGACATTGCGGCAGTGAAAGTGGCGGTCTCGGGCGCGGGTGCGGCGGCGCTTGCCTGCGTGGACGTGATGGTGGGCCTGGGCGTGCTGCGCAGCAACGTCTTCATGGTCGATTCCAAGGGCGTGATCTATGAGGGGCGCCCCGGCGGTTACGACGCCTCCAAGGCGCGCTACGCCCAGAAGACCGAGGCGCGTACGCTGGCCGACGTGGTGAACGGCGCCGACGTGTTCCTCGGGTGCTCCGCGCCCGGCGTGCTGACGGCAGAGATGGTCAAGACCATGGCCGACAAGCCCATCATCCTGGCGCTGGCCAACCCCGAGCCCGAAATCCGCCCCGAACTCGCCAAGGCCGTGCGACCCGACTGCATCATCGCTACCGGGCGCTCGGACTACCCGAACCAGGTCAACAACGTTCTGTGCTTTCCGTACATCTTCCGCGGCGCCCTCGACTGCGGCGCGACCAAGATCACCGAGGCGATGAAGCTCGCCTGCGTGCGCGAAATCGCCGATCTGGCCAAGGCGGAGATGAGCGATGAGGTCGCCGCTGCCTACGCCGGCCAGGAGCTGCGCTTTGGCCCCGACTATCTGATTCCCACGCCGTTCGATGCGCGCCTGATTCTGCGCATCGCCCCGGCCGTAGCGCGTGCGGCGCAAGAGTCTGGCGTGGCCACGCGCCCGATCGAAGACCTGGAAGCCTATCGCCAGGGGCTGACCCGCTTCGTTTACCAGACCAGCATGTTCATGCGGCCCGTATTCGCGCTGGCCAAGGCGCAGCCCCAGCGCGTGGCCTACGCCGAAGGCGAGGACGAGCGCGTGCTGCGCGCCGCGCAGTTTGCCGTGGACGACGGCCTGGCCCGCCCCATCCTGATTGGCCGGCCCGCCGTGATCGAAGCGCGCATCGCCCGCGCCGGCCTGCGCATCCAGCCGGGACGCGACGTCGAGGTCTGCAACCCCGAGGACGACCCGCGCTTTCGCACGTACTGGGAGACCTACCACAAGCGGATGGGCCGCAATGGCGCCACACCCGAAGCCGCGAAGGCGGCGGTGCGCCGCTCAAACACCTTGATCGCCTCGCTGATGGTGCACCTGGGCGACGCGGACGCCCTGCTGTGCGGCCTGGTGGGCAAGTTCGACAGCCACCTGCAGCACATCCGCGACATCTTTGGCGTCGAGCCCTGGGCACATTGCCTGGCCACCGTCAACGCGCTGATGCTGGAGAAGCACACCCTGTTCATCGCCGACACCTATATCAACGACGACCCGGACGCGCAGCAGTTGTCCGAAATCGCCCAGATGGCAGCCAAGGTGGTTCAGCGCTTTGGCCTGCCGCCCAAGGTGGCGTTCCTTTCGCACTCCAACTACGGCTCGTCGAGCCGGCCTTCGGCGCGCAAGATGCGCGAGGCGCGCGATCTGTTCGTGCAGGCCGCGCCAGACATCGAATGCGACGGCGAACTGCACGGCGACGCCGCGCTGTCGGAGGCGATCCGTGCCAACAGCCTGCTCGACTCCAGCCTGCAGGGCGCGGCCAACGTACTGATCTGTCCGAGCCTGGACGCCGCCAACATCCTGTTCAACGTGCTCAAGACCACCGGCAGCCATGGCACGACGATTGGCCCCATTCTGCTGGGTGCGGCCGGCGCCGCGCACGTGCTCACGCCCTCAGCCACCGTGCGGCGCGTGGTCAACATGACCGCTCTGGCGGCGGCGCACGCGCTCTCGCGCAAGGGCTGAATAGCTCGCCGAGAAGGCAGGTCAGCGGGCCCGCTGCGACGCCTGGGCCGCGCGCTCAGACCTCGGGCGCGGGGTCGCGCTCCATCAGCGCAGCGACCACCTGCGCTGGCGTCTGGCTGCCGCGCAGCAACGCCACCACGCCTTCGCTGATCGGCATTTCCACGCCCAGATGGCGCGCGCGCTGCACCACGGTGCGCGCGCAGTACACGCCTTCGGCCACATGGCCCAGCGAATTGACCGCTTGCTCCAGCGTTTGGCCCTGCGCCAGCAGCAAGCCCACGCGGCGGTTGCGCGAGAGGTCTCCCGTCGCCGTCAGCACCAGATCGCCCAGGCCGGACAAGCCCATGAAGGTTTCTGCGCGCGCGCCCAGCGCCAGGCCCAGGCGCGTCATTTCGGCCAGGCCGCGCGTGATCAGAGCGGCACGGGCATTGAGGCCCAGCGCCAGTCCGTCGCACAAACCCGTGGCAATGGCCAGCACATTCTTCACCGCGCCCCCGACCTCGACACCGACGATGTCGTCGTTGGCATAGACGCGCAGGCTGGGACCGTGAAAGGCCTGCACCAGCGCCTCGCGCACCTGGGCGTGTTCGCTGGCTGCCACCAGGGCCGTGGGCCGCGCGGCCGCCACTTCCTGCGCAAAGCTCGGCCCGCTGAGCACGCCCGCCAGCAATTGCGGCGCCACCTGGGCGCGGATCTCGTGGCCCAGAAGCCCAAAACTGCCCGCTTGCGGGCCGCTGGCCTCAAAGCCCTTGCACAACCAGGCCACCGGCGCGCGGCAATCACCCAGCCCCTGCAAGAGGCCGCGCAGCGCGGCCATGGGCGCAGCCAGCACCACCAGATCGCAGTCCTGCGCGCGGCGGCGCAGTTCGGCGGCATCGCCGCTGCCCAGCAGCAAGCCGTCGGGAAAAGAGGCTCCGGGCAGGTAACGCGCATTGCTGCGCGCCGCCTGCATCGCCGCGTGCTGCTCGGCGCTGCGCGACCAGAGCGTGACCGCGTGCCCCAGCGGATGGGCCGCCGCGCTGATGGCAACTGCCGTGCCCCAGGCGCCCGCGCCGACAACTATTATTTTCATAGCTGACAACGCTTACCAGATAAGCGCTGGAGGCAAAAAATGCCCAAAATCACTGCGGCAAGCTGCCCGCATCTCCAGTGCCGGCCGCCTGCGCTTGCTGCTGCTGCTCGTACATCGCCTGGAAGTTGATTTCCGCCAGATGCACAGGCGGAAAGCCCGCGCGGTTCACCACATCGGCCACGTTGCCGCGCAGGTAGGGGTAGACGATCTGCGGGCAGGCGATGCCCATGATGGGGCCCATCTGGTCTTGCGGAACGTTGCGGATTTCAAAGATGCCGGCCTGCTTGGCCTCCACCAGGAACACGGTCTTGTCCTTGATCTTGGTTTGCACCGTGGCCGTAACCGCGACTTCGTAGATGCCTTCGGCCACCGGGTTGGCTTCCACGCCCAACTGGATGTCCACACTGGGCTGCTCCTGCTCGAGCAGGATGCCGGGCGAGTTGGGTTGCTCCAGCGAAATGTCCTTCAGGTAGACGCGCTGAATCTGGAATACGGGGGTGTCGTTGTCGGCCATGGTGTGCTTGCTTTCCGCTCAAACCGGGCAGGCCAGAATCGGCCCACCCAAAAAACAAACCCGCCGCAGGAACAGCTCCCGCAGCGGGCACGTGGACGCGATTATGCAGCGCCCAGCAAGGGCAGCAGCTCGCCCCGGCTGTCGAGGGCGACCAGCTCGTCGTGACCGCCCACATGGGTCTCACCAATGAAAATCTGCGGCACGGTGCGCCGACCGGTGATCTCCATCATGCGCTGGCGCGCCTCGGGCTGGGTGTCGATGCGGATTTCCTCGATCTGCTCGACCCCCTTGGATTTGAGGATCTGCTTGGCACGAGTGCAGTAAGGGCAGACGGCGGTGGTATACATCTTGACGGCTTGCATGGCGTGTCCTTTCCTGTCTTTGTGGTGGGGCGCGCTCAGGCTTTTTCAACCGGGAGGTTGGCTTCCTTCCAGCTCCTGAGGCCGCCGGAGAGCACCTGGACATTGGAATAGCCCAGTTTGCGCGCAATGGCCTCGGCGCGCCTGGAGCGTGCGCCACTGGCGCACAGCAGAACCACGGGCACTGCCTTGTTCTTCACCAGGGCCGGCAGGCGCGTTTCCAGGTCGGTCAGCGGCGCGCTGCGCGCTCCTGCGGCATGGCCTGCCGCAAATTCCTCGGCGCTGCAGACGTCGATCAGCACCGCCTTTTCGCGATTGACCAGCTGCACCGCCTGCGCTGCCGTCAGGCCGCCCATCCCTCCTCCCTTGAGCATGGGCACAAGCAACATGGCACCCGAGCCAATGGCCATAACGAACAGATACCAGTTGTCGACGATGAAATTCACGGGAATCCTTGGGTTGCAAACCCGGGGATTTTAGAATGTATGGTTTTGACCCGCATCCCCTCAGGCCATCCATGCACAAGCTCGTCCTCATCCGCCACGGTGAATCCACCTGGAACCTCGCCAACCGATTCACCGGCTGGACCGACGTGGACCTCACTGAGACGGGCATCGCACAGGCCAAGAACGCGGGGCACCTGCTGCGCGGCGAAGGCTACGAATTCGACCTGGCCTGCACCAGCGTGCTCAAACGCGCCATCCACACGCTCTGGCATTGCCTGGACGCCATGGAACGCCAGTGGCTGCCGGTGACCAAGAGCTGGCGCCTGAACGAACGCCACTACGGCGCGCTGCAAGGCTTGAACAAGGCGGAAACCGCCCAGAAGTACGGCGACGAACAGGTGCTCGTCTGGCGCCGAAGCTACGACACCCCGCCACCGGCCCTGGAGGCAGGTGATGGGCGCTGCGAACGCAGCGACCTGCGCTACGCCGGCCTGGCCGAAGGCGAAGTGCCGCTGACCGAATGCCTCAGGGACACCGTGGCGCGGGTCATGCCGTACTGGAACGACACCCTGGCCCCGGCGATCCGCTCGGGCCAGCGGGTTCTGGTGTCCGCGCACGGCAACTCGATTCGCGCACTGGTGAAGTACCTGGACGGCATCTCGGACGCGGACATCGTCGGCCTGAACATTCCCAACGGCATTCCGCTGGTCTACGAACTCGATGCCGATCTGCGACCCTTGCGCCATTTCTACCTGGGCGACGCAGAGGCCGCAGCCAAGGCGGCTGCGGCCGTGGCCGCACAGGGCAAAGCGTAAATCGCCGACATCGGGGAACCCTGGGCGGCCGCAGGCTTCCAAGGCAGGCGCGGTGTATATTGATTTGGTCAAAGGGGTCGTATGGGTCAGAAACTGAAAATCACGGGTTGGGTGGCGATTGGCGTTCTTGCCGGTGCGCTGACGACCGTCTCGCTGCAGACCGTGGCGCGCGGCGCCATGTCGCCCCTGCCTCTGGAAGAGATCCAGCAGCTGTCGGCGGTTTTCGGTCTCATCAAGACCGACTATGTCGAGCCCGTGGACGACAAGAAGCTGATCACCGACGCCATCTCGGGCATGGTCTCCAGCCTCGATCCGCATTCGCAGTATTTCGACAAGAAGTCTTTTGCGGAATTCCGCGAGGGCACCTCGGGCCGTTTTGTCGGCTTGGGAATCGAAATCACGCAGGAAGACGGCTTGATCAAGATCGTCTCGCCAATCGAAGGCTCACCGGCCTTTCGCGCCGGCCTCAAAACAAACGACCTGATCACCAAAATAGAAGACACGCCGGTCAAGACGCTGACGCTGAGCGAAGCCGTCAAGCGCATGCGCGGCCAGCCCGACACGCAGGTGACGCTGACCATTTTGCGCAAGGACGAAAGCCGCACCTTCCCCATCACCATCACCCGCGAAGAGATCAAGACGCATTCGGTCAAGGGAAAGATCATCGAGCCGGGCTACGGGTGGATTCGCCTGTCGCAGTTCCAGGACCGCACGGTGGAAGATTTCGTGCAGAAGGCCCAGGAGCTGTACAAGCAAGACCCCCGCCTCAAGGGCCTGGTGCTCGACCTGCGCAACGACCCGGGCGGCCTCCTGGACGGCGCGGTCGCCATTTCGGCCGCCTTTCTGCCGCCAGGCGTCACCGTCGTCACGACCGATGGCCAGCTTGCCGACAGCAAAGCCACCTACAAGGCGTCGCCCGAGTTTTACGGACGCCGTGGCGATCCGTTGGCGAACCTGCCCGCTGCCCTGAAGACCGTGCCCCTGGTGGTCCTGGTGAACGAGGGTTCGGCATCGGCGAGCGAAATCGTCGCCGGCGCGCTGCAAGACCACAAGCGCGCCATCGTCATGGGCAGCCAGACCTTTGGCAAAGGCTCGGTGCAAACGGTGCGTCCCCTCGGGCCGGACACGGGGATCAAGCTGACCACGGCGCGCTACTACACCCCCAGCGGGAAATCCATTCAGGCCAAGGGCATCGTCCCCGACGTGATGATCGACGAGACGGCGGAGGGCAACCTGTTCGCGGCGCTGCGCATGCGCGAAGCCGACCTCGACAAGCATCTGAGCAGTGGACAAGGCGCAGAGGTGCAGGACGCCGCCCGTGAGAAGGCGCGCGAAGAAGCGCGCAAGCGGCTGGAGGAGGAAGCCAAAAAGACGCCGGCCGAGCGGCGCATCCCTGAATTTGGCTCGGACAAGGATTTCCCGCTGCAGCAGGCCGTCAACCAGCTGCGCGGCCAACCCGTGCTGGTGAGCAAGACGCAGACCGAGCGCAAGGAAGAAAAGAAAGCGCCCTGAGCGGGCGTCGCTTTCCCCGCAGGCTGGTCGGTTTCCGGAGCTGACCAGCCTTTGCTTTGCCCCGAATCTTTTCATGACCGACGACCAGTTGCTGCGCTACTCGCGCCACATTCTTCTCGACGAGATCGGCATCGAAGGCCAGGAGCGCATTCTGGCCAGCCATGCGCTGGTCGTCGGTGCGGGCGGCCTCGGCTCCCCGGCCCTGATGTACCTGGCTGCTGCCGGTGTCGGCCAGATCACGCTGGTGGACGACGACCGTGTCGACCTCACCAACCTGCAGCGCCAGATCGCCCACACCAGCGAGCGGGTGGGCCGGGCCAAGGTGGACTCGGCCGCGCAGGCCATGCGGGCGATCAACCCAGGGCCCGTTCTGCACCCGCTGCAGCAGCGGGTGGATGCGCGCTTGCTCGACACGCTGGTGCCCGGCGCCGACGTGGTGCTCGATTGCACCGACAACTACGCCACCCGCCAGGCGATCAATGCCGCATGCGTGCGCCACGCGAGACCCTTGGTCAGCGGGGCGGTGATTCGCTTTGACGGCCAGATCACGGTGGTCGACCGACGCGTCCCCGCAAGCGCCTGTTATGCCTGCCTGTTCTCGCCCGATGCGCGTTTCGAAGAGGAGGCCTGCGCCACGCTGGGCGTCTTTGCGCCGCTCGTCGGGGTGGTGGGAAGCGTCCAGGCGGCCGAAGCGCTGAAGATTCTGGTAGGCACGGGGCGCTCTCTTGCAGGGCAACTCTTGCTGCTCGACGGACGCTCCATGGAGTGGACGCGCCTGCGCAGCCCGCGGGATCCGGCCTGTCCGGTCTGCGCGTTGGCAGCGTAGGAATTTCCCTACGGGTGTGGGCTGTGGCCGCTGTCAAAATGAGCCCGCCTGCGTCCCTACACTGTTCAGACACCTGCTTTGCACCATTGCCGCCGCGCCAAGCATTCGAACGGCACGGATTTGCCCGCCACGGATTTGCCCGCCAGTGAAACTAAAAACCTATATCGTTGAAGACAACGCCACGATCCGGGAGAACCTGATTGGCACGTTGCAAGAGCTCGCCCCGATCGAGCCGGTGGGCGCTGCCGAGACCGAAGACGAAGGCAAGGCCTGGTTGACCGATCCCAAGGCGCAATGGGATCTGGCCATCGTGGACTTGTTTCTGCGCCAGGGCAGCGGACTGGGCGTGCTGGCGGCCTGCCGGGAACGCAAGCCCCACCAGCGCGTGGTGGTGCTCAGCAATTACGCCACGCCCGACGTGCGCATGCGCTGCGCACAACTGGGCGTGGACGCGGTCTTTGACAAGTCGAACGAAATCGATGCGCTGGTCGACTACTGCATTGCCCAAACCGGTGAGCCTGATGCGGGCCGTTCGCAGCGCACACCCTGACCGCCTGCCCGGCTGCCGGTGCCGGGCTCCTTCCGCCCCGCCCTTAGTCGATCAGCCGGTTTTTCAGTGCGTAATAGGTCAGGTCGCTGTTCGAGCTGAGCGCCATTTTTTCCATCAGCCGCGTGCGGTAGGTGCTCACCGTCTTGACGCTCAAGGACAGCGACTTGGCGATGTCGCCCGCCGTCTCGCCCCGTGCGAGCTTGAGGAAAACCTGGAATTCACGCTCCGAAAGCTGCTCATGCGGCGGCGCATCGTCCTTGCGGTTGAGTTGCTGGGCCAGAAGTTCGGCCACCGACGGTGTGAGGTAGCGCTTGCCCAAAGAGATGGTGCGAATCGCCTCGACGATTTCCTTGGGCTCGCATTCCTTGTTCAAGTAGCCGCTGGCGCCCTGGCGGATGAGGGAGATGGCGTAATGCTCCTCCGGATAACCGCTCAAAATCAAAATGCCCATGTCCGGCGCTTTGGCCCGCAGCATGGCCAACGCGTCCAGGCCGCTCTGGCCCGGCATGGCCAGGTCCATCAGCAAGACGTCGATCTCGTGGTTGCGCACCATGTCAATGGCTTCGCGCCCGTTGCCCGCTTCGGCCACCACGCGCAAGTCCACATGCTCGGACAGGAACTGGCGCAGTCCCGAACGAACGATGGCGTGGTCGTCGACAATTCCGATATTGATCATGCTCAATTTTTCCCCTGGCCAGCTCCCGGCCCCGATGGTGATGTGAAAGGGCTTGGTAACCCCTGGCCCGCGCCTCTGGCGAACCCGCGCTTGCGGCCATTATCCAGAATTTGACCACGAGGTCACCGAACCCAGGACAATTCCATGGCATGGTCAAAAATCAAGAAACTCGCCATCAGCCTGCCCATCGCAGTGGCTGCAACGCTGGCATTGGTGGCCATCAACGAGGTGGGATTTCGCTACTCGGTCGAGGCGCTTCAGCAGGTCGAGCATACCCAGGCCCTGCGCAACTCGGTGACCCAATTGCTGCAAAGCATGCTGGACGCCGAGACCGGGCACCGCGGCTATCTGCTCACAGGCGATGAGCGCTACCTGGAGCCCTACGAGCAAGCAATTTCCACGGTCAATACCAATCTGGACCAGCTGCGCACCCTGGTCGTGTCTTCCGATGCCGACGTGGCGGAATTTGGACAGCTCTCGCGCCAGATCTCGCGCAAGCTGGCGGAAATGGACCTCAGCCTGCGGCTGCGCCGCGAAGGCAATGAGGATGCCTGGAAGTTCGTCCTGTCCACCGACGTGGGTCTGGAAAACATGCAGGCCGTGCGCCAGCATGCCAAGCAGCTCATCGCCTTTACCGCCGCGGAGATGGACAGGGACCAGACAAAGATCCGCCAGTCGCTGCTGCTGTCTCGACTTGGAATCTCGGCCATCAGCGCCATTGGCCTGCTGGCGTTCTACATGTACCTGCGCCAGACCCAGGCGCTGCAACGGGCGAACGAGCGCCAACAGGCCTCGCTGGAGGCCGAGCGCGCACGCCTGGAGGGCCTGGTGCGGGCGCGCACCGAGTCGCTCTCGGAGCTCGCCTCGCACCTGCAGCAGGTGCGAGAGGACGAGCGCGGCCACCTGGCCCGCGAGCTGCACGACGAACTGGGCGCCCTCCTGACCGCTGCCAAACTGGACGTTGCACGCCTGAAATCGCGCATGACGTCCGAGAGCCAGGAAGTGGCCGACCGGCTCAAGCACCTGACGGAAACCTTGAATGGCGTCATCGCGCTCAAACGCCGCATCATCGAGGACCTGCGCCCTTCGTCGCTGTCCAATCTGGGCCTCACCGCTGCGATTGAAATCCTCACCCGTGAGTTTTCCGAACGCGCCGGCCTGGACGTGCAAATCAACGTCGAGCCGGTCACCCTGCCCCCCCCGACCCAGCTCACCATCTACCGCATGGTCCAGGAGGCGCTCAACAACATCGCAAAGTACGCCGCGGCCCAGCATGTTCTGGTCACCGTGCACAACTACCCGACCCATGTGGCCGTGCAGATCCGGGATGACGGCAGCGGCTTTGACGTGAGCGCCGTGCGCCGTTCGGCCCACGGCCTGCTGGGCATGCGCCACCGCGTGGAAGCGGCGGGTGGGCGGCTGACGGTCGAATCCAAGCCGGGAGAGGGGACCGTGGTCTCGGCCATCATCCCGGTGGTGCCCGCAGCGCCCGCACTGGTCGACGCCGCGATTTGAGCGGCTGCGCCCGCTGGGGCAGGGCAGCGAGCCCCAGGGCGCGCACGCGGGCTCCTTCTGGCTGTAGTCTTTTTCCTACGCCGCGCACCGCTTGCACACTGACATGGGCTGGGGCAGGTCCCCTGCAAGCGCGTCGCAGCAAGGCTTCTACAGTCAAGCCAAGCGCTTCGAAAGCCCCGAAGCCCCTGTTACAACCGCCCCCGGCGATCCAAAGGAGTCATCAAAATGCTGCACTACGCCGTCGTTTTTCTTGTCATCGCGCTCGTGGCAGCGCTGTTCGGCTTTGGCGGCATTGCTGCCGGAGCCGTCGGCATCGCCAAGATACTGTTCTTCGTGTTTGTCGTGTTGGCGGTACTGACGTTTGTCGCCAGCTTGTTCCGGCGCGGATAAGCTCCCCACTTTGACCCGAAACCACCGAGGAACCCCATGAATCCGCAACCCGTGAACGAGAAGATCGAACGAGCCACCGACCGCGCTGCAGACGCCGTGCGCAGCGCAGCAGACAGCACGCTGCAGGGGGCGCAAACGGCCATCTCGGGCGCCCGTGCCGGCGCCGACAAAGTCGCAGACAAAACCAGCCAGGTGGCACAGCAGACCCGCGACGCCGCCAACGCCCAGCTCGACCGGGCGGCCCATGCCGTGGACGCGATGCGCGCAGACATCGATCCCACCATCAACGAGCTGGCCGCCAAGGCGCAGGCCCTGGCTGAGCGCAGCATCAACTACTGCGCGCACACCGGCGAACGGCTGCGCCAGCAGGTGGACAACTACACGCAGGCCACGACCCGCTACGTTGTGGACCAGCCCGCCAAATCCATGCTCATTGCCTTTGGCAGCGGCGCGGCCCTCGCCACCCTGCTGATTTTGGCCACGCGCGGCCGCAGGGACTGAGCGCATCGCGACACAAGCCCCAGGAGACAACGACCCATGAACGATCCCTCTACGAACCATGCGCTCGAGCTTGACCACGATGCCTTGCGCGCCGCGGCCACGCGCGAGCTGGACCGCGGTGCGGTGACGCCTGCATCCAGCCCCTACCGCGAATCCATCATCCGGCTGCTCAATGGCGCCCTGGCCACCGAACTGGTGTGCGTGCTGCGTTACAAGCGCCACCATTTCACCGCGCACGGCCTGGCCTCGCCGGCCATTGCGGACGAGCTCCTGGTCCATGCCAACGAGGAATCTGCCCACGCAGACCGGCTGGCGCGGCGCATCGTGCAGCTCGGCGGTGAGCCCGACTTCTCGCCGCTCGGCATGCAGGATCGCAGCCACGCTCCCTACGACGACTCCAGCGACCTCAAGGACATGCTCCGAGCCGACCTCTCCGCCGAACGCATTGCCGTGGAAGCCTACCGCCAGATGATCACCTTGATTGGTGACAAGGACCCAACCACCAAGCGCCTGCTCGAAGAAATCCTCAGCGATGAGGAAGAGCACGCCGACGAGATCAAGGATTGGCTCGACCGCTGATTTTTCTCCCCAGTCGCGCCGGCCCAGGGGGTGCAACAGGCCAGCCGACTGCCATGTTCCAGGCACCCGTGTTTCACACCAACCCAGAAGGAAAAACCATGCAATACGCCCGTGCTCTCGCCTTTGCCGCCATTGCCGGCCTCACCGTCGTCACCACCGGTTGCTCGGTGGCGCGCCACCAGCAAACCGTCGGCTCCTACGTGGACGACGCGGCCATCACCACGGCTGTGAAGGCCAAGATGGCCGAGGACAAGTCGGTCAGCGCCACCTCGATCAGCGTGGAAACGCTCAATGGAACGGTTCAACTCTCGGGCTTTGCCAAGTCCCAGAGGGAAAAGGACATGGCGGCCGAAATCGCGCGCACCACAAAGAATGTGCGCGAAGTGCGCAACAACATCGTCGTTCGCCCCTGACCCGCCCGCGCAATCGACCAAGCCCGCTCCGGCGGGCTTTCTTGCGTGTCGGACGGCCTCGCCAGGCTCAAACGGAGCCGGCTGCCTGCTCGCGCACCTTTCGGGTGAGCCGCGCGAGCACGCCAGGAGAGACGAATTTTTCCACCTCTCCCCCGAGCAACGCAATTTCGCGCACGAAGGTGCTGCTGATGAATTGAAAGCGGTCGCCTGGAGTGAGAAAGACGGTTTCCACCTCGGGCATCAGCGCGCGGTTCATGCCGGCAAGCTGGAATTCATAGTCGAAATCGGTCACAGCGCGCAAGCCGCGCACCATCGCCTTTCCGCCGTTGGCGACGACAAAGTCGCGCACCAGACCGCCGAAGCTGTCTACGCTGACCTGCGCATACGGCGCCACGGCCTCACGCACCATGGCCAGCCGGTCTTCCAGGCTGAACAGGGTTTTCTTGTGGTGGCCCGCAGCCACCGCCACGATCACCGTGCCAAACAATTGCGTGGCCCGGTGCACGATGTCTTCGTGGCCGAGCGTGATCGGGTCAAAGGTGCCTGGGTAGACAGCGATGACGTTCTTCTGGGTCATGGGCTTCTTTCAATGGCTGTGCGCTGCGCGGGCAACCATTATGGGTTGACAAGCGCTGCCACGCGCAGTCGTGAAATTTGAGGCAAAAATAGCCTCCGGCGCTTATTCCATAAGCGCCACCAGCTATTCTTTCTGAAGCAAATGGGCATGCACGGCACCGGCACGCAGATGGCGGTGCAGCACCAGACCCAGCGCCTGCAGCGCCTCATCGCTCCAGCGCTCGGGGGCTTCGAGGTAGATAAACCCCTTGGTCGCCAGTGCCGGCACGGCCGCCTGCAGCGCAGGCTGAAACAGCTGGCTACCAAATGGCGGATCGATCAGCACCAGGTCCAGGCTGGCAGGTGCACTCTGGCGCAAGGCCGTCACACCGTCGCCGCGCTGCACGCGCACGGCCGCGGCCTGCAAGCGCTGCTGGAATGCGTGCAACTGCGCTACCAGTGACGGTTCGCTTTCCACCAACTGCACGGCAACTGCGCCACGCGAAGCGGCCTCGAAACCCAGGGCGCCGGTCCCGGCAAAGGCGTCCAGGCAGCGCCAGCCAGTGAGATCCTGACCGAGCCAGTTGAACAGCGTTTCCCGCACCCGGTCGGGCGTGGGGCGCAGCCCTTCGAGCTTGGCCACCGGCAGGCGCGTGCGCTTCCATTGACCACCAATGATGCGCACCTCGCCGGGTGCGGCGGCGAGCTTGGTACGCATGCTGCCCGGTGCGCTGGCCGGCTTGGCGCGCACGGCGCCCGCTGCGGGGCGCTTCAAGGCTGCGCTCCCAGCACCACGGTCACCATGCGCTCAGGGCTCAGCTTGCGCGCCATGGCGGCGCGCACGTCGGCCACGGTGAGCGCGGCCACGCGGTCGGTCCAACCCTCCAGATAGTCGAGCGGCAAGCCATTGGTGGCGATGTTCACCACGTTGCCCAGCAGTTTGCGGTTGCTGTCGATGCGCAGCGCGAATCCGCCAATCAGGTTGTCTTTGGCGGCTTGCAGTTCCGCTTCGGTGGGGCCTTCAGCCACAAAGCGCTCCAGCACTGCGCGCGAAACTTTCAGTGCCTCGGCCGCCTGGTCGGGACGCGTCTGCAGACTGATGGCAAACGCGCCGGCATTCAGGCCGGGGGCGAACTGGCTGTAGACGCTGTAGCTCAGGCCGCGCTTCTCGCGCACCTCTTCGGTCAGGCGCGAGGTGAAGCCCCCACCGCCCAGAATGTGGTTGCCCACCAGCAGTGCCAGAAAATCCGGGTCGCTGCGTTTGAAGCCGGGCTGGCCAATCAGCACATAGGCCTGCGCCGACTGAAAGGGAATCTTGATTTCCTCGGCCTTTGCCAAGGGCTGTACTGCGGGCACCGGCGGCGGGGCTGTGCAGGGCGCGCCACTCGGAAGGTGCGCCAACAGGGTGCTCACCAAGGTCTGGGCCTGCGGGCGCGAGACGGCGCCCACGATGGCCACCCTGGCGCGGCAGGCTTGCACATTGCGCTCGGCGTAGGCACGCAGGTCGGCCACGTTGATCTGCGCAAGCGTTTCGGCTGTGGCCCGCTGGCCATAGGGGTGCGAACCGTAAACCGCTTTGGCAAACGCCTTGCCGGCCACGGTGCCGGGGCGCGTGTCGGCTTCGCGAATCGCTGCACTCCAGCGGGCACGCTCGCGCTGCCAGATCTCCTCGGGCCAGGCAGGCTGACCCATCTGGCGCGAAGCCAGTTGCGCCGCGCGGGCCAGCAGGGGCGGATCAGTCAGCGAGCGCAGCGAAAAGCTCAATGCGTCGCTGTCGGCGCCGGCCGCGAACGAGGCCCCCAGGTCGGCCCAGGCTTCGCCCAAAGCGTTCTCGTCGATGGCCGGGGCATCACCCACGGCGCGAACACCCTTGGTAATCATGGTGGCTGCGGCACTGGCCAGCCCGGCCTGAGCCGCCGGGTCGCGCCGGCTGCCGGCGTCAAAATCAATCTGCACATCCACCATGGGCAGCGCCGGGCTTTGCACCAGCCAGACCTGCGCGCCGCTGGGCTCGGTCCAATGCTCAATGGGCAGCAGGGCCCAGGCAGATTGTGAGTAAAAAACCACTCCAGCGCTTATTGCACAAGCGCGAGCAGCTATCTTTTTAATAGCATTCATGGAAATAATCCTGAAAATGGGAGTGGCGCAGGCTTAGTGGATGGCGCCGCCGGCGTCGGCCGCAGGGCGCCTGCGCGTGCCGGGGGCCACCGGCTGGGGCAGCAGCGTGGCGACGGTGAGCTGGTCATCGGCAAAGTAGCGCTGGGCCACGCTTTGCACCTCGCTCGGCTGCACGCCGCGCAGCAGGGTCAGCAGCCGGTCTTCGGCATCCAGCGGCAGGCCTTGCACCCAGTTGCTGCCCAGCTCGCTCGCCTGGCTTTGCAGCGAATCGCGGTCGTAGACGCGGCTGGCAATCCACTGTGTTTTGACGCGGGTCAGTTCGGCCTCACTGACACCGTCCTTGGCCACACGCGCGACTTCGGCGCGCAGCGCGGCTTCGACCTGCGCGGCTGTCTTGCCGGCGGCCGGAACGCCCGAGAGGAAGAACTGCGACGGCCCCCGACCAAACACCGAGGCGCCGCTGTTGGCGCTGTCGGCCACACGGTCAGGACCCTGCGCCAGCCCACGCTCCAGACGCGCCCCGTCGTAGCCCGAGAGCACGCCCGAGAGCAGCAACAGCGCCAGCGCGTCGCGGTCGCTGGCGGTCGGTTCGGTCAGGGAATTGAGCGAAGGGGCACGGTACGCCAGCGCCACATAGGCCTGGTCCGCCGGGGCTTTGACTTCAATGCGGCGCATGCCTATCTGCGCCGGCTCGGTGCGCGGCTTGCGGGTCGGCACGGCGCGCGCAGGAATCGCGCCATAGGTCTTTTGCGCCAGCGCCAGCACCTTCTGCGGGTCCACGTCGCCCGCCACGACGATGACGGCGTTGCCCGGCACGTACCACTGGCGGTAGAAGGCGCGGGCGTCGTCCGGCGTCATGGCGTCGAGGTCGCTCATCCAGCCGACCACGGGGCGGTGGTAGGGCGATGCAATGAACGCTGCCGCGTTGAGCTGCTCGGACAGCAAGGCGCGCGGCTGGTCTTCGGTGCGCATGCGGCGCTCTTCCTTGACCACCTCGAGCTCGCGCTTGAATTCTTCGTCCGGCCACTGGTTGTTTGCAAAGCGGTCCGACTCGAGCCGCATCACGTCTTCGAGCTTGTTTGCTGGAATCTGCTGGTAGTAACCGGTGTAGTCGCGGCTGGTAAAGGCGTTTTCCTGCCCGCCGAGGGCCGCCACGCGGCGCGAGAACTCGCCGGGAGCGAGCGTTTTGCTGCCCTTGAACATCATGTGTTCCAGCACATGGGCGACACCGCTGACGCCATCGACTTCATCGATGGACCCGACCCGCAACCAGACCATGTGCACCGCCGTGGGCGCACGCCGGTCGGGCTGGACGATGAGCTGCATGCCATTGGCTAGCGTGAATTGCGACGGGGCCACCGCTTGCGCCACCACAGGGGCGGCATCCGTGGTGGCCGCATGCGCGGGGAGGAAGCCAGCAGCGCAAAGCGCCAGGCCCAGAGCAGTAAAGGTGCGTTTCATAGAATGGCTGATTCTAAGAAGCGGCCAAATGTTCAGTTTTTTCAAGAAAAAGCCGGCGCCCGGTGCGCCCGCACCCGAAGACCTCCGATCAGACAGCTTGGTGGACCCTGATTCCACAGGCGCGCCGGAGACCGGCAACGCGACGGCAACGCCGGCCACGCTGCCTGCAGCGCCTCCGGCCATTTCGCCCGCTGACCTTCCCGTCATCGCCCCGGCTGTTGCGACGCAAGCGCCTGTCGTTTCAGTCGTTTCGCCTCCGGCGTCCGGGCCTGAACCTGCGCAGTCGGCAACCGCGCCTGTGCCTGCGCCGCTGCCTCAAGCAACACTCGCAACCGTGTCCACTGCAGCGCCCACCCCAGAGGCACCGGCGACGGGCGCCCGCGCCTGGCTGCGCAATCCCTTTGCACGCAGTGCGCCCATACCTGCGCCTGCGCCTGCGGTCTCGCCGGCGCCCGAGCCAACGCCCGCACCCACCCTCGCGCCGGCATCCGGGGCGCAGCCGGCGGAGACGCGGGACAGCCCAACGCCAGCACGGGCCTCGCCCGCACCCATCAGCAGTCCCGTGGCGCCAGCCATCCAGCCAGCAGCCCCCCAAACCCAGGCGCCCGTCTTGACCGACACCCCTGACGCGCTTGCCCCGGCTCGCAAGAACTGGATGGAACGCCTGCGCGGCGGCCTGCGCAAAACCAGCAGCAGCATCGCCACCGTGTTCACAGGAACACGCATCGACGAGGCGCTGTACGAGGAGCTGGAAGAAGCCCTGCTGATGGCCGACACCGGTGTCAAGGCCACGCAATACCTGTTGGCCGATCTCAAACGCCGCGTCAAAGACAGCCGCACCACCGACCCGGCCGCCGTCAAAGGCCTGCTGGTCGATGCGCTGACCGATCTGCTGCGGCCCCTCGAAAAATCCCTGGTGATCGGCGAATTCACGCCCACGGTGATCATGGTGGCCGGCGTCAACGGTGCCGGCAAGACCACATCGATTGGCAAGCTCACGCGCCACCTCGCGCAAGCCGGCGCCAGCGTGCTGCTGGCTGCAGCCGACACCTTCCGCGCTGCGGCGCGCGAGCAGCTGGGCGTTTGGGCGGACCGCAATACCGTGGAAATCGTCAGCCAGGAGGGCGGTGACCCGGCTGCGGTGAGCTTTGACGCTGTCATGGCCGGGCGGGCGCGCGGCAAGGACGTGGTCCTGGTCGATACCGCAGGGCGCCTGCCCACCCAATTGCACCTGATGGAAGAGCTGCGCAAGATCAAACGCACCATCGCCAAGGCAGGCAGCAGTCCAGGCGCCGCCGGCATCGGCCAGCCGCCGCACGAGGTCCTGCTGGTCATTGACGGCAACACCGGCCAGAACGCACTGGCCCAGGTGCGCGCCTTCGACGACGCTCTGCAGCTCACCGGCCTCGTGGTCACCAAGCTCGACGGCACAGCCAAGGGCGGCGTGCTGGCCGCGATTGCCCAGGAGCGTCCGCTGCCGGTGTACTTCATCGGCGTCGGCGAACAACTCGAAGATCTGGAGACCTTCAAGGCGCGCGAGTTTGCGCTGGCACTCCTTACGTGAATCGGGTTTCGGCTTGCAGCGAGGCCAAAGCGTCGTCTTGCTGACGCCGTTTGCGGCGTTTTCGCCCTGACATGCATGCGCGTCGAGTCGCCAGATCCCAAAAACTGCACCACGGTACCCATCAGAGCGAAACTGAACGCGACTTCGGGCCGCCCGGAGCCGCTGGAAGCCTTCGAGCAGCGGGTGCTGGCGGGCTGAGGCACAGGCCGCGCTCAAGTTCTGCGGCAAACAGGCCGATAACCCTCCATCCATGCCATGGAGCTTGCCCCATGAAAATCGCGTCCTCGGCCCTGCACCTGCAGGCACAGCACAGCGCCACCCGCGTGCAGTCGCAAAGCGCACGGATGGAGATGTGGGTCGGCCAGCGGCCCACCAGCGCGCGCCCACCGCAGGCGAGCGTGCGCATCTCGGACGCCGCACGCCAGGCCGCCGCAGAGCCCCTGGCCAGCGCGCAGCGCGCATGCACCACCACGCGCACGGACACCACCGAGAACCTGACGCCCCGCCTGGCCATGCTGCGCGACCTGATCGAGCGCATGACCGGTGTGGTCGCGCAAATCACCACACTGCCGTCCGAACCGGCACCCGCTGCCGCAGAGTTTGCCCCTGCCAGCCCCTCACCCACCCCGCAAGCCGCGCGCAGCGCCGGTTTTGGCCTGGTGGTCGAACAGCACACGGTGCTGGAAGAATCAGAACACACGCAATTTGCGGCAGAAGGCATCGTGCGCACCGCCGATGGGCAGGAACTGCGCTTTACCCTGCAACTGGACATGCAACGTAGCTACCGCGAAGAAACCTGGAGCAGCCTGCGCCTGGGCGACGCCGCCGTGCCGGTCGACCCGCTGGTCATCCACTTTGACGGTACCGCCGCCGAGCTGCAAGACCTGCGCTTTGCCTTCGACCTCGATGGCGACGGCCCGACCGAGAACGTGCCGCTGCTGGCAGGCAACCGGGGCTATCTGGCGCTGGACCGCAACCAGAACCAGCGCATTGACAATGGCCTGGAACTGTTCGGCCCGGCCACCGGTCAGGGGTTTGCCGAACTGGCCCAGCACGACGACGATGGCAATGGCTGGATCGACGAAAACGATGCCGTGTTCGACCAGCTGCGCGTATGGACACCCTCGGCCGACGGCGCGGGCCCGCTGCGCACCCTGCAGGAGATGGGCGTAGGCGCACTGCTCCTGGCCTCGGCCGACAGCCCCTTTGCCCTGCGCGGCGAACACAACAGCGCCCTGGGCGCCGTGCGTTCGAGCAGCGTTTATCTGCGCGAAGACGGCGGCGCAGGCACGGTGCAACAGATCGACCTGGTGGTCTGACGCGCCTCAGGCGGCCTGGA
>JAMLIT010000069.1 GCA_023954035.1 Burkholderiaceae bacterium | reverse complement strand
CCCCACGACCTCGTCCTCGACAGCTTCCTCGGCTCCGGCACCACCGCCGCCGTCGCCCACAAGATGGGCCGCCGCTGGATTGGCATCGAAATGGGCGAGCACGCCGCCACGCACTGCCTGCCGCGCCTGCAAAAGGTGGTTGATGGCGAGCAGGGCGGCATCAGCCAGGCGGTGGGCTGGCAGGGCGGCGGGGGCTTTCGCTTCATGCGCCTGGGCGCACCGATTTTTGATGCCGACGGCTGCATTCACCCTGGCGTGCGCTTTGCCACGCTGGCCGCCTTCATCTGGCAGCAGGAAACGGGCACCGCCTTCGACCCCGCCCAGGGCCAGAGCGGCACGCCCTATCTGGGCACAAACTCTGTTTTTGATAGCTGCTTGCGCTTGCCAGATGGGCGCGAGAGGCCCATTTCATCTGAAATTTCAGACATCCCGCAAGCGCCTCCCGCCCCGGTGCTGCAAAGCCGCACGGCGTACTACCTGCTGTTCAACGGCATCCTGGGCGACAAGCGCCCGGCCAGCGGCAACGTGCTGACCTCGGCCGTCCTCGACGCCTTGCTGGCCCTGCACGCCGGCACAGCGCACCCCGATGCGCCGCTGGTGGTCTACGGCGAAGCCTGCCGCCTGGGCCCCGCGCGGCTGGCGCAGGCGCGGGTGACGTTCAAGCACATACCGTACGACGTGAAGGCGAGGTGAGGCGATGACGGCCCAGGAACTGCTGGAAAGCCTCAACCTGCTCGATGAAAACGAACGCGTCGAGGCCAAGCGCGCACGGGAAGCGGGCCGTTCGCTGCTGGAGACCATTTGCGCCTTTGCCAATGAGCCCTGCCTGGGGGGTGGCTGGCTGCTGCTGGGTGTTGCGCCAGACGAGCAGGCGCTGTTCCCTGGCTATGCGGTGGAAGGCGTCCCACACCCCGACCAGCTGAGCGCCGACCTGGCCAGCCAGTGCGCCACGGTGTTCAACCTGCCGCTGCGGGTAGACATTCGCACCGAGACATTGGCGGGCGAGCCTGTCGTGGTGGTCTTCGTGCCCGAGGCCGCGCCGCAGGACAAGCCGATCTATTTCAAGGCCACCGGCCTGCCCAAAGGCGCGTTTCGCCGCATCGGAAGCACCGATCAGCGCTGCACCGAAGACGATCTCGTACTGCTCTACCAATCGCGCCAGCGTGAGAGCTTTGACGCGGGGCTGGTGCCCGGCGCCGGACTGGAGGATTTGGACGAAAGCGCCATCGCCGACTATCGCCAGGCGCGCGCCGACGCCAACCCCGATGCCGAGGAGCTGCGCTGGAGCGATACGGAGCTGTTGCAGGCCTTGCATGCGGTGAGGCGCGACGCGACCGGCGCATGGCAGCCCACGGTGGCCGGATTGCTGCTTTTTGGCAAGACCGCTGCCCTTCGCCGCTGTTTTCCGATGACGCGGGTGGATTACATCCGGGTGCCGGGCCGTGAGTGGGTGCCGCACCCCGACCGTCGTTTTGACACGGTGGAGCTGCGCGCGCCGCTGGCCAGCTTGTTGCGCCGCACCCAGGCGGCCGTACTGGATGACCTGCCCAAGGGCTTCGGCCTGGCCGAAGGCCAGTTGCAGCGCAGCGATACCCCCGTGGTTCCGCTGCGCGCACTGCGCGAAGCGCTGGTCAATGCGCTGATGCACCGCAGCTACCGCGTACAGGCGCCGGTGCAGGTGATTCGCTATGCCAACCGGCTCGAAATCCGCAACCCCGGCTTTTCGCTCAAGTCGCCAGATCACCTGGGCGAACCAGGCTCCATGCCGCGCAACCCCCACATCGCCGCGGTGCTGCATGAAACCCGCTTTGCCGAAACCAAGGGCAGCGGCATTCGCGCCATGCGTGAGGCGATGGACACAGCAGGGCTGGTGCCGCCTTTGTTCGAGTCCGATCGGGGGCAGGATCAGTTCACCACCCTGTTCTTCTTTCACCACTTTCTGGGGGAAGACGACATCCGCTGGCTGGCGCAGTTCAGGGCGCTGCACCTGAGCGACGAAGAGGCCCGCGCGCTGGTCGTGGCCCGCGAAGCCAACGCCATCGACAACGCTACCTACCGCGCTCTGAACAAGGTGGACACCCTCACCGCCAGCAGTGCCCTGCGGCGCTTGCGCGACGCGGGCCTGTTCAGCCAGCAGGGGCGCGGTTCGGCCACCTGGTACCAGCCTACGGACAGGCTGCTGGGCGGAGCGCCTGGCGGCTTGCCTGGCAAGCTGGACGCGCTATCCAGTAAGTCAGTCCCTTTAACCAGCATGACGGAGGACTTATCCAGTAAGCCTGAGAGCCTATCCAGCAAGTCGGACGAGGATCGCAATGCGCTGCTGGATGAAATCCCAGGTCAATTGGCGGCTCGCATCGGCAGCATTGGGCGGCGCCACCCGCCGGAGCCGGTGCGCGAACTGGTGGTGGAGCTTTGCAGTCTGCGGGCATGGCGGGCCGAAGAACTGGCCCTGCTGCTGAGTCGCAAGCCGGAAACCATACGGCAGGATTACCTGCGCCCGCTGCTGGCGCAAAAGCGCATCGCCATGACCCAACCGGACAAGCCCAAGTCGCCGCAGCAGGCGTACCGCAGCGCACAGGGAAACCATCTTCCATGACCCCGCTCACCCTCAAGTCCTACCAGCAAACCGCCCTGGACGCGCTGACCGCCTTTGCCCGCGCCGCCGAGCGCAAAGGCCCGGCGCTGGCGTTTGCCGAGCAGGCGGGCCGCCCCTACAACCCTGACGCCTTTGGTGCAGAGCTGCCCTGCGTGTGCCTGCGCATCCCCACGGGCGGCGGCAAAACGGTGCTGGCAGCGCACGCCGTGCCCCTGTTGGCGCGCGAGTGGTGCCATGTGGATGCGCCGGTGGCGGTGTGGCTGGTGCCCAGTGATGCGATTCGCCAGCAGACCCTCAAAGCCCTGCAAACGCCCGGCCACCCGTACCGCGCGGCGCTGACCGAGGCTTATGGCGAGCAGCTCCAGGTGTGCACGCTCGACGACGTGGCGCAAATCGCCCCGCCGGATTGGGGGCGCACCGCCGTGGTGGTGGTGGCGACCATGCAAAGCTTTCGTATCGAGGACGCGGGCCAGCGCACGGTGTACAGCTTTTCGGAGCGTTTCGAGCCGCATTTCAAAGGCGCGCTGGCGCAGGACGGTGGGCGCGCGCTGGCGTGCCTGCACACCCTGCCCGATGCGCTGGTGACGCAAGCCGACGCGGCGCAGGACAGCACCGGCGTGCTGCAAGGCTTTGTCGGCCAGCCGCGCTGGAGCCTGGCCAACTGGCTGGCGCTGCAGCGGCCGGTGCTGGTCGTGGACGAGGCGCACAACACCAAGACGGACAAAAGCTTCACCGCGCTGCAGCGGCTCAACCCGGCGTTCATCCTGGAGCTGACCGCCACGCCGCTGGCGCACAAGACCAATGTGCTCTACCACGTCAGCGCGCAGGAGCTGGCGGCGGAGGACATGATCAAGCTGCCCATCGTGCTGGCCGAGCACCCCGAGGGCTGGCCGCAGGCGGTGTTTGGCGCGGTGCAGACGCAGCGCAAGCTGGAGGCCGAGGCCCTGAAAGACGAGGCCGACGGCCACGGCTATGTGCGCCCCATCGTGCTGCTGCAGGCGCAGAACCAGGGCGACGAGATGCCGCCCGAAAAACTGCGGAATTACCTCATCGATGAACTCAAGCTGCCCGAGGATCAGATCGTCGTCGCCACCGGCACCACGCGCGGGCTCGACGACCTGGATTTGGCCGCGCGCAACTGCCCGGTGCGCTATGTGATTACCGTGCAGGCGCTGCGCGAGGGCTGGGACTGCCCGTTTGCCTACGTGCTGTGCAGCCTGCAAAAGATGACCAGCGCCACGGCGGTGGAGCAATTGCTGGGCCGCGTGCTGCGCATGCCGCAGGCCCGGCGGCGCGGGCGAGAGGCGCTCAACCGCGCCTATGCCCATGTGTGCGCGGCAGAGTTTTCCAGCGCGGCGCATGCGCTGGCCGACCGGCTGATCCACCACATGGGGTTTGAGGCGCTGGATGTGGCGTCGATGATTGCGGCGCCAGCCGCCTATCCTTTGTTTGGTGAAGATTTTGAACAAAATCAGCCTGTAACGCTTATTCAGCAAGCGCTGATAGCTAGCAATTTTGAAGCACTCGAAGCCACGCCCGAGCTGCTGGCGCTGCCCGGCGTGCAGGTGCACACGATTGCCGGTGCGCCGCAACTGGTGGTGGCCGGGCACATTGCCGAGGGCACCGAGGCGCTGATGCTGGCCCAGGTGCGCGGCCCCAAAAAGCAAGAGCAACTGCGCGAACAGGTGGCGCAGCACACCGCCCTGGTGGCCGCCAGCGTGGCCCCGGCCGCACGCGGCGTGCCCTTTGCGCCGCTGCCCCCGCTGGCCTACCGCACGCAAAAGCAAGCGCCACTGTGGCCGCTGGAGCGCGAGGCCGTGCTGGAGACCGTGGAGCTCGATTTGCTCAGCCCCCAGGCCGTGCAGTTGCCCGGCTTTCATGTGGCGCAGGAGTCCGATGTGTTCACCATCGACCTGCAGGGCGAGCGCGTCACGCTGCGCCATGCCGACGTGCAGCAAATGCCCATGGACTACGGCCACAGCAGCATCACCGCCGAGACGCTGGTGCACTGGCTGGACCAGTCGCTTTTCAAAGCGCTGCACGAGCTGACACAGCCCCAGCGCCGTGCCTACCTGGCCGCCGTGGTGAACCACCAAATCCATGCCTGCGGCGTATCACTGGTCGCGCTGGCGCAAGCGCGCTTTCAACTGGCGCGCAGCATTGCCGCGCATGTGGCCGACCTGCGCGACGCGGCAGCCCAGCGGCAGTTTCGCCAGTGCGTGCTGCAGCAGGGCGAGGCCGGGGCCTGGCTGGTGGAGCCCGACTGGGCGCACCCGCATGTGTTCACACCCGGCCGCTACCCGGCGCCGGTGGCGTCGCGCTACCAGGGCCGTTACCAGTTCGCCAAGCACTACTTCCCGGTGCTGGCCGACTTGAAGGACGGCGGGCAGGAGTTCCAGTGCGCGCAGCTCATCGACGCCCACCCCAAGGTCAAACAATGGGTGCGCAACCTCGACACCACGCCCTGCGGCTTTGCCCTGCCCACATCGCGCGGGCGCTTTTTTGCCGACTTTGTGGCCGAACTGCAGGACGGCCGCGTGGCGCTGCTGGAGTTCAAGGGCGCCCACCTGCTCAGCGACCCGTACGAGATTGAAAAGAGCCAAGTGGGCGCGCTGTGGGCACGCACGAGCGGTGGCCGCGCGGTGTTCGGTTGGCTGACCATGGCGCAGAGCGGCAAGAATCTGGCCCAGCAACTCGATGAAGTGCTGGCATGAGCGATTCCACGATTTCCGCCAGCGCCGGAGCCGCTGTGCGCGGCCCCCGCCCGATCGACGTCGCACTGCTCGCCAGCGTCTTTGTCGTCGCCGCCTGCGGGCTGCTGTACGAATTGGCGGCGGGCGCGCTGGCGTCGTACCTGCTGGGCGACTCGGTATTGCAGTTCAGCACCATCATCGGCACCTATCTCTTCGCGATGGGCGTCGGTTCGTGGCTCTCGCGTTACTTCGAGCGGCAGTTGCCGGCGCATTTCCTGCGCATCGAACTGCTGGTGGCGCTGATTGGCGGCGCCTTGCCGGCCGCGCTGTTTGTGGCGAATGCCTACACGCCGGGGGCCTTCCGCTTCCTGCTCTACGGCATGGTGCTGCTGGTGGGCACGCTGGTGGGCCTGGAGATTCCGCTGGTGATGCGCATCATGAAGCGCGATGTGGCGCTCAAGGATCTGGTCTCGCAGGTGCTCACCTTCGACTACCTGGGCGCACTGGCGGTGTCGCTGGCGTTCCCGCTGCTGCTGGTGCCGCACTTGGGCCTCATTCGCACGGGGCTGCTGTTTGGCCTGTTGAACGCGCTGGTGGCGGTGTGGGCGCTGTGGCTCTTTCGCTGGGAACTGCGGCGTTTTGGCGCGCATGCGTGGGCCTGCGCCGGCGTGGTCGCCCTGCTGTCCGCCGGGTTCTGGGGCGCCGAGCACATCACGCGCTTTGCCGAAGACCACTTCTACCAGGACCGCATCGTCTACACGGGCGCCTCGCAGTACCAGCGCATCGTGGT
>JAMLIT010000068.1 GCA_023954035.1 Burkholderiaceae bacterium | reverse complement strand
GCGCGCTGGGGCAGCCTGTACGACGCGCTCTATGGCACCGACGCGATCCCCGAAACCGATGGCTGCGAGAAAGGCCCTGGTTACAACGAGAAGCGCGGCGCCAAGGTGATCGCCTTCGCCCGCCGCGTGCTCGACGAATCGGCCCCGCTGGCCCAGGGTTCGCACGCCGATGCCAGCGCCTACCGCGTCGAGAACGGCGCGCTGGTCGTCGCACTGCAAGGCGGTGCCAGCACGGGCCTGAAAAACCCGGCCCAGTTCATGGGCTACCAGGGCGACGCGGCCAGCCCCTCGTCCGTGCTGCTGCAGCACAACGGCCTGCATCTGGACATTCGCATCGATCGCAGCACCCCCATTGGCAAGACCGATGCCGCCGGCGTGAGCGACCTGGTGCTCGAAGCCGCGCTTTCGACCATTCTCGATCTGGAAGACTCGGTGGCCGCGGTGGACGCCGACGACAAGGTGCTGGGCTACAGCAACTGGCTGGGCATCCTCAAAGCCACGCTGACCGAAGAAGTCGCCAAGGGCGGAAAGACCTTCACGCGCGGCTTGAATCCTGACCGCGTCTACACGGCGCCGGCCGGCAGCGGCGAAGTGCGCCTGCACGGCCGCTCACTGATGTTCCTGCGCAATGTTGGTCATCTGATGACGAATCCGGCCATCCTGTGGACCGACAAGCAAGGCCAGGTGCGTGAGATTCCCGAAGGCATCTTGGACGCTGTGGTCACCACCACCATCGCCCTGCACGATCTGCAGGGGCACGGAAAGGACGGCATTCGCAACTCGCGCAAGGGCAGCGTCTACATCGTCAAGCCCAAGATGCACGGCCCCGCCGAAGTCGCTTTTGCCAGCGAACTGTTCGGCCGCGTCGAGCAACTGCTGGGCCTGCCGGAGAACACCGTCAAGCTGGGCATCATGGACGAAGAGCGCCGCACCAGCGTCAACCTCAAGGCCTGCATCGCCGCAGCCGCCAGCCGGGTGGCCTTCATCAACACCGGCTTCCTGGACCGCACCGGCGACGAGATGCACAGCGCCATGTACGCCGGCCCCATGATCCGCAAGGGCGACATGAAGACCAGCGCCTGGATCCAGGCCTACGAGAAGAACAACGTGCTCGTCGGCCTCTCGTGCGGGCTGCGCGGCAAGGCGCAGATCGGCAAGGGCATGTGGGCCATGCCCGACCTGATGGCGGCCATGCTGGAGCAAAAGATCGCCCACCCCAGGGCCGGCGCCAACACCGCCTGGGTACCCAGCCCCACAGGCGCCACGCTGCACGCCCTGCACTACCACCAGGTGCTGGTGAGCGACGTGCAAAAGGAAATGGAAAAGATCGACGCCAACGCCGAGCGCGACAACCTGCTCACCGGCCTCTTGACCATTCCCGTCAGCGCCAATCCGAACTGGAGCGACGAAGAAATCCAGCAGGAACTGGACAACAACGCACAGGGCATCCTGGGCTATGTGGTGCGCTGGGTGGACCAGGGCGTGGGCTGCTCCAAGGTGCCCGACATCCACAACGTGGGGCTGATGGAAGACCGTGCCACGCTGCGCATCAGCAGCCAGCACATGGCCAATTGGCTCTTGCATGGCGTGGTGAGCGAAGGCCGCATCCAGGCCACCTTCCAGCGCATGGCTGCGGTGGTGGACCAGCAGAACGGCAGCGACCCGCTGTACCAGCGCATGGCCGGCAACTTCGACACCAGCATGGCCTACCAGGCTGCCTGCGAGCTGGTCTTCAAGGGCAAGGAGCAGCCCAGCGGCTACACCGAGCCGCTGCTGCACGCCTGGCGGCTCAAGGTGAAGGCGGCGGCCTGATCGGTACAGCCCGCATCATCGACCGACAGATGCTATCAAATTGAGTGCTGCAAACGCTTACTGGATAAGCGCTAGAGGCCGATTTTCATAGAATTTTGGCGTGGTACTGACCGGGTGCCACGCCATTTTTTTGCAAAGCTCTACACTCGAACGCGGCACGCTAATTGCCGCCCCGCGGCATCACCGCCGCTGACCCACTCACCATGACAACACCGTTGCCCGAATCTGCCACCGCTGCTGCGCTGCGTTGCCCGCTGTGCGAGCAGGACAACGCGTGCAGCATGGCAGCTTGCGAGGACGCCGCGCAATGCTGGTGCATGGGCACGCGGGTGTCGCCGCTCGCTCTGGCGCGCGTTGCAAGCCAAGACCGGCAGCGGCGCTGTCTTTGCGCGGCTTGCGCGCAGGCGGCTGCCGCCGATATCTGATTGTTTTTCAAAGGAATGCCATGCCCACCTACCACGTCGAAATGATGGAAGGCCGCACCGTCGAACAAAAGCGCCGCCTGGCAGAAGAGATCACACGCGTTTCCGTCGAAATCCTCGGCGGTGCGCCGGAATCGGTGGACATCCTGATCACGGACGTGAAGCGGGAGAACTGGGCCACCGGCGGCAAGCTCTGGTCCGATCGCAGCTGAGCGAGATGTGAGTGGCTGGCGCTTCGAGCAGTCTGCAGGCGCTGCGCGCACGCTACGGCGAGCGCTACCGCTGGCTGGTTTTGCTGTCGGTCATGGTCGGCACGATGGCGTCGATCATGTCGTCCACGGTGGTCAACGTCGCCATACCGGACATGAGTCAGCATTTCTCGCTGGACCAGGGCCGGGCGCAGTGGGTGGCTTCGGGGTTCATGGTGGCAATGACCGCCTCGATGCTCACCACCCCCTGGTTGCTGGCGCGCTTTGGCTACCGAATGACCTATGTCGGCTCCATGCTGCTGCTGCTGGGGGGCGGAATTGCGGGTGGCACCGCTGGCAATTTCTCCATGGTTTTGGTGGGGCGGGTTGCTGAAGGTCTTGCGGCGGGCATCGTCCAGCCCATTCCGGCAGTCGTCATCCTCTATGCCTTCCAGCCACACGAGCAGGGGCGCGCCAGCGGAGTCTTTGGCATGGGCGTAGTGCTCGCGCCGGCGCTGGGGCCCAGCATCGGCGGCCTGCTGGTGGACTGGTTTGGCTGGCGCTCGATTTTTTTCATGGTGGTGCCGTTTTGCCTGGCCTCGCTCTGGCTGGCGTTCAAATTCGTGCCCAGCACGGCGCCAGGCGGAGTTGCAGCGGGCGGCGAAGGCGAAACCCTGGACTGGCGGGGGCTGCTGCTGGGAAGCGTGGGCACGCTCTGCCTGCTCAATGGCCTGGTGGAACTGCACCAGGGCCCGCCGGAGCGGGCGCTCGCTCTGCTGGGCGGCGCGGCGGCTTGCACCGCACTTTTTATCTGGTGGCAGGCGCGACTGGCCCGCACCGGGCGCCGGCCGCTGATGGATTTGCGCCTGTTTGGCTACCGGCAGTTCACCATGGGCAGCATCGTCGCCTTTATCTACGGAACGGCCTTGTTCGGCTCCACCTACTTGTTGCCGGTTTTCATGCAGCTGGGGCTGCAGCTTTCGGCCTCGTTGGTGGGGACGATCTTGCTGCCGGCAGGGATTGTGCTTGCAGTGACCATTCCTGTTGTGGGCAGACTCGCGGACCGGCAACCGACGCATGTGCTGGTTTCGGTGGGGCTCTTTTTGCTGGCACTCTCATTCGCCTTGATGGTGCTGGTGCGGCTTGATTCGGGGCTGTGGCTGCTGGTCGCTTTTGCCATCTTGGGACGCATCGGGCTCGGGTTCATCCTGCCCTCGCTCAACCTTGGTGCCATGCGCCCGCTGGACAAGGCACTGATTGCTCAGGGCTCCAGTGCCATTGGCTTTCTGCGCATGCTGGGCGGTGCGGCCGGGGTGAGCCTGTGCGGCATCGTGCTTGAGTGGCGCCTTGCGGCGCATGGTGCTTCTCTGGCATCGCAAGGATCGAGTCCAGCACGCATTGCGGCATTTGGGGACACGTTTTTGATGCTCGCGATGCTCTGCACCGTCGCCATGCTGGCGGCCTGGCGCTTGCGCGCCGCTGCCCCCAGGCCATAGTCCTGCAACGAGCCCAAAGAATCATGTGCCAGCTCCTTGGAATGAACTGCAACACGCCCACCGACGTGCGCTTCAGCTTCTCCGGCTTCGCGCAGCGGGGCGGCCGCACGGGGGACCACAGCGATGGCTGGGGAATCGCCTTCTTTGAAGGCAGGGGCGTGCGCCACTTTGTCGACCACGAACGCGCTGTCGACTCACCGGTGGCCGAGCTGATTCGGCGCTACCCGATCAAGAGCAGCAACGTCATCGCGCACATCCGCAAAGCCACGCAGGGCGTGGTGAGTTTGCAAAACTGCCACCCCTTTGTGCGTGAGCTGTGGGGGCGCTACTGGGTGTTTGCACACAACGGGGATCTGAAAGACTTTCAGCCGCATCTGCACCGCAGCTTCCATCCGGTAGGAGACACCGACAGCGAGCGTGCTTTTTGCTGGCTCATGCAGGAGCTTTCCAAGTCGCACGCGCAGTTGCCCAGCGTGGCGGAGCTGACGCTGACCCTGCGCGAGCTATCGGCGGGAATCGCTCGGCATGGGACCTTCAATTTCCTGTTGTCCAATGGCTTGGCGTTGTGGGCGCACGCTTCGACAGACTTGCATTACATAGAGCGCCGTCACCCCTTTGCCGCAGCCCATCTATCAGACGAAGACCTGTCGGTGGACTTTGCACGCGAAACCCAGGCCACCGACCGGGTGGCCGTCATTGTCACTGCGCCGCTGACGCGCGATGAGTGCTGGCAAGCCTTTGCGCGCCATGAACTCAAGGTATTTGTCGACGGTTCGGCATTGACGCTTTAGCCGGTCGTGGCACGCGCGTCTGGCGCCATCGCGGCGCCGTTTCCTACTTGGCGAGCCCATTCGCGGGCCTATGGTGGAGCAAGTGCATTCATTTGTCTTCTGTCCCCAACCCGTATAGGCACCCGCGATGAACATACTCTCCAAGACGGCATGGATGACCCTGCTATGGACCCTGGCCGTGCCGGTCAGCGCTCAAGTCACTTTCTTTCAAGAACAGGGCTTTGCGGGCCGTTCCTTCACCACCGAAAGCCGCATCGGCAATCTTGAGCGCTTTGGTTTCAACGACCGCGCCTCTTCTGCCATCGTCGAGAACCAGCGCTGGGAAGTGTGTGAACACGCGCGCTTTGGCGGGCGCTGCGTGGTGCTGCGTCCCGGCCAGTACCCCTCGTTGGCGGCGATGGGAATGAACGACCGGATTTCCTCTGCCCGCGCCATCGCGCGGGACGCACGCGTCGACGAGAGACGCTACGCGCCGGCGCCGCCGCCTGCGCAAATCACCTTTTACGAGGACAGGCGCTTTGGCGGTCGCTCATACACCACCCTGACGCGAGTCGAGGACTTGCGTCGCAAGGGCTTCAACGACCGGGTTTCGTCCCTGGTGGTGACCGGGCCGGACGACTGGGAGGCTTGCGAAGATGTTCGCTTCAATGGCCGCTGCATCATCCTTCGGCCGGGCGAATATCCCAACCTGCGGGGGACAGCGCTGAACGACCGGATTTCTTCGGTTCGCAGGGTTGCCAGAAAAGCACCTGAGCCTTCGCCGGAGACGGCGCAAATTGCGCTGTTCGGACAAGAGGGTTTTGCCGGCCGCGCATTCACCACAGACCGGTCCCTGGAAAACCTGCGCTCGGAGGGATTCAACGACCGGGCGTCGTCCGCCGTGGTGGTGGGCGAGCGCTACTGGGAAGTCTGCGACGACGCCCACTTCAATGGCAGATGCATGGTGTTGCGTCCGGGCCAGTACCCGTCGCTTTCTGCCATGGGGATGAACAACCGCATTTCCTCGGTACGGGAGATCCGCCGCGACGCGCACCTCGACGAAGCCCGCTATGCGCCCGCACCGATCGCCGCGCCCAATTACCGCCAGCGCAAGGACGAACGCCTGTTCGAGGCGGACGTTACTTCCGTTCGCGCCGTAGTGGGAACGCCCGAGAAACGCTGCTGGATCGAGCGTGAGCAAGCGCCCCAAAGCGAGGTGAACGCCCCCGGAGCAGTGCTTGGCGCCTTGCTCGGCGGCGTCCTTGGCCACCAGGTGGGCGGCGGTAGTGGCAAGGACATCGCTACTGCGGGCGGCGCCATCGCGGGTGCAGTGATCGGCTCCAAAATCGGCGGAACCAACGGAACCTCATCGGGCGCAGCGCAAGATGTGCAGCGCTGTGAAGATGTGCCCAGCCAGGCACACACCGCGTATTGGGACGTCACCTACAGTTTCCGAGGCGAGGAGCACCGAATCCAGATGGCGTCCCCACCCGGGCGCACCATTACCGTCAACGCCCAAGGCGAGCCACGTACCTGAAGGATCTAAGGCGTCGAAGGAGAGAGCTTTCGCAACGTAAGCCCTGAAAGCCATTCAACTGCAAGCCGCACCCGTCGCTCCGCGCGTAGGGAAGCGCCAATTCCTTTTCCGCCTGGGCGTGGGAAAGCGGCAGAAAAAAGCGACCACTTCCAGGTCGCCTGTGTTGTCAATGCCTTGCTTACCTGTTGACTAGAAAGGCAATTTTTTGGTGGCCTGGGACGGAATCGAACCGCCGACACAAGGATTTTCAATCCTCTGCTCTACCA
>JAMLIT010000067.1 GCA_023954035.1 Burkholderiaceae bacterium | reverse complement strand
GCCGCTCTGGCCCCAGCCGGTCATGCGGCCGTAAACGATGCGCGGGTTGACCTGTGCGCACTCGGCCGGGCCAAGCTTTAGGCGCTCCATCACGCCGGGGCGATTGCCTTCGATCAGCGCATCAGCCTGGGCCACCAGGGCCAGGGCCTCGGCGCGGGCGGCGTCCTGCTTGAGGTCGAGCAGCACCACGGTCTTGCCGCGCCGCAGGGGGTTGTCACCGCTGCCGCCGAGCTGCGCCGCCACGGCGCCCTGCTGCGGGCGGGCAATCACCGTGACCTCGGCGCCCATGTCGGCCAGCATGCGCGCAGCCAGCGGGCCGGGGCCGATGCCTTCGAATTCGACGATGCGGATGCCGGCGAGGGGGGAAGACAGCGGCGCGCTCATGTGCCCAGTCTCCGTGCAATCAAGTCTTTCATGATTTCCGTCGTGCCTCCGTAAATGCGTTGAATGCGGGCATCAGCATACAGGCGCGCAATCGGGTACTCGGCCATGTAGCCATAGCCGCCGAAGAGCTGAAGGCATTCGTCGGTCACCTTGCCCTGCTGCTCGGTGCACCACCACTTGGCCATGTAGGCGGCTTCGTCGTCCAGCGTGCCATCAAGCAGGCGCTGGATGCAGTCGTTGACGAAGCTGCGCACCACATGGGCCAGCGTGGCGCATTCGGCCAACTTGAAGCGGGTGTTTTGAAAATCGAAGACGCTCTGTCCAAAGGCTTTGCGGCCCTTGGTGTACTCCACCGTCAATTCGACGGCCCGCTCGATCACCGCCGCAGCGGGCACGGCCAGCAGCAGGCGCTCGTAGGGCAGCTGGCTCATCAGCTGGCGAAAGCCTTGGCCTTCCTGCCCGCCGAGGAGCTGCCCTGCATTCAGGCGCACGCCGTCAAAGAACAGCTCGGCCGTGTCCGACGCATGCTGGCCCAGCTTCTCCAGCCGCCTGCCGACACGAAAACCGGGCAGGTTCTCAGTCTCCAGCACCACCAGCGACACGCCGCTGCTGCCCGGCCCACCGGTGCGCACGGCGACCACCAGCAAGTTGGCCGTAGCGCCGTTGGTGATGAAGGTCTTGGCGCCGTCGATCACGTAAGCATCGCCGTCCTTGGTGGCCTTGGTGCGCAAGGCTTTGAGGTCCGAGCCACAGCCCGGCTCGGTCAGCGCGATGCCCGCCAGCAGCTCGCCGCTGGCCAGGCGCGGTAGCCAGCGCTGCTTTTGTTCCTCGGTGCCGTAGTCCAGGATGTAGTGCGCGGCAATGGTGTGCACGGCCGAGTTCGCGGGCACTTCGGCGCGGGCGAGTTCGTCCTGCACCACCAACTGGTAGGCCAGGTTGGCACCTGCGCCGCCGTATTCCTCGGGCATCTCGGGCAGCAGAAAGCCCAACTCGCCAAACGGCTGCCAGGCCTCGCGCGGGATGAAACCCTGTCGGCGCCAGCCGTCCAGGTGCGGCACGAGTTCTTTGGCGATGTAGCGCTGGGCTTGCTCCCGGAACGCCTCGATGTCTTCATCCATCCAGGCATGGCGGTGCAGTTGGGGTAGCAGGCTCATGGCATCAAATTCCCGTCAAACCGCCGGTGCACATGAGCGTCTGGCCGCTCACGTAGTCCGATTCAGGGATGCACAGCAGGTACACGGCCCCCGCTGCTTCGTCGGGCGTGCCGCCACGTCCCAGCGGAATCATGCGCTCCATGGCCGCCATCAGGTCGGGGTTGACGCCCACCTTGATCTCGCGGCCATCAATGTTCTCGGTGGCGTCGCTGTCGGCGCTCACCGTCAAGCGCGTCTTGATGAAGCCATAGGCCACGCAGTTCACGGTCACGTTCATGCGGCCCCATTCCTTGGCCAGCGTCTGCGTCATGCCGACAATGCCGGCCTTGGCGGTGGAGTAGTTGGTCTGGCCGGCATTGCCGAACAGGCCTGCCACCGACGAGATGTTGACCACCTTGCGCACCACGCTTTTGCCCGCTTCCTTTTCCTGCTTGGTCAATGCGCGGATGACGGGCTGGGCTGCGCGCAGGATGCGAAACGGCGCCGTCAGGTGCACATCGAGCATGGCATACCACTGCTCGTCGGTCATCTTCTGCACCACGTTGTCCCAGGTGTAGCCGGCGTTGTTGACGATGATGTCCAGGCCCTTGAATTCGCTCACCGCCGTGCCGATGAAGCGCTCGGCAAAATCGGGCGCGGTCACGCTGCCAATGCAGGCCACGGCCTGCCCACCGGCAGCGCGGATGGCCGCGACGACTTCTTGCGCGGGGGCTTCGTCGAGGTCATTGACGACGACATGCGCGCCTTCGCTGGCGAGCTTGAGCGCGATGGAGCGGCCAATGCCGCGGCCCGAGCCGGTGATGAGGGCGACCTTGCCTTCGAGTTTCTTTGTCATGGGGTTCCTTGTGTGGGTTCAGGCCAGCGCCACGAGGGCCTCGCCGACGATTTTGGTTTGGCCAAACTGGTTGGCACTGGTGAGCTCGATGCGCACGCATTGCTCGCCGTTGTGCTCGAGCTTCTCGACGATGCGGCCGCTGCAGCGCATGGCGTTGCCCAGGTGCGTGATGCCCTGAAAACGGGCATCGAATGTGCGCAACTGGCTTTGGGGCGCCCAGTTGGTTACAACCCGGCCCAGCCAGGCCATGCCCAGCATGCCTTGGGCAAACACATCGGGCATGCCGGCGCGGCGTGCGACATCGGTATCGATGTGCATGGGGTTGTGGTCGCCCGACGCGCCGGCAAACAGCGCCAGCGTGGTGCGGTCGACCGGTGGCAGTTGCAGGCCGGGCAGGGTGTCGCCGACCTGGATCTGCGCAAAGCTAGGTGTCTTGAATGTCATGGCGTTCTCCCGTCAGTGGCGAACCACGAGCACCGTGCGCATCTCTGCCACGAGTTCGTTCTTTTGATTGGTGGCGCGGGAGGTCTTGACGACAAATTCCAGGGCGCCATTTTTCTTGTCATAGATATCGCCGATTTCGGAGCGCACCGTGATGGTGTCACCCGCGCAGGCGCTGCGGTGGTAGGTGAAGCTCTGCTCACCGTGCAGCAGTTTGGCGACGGGCACGTCCAGCAAGGTCAAAAGTTCGTCGGTCGCGCCCGAATCGAGTTCCGCACCAAAGAGAAAGGTGGGCGGAGCCGGCAGGTCTGCGTAGCCCGCCGATTGCGCGGCCTGCACGTCGGTGTACTCGGGCGCGGTCTCGCCAATGGCCTTGGCAAAAAAGCGCAGGCGGCTGCGATCCAGCGCCATTTCGGACGGTGGCAGTGCATGGCCAATCCATTTCTTGTCAATCATGTCAGCACTCCGTTTCAAACTTTTTCATACAGGGTGACGACGCAGGCGCCGCCCAGACCCAGGTTGTGCTGCAGCGCAAGGCGCGCACCATCCACTTGGCGCTGCTCGGCTGTGCCGCGCAGCTGGTGCGTGAGTTCAAAGCACTGCGCCAGACCCGTGGCTCCCAGTGGGTGGCCTTTGCTCAGCAAGCCGCCCGAGGGGTTGGTGACGACCTTGCCGCCGTAGGTGTTGTCGCCGTCGTTGACGAACTTCTCGGCGCCCCCCACCGGGCACAGGCCCAGCGCCTCGTAGCTGAGCAGCTCGTTCTGCGCAAAGCAATCGTGCAGCTCGACCACGTCGATGTCCTGCGGGCCGATGCCTGCCGCCTCGTACACCTGCTGGACGGCGTCGCGGGCCATGCTGAAGCCGACCACCTCGCGCATGTCGCGTGCCTCGAAGGTGACGGGCTTGTCGGTCGTCATCGCCTGCGCCTTGATGCGTACGCGCTGGTCCAGGCCGTGCTTTTGCGCAAAGGCGGCCGAGCACACGATGGCGGCGGCGGCGCCGCAGGTGGGCGGGCAGGCCATCAGGCGGGTCAGCACGCCGGGCCACAGCATCTTGGCCTCCATCACCTCCTGCTCGGTGACCACGGTGCGAAACACGGCCAGCGGGTTGTTGGCGGCGTGGCGGCTGGCCTTGGCGCGGATCTTGGCAAAGGTTTCGAGGGGCGTACCGAACTCATCCATATGGGCCTTGCCCGCACCGGCAAAGTAGCGCAGTGCCAGTGGCAGATCGGACTGCACGAGTTCGTTGGTGGCAGCGTCAAACCGCTCGAATGGGCTGGGGCGGTCATTGAACACGGCGCCCAGGGCACCCGGGTTCATGTGTTCGAAGCCCAGCGCCAGCACGCAGTCGGCGGCGCCACTGGCCACGGCCTGGCGCGCCAGGAACAACGCGGTCGAACCGGTGGAGCAGTTGTTGTTGACGTTGACCACGGGAATGCCGGTCATGCCCACCTCGTACAGCGCGCGCTGGCCGGAGGTGGAGTCGCCATACACATAGCCGACATAGGCCTGCTGCACTTGGTCGTAGCAGACCCCTGCATCTTGCAGGGCCGCGCGGGTGGCATGCGCCGCCATCTGGGGGTAGGGCTCGTTGGCGCCCGGCTTGGTGAACGGGATCATGCCGACCCCACATACGAATACATCACGGCTCATCAGAATCTCCTGGGTCAAACGGGAAGTGGTTATGCGACACCGCGCTCGCGGCCCTTCCAGAAGGGCTCGCGCAGTTTCGTCTTGAGAATTTTTCCGGCACCGGTCATCGGCAGGGCATCGAGGAATTCGACGCTGCGCGGGCTCTTGTAGCCAGCGATCAAGGTCTTGCAGTGCGCAATGATTTCTTCGGCGGTCACCTGCTGCCCAGGCGCGAGCACCACCACCGCATGCACGGCCTCGCCCCACTGCGGATCGGGAATGGCAATCACCGCGCTCATCACCACGGCCGGGTGTTTGGCCAGGGCGTTTTCGACCTCGGCCGAGAAGACGTTCTCTCCGCCGGTCTTGATCATGTCCTTGATGCGATCGACCACAGTGACGAAGCCTTCCTCGTCCATGCGGCCACCGTCGCCGGTGTGCATCCAGCCGTTGCGCAGCGCCGCAGCCGTGAGTTCAGGCTTGTTCCAGTAACCCATCATCACATTGGGGCCGCGCACGATGATCTCGCCCACGGTGCCGCGCGGCACCTCGTTGCCCTCGCCATCGACGATCTTGGCTTCGGTGCAAAACGTGGCGCGGCCAGAGCAACCCAGCTTGCCCAGGTGCCGGTTCTCTTCTGCCAGAAAAGTCGACGGCAAGATGGTGCCCACAGGCGAGAGTTCGGTCATGCCGAAGCCTTGAAACACCTCGGCCTGGGGAATCGCTTTTTGAGCACGCAGCAGCAAGGCATCGGGCAGCGCCGAGGCGCCGTAGAACACGGTGAGCAGGGAGCTCAGGTCGCGGTGCGGGCCCATGCTGGGGTGGTCCAGCACCATCTGGATCATGGTGGGCACCAGGCACAGGTTGGTCACGCGGTGCTGCTCGATGGTGTCGAGCACCTTGGCCGGATCAAACGCCGGGATGATGGAATGCGTATTGCCTTCCACCCAGTGCGGGAACGCCAGGCCCATGTCGGCCAGGTGGAACATGGGCGCAGCGTGCAGATAGGTGCCCCCCGGGCGCGCCAGGCCTTCGGCCCGCGCCGCCAGTCCGGAAATGCACAGGTTGTTGTGGCTCAGCATCACGCCCTTGGGGAAACCGGTGGTGCCCCCGGTGTAGAAGATGCCAGCCAAGTCATTGCCCCGGCGCAGCGCATCGGGCACCGGCGCGGTCTGGGCGACCAGCACTTCGTAGTTGTGCATGCCCTCGGGCGTTTCGCCATCGCCACAGTAGATGAACTCGCGCAGCGTGGTCGATTCACGGCGGAACTGCGCCACCATGCCCTTGAAGGTTTCATCCACTATCAGCACGGTAGAGCCTGAGTCTTCCAGCGAATACAGGATCTCTGCGGGCGACCAGCGGATGTTGCAGGGGTTGAGCACGGCCCCCGCCCAAGGTACGGCCATCTGGTATTCCAGGTAGCGCTCGGAGTTCAGCGACAGCATGGCCACGCGGTCGCCGCTCTGCACGCCGAGCTTTTGCAGCGCTCCAGCAAAACGCGCCACACGATCGGCCAACTCGCCAAAAGTGCGTGTCTGGTCTCCCCAGCGCACAGCGATGCGGTGGGGGTGCTGTTGCACCGAGCGGTGCAGACTTTGGGTCAGGTACATGGGGTTTGTCTCCAGAGTGGAAGGGAATCAGCAACGCTTTTCTTCTCGGCCCATGGTACAAATCAGGGGCCTTTCGGGTGATGGCAACAGGCACCGTTCTGATGGCAGAACACCTCACAATCCCCTCTGTAGGCGAGTGTCCGTGCATGCTTTCTCCTCCATCGAGCATTCCCATCGTTTTCGTGCACAGCATGCTGGCCGGCTTGGCAGCGGCGAAGCAGCCGACGCAGGAATGGCTGGCTGCGGCTGGTGTTGCGCCAGCCCTGCTGGACCACCCATCCGCTCGCGTCACCGCCGACCAGTACGCGAGCCTGCTGCAGGTACTGATGGAGCGATCCGGGGATGAAGCCCTGGGGTTTCTCTCACGGCCTCTGCGGCCTGGCACTCTGGCCTTGCTGGCACGCAGCACACTGGGCGCGGGCACCCTGGACGTGGCGCTGCGGCGCCTGGTGCGCGCCTTTGGACTGGTACAGGATGACCTGTGCATGGATCTCCTGCGCGAAGGGAGCCTGAGCGCAGTAACGCTGCGTCCTGCCAACCCCACAGCGGCCTACCCGGTCTTTTTGTACGAACTGATGCTGCGCGTGTTCTGGCGCCTGCTGGCCTGGCTGGCCGGTGGACGCCTGCCGGTGCATCGCTTTGACTTCGCCTTCCCGCGCCCGCCCCACGCCAGCAGTTACGCGCAGCTGTTTCCAGGGAACGTGGTGTTCGACCAACCCTGCTGCGCATTCTGGTTCGACAGCCGACGCTTGCAAACGCCCGTGCGGCGCGACGAGGCGGCGCTGCGAAGTTTCCTGGCCGAAGCCCAGACCCAGATCATCATTCCCCGCCGCGGTGAAGGCTCCCTGCCCGCACGGGTACGCGCCCACCTGCTGCGGGAGCAGCCCCATTGGCCCAGCCTCGCATCGTGCGCTGCGGCATTGAACATGGCCGTCTCCACCTTGCAGCGCCGCCTGGCCGAAGAGCACACCTCGTTTCGCGCCGTCAAGGACAGCCTGCGGCGCGACATGGCCATTGCGCGGCTCAACAGCAGCCAGATTCCATTGGCGGTGCTGGCAGGCGAACTGGGGTTTTCCGACAGCGCCGCCTTCCAGCGCGCGTTCAAGGGATGGACCGGCGCACCACCGGGCAGCTACCGACACCCGGAGCAAGGGTAGCCATCGAGCGGCGCGCGCCCCGCCGCCCTGGGTGGCCCACCCGTTTCAGAGTGCGGCTTCGAGAATCGCCCGGCTGACGTCTGGCGTGATGGCGCGCTGCTCGCCCAGCTTGACCATGCCGTGCTCGGTCAGGGCCTTCACCACGGCA
>JAMLIT010000066.1 GCA_023954035.1 Burkholderiaceae bacterium | reverse complement strand
CCGGGCGCGACGTCGCTACCCGCGGAAAGATCGTCATTGCCACCGTCAAGGGCGATGTGCACGACATTGGCAAGAACATCGTCACCGTGGTCCTGCAGTGCAATAACTTCGAGGTCATCAACATGGGGGTGATGGTGCCCTGCCACGAGATCCTGGCGCGCGCCAAGGCCGAAGGGGCGGACATCGTGGGCCTCTCGGGCCTGATCACGCCCAGCCTGGAGGAGATGCAGTACGTGGCGGCCGAGATGCACAAGGACGACCACTTCCGCATCAAGAAAATCCCGCTCTTGATCGGCGGCGCCACCTGCAGCCGCGTGCACACCGCCGTGAAGATTGCGCCGCACTATGACGGCCCGGTGGTCTACGTGCCCGATGCCTCGCGCAGCGTGGGCGTGGCGCAAAGCCTGCTGGGCGAGGGCGCCGAGGCCTTCCTGGCGGAGGTCAGTGCCGACTACGACAAGGTGCGTACGCAGCACGCCAACAAAAAGCAGACGCCGATGTGGACGCTGGCGCAGGCGCGTGCCAACCGCACCGCCATCGATTGGGCGGCGTTCACCCCCACGCCCCCGCGCGCGTTGGGCCGCCGCGTGTTCAAGAACTTCGACCTGAACGAACTGGTGCCTTTCATGGACTGGGGCCCGTTTTTCCAGACCTGGGACCTGGCCGGCAAATACCCCGCCATCCTCCAAGACGAAATCGTCGGCGCCGAGGCGAGTCGCGTGTTCGCCGACGGCCAGGCCATGCTGAAGAAAATCATCGAAGGCCGCTGGCTGCAGGCCAGTGGCGTGATGGCGCTGTACCCCGCGAGCAGCGTGGGCGACGACATCGAGTTCTATACCGACGAGACGCGCAGCGAAGTGCTGATGACCTGGCACGGCCTGCGCCAGCAGACCGAAAAGCATGCGGTCGATGGCGTCATGCGTCCCAGCCGCTGCCTGGCCGATTTCGTCGCCCCCAAGGACAGCGGCATCGCCGACTACGCCGGTCTGTTTGCGGTGACGGCGGGTCTGGGTGTCGAGAAGAAGGAAAAAGCCTTTCTGGAAGACCTGGACGACTATTCCGCCATCCTGTTCAAAAGCCTGGCCGACCGCCTGGCCGAGGCCTTTGCCGAGTGCCTGCACCAGCGGGTGCGTACCGACCTCTGGGGTTACGCGAAGGACGAAGCCTTGTCCAATGAGGCGCTGATCGCCGAAAAGTACCAGGGCATCCGTCCCGCGCCTGGCTACCCGGCCTGCCCGGACCACAGCGCCAAGCGCGAGCTGTTCCGTGTGCTGCAGGCGGGAGAGATCGGCATGGAACTGACCGACAGCATGGCCATGCACCCGGCGGCCAGCGTGAGCGGCTTTTACCTTGCGCACCCGCAAAGCCAGTATTTCAGCGTGGGCCGCATTGGTGAAGACCAGGTGCAGGACATGGCCGCGCGGCGCGGGATGGACGTGGAAGAATTGCGCCGCCTGTTGGGTCCGAATTTGTAGTCAAATTGGCCGCTAGCGCTTATCGGTAAAGCATAAAAAGCTATTAAAACAATAGCGATATCGTCGCAGGCGTCTGACGCCGCTTGCAGCCGCCGTGCTCTACAGTGGGCCCATGAGCGCCCCTCCGATTCCACCCGCACCGCCGGCCGCATCGCCCGCATCGCGCAGCGCCGCGCCGGCCCCTCGCACGTGGTGGCCCTTGCGCGCCGTCCAGATGTGGCTGGGGGCCGACGGTCTGCGCATGAGCGCGGCCATGGCCTTCTACGGCATGCTGAGCCTGGCGCCGCTGCTGGTGCTGGTCGTTGCCGCCCTGGGTTGGTGGCTGGACCGCTCGCTGATCGAATCGAACCTGCTGGAGCAGATACGCCTGCTGACCGGTGAGCGCACCGCCTCGGTGGTGCGCGAGGCGCTGGCCAGCGCCCGCGCGCCCGCCCAAGGCATTTGGGCGTCGGTCATTGCCTTGGTGCTGTTGCTCTGGGGTGCGACCGGGGTGTTTGCCGAACTGCAAACGGCGTTCTGCAAGCTCTGGCTCGATCCCGACGCGCCCTCCAGGGAACGGGCCGCCTGGAAAGTGACCGCGTCGCTGCGCCTGCGCGGACTGGCCTACATCCTGGCCATGGGGTTCTTGCTGCTCATTTCGCTGACCGTCTCGGCCGGCATGAGCATTGCAGCCAACTGGCTGGGTCAGCACATGCCCTGGCAACCGCTGTTGGTCGGCTTGAGCGAGGTGGTTTCCTTTGCCTTTGCCACCGCGCTGTTCATCGGCCTGATGCGCATCAGCGTCAACCCCAAGCCGCGCATGCGCTATCTGGCCTGGGGCGGCTTGATTGGCGCGGCGCTGTTCACCGTGGGGCGGCACGGGCTCTCGGCGTATTTGTCGGGCGCGGCCGTGGTGTCGGCGTACGGCGCGGCCGGCTCCCTGGTGGCGCTGCTCATGTGGATCTACTTTTCCGCCGCCGTGCTTTTGCTGGGCGCCGCCTGCGCCCGCGCCATGCAGGAATCGCGCGAGGCGCGGCACGAAACCATTTGACGGGCGGTGTCAGCGGCCGATGGTGAGCGCGGCCGCATCCAGACCCAGCGCTTGCGCCAGGCGCAGCGCGTTCTGCGGGGCGTGCACCTTCATGGTGTTGTCGAAAAAGCAGAAGACGTTGCGCTTGGGCCTGGACGCGGCGGCCTGCGGCGACAAGTGCGCCATGTCGGCATCGTCGCCCGCCGCCCACGCGCGGATGTGCTCGGCCCACTTGTCGATCTGTGCCTCGCTGTAGCCGCTGGCGTACATCTGCCGTGCGCCGTGCAGGCGCAGGTACAGAAAGTCGGCCGTCACGTCGCCAACCTCCGGCCAGCGGCCGCCGGTATCGGCCACGACCAGGGCCACTGCGCTGCGGCGCAGCAGCGCCACCAGCTCCGGGGTGCAAAAGCTCGCGTGGCGCACTTCCAGCGCATGGCGCATGCGCAGCGGTTCGCCCGGGGCCAGCAGCTCCCTGCCCCGCATGCGCGGCTCGCGCTCGCGTGCCAGCCGGGAGGCTGCGTCGGTGTCGTGCGGCAGCAGGGAAAGAAAGTCCTCCATCAGCCGGGCATCGAAGCGCATGGTGGGCGGCAACTGCCACAGGATGGGCCCGAGCTTGGGGCCAAGCGCGAAAAGCCCCGACGCGAGAAAGTTGGCCAGCGCGGCGCGCGCGTCGCGCAGGCGCAGCACGTGGGTGATGAAGCGCGGCGCCTTGACGGCAAACACAAAGCCGGGCGGCGTGTCCTGCGCCCAGCGGGCATAGCTGGCGGGGCGCTGCAGAGAATAAAACGAGCCGTTGATCTCGATGGCCGGAAACTGGCGCGAAGCGTAGGCCAGTTCGCGCGCCTGCGGCAGTCCGCGCGGGTAGAAACCGCCGCGCCAGGGCGGGTAGCGCCAGCCAGAAATGCCTATACGCACCTGGGCGGTCATCGGCTCTCCTTGTCGCGGGGCGGCCCGCGCGGGGTCGGGGCCTTATTTTTCCACGAAGGCGCGCTCGACAACGAAGTCGCCCGGCCGCGTGGTATTGCCCTCTTCAAAATCCATTTTTTCCAGCAGCGCCTTGATCGAGGCCAGCATCTCCGGGCTGCCGCACAGCATGGCGCGGTCTTCCAGCGGGTTGAGCTGCGGCAGGCCCAGGTCGGCGGCGAGTCGGCCCGATTCGATCAGGGCGGGAATGCGGCCCTGGTTGCGAAACGGTTCGCGCGTCACTGTCGGGTAGTACTTGAGCTGCGCGCTCACCATCTCTCCCAGGATGTCGTGCTGGGGCAGCTCCTGCGTGAGGTAGTCGTGGTACGCCAGCTCGGCCACCTCGCGCACGCCGTGCACCAGGATGACCTGCTCAAAGCGTTCGTAGGTGTCCGGATCTCGGATCACGCTCATGAACGGCGCCAGGCCGGTTCCGGTGGAAAACAGGTACAGCCGCTTGGCGGGCAGCAGGTAGTCGATCAGCAGCGTGCCGGTGGGCTTCTTGCCGACGATGATGTGCTCGCCCACCTGAATGTGCTGCAGGCGCGAGGTCAGCGGGCCGTCGGGCACCTTGATGCTGAGGAACTCCAGATGCTCTTCGTAGTTGGCACTGACGATGCTGTAGGCGCGCAGCAAGGGCTTGTCATTGACCATCAGGCCAATCATCGTGAAATGCCCATTGGAGAAGCGCAGGGCCGGATCGCGCGTGGTGGTGAAGCTGAAAAGGCGGTCGGTCCAATGGTGAACCGACAGCACGGTTTCTTCGTGAAATGCACTCATGGTGGGATGGAGAGGAGAGTAGGAAACGGTGGCAGCAGCGGGCAGGCCCAGCCTGGGCCTGCAAGGCGCGCTGGCTGGACAAGCCGTGCGGGCAATGCCCGCCATTGTCCTGCAAAGCTCATAACGGACGAAGCTGCGCTTGTGCCCGAATGGATATAAGGCACAAGGCGCAGACCGCCAATGCGGCGCGTGCCGGCGCTACGCCAGCGCCTCGTCGAGCACCTGCACCCAGTGCTTGACCGGCGTCGCCGTGCCGCTTTGCAGATGGGTGATGCAGCCAATGTTGGCCGAGGTGATGACGACAGGCTCCAGCGCCGCGAGGTGGCCGATCTTGCGCTCCAGCAACTGGTGCGATAGATCGGCCTGCAAGACCGAATAGGTGCCGGCCGAGCCGCAGCACAAATGCGATTCGCAGAGCGTCAGGCGAATATCAAACCCCAGCGCGCGCAGGTGCTGCTCGACGCCGCCGCGCAGTTGCTGGCCATGCTGCAGCGTGCAGGGCGGGTGGAAGGCGACGACGCCCTGGGGCACGCGCCTGAGCTTGCCTTGCAGCGCCGGCGCGATCTCGGGCAGCAGCTCCGAGAGGTCGCGCGTCAGGGCGCTGATGCGGGCGGCTTTTTCTGCGTAGGCCGCATCGTGCTGCAGGTGGTGGCCGTATTCCTTCACCGTCACGCCGCAGCCCGAGGCGTTCATGACGATGGCCTCGACCGCGCCGCTCTCCACCTGCGGCCACCAGGCGTCGATGTTGGCGCGCATCTCGGCCTTGCCGCCGTCCTGGTCGTTGAGGTGAAACTTGACAGCGCCGCAGCAGCCCGCGTCTGGCGCCACCACGGTCTGGATGCCGATGGCGTCGAGCACGCGTGCGGTGGCGCTGTTGATGCCGGGCATCATCGCTGGCTGCACGCAGCCGGCCAGCAGCAGCACCTTGCGGGCGTGTTCGCGTGTGGGCCACGCGCCGGGGTTCTCCCTGGCCGGGACCTTGGCGCGCAGGCTCTCCGGCAGCAGGCCGCGCACCGCCTGGCCCATCTTCATGGCCGGGCCGAACAAGGGCGAAGGCAGACCTTCCTTGAGCGCCCAGCGCACGCCGCGCTCGACCGCGGGGCGGGGCACTTTGTCTTCCACGATCTTGCGGCCGATGTCCACCAGCTTGCCGTATTCCACGCCGCTGGGGCAGGTGGTTTCGCAGTTGCGGCAGGTCAGGCACCGGTCCAGGTGCAGTTGCGTGGCGCGCGTGGGCGTGGCGCCTTCGAGCACCTGCTTCATCAGGTAGATACGCCCGCGCGGGCTGTCGAGTTCGTCGCCCAGCAGCTGGTAGGTCGGGCAGGTGGCCAGGCAAAAGCCGCAGTGCACGCATTTGCGCAGAATGGCTTCGGCCTCAACGCCTTCGGGCGTGCCTTGGAATTCGGGAGCGAGCTGGGTTTGCATGGTGCGTCGGTGTAAAGCGCCATCAGGCGTCGTGGCGGAAAGGAGCTGCGACGGACCGATCGCCGCGGCGCAGCATCAGGCGCAGGCGGGCGCGGTCGATCCACAGAGGAGGCAGGGCCAAAGTCAACAGCAGCAGGGCCAGTGGCACGACAAACACGAAGCCCACGCGCTTGAACGAAAGCGCACCGGCCACGCCGCCCAGCAAAAACATGCCCAGCAGGCTGGCGAAGAGGCCCAGTCGCTGGCGGTTGGCGCGCACCTGGCGCTCGGGCGGCTTGCCGCTGCGGTTCCAGTACACCAGCTTGCCCAGCTCGATGCCCAGGTCGGTGACGATGCCGGTCATGTGGGTGGTGCGGATCTCTGAGGACGACATCTTGCTGATCGTGGCGTTTTGCAGCCCCATCATGAAAGACAGCAGCAGCACCGTGGCCGGCACGGCAAACGGGGTTCTCCAGTCCAGCGTCACCGCCCCCACGAGGCCAAAAACCAGCATCAGCAGTGCCAGCACGAGCAGTGGCAGGGCGTAGCTTCCGTGCAGGCGGTACTGGCGCGCCCAGTTGACCAGAATCGCGGTCAGCGCCGCGCCGCCGACAAAGGCCAGCAGGGCACCCGCCGCGCCCAGCAGCAGCACCGTATTGCCCAGCACCAGGTTGTCGGCGAGCATGGAGACAAAGCCCGTCATGTGCGAGGTGTACATCCCGACGAGCAGAAACCCCCCGGCGTTGATCGAGCCCGCATTGAATGCCAGCACCAGGCCCAGGCGCCGGTTGTGCGTTCCAGTGCGGTGCTGGTCTGTGAGGCGGCGAAAGCGGCGCACGGCGCTTCCTAGCCGCCCATCCGGCCGGACTGGAAGATGCCCGCGGGGTCGAAGGCCTGGCGCAGCCGGGCATGGATGCTTTTCAAAGCCGGGGAAATTGGGTCAAAACTGCATTCAGCGCTTGTAGCATGGGCGCTTGCAGCTACAAAAAGAGAAGCACTTCCCCCCACCCCGCGCGCCAACTCCTGCAGCGTCGCGCCGTGCCGGCTTTCCGCTTGCACCCAGCGCAGCGCGCCATGCCACTCGACGAGCGGCGGCGGTGTCCCGGGCGGCAGGGACAGCACCGGCGCCGTCTGCGGCAGCGACAAACGCCATAGCGCGTGCTGCGGCGCGCGCTGCACAAACCAGGGCAGGCGCTGCTCGCGGCAGTCCTGCCAGTCGCCTGCAACGCTGGCGCTGGTCTGGCGCTCGCCGCCCATGCTGCGGCAGGCCGCTTCCACGGCAGCCACGGCGCCGCGCAGGCGCACGTACAGGCGCCCAGCGCCCTGGTCGTCGACCCAGCAACTGGCATTGAGCGGCAGCGGCTGGCCGCCCCAGGCGTGCAGGCGCTCCAGTGCCTGGGCCTGGGTCCATTCAAAGGCGAGGGTGGCTTCGGCAGGCGCCACCGGCAAGACCTTGAGGCTGACCTCGGTGATCAGCCCCAGCGTGCCCCAACTGCCCGCTATCAGGCGCGAGACGTCGTAGCCGGCGACGTTCTTCATCACCTGTCCGCCGAATGTCAGCGGCTCGCCCCGGCCGTTGATGATCGACGCGCCCAGCATGTAGTCGCGCACCGCGCCCACGCTGGCGCGCGCGGGGCCCGACAGCCCCGCCGCCACCATGCCGCCCACAGTGGCGCCGGTGCCAAAGTGCGGCGGCTCGAAAGGCAGGCACTGGTTTTGCTCGCCCAGGGCCGCCTCCAACTCGGCCAGGGGCGTGCCGGCGCGCGCGGTGATCACCAGTTCGCTGGGCTCATAGCTGACGATGCCGGCAAGGGAGCGCGCATCGAGCCACTCGCCGCGGGCGGCCGCGCCGGCCAAAAATTGCTTGCTGCCCCCGCCGCGAATGCGCAAGGGGGTCTGGTCGGCGGCAGCCGAGCGCACGCGCTCGGCGAGGGGTGAAAGCAGGCTGTCCATGGTCCAGCATGGTAAGCCCGAGTCCGTTGCCGCCTTGTGAATTTTCTGCACGCAAAGCGTGAGCGCCCTGCGCAGAAATCCGACGGAAAACAGCAAATTGACGCA
>JAMLIT010000065.1 GCA_023954035.1 Burkholderiaceae bacterium | reverse complement strand
ACGCAAGAGCGGCGCATCGCCGCCAGATAATGAACCAGAGCTGCGCCACAAAAGAACCCCCGGACGCGCAGACATCCGCCGCGAGGCCGACAACCCCGATGTTCCCAGCGTTCAAAAGCTCCTGAGGCCACAGCATGAAGATCGAAACCATCCGCCTGCGCAATTTCAAGGCGTTCCGTGAAGTCAATCTGACCGATCTGCCCGGTTTCCTGGTGGTGGTGGGCGCCAATGGCACGGGCAAAACCACGCTGTTTGATGTGTTCGGTTTTTTGCACGACTGCCTGAAAGGCAACGTGCGCACGGCGCTGGACAAACGGGGACGTTTTCGCGAGGTATTGAGCCGGGGGTGCAATCCCGAGACGGATTCCATCATTGTCGAAATCCAGTACCGCATGGAGATCACGGGCAAAGAGCGCCTGGTGACCTATTCAGTGGAAATTGGCGAAGTGGGCGGCCAGCCGGTGGTGCTGCGCGAAGTGCTGCGCTACAAGCGTGGGCGCCATGGCAAACCGTTCCACTTCATGGACTTCATACGAGGCGATGGCTACGCCATCGTCAACGAAGAAGACTTCACCAAATCCGAAGAAGAACTGGAGCGAGAGCCCCAGAGAGTGGCTCCCGACGCACTGGCGATCAAGGGGCTGGGGCAGTTCGAGCGCTTCAAGGCTGCCAATGCCTTTCGCCAGTTGATCGAGCACTGGCATGTGTCGGACTTCCACATCAGCGCGGCGCGGGGTCGCAAGGATGCGTCTGGCGATTCGGAGCATCTGAGCGAATCTGGCGACAACCTGCCGTTGGTCGCACGCACGCTGCACGAGCAGCACCCCGCGGTGTTTCAGCACATTCTGGACATCATGGCCCGGCGCGTGCCGGGGGTGTCGGCCGTCGAGCCCATGCTGATGGACGACGGCTATCTTTCCTTGCGTTTCCAGGACGGCTCATTCAAGACGCCCTTCCTTGATCGCTACGTGTCAGACGGCACGATCAAGATGTTTGCCTACCTGGTGCTGCTGCACGACCCCAGCCCACACCCGCTGCTCTGCGTGGAGGAGCCAGAAAATCAGCTCTATCCCACGCTCATGGGCGCCTTGGCCGAGGAGTTCCGCGCTTATGCGAATCGCGGCGGTCAGGTCTTTGTCTCCACCCACTCCCCCGACTTCCTGAACGCCATTGAACTGGAAGAAGCCTGCTGGCTGGTCAAGCGAGACGGTTGCACCGAAGTCCATCGCGCCAAAGACAATGCCCAAGTCGCCGCCTATATGGGGGAAGGAGATCAATTGGGCTACCTCTGGAAAGAGGGCTTTTTCGACGGTGCGGACCCGCAATGAAGGAAATAGTCTTTCTGGTCGAAGGCGAGGCCGAGCGCTGCCTTCTGGATACTCTTTTGCCACGCCTCTTGCCCGCTGGAATAGGCCATCGGGTCATTCCGTTTCAGGGCAAGCAGGATATGGAAAAACGCATGGCCCTGCGAATCCGGGGCTATCTCAACCCGCAAGCGCGCTTTCTGGTGCTGCGGGACCAGGACAGCCATGCAGACTGCGTCGCACTCAAGCGCTCCTTGCAAGAGCGTTGCGTCGGCACGCGGCGAGAAACACACTGCCTCGTCCGAATCGCCTGCACGGAATTAGAAACGTTTTATCTGGCCGACTTGGCCGCCGTCTCGCAAGCGCTTGAAATCCCTGGTCTGGAGCGACAACAGCTCAAAAGCAAGTTCCGCGATCCGGACAGCCTTGGGAGCCCAAGCCGAGAGCTGAGGGCATTGACAAAAAACCGCTACGACAAGCGCGACGGATCAGCGCGCATTGGCCGACACCTGGCGCTGGAAAACGCCCGATCTCCCAGCTTCCGTCACTTGGTGGTCGGCATCCGGCGTCTGAGCGCGGAGTTGCTGGTCACTTGAGATCCGCTTGCCCACACCTCTCGTCTACCGATCGGCTACGAGAACAATAGCCCCACCACCACACAGGAATCCCCCATGCCCCACACCGCCCCCGCCTGCCCGCAATGCGGCCAGGAAAACACCTACCCCGATGGAGAGAACTTCATCTGCCCGGACTGCGCGCACGAGTGGCCGCAGGCCGCTGCCAGCGGGGACGACGAGACCACGGGCGATGGCGTGGTGCGCGATGCCAACGGCAACCCGCTGCAGGATGGCGACGCCGTGATTCTGGTGAAGGACCTCAAGGTCAAGGGCTCGTCGTCCACCCTGAAAAAGGGCAGCAAGATCAAGGGCATCCGGCTGGTGGACGGCGCCGACGGGCACAACGTGGACTGCAAGACCGACCTGGGCAGCATGCTGCTCAAGTCCGAGTTCCTGAAGAAGGCGTAATGCTTTTGTTTTGATAGCTTATAGCGCTTGTATAGTAAGCGTTAGCGGTCATTTCATTCATTTCTTGCAGATCCGCCGCACCCGCCTGGCAGCGCGCCCTGCAAAGCTGCTGCAAGCCTGTGCGGGCACAATCGCCGCCCGATGCGCCGCTGCAAGGCGCTGGGGCCCTGTGCGATGTGAGGTGTTGGCGTGAACCTGTTCGTTTCCTTCAAGTACCTGCTGGCGCTCGATGAACAGCGCCACTTTGGCCGTGCCGCGCTGGCCTGCCATGTGACGCAGCCCGCGCTGTCGAATGCGCTGCGCGCGCTGGAGGAAAGCCTGGGCGTGGCCATCGTCACGCGGGGGCGCAGTTTTGCCGGGTTCACCACCGAGGGGGAACGCGTGCTGGCCAGCGCACGGCGCATGCTGCGCGAGCACGAGCTGCTGCAGCAGGAACTGCGAAGCAGCGCCGCATCGCCCAGCGGGCAGCTGCACATTGGCGCCGTGCCCATGTGCATGCCGATTGCGGCGCGCTTGGTGGGCATGCTGCACGACCTGCACCCGGGCATCGTCTGCACGCTGCGCTCCATGAGTTCGTCCGAACTGGAGTCGGGCCTGGAGAACATGGTGCTGGACATGGCCATGGGCTACCCCGAACGCCTGGAGGGCACCCGCGCACCGCTGCGCGTGGTGCCGCAGTACACCGAGCACTACTTTCTGCTGCGCCGGGCCAGCGCGCCCTCGCCCACCGGTCTGCAAAAGGGCCCGTCCACCACCTGGGCCGAAGCGGCGGCGCTGCCGCTGTGCCTGCTGACGGGCGAGATGCACAACCGCGCCATTGTGGACAGCGCCTTCCGCCGCGCGCAGGTGGTGCCGCGCCCGGCCATCGAGACCAACTCCATCCTCACCCTGGCGCTCGCCGTGGTGGCCGGCCGGGTCAGCAGCATCATGCCGGGCGCGCTGGTGGACGCCGTGCAGGGCTATGGCGAACTGGAGGCGCTGCCGCTGACCGGACCGTTCATCGAGGTGCCCATTGCCCTCATGGTGCACGAGAGCAACCGCCTCTCGCGCACGCTGGAGGCCGCGCTGGACTTCGCCCAGGGCCCCGAATGGCTGGCGCAGGCAGAGCTGCATGGCAATCTGTTCGTGGCATCCCGCCCCCCGGCACCTCCCCCAGGTAAACCCTGATTTTTGCTTTGTATCGACCCATCACGACAAAGAATTAGACCCGGCACGGCCATTTGCAGACACTCCGCGGGGCGCCACAGAGCGCATTCAAACAACACCAAGGAGACACACATGTCAGCTGTACTGGAACCCATGGGGCAGTCAAACGGCATCGCCGGTTGGCTGGACAAGGAGCGAACCATTGCCGGGCCGGGCTTCAACCGCTGGCTGGTGCCGCCGGCGGCGCTGGCCATCCACCTGTGCATCGGCATGGCCTACGGGTTCTCGGTGTTCTGGCTGCCGCTCTCGCGCGCCCTGGGCGTGACGGCCGCGCAGGCCTGCCCCAAAGACATGTCGCTGTGGGCCGAACTGTTCACCACCACCTGCGACTGGCGCATCTCCAGCCTGGGCTGGATGTACACCCTGTTCTTCGTGCTGCTGGGCTGCTCGGCGGCGCTGTGGGGCGGCTGGCTCGAGCGCGCCGGGCCGCGCAAGGCCGGTGTGGTGTCGGCCCTGTGCTGGTGCGGCGGCCTGGTGATTTCGGCGCTGGGGGTGTACACGCACCAGCTGTGGCTGCTGTGGCTGGGCTCGGGCGTGATTGGCGGCATTGGCCTGGGGCTGGGCTATATCTCGCCGGTGTCCACGCTCATCAAATGGTTCCCCGACCGGCGCGGGATGGCCACGGGCATGGCCATCATGGGGTTTGGCGGCGGCGCCATGATCGGTTCGCCCCTGGCGGCCGGGCTGATGAAGGCATTTGCCACCCCCACCAGCGTGGGCGTGGTGCAGACCTTTCTGGCCATGGCAACGATCTACTTCGTCTTCATGATGGCCGGTGCCCTGGGCTACCGCGTGCCCCCCAGCAGCTGGAAGCCCGCCGGCTGGACGCCGCCGGCCACCCTCAAACACAACACCATGATCACGCAGCACCATGTGCATGTGAACAAGGTCTGGGGCATTCCGCAGTTCTGGCTGGTGTGGATGGCGCTGTGCATGAACGTGAGCGCCGGCATCGGCGTGATCGGCATGGCCAGCCCCATGCTGCAGGAGGTGTTTGGCGGCCATCTGATCGGGCTGGACAAGGCCTTTGGCGAACTGGACAAGGGCCAGCTCGCCTCCATCGCCGCGATTGCGGCCGGGTTTACCGCGCTGCTGTCGCTGTTCAACATTGGCGGGCGCTTTGTGTGGGCCAGCGCATCCGACCGGCTGGGGCGCAAGACCACCTATGCGGTGTTCTTCATTCTGGGCGGCCTGCTGTATTTCAGCATTCCGGCCAGCGCGGCGGCGGGCAGCCAGCTCATGTTCGTGGGCGCGGTCTGCATCATCCTGAGCATGTACGGCGGCAGCTTTTCCACCGTGCCGGCCTACCTGGCCGACCTGTTCGGCACGCAGATGGTGGGCGCCATCCATGGCCGCCTGCTCACGGCCTGGGCCACGGCCGGCATCATCGGCCCGGTGGTGGTGAACTACATGCGCGAGTACCAGATCGGCCTGGGCCTGCCGCGCGCGCAGGTGTACAACCAGACCATGTACATCCTGGTGGGCTTCCTGGCCATTGGCCTGCTCTGCAACCTGATGATCCGCCCGCTCAATGCCAAGTGGTTCATGAGTCCCGAGGAGCTGGCCCACGAGAAGCACCTGGCGCACGACCGCGCCGTGGCCAACGAGGTGGGCAGCGGCCCCGGCCTGGCCGGTGGCGGCAACACCCCGGCCGCCGTGGTGGCCCTGGCCTGGGTTGCGGTGGGGATACCGCTGGCCTGGGGCATCTGGCGAACGCTGGAGAGCGCGGCCAAGTTCTTCCACTGAGCCGCCTTGCAGTTCAAATTTGATAGCTGCCAGCGCTTGATGTGACTGGGTTTTGAAGACAAAAATATTCAAAACCCATATACGACAAGCGCCACCAGCTCTCTTTTTTGAAGCAACCAACCAAAGACAACACAGGATTTCCACGATGACGACGAGCCCCCTCCACCACACCGCCGCCCTGCGGCCGGACGTGGACAGCGCGGTGCAGGACGTGCTGGCACGGCTGGCCAGCGAACCCGGCGCGCTGCTGCCCATCCTGCACGCGCTGCAGGACGCCCTGGGCTACGTGCCGCCGGACGCCGTGCCCACGATTGCCGACGCGCTGAACCTCTCGCGCGCCGAGGTGCATGGCGTCATCAGCTACTACCACCACTTTCGCAGCAGCCCGCCCACGCCGCACACGCTGCAGGTCTGCCGCGCCGAAGCCTGCCAGGCAATGGGCGCCGAGGCCCTGCTGGCGCACGCCCGCCGGCACCTGGGCTGCGGCCTGCATGCCGAGTCGGGCGACGGCCGCTTCACGGTCGAGCCCGCCTACTGCCTGGGCCTGTGCGCTTCGTCGCCTGCCATCACGGTGGACGGGCAGGCGCACGCGCGCATGACGCCGCACAAGCTGGATGCGCTGGTCGCGCAGGCACGGGAGGCCGCATGAGCGTCGTCACCGTTTATGTTCCCTGCGACTCGGCCGCGCTGGCCGTGGGTGCCGATGCGGTGGCCCAATGCATCGCACAAGAAGCGGCAGCGCGGGGCCTGGATGTGCACATCGTGCGCAACGGCTCGCGCGGCCTGTTCTGGCTCGAACCCCTGGTCGAAGTGGCCACGCCCGCCGGGCGCGTGGCCTACGGGCCGGTGGCACCCGGCGATGTGCCGGGGCTGTTCGACGCGGGCCTGGCCACGGGCGGCGCACACCCGCTGTGCCATGGGCCGACCGGCGCCATTCCCTACCTGGCGCGCCAGCAGCGCCTGACCTTTGCGCGCATGGGCATGACCGACCCGCGCTCGCTGGCCGACTACCAGGCCTATGGCGGTTTTGACGGCCTGCGCAACGCCATCGCCATGCCGCCCGAAACCATCGTGCAGACGCTGATCGATTCGGGCCTGCGCGGGCGCGGCGGTGCGGCGTTTCCGGCGGGCATCAAGTGGAAGACGGTGGCGGGCGCACCGGCGGCGCAAAAGTACATCGTCTGCAATGCCGACGAGGGCGACTCGGGCACCTTCTCGGACCGCATGACCATGGAGGGCGACCCCTTCATGCTGATCGAGGGCATGGCCATCGCCGCGCTGGCCGTGGGCGCCACGCAGGGCTACATCTACGTGCGCTCGGAATACCCGCACGCCATCGCCACGCTGAACGCCGCGATTGCGCTGGCCGAGGCCGGGGGCTTTCTGGGCGCCAGCGTGCTGGGCTCGGGCAAGGCGTTTCACCTGCAGGTGCGCAAGGGCGCGGGCGCCTATGTGTGCGGCGAAGAAACCGCACTGCTCGAAAGCATCGAGGGCAAGCGCGGCATCGTGCGCGCCAAGCCGCCGCTGCCCGCGCTGGCGGGGCTCTTTGGGCAGCCCACGGTCATCAACAACGTCATCACGCTGGCCAGCGTGCCCATCATCCTGGCACGCGGCGCGCAGTTTTACCGTGACTTTGGCGTGGGCCGCTCGCACGGCACGCTGCCGTTTCAGCTGGCGGGCAACGTCAAGCATGGCGGGCTGGTGGAGACAGCCTTTGGCCTGACGCTGCGGGAGCTGCTGTACGACTATGGCGGCGGCTCTGCCACGGGACGGCCCATCAAGGCAGTGCAGGTGGGCGGGCCGCTGGGCGCCTACCTGCCCGAGTCGCAGTGGGACATTCCGCTGGACTACGAAGCCTACGCCGCCATCGGCGCGGGCATTGGCCATGGCGGCATCGTGGTGCACGACGACCAGGCCGACCTGTCGCGCCTGGCGCGCTACGCCATGGAATTCTGCGCGCTCGAATCGTGCGGCAAGTGCACGCCCTGCCGCATCGGCTCGACGCGCGGCGTGGAGGTGATCGACAAGATCCGCGCCAGCCAGCAGCGCCCGCAGCAGGTGGCGCTTTTGCACGACCTGTGCGACACCATGGCGCACGGCTCGCTGTGCGCCATGGGCAGCATGACGCCGATTCCCGTCACCTCGGCCCTGAAACATTTCCCGCAGGACTTCGGTCTTGCCGCAGAGGACTTCCCATGCTGAGCCAGCACCCCGACATCGACCACGGCACCCCCGCCAGCCCCTCGACCACCCTGGTCACCCTGGAGATCGACGGCGCCCAGGTCACCGTGCCCCAGGGCACCTCCCTCATGCGCGCCGCCATGGACGCGGGCGTGCAGATTCCCAAGCTGTGCGCCACCGACAGCCTGGAGCCCTTCGGCGCCTGCCGCCTGTGCCTGGTGGAGATCGAGGGCCGCAAGGGCTACCCGGCCTCGTGCACCACCCCGGCCGAGCCCGGCATGAAGGTGCGCACGCAAACCGACAAGCTGCAGGACCTGCGCAAGGGCGTGATGGAGCTGACCATCTCCGACCACCCGCTCGACTGCCTGACCTGCGCCTCCAACGGCGACTGCGAGCTGCAGACCCAGGCCGGTGTGGTGGGCCTGCGCAACGTGCGCTACGGGTTCGAGGGCGCCAACCACTTCGACGACCCCAAGGACGAGTCCAACCCGTACTTCACCTACGACCCGGCCAAATGCATTGTGTGCAACCGCTGCGTGCGCGCGTGTGAAGAAACCCAGGGCACGTTTGCGCTGACCATCACCGGGCGCGGCTTTGAGTCGCGCATCACTGCGGGGCAGGGCGGCAGCTTCATGGAGTCGGACTGCGTGAGCTGCGGCGCCTGCGTACAGGCCTGCCCCACGGCCACGCTCGAAGAGAAGAAAGTCATCCTGCTCGGCCAGCCCGAGCACAGCGTGACCACCACCTGCGCGTACTGCGGCGTAGGCTGCGGCTTCAAGGCCGAGATGAAGGGCAGCGAAGTCATCCGCATGGTGCCCTGGAAGGACGGCAAGGCCAACGAGGGCCATTCGTGCGTGAAGGGCCGTTTTGCCTGGGGCTACGCCACGCACAAGGACCGCATCACCAAGCCCATGGTGCGCGAGAAAATCACCGACCCGTGGCGCGAGGTGGGCTGGGAAGAGGCCCTGGCGCACGCGGCCGGCGCGTTTCGCCGCATCCAGGCCGAGCATGGCAAGGACGCCATTGGCGGCCTGGTGTCGTCGCGCTGCACCAACGAAGAGGGCTACCTGGTGCAGAAGCTGGTGCGCGCCGGCTTCGGCAACAACAACGTCGACACCTGCGCGCG
>JAMLIT010000064.1 GCA_023954035.1 Burkholderiaceae bacterium | reverse complement strand
CGGGTATAGGCGGCCTGGTTGCCCTGCGCCGCAGCCTGCGCCCGGGCCTGCGCCAGGCTCGCCCTGGCGGCTTTGAGGGAGGCTTCGCGCCGGTCCAGCTCGGCACCGCTGATGAAGTTCTGCGCCTTCAAGGCCGCAAACCGCTGGAAGTCGGCCGCCGCCAGATCGTGCTGCGTTTGCGCCGCAGACACCTGGGCCTGCGCAGCAGCCGATGCCAACTGGTAGTCCTGCGGGTCGAGCTGGGCCAGCACCTGCCCGGCACGCACGCGCTGCCCCAGTTCGGCCTGGCGCTGCACGATCTTGCCGGCCACCCGAAAGCCCAGGCGCGACTCGGTGCGTGCGCGCACCTCACCCGAATAGTCCTGCCGCGCCTGCAAGGCCCCGACACCTACGGTCACCAGCTTGACGGCCCGCACCGGTTCCGGCAAGGGATCGGTGCGGGAACAGGCGGCGAGCACCAACGCCGCCGAAAGAAGCGGCAAGGTCAGGCGGCACCGAAGAACAAAGGCAAAGGCTTGCGACATAAACGGGGGACACAGGGTTGAATCAGACCGCTATTATTACTGACTGACTGGTTAGTTATATAGTTTCCAGCGCCGCGCAGCAAGCGACAATCGGCCCGTGTCCACGCCAGCCTCTTCTCCGCCGCCCCCCGACGCCGGCGCCACCATGGCGCCCGCTGCGCTTCCGGTCACGCATTACGAGAACTTTCCGGTGGCCTCCTGGCTGTGTCCGCCGGCGCTGCGCCCGCCGATCGCGGCCATTTATGCATTTGCGCGCACGGCCGACGATCTGGCCGACGAAGGCGACGCCCCACCCGCAGAGCGTCTGGCGACCTTGCGCGACTATGCGGACGACCTGCGGGCTGCGGCGGCAGGCGCGCCCGCGTCGACTCGGTGGCCCGAAGTGTTTGCGCCGCTGGCAGACGCCATCGCCGCGTACCGGCTCCCTGTGCCGCTGCTGGCCGACCTGCTCACCGCCTTTGCGCAAGACGTGCGCACCACCGCGGTGGCCGGCCAGTACGCGGACCGCGCCGAACTGCTGGACTACTGTCGGCGCTCGGCCAACCCCGTCGGCCGCTTGCTGCTGCATCTTCACCGAGTGACCGACGCCCGGGCGCTCGAGCAAAGCGACGCGATTTGCACCGCGCTGCAACTCCTCAATTTCTGGCAAGACTTGAGCGTCGATCTGCCGCGTGGCCGCTACTACGTGCCCCAAAGCGACGCGGCAACCCAGGGGCTCGATGCCCGCAGCCTGCAGAGCGCAGGTTGCTGTCCAGCGACCGACGCGCTGGTCGCCGGCCTCGCCCAATGGGCACGCAGCTGCATGCTGGCCGGGGCGCCACTGGTGCACGCCCTGCCCGGACGCGCGGGCTGGGAGCTGCGCCTGGTGGTTCAAGGCGGCCTGCGCGTGCTGGACAAGGTCCAGGCGCTGGGCGGCGCCTGTGTCGCCCGACGTCCGCGCATCCGCGCTTGGGATGCACCGCTGCTGCTGGCCCGGGCGCTGGCCATGTAAGAAACATTCATGCCCGACAAGCAGGCATCCATTTTTTAGCATAATTGGCCGTTAGCGCTTGTTGAATAATCGTAGGTAGCTATTTTTTTGATAGCATTCGATATCAACAACCGACGGGCCCGTGCTGCTTTCCGAGGGTTAGCGCCCGTGCCCGCGCCGCTGCCATGGCGTACCGTGCAAGGCTCTGCCTGCCCCGGCGCCACACCCCTACGCCATGTCTGTTGCTGCTTGCCCAACCGAAAGCTTCGTCAGCGTCTTTGACCTGTTCAAGATCGGCATCGGACCGTCAAGCTCGCATACGGTCGGCCCGATGATTGCGGCGCGCCAGTTTGCCTGCCGCATGCAAGCAGCACCGGGCCTGCACGCCGTGCACGGCGTGCGCGTCGAACTGTTTGGTTCGCTCGCGGCCACGGGTCTGGGCCATGGCACCGACCGGGCTGTCCTATTGGGCCTGGCGGGCTTTGAGCCGGACACAGTGGCGCCCGAAGCCATCGAACCGGCCATTGCCGCTATTCGGGAAACGCAAACCCTCAGCCTGCTGGGGCTGCAGCCGGTGCGCTTTGTCGAGAAGGAGCACCTCTTGATGCGACGCAAGAGCCTGCCGATGCACCCCAACGGCATGCGCTTTGCCGCACGGGACGTGGCGGGCGAAACCATCGCCGAGGCCGAGTTCTATTCTGTGGGAGGGGGCTTCGTGATCGACGCCCAGGGCGAGCGCGTGCTCAACGCAGCAGCCGAGGGCACGGCGCCCTCGGGCCATGCTCCACCGCCCTACCCCTTTCACAGCGGCGCCGAGCTGCTGGCCCAATGTGCCGCAAGCGGGCTGTCCATCGCCGCGCTCATGGCCACCAACGAGGCGGCGCGCCGCAGCCCGCAAGCGGTACGCCACCAGCTGCTTGCCATCTGGCAGACCATGGCTGCCTGCGTGGAGCGCGGCTGCGCCGCTACCGGCCACCTTCCCGGCCGCATGCACTTGCGCCGGCGCGCGGCAGAACTGAAAAATAGCCTGAGCCGCCATCCGGAAGCCGCCCTGCGCGACCCACTCTCGATGCTCGATTGGGTCAACCTGTACGCCATGGCGGTGAACGAAGAAAACGCCGCCGGCGGCCGCGTGGTCACTGCACCCACCAACGGGGCGGCCGGGGTGATTCCTGCGGTTCTGCACTACTACCGCAACTTTGTGCCGGGAGCGAGCGAGCAAGGCGTGCTGGACTTCCTGCTCACGGCGGGTGCCATCGGCATCCTGTACAAGAAAAATGCCTCGCTCTCGGGCGCCGAAGTCGGCTGCCAGGGCGAAGTGGGCGTCGCCTGCAGCATGGCGGCGGGGGCGCTGGCCGCCGTGCTGGGTGGCACGCCAGCGCAAGTGGAAAATGCCGCCGAAATCGGCATGGAACACAACCTGGGCATGACCTGCGACCCCGTCGGCGGGCTGGTGCAAATTCCCTGCATCGAGCGCAACGCGATGGGGGCCATCAAGGCCATCAACGCCGCCCGGCTTGCCTTGCGTGGCGACGGGCGTCACGAGGTGTCGCTTGACCAGGTGATACGCACCATGGTGCAGACCGGCGCGGACATGAAGAGCCGCTACAAGGAAACCTCACGCGGCGGGCTGGCGGTGAATGTGATTGAGTGCTGAATTCGGGACTCCCCCCTGCGCGGCTTCGCCGCTTCCCCCCTCTCTCGCAGCGCTGCGCGCTGCGGGAGGGGGGACACCACCAGCGCTGCGGGGCGGCCCTTGCGCGGTGGTTGCTGGTCTTTCGCAGCGCCATGGGTTGCGGGCGGTGCTCAACACCACGGCACGTTGGAAACAAACAGCGCCCGCGAGGGGCGCTGTAGCAGTTCGTCGTGCGCTATTACCAGCGGTCGGAGCGCATGCGCAGCTCCCAGTTGCCGCGACGCAGCTCGTACACGCCCACCGCAGCGTAGCGCTGCTCGCCCTTTTCGTCCCATTTCATGGTGCCTGTGACGGGGGCGTAGCCGTTGATCTTGTGCAGCGCTGCCGTAATGTCTTCGGGTTTCGCCGATTTGGCCATCTGCAGCGCTTGTGAGAGTACATACATGCTGTCGTAGGTGTAGTGGCCACCATAAGCCGGCGGTTTGCCGAAGGCGGCGCCGTACTTCTCAAGAAACTGGGGACCGGCGGTGAATTCCTTGGCTTCGAGAATGGGCGACGTGGCATAAATTCCGTCGATGATGCCTGCGCCCTTTTGCATGTCGGTCGTCTTTGCCGTGTCGCTCCCGAGCAGGCGGACGGCCGTGTAGTTGATCTTCTTGAGCTCCTCGAGCAGCGCCAGTACCTGGAAATCATTCAGAGCCGAGATGATGACATCGACGTTTTCCGCCTTCAGCTTGGCGGCAAGGTCCGCAAACGCCACTGTCTTGTCGTCGAACGACTGGCGCAGTACGACGCTCTTTTTTGCGGCTTCCAGGCGCTTGTTGGTGCCCTCGGCCAAGTCTTTGCCATAGGGCGTTCCGTCGTCCAGCGTAGCGTAGCGTTTGCCGCCAAGTTGATCCGCGGAAAACGAAGCAATGGCCGCCGCCTGCAGATTGTCATTGGCCACCATGCGCAGCGTGGTCGGAAAACCCAGCTCGGTGTACTTGGGGTTGGTGGAAATGGCAATCTGGGCAATGCCGTGGGCTGCGTAGATGGGCGCTGCAGGAATACTGACGCCTGAGTTGAGGTGGCCGATCACAGCGCAGATGCCTCCGTCAACCAGTTGCTGGGCCACCTGTTTTCCGACTTCGGGGTCTGATCGATCGTCGACCGTTACGACCTCCAGCGTGACCCGCTTGCCATCGACGCTGAAATTGGCCGAATTGAGCTCCTTGACAGCCAGCATCACCCCGTTGAGCAAGTCCTGGCCCAGCGCCGCAATCGGCCCGCTGAGCGGCTGCGCCACGCCAATGCGCACGGTGTCGGGCATTCGGCTACACCCGGCCAGCAGGCCGCCTGCGGCCAGGGGCGCGAGCGCCACCCCGGCGGTGAACTGGCGGCGATTCAAATGTTGCGTCATGCAGGCTGCTCCCTCGATGAAAGGTAATGTTTGTGACCGGAGGTATATAAGACTTGCCGCTGCTGCAGTGAGCGGGAAAGCCCTGCATTAGCAGGTTTCACGGACAAGAAAAAAAACTGGTCCAGTGTCGCATCCCAGCGATTGTGAGGAAGCATGTTGGGCGTGTCAGCCTGGTCCGGGCCACGCTCTGCGTCGAACTCCCAGCATTCCCTTCAAATCGGGGATCAATGGCGACCGCCAGCTGGCGGCGCTGGGTCTTGTCCGGCTTCTGGCGCAGGTACCTTATGTCCCACTTGCATGGTGCCGATACGCTATGGGTGAGCCGACCAAAGCAAGCGCGCTTATCCCACATGTAGGCCGCCGTCTTGATGCGGTTGAGCGCTTGGCAAGCATGGCAGCAGACGCCCACCGCCGCAAGCTCTGCGCATATGGCAGGCGTGGCCCGAGCATCTCCAGGACAGATGCAAATTTTAAATCAAGAAGGATCATGATTGCGCCAAAATCCTAATCCACGATGGAGATAACCTCATTGGGAAGTTTGGCTTGCCTGCGTTCAAAAATCATATGATAAGCCTTTTCAAGATTGCGTGTAAAGCGCTGGCCATCAAATAATGGCGAACCGGGAAGGGCTGCGCGAAGTTTTTCACGCAATTCAATTAATTTGTTACTGTGCGTTGCGAGCTCGATAGCCTTGGATTCATATTCATGCGGAGTGTAAGTTATTAACTCGGGCAAACCCACGGTAGCAACTAGACTTGCGGCTACCCGGCCTGCAAAGGCGTTGCCGGCTAGGGTGAGCACGGGTAATCCAGCCCATAACGCATCGCTTGACGTCGTATGGGCGTTGTAAGGCAAGGTATCGATAAAAAGGTCCGCGGCGCGGTGGCGTGCCAAATGCTCATCCACAGGCATGCGAGGAGCGAAAACCAGACGGTATCCGCTCACACCACGCTTTTCAGCTTCACAGATCAGATTTTCGACAGCGGCAGAGTTATCTTTCAACAACCAAAGAACACTATTCGGAATAGCCTGCAGGATACGCATCCAGCTGTCGAAGGTACTGGGCAGGATTTTGTGGTTGTTATTGAAACAGCAGAAAACAAATCCCGCTTCCGGCAAACCCAATTCAGCCCGAGTGAACTGGCGGTCTGATATGGCACGACGGCTGTCGTTTACGAGGTAGCAGTGCGGCATGTAAACCACGGTTTCGGTGAAAAAATGCCGGGACTGCGGGGGTACAACCACCGGATCGGCGATGATGTAATCCATGTATTCCGCACCGCTTGTGCCCGGATAGCCAAGATAATTTATCTGGACCGGCGCACAACGGTTCGCAAAAATACTTGGCCGAGCATCGCGCGTGAAACCCATAAGATCCACTGCAATATCTATGCTTAGATCCCGAGCAAGGTCGGCAATCTGTTCGTCGGTTTGATCACTGACATCGTGGAAGTGTTCGACGGCGCTTTCAGCCCTATGGCGCATCGTATCGAAAATCTTTGGGCCGAAGGAAAACGCATGTATCTCAAACTGCTCTTTCGAATGACTCTCAAACAACTCCGCCATCAGATACATGACCGCGTGGTTAAAGTAATTCGCGGAAAAGTATCCTACACGAATTCTCCCCTTCCGTCGCTGCGGGAATTTTCTTTGAATGCCATTGGAAATGTTCAATGCTTCGAGGTGGCCGCGCGCGAGCTCCAGATGAGTCTGCGGTTCATCCATCATCGCAAGAAACGGGAAGGGCGAACGCTTCTTCTCGATTGCTGCAGACCGCAGCATTTCAGCGTTTTTTTCGAATCCTTCCCAATCGCACATACCCATCCGCACTGGTTGTGTGATGGATATGTCAGCTCCACATAGGTCGAGACTATGTATGGCCTCCACAAATCTTTTCAGCTGTTGCTCTGAAAGGGCCTTTGAATAATGGGCGGAAGCCAGATCCGGCTCTATTGTCAAGGCCTTGACGTAATTTGCAATGGCGTCCTGGTGTCTTTCTTGGGCTGCAAGCGCTTTTCCCCCAACCACATAAGCGGTAGCACGCAAGGGTGCGATGGAAAGGGCACGCTCTACAAAAGAAATAGCTTGGTCGTGCTGGTGAAGGTCTATCAGACAATCGGCGTAACTGATCAGCATGTCAGCATCCGACGGCTTGATCTGTGTTGCTTGCAGTAGCAAAGGCGCTGCCAGAGCAGGACGCTCCTTGCGCTTTAACGCAAGTCCCTTGGTGTGGAGTGCCTCTGCATGTCGCGGTTGAAGGACCAAAATCTTGTCCGCGATAGTGATGGCGGAGTCCAGTTGATCGATTTCGATCATGGCAATGGCAAGATTGCTAAGCGCTTTGAGATGGCGCGGCGCGGCCTTTAAAACGTCTTCAAAAACGGCAATGGCCTCCCGAGGGCGCTTCAGACCAAGTAGCGAAAGACCTTGATTGATTCGAAGATCCGAATTGTCAGATCCGCTGGCCAACAATTGCTCGGCAGCCTCCAGTGCCTCTTGGTGCCGGCCCGCCTTCACGAGGATGGCCACGCGGTTTTGTTTTGCGGCAAGCATCTGCGGGTTCAGCTGCATGGCTTGTTCGATGCATTGAAGCGCCTCCTCCGTTCGACCGCCATCAGCCAAGGCAATACCCAAGTTGACTTGCAAGCCTGCATCCTGCGGCAGCAACTTGGCAGCACGCTCCAAGAGTCGCTGCGCCTCCGTGACTGCGCCGCCTGTCAAGGCGACCACGCCCAGCATGTGCAATGCGCCTGCGTGGTCGGGATTCCGCGCCAGGATCTGTCGGTACTGCGTCGCTGCCTTTTGCAGCTGGCCGCCGCGGTGCTGAGCGAGGGCCTGCTTGAAGGCGAATTCGATGTTGATATTGGAGGGGTCTGTTGCGATCGGAAAGCCCGGTGGGAGGGAATGTTGAGATTTCATGTTGCTAGTTCGCCGTCATGGCAGAGTTTTTTGTCCCCCGGATAGGATGTCACACATTCTGCTGCCTATTTCTTGCATTGTCTGGTATCTGGTTCGCTGCTCAAGCCTGCATACGGGCTGAGGCCTTCAACCTCGTCGAGATGATTCCACTTGGGCTCGGGGGGGAGTGGCAGCGCGCCGATCTGATCGACTCAGCTCAAGGACGGCACCCGCGGGCCTGACGCGCCGCGCGTGTCTTGCTTGGCGAGCAAACATCTGGCTCTTCTTGGATGATCTTATGCACGATTTTTCTCTATGAACCTCACCATATTTGGCGTCGGATACGTGGGCCTCGTCACAGGAGCTTGCTTGGCAGAAATGGGGAATGCTGTTGTCTGTGTGGATGTCAATGCAGAGAAGATCGCCTCCCTCCAAATGGGAGTGGTGCCGATCTTTGAGCCCGGACTGCGGGAGTTGGTTGACAGCAATGCCCACGCCGGTCGGTTGGCGTTTTCCACCGACATGGCCTATGCAGTGGCGCATGGTGACGTGCAATTCATCGCGGTGGGCACCCCTTCCGATGCCGATGGAAGTGCGGATCTTCGCTATGTCTTGGATGTGGCGCGCACTATTGCAACGCACATGACTGGCTTCAAGGTGATCGTCAACAAGTCAACCGTTCCTGTGGGTTCCGGCGAGGCGGTGCATCGCGCCGTTGAAGCGGTTCTTGCGCAGCGCGGTGGTGAGGCTGCGGTAGCTCCCAGATTTGCAGTGATCTCGAATCCTGAATTTCTCAGGGAAGGGAGTGCTGTCGACGATTTCATGCGCCCTGATCGCATCATCATTGGCTTTGGCAGCGCGCAAGAGGAGCAACTGGCGGGCAGCCTTCTGCGTGAGTTGTATCGGCCATTTGGGCATGATCACGACCGACTCCTTTGCATGGACCGACGCAGTGCAGAATTCACCAAGTATGTAGCGAACGCCATGCTCGCCACGCGCATCAGTTTCATGAACGAGATGGCTAATCTTGCTGACCGTCTGGGGGCAGATATCGAGCCTGTGCGCGCAGGCATTGGTTCTGATCCGCGGATTGGGGACAGCTTTCTTTACCCAGGCGCGGGCTATGGTGGTAGCTGCTTCCCCAAGGATGTGGCCGCGCTGCAGTGCATGGGCAATAGTGTTGGCTTGCCGCTGCGAGTGCTGGCAGCCGTGGAGCAAGTCAATGAGGATCAAAAGCGCTTGCTGGTACACAAGCTCGCGCTGCGGTTCGGATCAGATTTCTCTGGATGTCGATTTGCGCTGTGGGGCCTCGCCTTCAAACCCAACACCGATGACATGCGCGAAGCGTCTAGCCGTGTGATCGTGCGCGAATTGCTGGAGCGCGGGGCCGCGCTCTGCGTGTTTGATCCGGTGGCCATGTCGGAGGCTCGCCGTTGCTTTGAGGCAGAGATGCGCAATCGCCCCGATCTGCTGCAGCGAATCAGCTACGCTGAGGGTCCCATCGAGGCAGCGCGCGATGCAGATGCTTTGCTGATCGTGACCGAATGGCAGGTTTTCCGCAGTCCAAACTTCGATGCATTGAAAGCAGCACTGAGGCAGCCGCTCGTGGTGGATGGACGCAATCTTTACGAACCATCGGCCATGCGAGCCCTTGGGTTTGACTACCTGACAATAGGCCGGGACGTACCCGATGCACTGAGGACCACAGCACTGTGACATCCGCAAAAAAGATTCTTGTGACCGGCGGGGCCGGCTTTCTGGGTTCCCACTTGTGCGAACGTCTGCTGTTGGATGGCCACGAAGTCTTGTGTGCAGACGACCTTTCTACGGGTTCCGAAAAAAATATTACCCATCTCCAGTCTTCACCGCGCTTTCGTTTGCTTCGTCAGGACGTCACCTTGGCGTTGGATGTTGAGGTGGATGAGATCTACAACTTGGCCTGTCCTGCATCGCCTGTGCACTACCAGGCAGATCCGCTGAGGACCATGCGCACCAACGTCATCGGTGCGTTGAACCTGCTGGAATTGGCCCGAAAATGCAATGCGGTGATTCTTCAAACCTCCACTAGTGAGGTGTATGGCGACCCCAGTGTGCATCCGCAGTTGGAAACCTATTGGGGAAATGTCAACCCCATTGGAGTGCGGGCCTGTTACGACGAAGGAAAGCGTTGCGCCGAGACCATGTTCTTCGACTATCGACGCCAGCATGGCGTACGGACGAAGGTGGCGCGGCTGTTCAACACCTATGGGCCCAAAATGCGTCCCGACGATGGTCGGGTGATTTCAAATTTTATCGTCCAAGCGTTGCGCGGCGTTGATCTGACTGTCTATGGAGATGGATCCCAAACCCGTAGTTTTTGTTATGTCGATGACATGGTGGAAGCGCTGGTGCGCATGATGGCAACATCGGATGATGTGGCCGGGCCCGTGAATTTAGGAAATCCGGATGAATTCACTATTCTGGAACTTGCACTAAAAACTCTGGCATTGACAGGTTCGCTTGCTCGCATCGCACATCGCCCGCTGCCCGACGACGATCCACGTCAACGGCAACCCAACATCGCACTGGCCCACACGCTGCTCCAAGGATGGGCCCCCCAGATCCCGCTCGACGACGGTCTGCGCAAAACGATCGACTATTTTCAGGATACCGGAGTGAAATAAATCAGGTGCGTTTCAAATCATTTCTGGCCCGATTCGTTCGTCCCGAAACCTTGGGGAATGTCCCCGCCGATTTCTGAAAGAGCGCCCATCCCTCTGGCGCTGACGTGCAACGACACCGTGGCAAGCAAGTAGGGTCGACCCGGCTGCTAAACAGGCAGAGAATGTCCGCCGACCGATGCAGCTTCAGCGCACTCCGCCGCCGATGTAGTGCGTCATCTGCTCGATGATGAATTTCTGTTCAGAAATGATGTCCGCCACGAGGTCGCCGATCGAGATCATGCCGATGAGTTGCTCGCCGTCCAGGACAGGAAGGTGTCGCAGCCGCTTGTCGGTCATGAGCTGCATGCACTCCTCGCTGCTCTGGTTCGGGTGCACGAACATGACCGAGCGTGTCATCACTTCGCTGACCGGAGTGTCCGCCGAAGTGCGCCCCATGAGCGCAATTTTCCGGGCGTAGTCGCGTTCTGTCAGGATGCCTTCGATACGCGCCCCTTGCACCACCAGCAGCGCGCCAATCTGCTTTTCGGCCATGGTGCGCAGGGCTTGCAGCACGGTGGCGTCCGGGGCAATGGTATGGACGGTGGCGTCGGGCTTGGCTCTGAGTATTTCTGCAACAACCGTCATCTCTGGCTCCCTGAAATTGAGTCGACGCACGCATTTCAGCCGATCAGAGCCACAAGTGCAACCCGCTTGGGACAGGCCGGGCCCCCAAGAGCGACAAACCAACACGATAAAGCCCCGCGAGAGCCGCAGTCGACTCCCTCCGCAGTCAGATACTGAAGCAGCTCGTTCATGACTGGCCGCGTGCTCGCTGCGCCGCGCCATGGGCAACAATGCTGGCCTGAACCACCCACATTCCCATGGCCATCAGCCACTATCTCAAAGTCATCACACGTGGCACCCGAGGCGCGCGCCCTCTGTCACGCGACCAGGCCTGCGACCTGATGGGCCAGTTGCTCGATGGCAGTGTGAGCGATCTGGAAGTGGGGGCGTTTTGCATCGCCATGCGCGTCAAGGGCGAAACGCCCGAGGAGATGGCCGGCTTTCTCGACGCCATCCACGCGCGCCTGGCGCCGCTGCCTGCGAGCACACGGCCGCTGGTGGTGCTGCCCAGCTACAACGGTGCGCGCAAGCTGCCGGTGCTCACGCCCCTGTTGGCGCTGCTGCTGGCGCGTGAGGGCTTGCCGGTGCTGGTGCACGGCACCGCCACCGAAGACAGCCGAATTTTTAGCCAAAATGTGCTTGCAGCGCTTGATATACCTGAGCTTTCAGCTATTCAAACAATAGTACCTGGCCGCGTTGCCTTCGCGCCCACCGCCCTGCTGCTGCCGGGCCTCGCGCGCCTGCTGGCGGTGCGGCGCACGCTGGGGGTGAGGAACAGCGCACACAGCCTCGTCAAGCTGATGAACCCGCTGGCGCCCGTCGGGGGCCGCGCCCTGGTGGTGGGCAGCTACACGCACCGGGAATACGCCGAATCCATGGCCGCCACCTTTGCCCTGACTGGCGCCGATGCGCTGCTGCTGCGCGGCACCGAGGGCGAGCCGGTGGCCGACGCTCGCCGCATGCCGCAGATGGATGGTTTTTTGACAGGCGCACAGGCCCGCTTGGAAGACGCCCAGGGCGGTCCGCTGACCGCCCTGCCCGAACTTCCTTTCGGCGCTGATGCAAAGACCACTGCTACCCTCACCCGCGCCATGCTCAAGGGCCTCTTGCCTGTGCCGGACCCCATAGCGCGGCAAGTGACGCATACCGTCAGATGGGCGGAAAAAATGGCCGCAGACGCTGGCCCAGCAACGTCCGCAGCGATCCCTGCGCCGTGAGCCCAGTGGCGGCAGGCGGGCAGGACATCTGTCCTTTTGTGATAGCTAATTGCGCCTACCAGGCAAGCGCCAGAGCCTATTGATATGCAAGTTTTTGACGCCATTGT
>JAMLIT010000063.1 GCA_023954035.1 Burkholderiaceae bacterium | reverse complement strand
GGCGACAACCTCAAGGCTGCGCTCAATTCGATCAAGGACTTCGATACCGGCGGCCTGATCGGCGTGCCAATCACCATCACGGGCAACTCGATTCCGGTCGGGCGCGTGTACAAGGCCGACATGAAGGCGCAGAAGATGGTGCCGGCGTCCGATTGGATAAAACTATGAGCATCCCCCTGAGCGGCTTCGCCGCTTCCCCCTTCTCTCACGCTGCGCGTGGGAAGGGGGACGCCGCCAGTGCGGCGGGGCGGCCCTTGCACGGCGGCCCTGGCTTGGGCCGCGCCAGTTTCATGGGCCGCGGGCAATAAACCGCGCGACGGAGCATCCATGACCCAACTGACCACGGACAACGTCCTCGAAATCAACAACATCGAGGTCGTCTACAACAAGGTCGTGCAGGCGCTGCGCGGGCTCTCGCTCGTGGTGCCGCGCGGGCAGATCGTGGCGCTCTTGGGCAGCAATGGCGCGGGCAAATCGACAACGCTCAAGGCGGTGTCGGGTTTGCTGGCGCTGGAGCGCGGCGAGGTGGAAAGCGGCAGCATCGTCTTCAAGGGTGAGGCGACGAAGGGCCTTGCGCCGCACGCGCTGGTGCGCGCCGGGCTGTTCCATGTGATGGAAGGGCGCCGCGTGTTTGAGGACCTTACGGTGGAAGAAAACCTGGTGGCTGCCACCTACGCCCTGACAGGCCGCAAGGGCGCGGGTGGCGCCAAGGCCGATTTCGATACCGTCTACGAATACTTTCCCCGCCTGCACGAGCGGCGCAAAGGCTTGGCGGGGTATCTGTCGGGCGGCGAGCAGCAGATGCTGGCGATTGGCCGCGCGCTGATTGCTGCGCCGGGGCTGATCTTGCTGGACGAACCCTCGCTGGGTCTGTCCCCCAAGCTGGTGGAAGACATCTTCGGCATCATCGCCCGCATCAATGCCGAGCGCGGCACCTCCATGCTGCTGGTGGAGCAAAACGCCACCGTCGCGCTGGCCGTGGCGCACACCGGCTACATCATGGAAAACGGCAAGATCGTGATCGACGGCCCGGCCGAGCGCCTGGCCAGCGACCCCGACGTGCGCGAGTTCTACCTGGGCATGGGCGGAGAGGGCGATGGCGCCAAGAGCTTCAAGAACATCAAGCACTACAAGCGCAGAAAAAGGTGGTTGTCGTGACAGCCATCCCCCTGTGGCGCTGCGCGCCTTCCCCCTTCTCTCGCCTCGCTGCGCGATGCGGGAGGGGGGGCATACGGGCAGCCGGCGCCGCCAGTGCGGCGGGGCGGCCCTTGCACGGCGGCCACGGGCTTTGGCCGTGCCAGTTTTCACGGCCGCGCGCAGTGCGCAGCGTTACGGATCACAAAAGAGATGACGCTCCCCCAACTCACCCTGCCGCAAATGCTGCGCGAACGCGCCAAGAGCGACGCGGCGCGCGTGGCCATTCGACAAAAGGACTTCGGCATCTGGAAGCCGTTGACCTGGGCCGACTACCACCGCCGCGCGAGCGCCTTTGGGTTGGGCCTGTCTGCGCTGGGCGTTCCCACGGGCGGCCATGTGGGTGTGCTGTCGGAAAACCGCGTCGAATGGGTGCTGGCGCAAATGGGCGCCGGCCTGATTGGCGCGGTCACCGTCGGCGTTTATCCGACCAGCCCGAGCAGCGAAGTGGCCTATGTGGTCGGCCATGCCGACATTTCCGTCATGGTCTGCGAGGACCAGGAGCAGACCGACAAGCTGCTCGAAGCACGCGCCAGCCTGCCGGCGCTCACCAAGATTGTCGTCATCGAAACCAAGGGCCTGCGCAGCTTCACCGAAGAGGAGCACGAGCTCATCACCACCTTTGCCGAGGTGGAGCGCCTCGGTCAGCAATCGCGCGCGCAGTCCACCATCGACACGGCCCTGGCGGCGCAGACGCTGGACGACATCGGCCTCATCATTTACACCTCGGGCTCGACCGGAAAACCCAAGGGCGCGATGCTGTCGTGGCGCAACATTCGCGGCGTGGTGCCGGGCATTGTGGAGCGCCTGCGCCTGACGCGCGAATCCAGCCACCTGTCGTACTTGCCTTTGTGCCACGTGGCCGAGCAGATGCTCACCAGCTTTGTTCCGGCCTACCTGGGCTCGCAGGTGAACTTCGGCGAATCCATCCGCACGGTGCAGGAGGATTTGCGCGAAGTGGCGCCCAGCATCTTCCTGGGCGTGCCGCGCATCTGGGAAAAGATGTACGCCACGCTCAGCATCAAGCGCCAGGAAGCAGGCGGCCTGCGCGGCGCGCTGTTTGACCGGGCTCTGGCCGCCTGCGCGCCGCTGGCCGACAAGCCGCGCGCCAACTGGAGCCTGGCCGAGCGCGCGCGCTTTGCCTGGCATTACTGGCTGGTGTTTCGCGCACTGCAGAACTTTTGCGGCCTGCGCCGCGCCCAGGTCGCGCTCACCGGCGCGGCGCCGATTCCGCCCGATGTGGTGCGCTTCTTTCGCGTCATCGGCGTGCCGCTGATCGAGGTCTATGGCCTGACCGAATCGAGCGGCATGGTCACTGGACACCCGATCGACCACGTCGTCATCGGCACGGTCGGCACGCCCACGGTGGGCGTCGAGCACCGCATCGGCGCGCAAGGCGAACTGCAGCTGCGCGGTGACATGGTGTTTGCCGGCTACTACAAAAACCCCGAGGCCACGGCCGAATCGATCCAGGACGGCTGGCTGCACACCGGCGACGTGGTGCGCGAGGAGTCGGGCCAGCTCAAGATCGTCGACCGCCTGAAGGACATCATGATCACCGCCGGCGGCAAGAACCTGACGCCGTCCGAGATCGAGAACACCATGAAGGCCAGCCCCTATATCAAGGAGTGCATCGTGGTGGCCGACCAGCGCCGCTTTGTCTCTGCCCTGGTGATGATCGACTTTGACACCGTGGCCCAGTGGGCGCAGGCCCAGCGCATTGCGTTCACGCACTTTCGCTCGCTGGTCGAATTGCCCGAGGTGCGCGCGCTGATCGAGCAGGAGGTTGCGCGCGGCAACGCCAAGCTGGCGCAGGTGTCGCAGATCCGCAAGTTCCACCTGCTGACCAAGGAGCTCGACCACGACGACGGCGAAGTCACCGCCACCATGAAGGTGCGGCGATCGAGTATCTACAAGGCCTATGCGGATGAAATCGAGGCGCTGTACGCGTGATCTGAATCTAGGGTCAAATAGCCCTCCAGCGCACTAAATACGAGCGCAAGCAGCTATTTATTTAGGAGTATCCATGGCCCTCCCTACTTCTGCCGAATCAGACACACCCCTGCAAGTCACCCGCGAAGGTGCCGTCGCCACACTGCGCTTTTCGCGCCCCGAGGCCATGAACGCCATCGACGTGCCCATGGCGCAGGCGCTGCTCGCCGCCGTGCAAGGCCTGGCCGCCGACCCTGGCGTGCGCGCCGTGGTGCTCTGCGGCGCCGGCAAGGCCTTCATGGCCGGGGGCGATCTGGCCACCTTGCGCGCCGATCCGGTGCAGGGTGCGGCCGATCTGCTGGGGCCGCTGAACGCTGCCGTGCAGGTGCTCGCCAGCATGAACGCCCCCGTCATCGCCAAAGTGCATGGCGCCGCGGCGGGCGCCGGCCTGGCGCTGATGCTGCAGGCCGACTTTGTCATCGCTGCCGAAGGCACGCGCTTCAACCTCGCCTACATCAACCTGGGCACCAGCTGCGACGTCGGCGCCTCCTGGGCCCTGCCACGCCTGGTCGGCCTGCGCCACGCGCTCGAAATTGCACTGCTGGGCGATACGCTCACCACGTCCGACGCGCTGCGCCTGGGCCTGGTCAACCGCGTGGTTCCGGCGCAGCACCTCGATGAAGCCTCGGCCACCCTCGTCGACCGCCTGGCCAACGGCCCCACGCTGGCCTACGGCGCCATGAAACGGCTGATGCGCGCCTCGTTCGACCGCGATCTGGACACCCAGCTCATCGCCGAGACGGCCGCCTTCGCCGGCTGCGCGGCAACGCAGGACATGCGCGCGGGGATTGAAGCGTTTTTTGCCAAGCAACCGGCGCAGTTCCAGGGGCGCTAAGGGGATAACACCTTCCGATGAATCCCATCGCGATCGCCCTGCTGTCCCTGGCCATGTCCACCGACGCCTTCGCCGCCGCCGTCGGAAAAGGCATGGCGCTGCAACGCCCGCACTGGCGCGAAGCGCTGCGCACCGGGATGATTTTTGGCGCCATCGAGGGCACAACGCCACTCATCGGCTGGGCGTTGGGCCTGGCCGCAGCGGACTACGTCAAAGCCTGGGACCACTGGATAGCCTTTGCGCTTCTGCTCGGCCTGGGCGCGCACATGGTGCTCAACGGCTTGGCGCCACCCGAGGGCGGCGACGCCGAAAAACCCGCACGCCACGGCTTCTGGGTGTTGGCGCTGACCGGCTTTGCCACCAGCGTGGATGCTCTGGTGGTGGGCGTGGGCCTGGCGTTTCTGGACGTTCCCATCCTGCCCGTGGCCGCCGCCATTGGCGCGACCACCCTGGCGGCCGTGACCCTGGGCGTCATGGCGGGGCGGGTGCTCGGGCGCGCGGCCGGCAAGCGCGCCGAACTGCTGGGTGGACTGGTACTGGTCGGCATTGGCTGCACCATCTTGTTCGAGCACCTGAGCGGCGCCTGAACCCGGCGCAGCGCTCGCCTTACGGCGACAGTCTGGACACCGCTTTGGTCAGCCCATGCGCCTCCAGCGTCCCGCGGCCGCCCTCGGAGCAGCTGCCCGAATGCAGATGCCACCCACTGTACTCAGAGCTCAGAGGCGCGCCGCAGTGCCGGTCAAGCGCCTGCGGCCCCTTCCTTCGCAGGGGCGGGAGCGCCTTTCAGAACGGCGGGCTGTCCGGGTCGTTGTCCACGGGCGCGATTGCGGGGTCCGTGGCACTGCCTGGGGCCGATGGTGGCGCTGCTGCGCAAGCCGTCGCCATCCCCGGCTGCGCCTCGCCGCCCAGCGCTTCCAGCAAATCGGGCAGCAGGCGCGCGATTTCGCCAGTGGCAATCGCCACGTCGGTGTCAAAACCGCCGTCGTCGGCTGCCCTGTCCTCGAACACCGTGTCCAGAAACGCCAGCTTTTTGATCTGCAGGCCTTCAGTCAGCATGAACGACACCCGGTCGTCCCAGGTCAGAGCGAGCTTGGTGGGGAGTTTGCCGGCGGCAATATGCGCCTGCACCTCCTCGATGTCCAGCGGGTGGCGGGCGTAGCGCACCACGGCCTTGGCCTCGTCGGCCGCCTTGAGTTCGCATTCGCGGTCCACGGTAAAGCCTGCGGGCGGCTCCTGCGTGGCGAGCCAGTGCGCCATCGCCGCCTGCGGGCTGGTCTGCGTATGCAGCAGCGACAGTGCAAAGCCGGGCAAGGCCTCGGTGAGCAGCGTGGCCACCTCGTCGGCGCGCGCCTGGCTGCCGGTATCGAGCGCCAGGGTACGCGCCGCCGGGTCGATCCAGACCCACATCGCGCCCTGTTTGGTGAAGGCCATGGGCAGCAGGTCGAGAACGGCCTCGTTCTTGAGCTCGCGCTTTTCCTTCTTGCCGGGCTTGCGGCCGGTCTCCTGCTCGATGCGCGCGAGCTTCTCGTTCACGCGCCGCGCCACCACCGAGCCGGGCAGTACCTTGGCCTCGGCCATGAAACGCAGCATCCATTGTCCGCCGACCGACTCGGCCAGCGCGCCGTGCGCCTCGCCACGCGGCGGCACCCAGCCGGTGGCGCGCTCCTGGGTGGCGCCGCATTCCACAAACGGCGTGCGCGCCAGCGCGGCTTCGAGTTGCGTGAGATCGCATTGCCAATCGGGAGCAATGCGGTGGACGATCAGATTCTTGAACAAAAGCACATTCCTTTGGTGAGGGGGCGGCAGCCGAGAGCGAAACGGGGAATTGTCGCGCGCCGGGAAACTTTACACAGCCTCACGCTGCGCTCATCGCGCGCTTACATGGCAGAGCGACATTGGTCGCCAACGCTGGCACTGCGCCAGCGCCTGTGCAAACCCCCTGGAAAGGACTCCCCATGATCTCGTTCACTCGCCACCTCGCCGCCGCTGCCGCCTGCGCAGCGCTCGCCCTGCCTGTCCTGGCGCAACCCGGCCCCGCAGCCCCCGCTGCCGGCGCCGCGCCCGCATCGCAGATGCAACAGCGCAACGGCCCGGGCGCCGACCGCCAGGCGCGACGCGCCCAATGGCAGGAAAAGCGCGCCGAACGGCGCGCGCAGCATCTGGCCGCGCTCAAGTCCAAACTGGCCATCACGCCTGCGCAGGAAGGGGTCTGGACGCAATTCGTCCAGGCGATGCAGCCGCGCAGCGACTTTGCCCGGCTCGACCGCAGCACCATGCAGTCGCTATCGACCCCGGAACGCATCGACCGCATGCGCGCGCAGCGCGCCCAGCGGGACGCCGCCATGGATGCACGCGGCGACGCAATCAAAGCGTTTTATGCGCAACTGCAACCCGAGCAGCAGAAAACCTTCGACAGCCAGCATGCCGGCATGGCCGGCGAGCGCATGCACCGTGGGCAAGGCCGACATGGCCACGGCCGCATGGGTCCGCGAGGCGACTGAAGCGGTTTCAAAGCGTATGACGGCGTGACGATTCGATTCCGGCCTACATCGCGCGCCCCGGTCGGACAATAGCCTTGGATCGCGCCCCCGGGGATTGGAGCTCCGGGCGCCTTCCAAGGCAGCGCGGCCAGCCAACGGGCCGCGCACGCCTGTTCAGGAACCGAGGTCTCGTCATGGCAACATTAGGAATCGCCGGGCCGGCAAGCGCCCTGGTCTGCATCTTTGCTTGGCTCGCATGCCCCCAGGCAGCCGCCCAGACGGGCGACCCTGAAACCGGTTCGCGCTGGGGCATGTATCTGCAGGCCGCCCGCACCCCCCACCACGTAGCCACCTGGACGCTGGGCGCAACCCGCGATTGGCCAGCATGGCGCCGCAGCCTCTGGGGCGCCCAGGTGCGCGGCTATTGGGACGTCTACGCCAGCCGCTGGTCGGCGCGCGGACTCGGGGGCGACTTCGACGTCACCGTCCTGGGCATCACGCCGAGTTTTCGCTTCACGCCGGACGCGGGCCGCTCACGCTGGTTCCTGGACGCCGGGATCGGCGCCACCTTGTCCAACCACCGCTTCGTCACGCCCGAGCGTGAATTCAGTACCCGCTTCAACTTCGCCTCGCACCTGGGCATGGGCGTGATGCTGGGCGAGCGCCGCCAGCACGAGTTGCAATTGCGGCTGGAACACGTGTCGAATGCCAGCATCAAGAAACCCAACCCAGGGGCGAATTTCATGCAACTGCGCTACGTGCTGCATTTTTGACGCACCACGCGAGGCTGTGGACAAGGCTGGGGACAGGGCGCGCAGATCCTGGCACTTGTCCACAGGCCGGCGCCTGGGGCCTGAGTTGTCCCCTTTCGGCACCTGCGCCGAAAGGGCCTGGCACACAGCCCTGGGGACCTTGCAAGCGGCTGATTCAAAAGAGAAAACAGGTCTTGTCCACAGAAACGCCCGGCCTCTACTACTACGACTAATTGAATAGAGAGAAATAGAACGAGAGACAGGCGGCAGCGCAAATGTCCCGCAGCATGGCGGCGCAAATTGCCGTGACGGGGGTCCGATCTCAATGGTCTTTTGGGGATTCCTTGCGCGTGCCCACCCGCGCAGGGCTCAGGCTAGCAACAGCGAAGGAACGTAAGGCGCGTGCGCGCCGTGCAGCATCTCGAACAAGGCCGCCTCGTCCAGCGGCCGGCTGTACAAATAGCCCTGGAAGGCCATGCATCCGGCCTGGAGCAGCATTTCGCGCTGTTCCAGGGTCTCCACCCCTTCGGCAATCACCTCCAGCCCCAGCGCGGCGCTGAGGGCGACGATGGTGTCGACGATGGCTGCGTCGTTCGGATCGGTCAGCAGGTCGCGCACAAAGCTCTGGTCGATCTTGAGCTGCAAGAGCGGCATGCGCTTCAAATAGCTCAGGCTGGAGTAGCCCGTGCCGAAGTCGTCGAGTGAAAAACCCACGCCCAGGCGGCGCAGGGCTTCCATGGTGGCAATGATGGCCTCCACGTTGTCCACCAGCACGCTTTCGGTCAGCTCGAGCTTGAGGCGCTTGGCCGGCGCGCCGGTGACGGCGAGTACCCGCCCCACGTCTTCGACAAAACTGCTGCTGCGAAACTGCTTGGAACTGACGTTGACCGCCATGCTCAGGTGGCGCAGTTGCGGATGGTCCTGCCATTGGGCCAGGGTGTGGCAGGCGGTGTGCAGCACCCAGCGGCCCAAAGTGAGGATCAGCCCGGTTTCTTCGGCCACCGGGATGAAATCGGCCGGCGAGACCATGCCGCGCAGCGGATGCTTCCAGCGCGCCAGGGCTTCCACGCCCACCAGCCGGCCGTCGTGGCGCACCTGGGGCTGGTAATGCAGCAGGAATTCGCCCTGAGCCAGAGCGGTGCGCATGTCGGCCTCCAGTTCGGCCCGCGCGCTGACCACCGCCTGCATGTGCGGATCGTAGAAGCGCAGCGTGTTGCGTCCGCCCGTCTTCGCCTGGTACATCGCCAGGTCCGCGTGCTTGAGCAGGTCGCCCACCGTGCTCTCGCCTTGCCCGAAAGGTGCAATGCCGATGCTGGGCGTGGTCCGGTACTGGCAGGCTTCCAGCTGATAGGGTTGCGCCAGCGCGGCGAGGATTTTTTCCGCCGCGGCGCGCGCCTCCATGGCCAGTTCGGATGGGTCGGCGCTCAGGCCTTCGAGCATCACCACGAATTCGTCGCCGCCCAGCCTTGCCACGGTGTCGCTGCCGCGCACGCAGGTCTCCAGGCGGCGCGCCACCTGCTCAAGCAGCAGGTCGCCCTGGTCGTGACCCAGGGTGTCGTTCAGCGTTTTGAAGTTGTCCAGGTCGATGAACAGCAGCGCGCCGCCTTCCTGCTGGCGCAGCGCGGTCGACAGCGCGTGGCCGGCGCGATCGAGCAGCAGCATGCGGTTGGGCAAACCGGTGAGCGCATCGTAGAAAGCCAGGCGCTGGATTTCGCGCTCGGTGGCCTTGCGTTCCCGGATGTCGGTGTTGATCGCCAGAATGCTGTCGGCCTGCCCGGCCTCTCCGGTCACCAGCGTCCAGCGGGACTCGGTGTCGATGGTGCGGCCGTCGCGGTGGCGCTGCACCATCTCTCCGGTCCACTCGCCGTGGTTCTGCACCGCTTCGCAGGCGCGATCGAAGGCACTGCGGTCCTGGTGCAGCCATTCGTCCACGCGCTGGCCCAGGATCTCCTCGGCGCTCCAGCCGTACAGCCGCTCTGCGCCCTGGTTCCAGTAGGTCACGCGGTGGTCGAGGTCGCGCACGATGATGGCGTCGCGTGCCTGGTCCAGCAGCGAGGCTTGCCGGCGGATATGGGCGTCGGCCTCCAGACGCTGGATCTCGGCCGAAGCACGCGAGGCAAAAATCTGCAAAGTGGACTGCACGAAGGCCGCGTTCTGCAGCGGCTGGCGAAACAGCACGAACAGCATGCCGATCACGCCGCCGTAGTTGTCGCACAGCTGCTGGCCCACATAGGCCTCCGCGGCCGTCTTGCCGACGACCACGGAATGCGGAAACCGGGCCAAAAGCCCCTGCGTCACGCAAAACTGGTGCTGCGTTGCCAATTGCTCGCTGGGCGTTCCGCTGAGCCGGTATTCGGCATTGGGAGCAAGTTCGCCGTTGATCACCAGCGCCAGCGTGCGCAGGCGCTCGGGAAGCGCGCCGGCATGGGGGACGATGCGGCCCAGGCAGCCGGTTTCGGCGCCCAGCGCCTGCACCATGTTCTTTACCAGGCGCTCGAAAAAAGCCGTTCCCGTGGCTGCCGACACCGAGGCCGCCACCTTGACCACCGCCGCCTGCATTTCTGCCTGCTGCTGGCGGGCGCGCAGGCTGAGCACGCCAAAAGCCAGGTCCTCGGCAAGTTCGCCGAGCAGGTCGAGTTCGTGGCTGCTGATGTCAAGCACCTGGGGCGCGTACAGATACAAGATGCCAAAGCTGCGTTCGCCGTCATGCAGGGGCAGGCAGACCATGCCGTGGAATCCGCGCGCCAGCAGCCGCGGCGCCAGATCCGCATAGTCGGGCGCTTGCAGTACGTCGCGCACCACCACCGCGCGGCCGGTGCGCACGGCCACACCCGAGGGGCCCCGGCCGTGCGGGCTGTGCTCGTCCCAGGAGAGGGTCAGGCTTTCCAGATAGCCGCCGTTCGCGCCCGCATGGGCGACGCAATCGATGGTCTTCTTCGCGTCGTCGCGCGCCAGTCCCACCCAGGCCATGCGGTAGCCGCCGACCTCGACGGTAATGCGGCACACGGCGTCGAGCAATTGGCCCTCCGATGCGGCACGAACGATCGCCTCGTTGCATTCGCTGAGCAAATGGCGGGCCCGGGCCATGCGCGCCACTTCGCGCTCGGCCGCCAGGCGCTCGGTCACGTCGATGGCCATGGACTGGCGTGCGGGCAGACCGTTGAACTGCGTGGCACGCGAGGCGATCTCCACGTCGATGAGGCTTCCGTCCTTGCGCTGGTGCTGCAGGATGAGGTGGTCAATGCGGCTGCCATCCTGCACCGATTGCAAAGCTTCCCGGTGCATGCGATGCGCACCCGGTGGCCACAGGTCGGGCAGCGCCATGGATAAAAGCTCCTCGCGGCTATAGCCGTAGACCCGCTCCATGGCTTCGTTGGCGGCCAGCAGGCTCAGGCGTTCGTCGAGCGCGAACACCCACATGGGCTGCGGATGCGTCTGGAACAAGGCCTCGTACTGCTGCTGCGAGGCCTGCAACTGCGCCGCCACTTCGCGCACCTTGAGCAGGGCGCCCACCGATTCGCTCAGGATCTCCAGATGCGCCAGGTCGCGCTCGGCAAATGCCCCACTCAGGCTGGAGGCCACGGTGATCACGCCGACCACGCTGCCGGCGCGGCGCAGCGGAACCTGCAGTGCACCGCAGGGCGGTGCCATGGGCGCATCGACCCAACCCAGTACGCCGGCCGCCGGGGCACTGTTGCTGCGCAGGCATTGGCCCTGGACCAGAAGCGGCCAGTGCGCGCAGGCGGACACCGGCCGCGCCTGGCCTGGCGTGCACAGCGCCCGGCCCGCAATGGCAGCGCAACGCAGTTCCTGCGCTTGCAGCAGTTCCACGCAGGCACCCTCGGCGGCGGTGGCCTGCAGGGCGGCTTGGGCGGCGCGAAGGTACAGCGCTTCGTCGCTCAGCGTCTCGGCGTTGAGCTGCTGCTGCACCTGCACCAGGACGGCGTGCGTGTGCGCTTCGTGGGCGGCGTCCAGCGCCAGCGCAGTGGACGGCGCTTGCGTCGCAGGGCCGGCGGCCCTAACGGCAGAAGAGGCAGTGGACGTCGACATAAAAGCGCAGGTGCGCGGATGGACTTGCCAGACCCGGTGCGAGGCGGCCCGGCCGCCCAGCGCAGCCACATTGCGCAAAGGCAACATGGTGTGACCAATATACACCTAGAAGCGCTGGGGGCTTCGCGCACTGTTGGCCGCTTTTCAGGCTCCGGGGAAAGCCCATCGGGGCCGAAAAATACTATCAAAAAAATAGCATTGTTCGAATACAGTCAAGCGCTGAAGGCTTTTTTCATTCAAATTTCACCAGCGTGTGGCGCTTGGCTTTGCCGCCGCGCCTGCACGCCCGCCGCCAGTTGCGCCAGCACCGGTCCGGTTTGCGCCAGGCTGATGCAGGCGTCCGTCAGCGACACGCCGGGCAGAAGCGGCCGGCCTGGCACGATGTCCTGCCGGCCCTCGTGCAAATGACTCTCGATCATCACGCCCAGGATGCGCCCGTCGCCGCCGGCCAGTTGCGCCGCCACGTCGGCCGCCACGTCGATCTGGCGCTGGTGCTGCTTGCTGCTGTTGGCGTGCGAGACGTCGATCATCACCTGCTCGCGCAGGCCCGCGCTGCGCAGCAGCTTGCAGGCTGCCTCGACTTCGGCAGCGCCGTAGTTGGGCGCCTTGCCGCCGCGCAAAATCACATGGCAGTCGTCGTTGCCGCGTGTCTCGAAAATGGCGGCCTGGCCCATCTTGGTCATCCCCATGAAGGCGTGGGGCGCCTGCGCCGCCAGGATGGCATCGCTGGCCACCTTCACGCCGCCGTCGGTGCCGTTCTTGAAACCCACCGGGCAGGACAGCCCGCTGGCCAACTGGCGGTGGCTCTGGCTCTCGGTGGTGCGCGCGCCAATGGCGCCCCAGCTCACCAGGTCGCTGATGAACTGCGGGCTGAGGAGGTCGAGAAACTCTGTGCCCACCGGCAGGCCCAGCGCCAGCACGTCCAGCAGCAGCTGGCGCGCCATCTCCAGGCCTTCGTTGATGGCAAAGCTGCCGTCCAGGTGCGGGTCGTTGATGTAGCCCTTCCAGCCCACCGTGGTGCGCGGCTTTTCAAAGTACACGCGCATGACCACCAGCAGATCGTCCGCGTGCCGGTCCGCCAGCGCCTTGAGCGCGCGGGCGTACTGCATGGCCTGCGCGTGGTCGTGGATGGAGCAGGGCCCCACCACCACCACCAGCCGGTCGTCCGCACCGTGCAGCACGCGCGAGATCGCTGCACGGCTGGTTTCCACAAGCGCCCGGGCGGCCTCGGGCGCGGGCAGCCATTCTTCGAGCAGGGCGGGCGTGATCAAGGGGCGCACGGCCTTGATGCGTGTGTCGTCGATGCGCGTGGTGTCGTGGGTGGAGAGCGGCGTGGGGGAGGGTTTGGCATGCAGTGTCATGCCGCCAATTGTCGCGCGATGCGCTCAGGCCCGTGCCTTCAGGGCCGGCGGTACGCCGTGCTCTGGCGCGCCCAGTAGCCGGAGTTGAGCCGGTCCAGGCGCACTTCGCCGCCGGTGGACGGCGCGTGCACAAAGCGTCCTGCCCCCACATAGATGCCTGCGTGCGTGGGCGCGCGGCCCCGGCCAAACAGCACCAGATCGCCGGTGCGCAGGTCCTGTGCGTCCACTTCCTCGCCCCAGTTGCCCAGCTTTGCCACGGTGCGCGGCGGCGGCGTGCCGACTTCGTTGCGGTAGACATAGCCGATCAGCCCGCTGCAATCAAATCCACCGTCGGGCGTGTTGCCACCGTAGCGGTACGGCGTGCCCACCAGTCCCAGCGCATGGATGGCAATGTTGCTCGCCTGCTCACCCGAGAGCGTGGAAGGCGTGCCGCGGGTATGGCGCACGGCCGACGGCGTGCCGCAGCCCACCAACAACAAGGCACACACCAGTGCCAGGCCCTGCAGGCCCCGCAGCCTGGCGTGCGGTGGGGGCATAGAAAAATACATTAAAAGTGCCTCTGGCGCTTGATAGGTAAGCGGTAGAAGCTATTAAATAAAGAGCATTTTATTTCTTTAACCGGTCCGGTGTAAAGATCAGCGCCCCATCGGCGAGACACCGATCAGCAGGGCATGGCCCCAGAAGGCAAACGCTGCCCAGGCCACCAGGCCCAACACCACCGCAATGGCTGTGCCGGCCAGCGTCCCGGAGGCATAGCGCGTGCCCTGGACGCGGTCGCGCTGGCGTGCGGCGCGAAAGTCCAGCACTGCCCACAGCAAAAATCCGCCAAACAGCAGCACGTCGGCCAGGTTTCCGTTGGAGAGCAGGTGCGCCAGCGCCCACACCTTGACGGCCAAGACCATGGGGTGGTGCAGCCGGGCCTTGAAGGCATTGCGCGGAACGTAGGCAGCGACCAGCAGAATGAAGGACACCAGGGTCAGCAGCGAGGCCGCATGGCGCATGGC
>JAMLIT010000062.1 GCA_023954035.1 Burkholderiaceae bacterium | reverse complement strand
GGGGGTCAGACCCCGATTCGCGCTCGCGTCCTGGGCTATGGGCGCTCCAGGATGCGCTGCACCTGCCCTTGGGCTTTGAGCTGCTCGAACGCCTGCTGCGTGCGCTGCACGACGGCCGGCGCCGTGGGCAGGCTGTAGGCCATGTACAGCCCGGTGGACGCTTCGTCCAGCGTCAGCACGCGCACCAGTTGGGCGCAGTCGAAACCCGTCTGCCGGCACAGCGATGTGGCGTCGTCGGCGGTCAGGGGCACCAGGTCGACCTGGCCGCGCAGGAGCTTTTGAAAGTTGTCCAGCGACTGGGCCGATACCACCAGGCGCTCGAAACCCTTGGAGCGCAGATACTGCTGGCGTACGTCGTCGCGCATCACGCCGATGGTGTAGGCCTTGGCAGACTCCAGGCTGCCAATGTCCAGGGGATGGGATCGGAGCCGGAACAGGTGGTATTCGATCTTCATGATCTCTCCCGCCCAATGGAACTGCTGCTCGCGGGCGGGGGTCCGCGCGATGAGGAAGATGAGTACGTTGGGCTCCTTGAGCGCAAGCTCGTAGGCCCTGGCCCAGGGGTAGAGAGACAGCTTGTAGTCGGTCAGGCCGGCGCGCTGCAGCGTTTGCTCGACCACGGCGGTCGCCGTGCCGGTGACCCTGCCGCCGGCGACGAAGGTGTAGGGCGTGGTCTCGGTGACCGCGTGGATCGTCTGCGCCTGGCCGACTGCCATCGCCAGCCACAAAAGCGAAGTGAGCAAGAAGGGTCGGAAGATCCGGGCGCTGGGTCGCATGGTGTCACTCCGGTGGGGGAAGCTCGGTGTGTGCCGGTCCGGCCACCCGGTTGCGCCCGGCGGCCTTGGCGCGGTACAGCGCGGCGTCTGCGCGCTGGAACAGGGCGTCGAAATCGTCATCGGCCTCGGGCGCCAGGACGGCCAGGCCGACGCTGATGGTCACGACCGAGGCGGCGGGCGAATGCGCGTGGGCGATGCCGCAATCGGCCACCGCTTGCACCAGGCGCTCGGCCAGCGATTGCGCTCCCTGCGGGTCGGTATGGGGCAGGATGACGCCAAATTCCTCGCCACCAATGCGCGCAACCAGGTCGCCCGGGCGCGCCAGGCTCTCGCGCAGCGCCTGCGCGACGGCGATGATGCAGCGGTCGCCCATGGCGTGACCGCAATGGTCGTTGTAGTCCTTGAAGCAGTCGATGTCGCAGATCAGCAGCGCCAGGCTTTGGCCATGGCGACGCGCGCGCCGCAGTTCGATGGCCTGCGCCTCGTCGAAATGCCGGCGGTTGGGCAGCCCGGTCAGGGGGTCGGTGCGGGCCAGGCTTTGCAGGCGGGCATTGGCGGTCCGCAGCTCGGCCGTGCGTTCGGCCACCCGGCGCGCCAGCTCGTCGCGGTGCTCGGCAAGCTCCTGCTCGTAGCGTTGCTGGCGCTGCAGGTGGGCGGCCAGGCTGGTCTGCAACTGGTTGACGCCCGATTCGAGCTGGGTGAGTTCGTCCTGGCGGGTGCGTGGCCGCTCCAATTGCAGCTGCTGGCCCAGCCGATCGGGTCCCATGCGCGCCAGGTGCGCCGCCGTGCGGCGTACGTGCACGGTGACCATGCGGTGAAAGACCAGCATGATCAGCCCAGCCAGCATCAGCGACTGCAGCAACTGCGCCGCGACGATGGCCGCCATCTGCCGGCGCAACTGCTGCCACAGCACGCGCTCGTTGCCCTCCAGCGTCAAGCTGCCCACGGTTTCGCGTGCGCCCGGGTAGGGCGAATAGCTCAAGCTCAGCTGCCGGGTGGGCGCGCGCCCGGGTGCTTTCCAGCCGGGGCGGGAGGCTTGGTACACCTCTGCCGGTCGGTGGGCCAAGGCCACCTGCACCGAGATGCTGCCAATGGCAGGCACCCGTTGCGCGCTTTGCAGGTGGGCCTGCAGCGCTTCGCGGTCGAGTTCCCAGATGGCCTTGGACAAGGTGCCGCTGTAGATCTGTTCGATTTGCGCCAGCTCGGCGTCCATGCGCGCCAGGCCCGCGTTCCAGGCCGTCCAGGTCAGCGCCGCGACGGACGCCAGAATGAACACCAGGCAGAACGCCAGCGTGGTCCACACCAGGCGCCAGCCGATGGAGCGCGGGCGAGCCGCCACGGCGCGCGGCGCGGCTGCAGGCGCAGACGCGGGCAGGCTCGGCGGCGGGCTTATTGCCATTTGCGCTGCAACTGCTCGTAGCGACCGCTTTTCTGGACGCGCGCGAGCGCCTGGCGGAAGCGCTCCACGGTCGCGTCGGGTGTTTGCTTGCCAAAGGCCATGTAGTAGCCCTCTCCGCCCAGTTCAGGAATGCGGTACACCCGGGCCAGCGTCCTGTCCGGGTCGTCGCCGGCCTGGCGCGCCAGATGGCTGGCGGTCAGTTCGTTCATGATCCACAGGTCGACCCGCCCCAGCTTGAGCTTTTCGTAGTTCAGCTCGTATTTCACGCTCGGCTGCAGGTTTTTCCCTTTGACGAAACCGCGGGCGACGAGAAACTGCTCGCCAAGGTCTTCGTTCACCGTGGCGATCCGGTACTTCTTGGCCGCTTCGAGCGAATCGACCTGGTAGTTTCTGCCCGGCTGGCCAAAAAGGTAGTACTGCGTCGTCGCAATCACGCCGACCCACTGGAACAGCTTGTCCCGCTCGGGCGTGCGGCCGATGCTGTAGATCAGCACGCCCGGAGTCGTCCGCGCGGTTTCGTACGCTCGTGCCCAGGGCAGGGATTGGAACTCGCCCTGCAGGTGCAGCTCCTTGAGGACTGCCTCGACCACCTCGGTGCTCAGGCCGGTGATCTTGCCGTTCTCTGTGTAGTTGTACGGGGGGTATTCCTCGGTGAGGACGCGCACCGTGCCCTCACCCGCGGCGGCGCTGGCGCTGCACAACGCCAGCGCCGCAACGCAGGCCCATCCACGGCTGCGGACGGGGGAGAAAAGAGAAGCTAGGGGCATTCTTCAAGGCGCGGCAAGGGCCACGGCCGAGCAAGTATCGGGCGAGCGCCTGGCGCGGTCAATGCGTCCGCACCCGGGGCGGGCGGCGCAAAAAAGCCAGCAAGCGCCGCTCGGCCGCGCTCAAACCGCGCGGCCTGGCGCCGCCGCCGATGCGCTGCCAGATGCGCTGCATGTCCGGGCCGGCGTCGGACGTGAGCCGCGCGCCCAGCTCCAGCACGGCGGGGTGGATGTAGGCTTTCCTGCAGACCGCCGGCGTGTTGCCCAATTGCCTGGCCACGGCCACGAGGATGTCGCGGGCGCGCAACTGCCTCTCCTGCGCCGCAGGCTCGGCGCACGCCAGGCGCGTCAGCTCCAGTGCCTGCACGCTGCCGTGCCAGGTGCGAAAGTCCTTGGCGGTGAAATGCAGGGCGTTGGCCTCTGGCGCCGTCGCCCCGCCTTTGCGCCTGGGCGCGGCGATTTCGTGCAGATACGCGTTTACATCGCTGCTGCCGATGGAGCGTGTCGCGCCGTTTTCATCCAGGTACTGGAACAGCTCCTGCCCGGGCAACTGCTGGCAGCGGCGAACCACGCGCGCCACGCGCGGGTCCGACAGCCGGACGCTTTGCTGAACGCCGCTTTTGCCGCGAAAGCGCAGCTCCAGCGTGCTGCCACGCACGTCGGCATGGCGCGTGCGCAGCGTCGTCAGTCCGTAGGAGCGGTTGCTGACGGCGTATTCCTCGTTGCCTACGCGCAGGTAGGTGGTGTCGAGCAGGCGCACGATGGTCGCCAGCACCAGCGTGCGCCTCAGCGGCTGCCCGCGCCGGGGTGCCAGGTCGCGTGCGACGCGCGCGCGAATGCGCGGCAGCGCCTGGCCAAAGGCGCGCATGCGTTCGAACTTGTCGCCATCGCGCAGGCGCCGCCACTCGGGGTGGTAACGGTACTGGCGCCGGCCGCGTGCGTCCAACCCGGTCGCCTGCAGGTGCCCATGGGCCAGCGGGCATATCCACACGTCGCGGTAGGCGGGCGGGATGGCCAGCTTGGCGATGCGCTGAATCTCGGCGGCGTCGCTCAGCCAGCGGCCGTCGGGTTGGCGGTACGCGAACGACTTGCCCCGGCGCACCCGCTGCAGGCCGGGCATGTCCGGCGTGACGTACACCAGCCCGCCAGGCAAGCGGGCCCCCACAGGCGTTTGCGATTCGGAAGCGGGCATGGCCGTCCATCACACCCGAAGCTGGCGCGCGCCGCTGTAGGCAGCAATCCGCTGTGCGGGTGGGCCGCCAGCGTCTGTGCGCCAAAGCAATGGGGGTCCGACCCCAATTATTGGCGCAGGGCGGCGCTGATGTGCGCAATGTCCAGCGCGGCGAAGCTGCGGTTGTGCTGGTGCGTCAGCGGCCCGCCGCCGGGCACCAGGTTGCCATCCTCGTAGCCCATGGCCTTGAATTTCCAGAGCCCGCCGATGCGTTTGAGGTGGCCCACCGGTTCGCCGCTCGCCAGGTGGACCGCCACCACACCTTCGTTGACCGGGTGCAGTGTCAGGCTCGCCATGGCAAGCGCTCCGCGAAACAAGGGAGCTTGTCTCTTGCTGGCTGAAAAATCAAGTAAAAATGGGCTATAGCGCTTATTGGCATTGCGTTAGAAGCTATCATTTTTGATGATTCACGCATCGCTGCCCCCGGTCCACGCAGCTTCCTCAAAGCTGTTCACCGCCAAGCCCGGCACCGCCACCGGCGCCTGCAGCACCAGCACGCAGCCTGCCAGGGGCGTGCGCTCCAGCTCGACGGCAGGGCGCCCGTGGCGCGCGGTGGTGACCAGCAGCGTGCGCCGCTCGGGGCCGCCCAGGCAGACCATGGTGGGACAGGCGGCGGGGGTGGCGATCTCCTGCAGTACCTCACCGCCGGGCGAGAGTTGCAGCACGCGGCCGCCCTCGTACATCGCGCACCAGTAGTTGCCCTCCATGTCTACCGCTGCGCCGTCCGGCCGGCCCCCGTAGCCGGTTTCGCCCGGTTGCCAGTGCGCGGGCTTGAGCGGGAACTGGTGCAGCGTGCGCGGCGGCCCCAGGCGGTTGTCGGCAGCGCTCCAGTCGCGCACCTCGATGCGGTGGGTGGGCGTGTCGGCGCTGTACAGGGTGTCGGGCTCGGGCGACCAGGCCAGACCGTTGAGCGTGCCCGCACCGTCCCACATTTTTTGTACCTTCGCCGGGTTGCCCCGTGCATCGATGCAGTACATGCCTGCCGCGTTCCCGCCTGGGCGCTCGTCGCGCGTGCCGACCCAAAAGCGCCCCAGCGGATCGCACTTGCCGTCGTTGGCACGCTCGTGCGCCGGGTCGTACGGGAGCGTGGCGATGCGCACCAGTTCGCCGCCCCAGGTCCGGGCGCGGTAGATGCCGCTGCGCAGCGCCAGCACCCAGCCATCGGGCTTGCCCGCCGTGCGCGCCGGGGCCATGCAGCCGGGCTCGGCGGGCAGCGACCAGCGCTCGGTGGCACCGGTGGCTGCGTCGGCGCGCAGGGCTGCGCGGCCGGCAATGTCGACCCAGTACAGACGGTTTTCGGCAGCCTGCCAAAACGGCGATTCACCCAGTTCGCAAATGTGGCTGCCCAATGCGCGCCATGCCATGGCTGTGTTCCTTCAAGCGGTGGATCGGTCCATTATTCCCCGCAGGCCCGCGCGCAAAAAAAGCCCGCCTCGAAAGGCGGGCTTAGCGTGCGCCCAAAACCCGGCGCCGTGTTCAGCGGCTGTACGCCGTCTCGCCGTGCGAAGTGATATCCAGGCCCTCGCGCTCGGCCTCTTCCGTGACCCGCAGCCCCACCAGGAGATCGGCGATCTTGTAGCTGATGAAGGCGGCCACACCCGACCAAACCAGCGTCACCAGCACGCTTTTGCACTGCACCCACACTTGGGCACCCATGGCGAAGGTGTCAGGCGTCAGACCGCCGGTTCCGCCCAGGCCTTGCGAGGCAAACACGCCGGTCAGGATGGCGCCGACGATGCCGCCCACCCCGTGCACACCAAACACGTCAAATGCGTCGTCCGCGCCCAGCATCTTCTTCAGGCCGCCCACGCCCCACAGGCAGACCAGGCCGGCAAGCAGGCCCAGCGCGATGGAGCCCATGGGGCCGACGAAGCCCGCCGCCGGCGTGACCGCCACCAGCCCGGCCACCGCGCCCGAGGCCGCGCCCAGCATGGAGGCCTTGCCCTTGTGCAGCATCTCGCCGGCCAGCCAGGACAGCGTGGCCGCGCCCGTCGCCAGCGTGGTGTTGACAAAGGCCAGGCCCGCCGAGCCATTGGCCGCGCCGGCAGACCCCGCGTTGAAGCCAAACCAGCCCACCCACAGCAGCGACGCGCCCACCATGGTCAGCGTCAGGCTGTGCGGCGTCAGCGCCTCTTTGCCAAAGCCAATGCGCTTGCCCACCATGTAGGCGCCCACCAGGCCGGCCATACCGGCGTTGATGTGCACCACGGTGCCACCGGCAAAGTCCAGCGCACCGTCTTTGCCCAGCAGACCACCGCCCCAGACCATGTGCGCCATGGGGATGTAGCTCAGCGTGAACCACAGCACCGCGAAGATCAGCACGGCAGCGAACTTGATGCGCTCGGCAAACGAGCCGACGATCAGCGCCACCGTGATGGCGGCAAAGGTGGACTGGAAGGCGACGAATACGTATTCAGGGATGGTCGGCAACATGCCTGAGAGCGTGTCGGGAGCGATGCCCTTCAAGAACAGCTTGTCGAACCCGCCATAGAACTGGCCCTCGCCGCCAAAGGCCAGGCTGTAACCGTAAATCGCCCAGAGCACGGTGATGAGCGCGAAGATCACGAACACCTGCACCAGCACCGAGAGCATGTTCTTCGAGCGCGCCAGGCCGCCATAGAACAGTGCCAGGCCCGGAATCACCATCAGGATGACGAGCAGGGTAGAAGTGAGCATCCAGGCGGTGTCGCCCGAGTCGAGCTTGGGCGCGGGGGCGGCGGCGGGCGCCGCTTCGGCCGCCAGCGCCGCAGGAGCCACCGCAGCCGGCGTGGCATCAGGGGCCGCCGCAGGCGCGCTGGACACCGCTTCGCTGGCCGCCTGGGTCTGGGCCAGGGCCAGCGGGCCCAGCGTCAAAGCGCCCAGCCCCAGCAAGAGAGAAACAAGCAGTTTTTTCATGGGGATGTTCTCGGTTGGGTGGAAGGGCGGCGCGCTACAGCGCTTCCTGGCCGGTCTCGCCGGTGCGTATGCGCACCACTTGCTCCAGCGCGGCGACAAAGATCTTGCCGTCGCCAATCTTTCCGGTGCGGGCCGCGCTCTCGATGGCTTCGATGACGCGCTCGACCAGGTCGTCGGCGACAGCCGCTTCGATCTTGACCTTGGGCAGAAAATCGACCACGTATTCGGCGCCCCGGTACAGCTCGGTGTGCCCCTTCTGGCGGCCAAAGCCCTTGACTTCGGTGACCGTGATGCCCTGCACGCCGATGTCCGAGAGCGCTTCGCGCACCTCGTCGAGCTTGAAGGGTTTGATGATGGCGGTGACCATTTTCATTTCGAGGCTCCTTTCAAAGCGTCTTGGTCAGGGTGAGCAGCAAACGTGGTTTGTTCACGTCGCCGAAGAAGGATTTTTTGTTGGCACCGGCAATGGCTGCCGCAAGGCCCAGGCCGCCGCCGAAGTCGTAAGCGCCGCCGACTTGATAGTCCATGTAGTTGGGCACGCCGCTGTCCTTGATATCGCTGGCAAAGCGCGTGAAGCCCACCGAGGCCTTGAGCGTGGTGTGGGGCGCTACCTCCTGCGCAAAAGCGAAGCTGAGGTAGCCGGTGTTGCGACCGCGCAGGCCCGACCCGGCCTTGGCACCGGCCCAGCCGAAGTAGTCTTGCGACACCGTGTGCGAATACTTGGCCGTGAGCGGCCCCCAGGTGCCTGCGGCGTACAGCTCGGTGGTGTTGCCGCTGGAAGCGCCGGGGTAGGCGTAGAGCAGGCCGCCCAGGTCCATGTCGATGTCGCCGGCCTTGAATTTGATGCCGCCGTAGAAATCCATCTCGATGGAATTGCCGGGCAGCCAGTTCACGCTGGAGTTCCAGTTGCCCACGTACCAGCCCGATTCGCCAAAGGCGTAGTCAAAACCGCCCTGGATCGCTGGTTTGACGGCTGTGCTTTTGTGTGTGTCCTGGTCTTGACCACGGAACTTGTAGTTCGAGGTGAGCGCGATATTGCCGCTCAGCTGCGCGCTGGCCAGCACGGGCAGGGCGGCCGCAAGTGCCACAGCAAGGGGGAGTGCAAAGGTCTTGAGAGCTGCGTGGGTCATGGGTCCTCCGGGGGCGGAACATTGGGGATGAACCTTCTAAGCAGGGAGCGTGCCAGCACCCCTTCTTCCTGTGGCATGCTCCGCTGCCACACGCCGAAACGCTCTCGGACAGCGGCCAGCAGTCCGCCGCCGCAGGGCAGAGCGCGCACCGCATTGGGGAGAAAACCGCTCATGAGTCTTGCTTTGGTGCAAAGCCGCGCCCTGCTGGGTCTGCGCGCGCCGCCGGTCACCGTCGAGGTGCACCTGGCCAATGGATTGCCCAGCTTCACGCTGGTCGGCCTGGCGGATGTCGAGGTGAAGGAAGCCCGCGAGCGCGTGCGCTCTGCCTTGCAGAACGCGGGGCTGGAGTTCCCGCACAACAAGCGCATTACGGTGAACCTGGCCCCGGCCGACTTGCCCAAAGATTCCGGGCGCTTTGATTTGCCCATTGCGCTCGGCATCCTGGCCGCCAGCGGGCAGCTCGACGCGGCGCGCCTGGCCGGTTGGGAATTTGCCGGCGAGCTTTCGCTCTCGGGCGAACTGCGCGCCGTGCGTGGCGCCCTCGCAACCAGCCTGGCCCTGCACACCGCTGAAACGAAAGGCGAAGCTGCAGGCGTGCGCCTGGTGCTGCCGCCAGGAAGCGCCGAAGAAGCCGCGCTGGTGCCCGGCAGCGCCGTCTGGCGTGCGCGCCATCTGCTGGACGTGGTGCGCGCCTTTTTGCCTACACCGGCCGACGCCGAACCTGCGCTTGACGCCGGCTGGCAGCGGATCCCCGACCAGGCACCCCAGGCCCGCGCGAACTACCCGGACCTGGCCGACGTGAAAGGCCAGGCTGCTGCCCGCCGCGCGCTGGAGATTGCCGCCGCCGGCGGCCACAGCTTGCTGTTGGTGGGGCCCCCGGGCTCGGGCAAATCGATGTTGGCGCTGCGCTTTGCCGGCATCCTGCCCGCCATGGGCGTGGACGAAGCGCTGGAAAGCGCGGCCGTCGCCAGTCTGGCCGGCCGTTTTGCGATGGAACGCTGGGCCCAGCGCCCCACCAGCAGCCCGCACCACACGGCCAGCGCCGTGGCCTTGGTGGGCGGCGGCTCGCCGCCCCGGCCGGGCGAAATTTCGCTCGCGCACCACGGTGTTTTGTTTTTGGACGAACTTCCTGAATTTCCCCGCGGCGCCCTGGAGGCCCTGCGCGAGCCGCTGGAGACCGGCCACATCACCATTGCCCGTGCGGCGCAGCGCTCCGAGTTCCCGGCGCGCTTTCAGCTGATTGCGGCCATGAACCCCTGCCCCTGCGGCTTTCTGGGCTCGGCGCAGCGCGCCTGCCGCTGTTCGCCCGAGCAAGTGTCGCGTTACCAGGCGCGCCTCTCAGGCCCGCTGCTCGACCGCATCGACCTGCATGTCGAAGTGCCGGCGCTGCCGGCCGGCGATTTGCTCGGCGCGCCGCCCGGCGAAGCCAGCGCCGCCGTTCGCGAGCGCGTCGTCCAGGCCCGCGAGCGCGCGCTCGCGCGCCAGGGCTGTGCCAACCAGGCGCTGCAGGGGCAGAGAATCGACACGCAGATTGCGCTCGATTCGGCGGCATTGCAGTTTTTGCAAACCGCCGCCGCGCGCCTGGGCTGGTCTGCCCGCGCCACGCACCGGGCGCTGAAAGTGGCGCGCACCATTGCCGACCTGGCCGGGGAAGAGGCCACGCAGCTCGCCCATGTCGCCGAAGCCATGCAGTACCGGCGCGCCCTGCGCGGCCACTGAACGCGCCAGAAAAAAGGGAGCCGAAGCTCCCTTGGATCGAACAAAGCGACAGTCGCCGGACGGCGCGTCAGCTGTTCTTGTGGCTTTGCTGGCCCGCTTTGACGTGCTGCTCGTGCGTGCCGCCCTGCTGGCGGTTGGACTGGCTGCCCGTGCTCTGCTCCTGCTGGCGCGATCCGGAAGCCCGGTTGTCTGCGCCCTGCTGGCGCTGGCTGTCGCCGCTTTGCTGCTGCTGACGCGAGCCACTGGTCTGGTTGCTGTTTTCGGTGTACTGGTTGTGACCCTGCGGGTTGTGGTTCTTGCTGTCGCTGCTTTGCTGCTTGGAAGTCATCGATTCACTCCTTGATAGGACTATGTTGAACATGGACAGGCGCCCGAAAGGACGGCCCTTTTTCTTGCTTCACGGAAGGCGTGTTGCGTCGTCCGTGAAGCCAATGTAGGGCGGCGCGCGGGTTTGCCCTTGTAGGAGACGGACGACCCGCCTGTCAGCCACAATGGGCGTTGCATCTGTTTCGAAATGCTGGCACGGCTGGCCCTGGGGTGCCCGCATCGCCGGGCTGGCATGATCGAAGGTTTCGCCCTCCCGCTTCGCACCCCATGACCGAGAACGCCGCCGCTCCCGCCTCCTCCCAAGACCCCGCGCTGCCACAGACGCCCGCGCCGCAAGCCCCCCCGCAAGAGATCGCTGCAACACGGCCGCAGACCTCCGGCGGCCGCCTGCGTGGCGGACGTGCGAGCGCGAAACCCGCATCCGCAGGCGCCGCCGCCCAGCGCCGCGCCCCGCGCCCGGTGCCGCCGGCGCTGGAGCAGTTGGCCGCGCTCTACCCGCAGCTCTTCGGCGCGGTGTTCCGCCCGCTCAAGCGCGGCATCTTTCAGGACCTGATGGCCGCGCACCCCGAGGCATTCGAGAAAGACGCGCTCAAGCAGGCGCTGGCCATCCACACCCGCTCCACGCGCTATCTGCAAGCCGTCGCATCCGGCCAGCAGCGCCACGACCTGCAGGGCCAGCCCGTGGAAGCCATGGCGCCCGAGCACATCCACCACGCGCTGGTCGAGGTCTACAAGCGCCGCCAGGGCCGGGGTCAGGACGATTTGCTGCCCCGGCTGCGCGCGCGCATCGTCGACAACATCGACGCCAGCGGCCTCTCGCGCGAGGACTACGCCGAGCGCGTGCGCACGCGCGATGAAGCAGCCAATGCCGTGCTCGACGAAGCCTTTGCCGAACTGGCGGCCCGTGCCGCCAAGGACGAAGCGCTGCTGCGCACTTACGAGGCCAGCGGCCAGAGCGTGGAAGCCTTTGCCGACATGTACGGCATGGACGTGCGCGCGGTGACGCGCTCGGTGGTCAGTGCGCGGGTGCGGTTGGCGGCGGCGCAGGCGGCTGAGAAGGCTGCGGCGGAGGTTGTGGCAGAGCCGGTTGCGGCTGCGGAGCCAGAGGCACCGGAAGCTGTGGGCGACGCTGAATAAGTCTGCCAGACGGTGCGCGCCGTAGCTCTGGATTTGCTGCACTGTGCAAACTGCAGCTATCGAGGGTGCGTTGGCAAGCCTGGAATGACGGCGTGCCTTTGCCAAGGGCGGGTGCCGGGATGTGCGCCCGGCGGCGCAGTAACTTTCTCTTGCGTGGCCACCGGATCGCCGGCCGAGAGAAAGGCACCAAAGAGAAGGCGACCCCGCTGTCCGTGTCCCCTTCGGGGCAACCTGCGGTGCGCGGCGCAAAGCGGGGTCCGCGCAAACTCGCTTCACTGCGTTGCGCTCAAACAGCGCGCGGCCCTGATCCGCTTTGCGCCTGTGCTCCTCGGCACGGCCAGAGGGGAGGGGAGCCAAACAGCCCTTCGGGCCATCGCTGCGCTCGGCCCCGGCCTCCGCACCGCGCGCGGCGTAGGCAGCGGGGCCGGATTCAGAGCTGCGCAGGCATTGGGGTCGGATCACGATGCAGCGCAGCGAAACTCGTGCTCAGATCCCAATCCCGGAATGCTGGGCATCCCGGATGTTCTCTGCCTTTCATGCCTGAAACAGCGCGAAAAGGTCTCAGACGATGCACGGCGGCTGTCGGCCAAGATTAGACAATCATGAGTGCTGCCCGACAGCGGACATTGAAGCGTGCAGATCCTTGCGCGCTATGTGACGCGAATTGCGGAAACAGTTGCGCGCTTGCCGCTTGCCGCTTGCCGCTCGTCGGGCGTTGGCGTCTGCAAGCGCGACGCTATCGCGGTGGAGCATGACACGATGCAGCCAGAGCCGATGACGATGCGCTCAGGCCGAGCCGTGCTCGGAGGATCAGTTTGGCAGTTTGCAGAGCGGTTTCGTTGGCCTCTGACAACGCCTGGGCATCCACAGCGCCAGTGTGCACCACGGTGCCGCGCAGGTCGTAGGCGTCCACCACTTTTTTTGCAAGGGCTTGCCTGCTCTGCTCATCCAGAGGCGCCACATCGAGTACCAGACGCCGCACACGTCGGCGAATAGACGTCTCCTTGCGGAAGTCGATCTCGCGTCGGAGGGCCTCCAGAGCGTCACGTGTCTCCGTGTCGGCAGCGCCATCGATCTGCAGGTCGATGGACTTCTGGAAATCGGCTAGGAGCTGCACCGCCGTGGGGTGTCTTTCGGTGACCGGGGCCAGGACCTCAAGCACCATCATCAACGTCAAGAAGCGGGCGCGAATTGACGTTTCATAGAAGTGGGTAAGGTACAAGTCGACCGCAGTAGCTAGGCCACTGTCCTGCTGATCGGCGCCGAGCCCAGACTGCTGAATGCCTTCGGTCAAGGTCCTCGCGACTGCGTCCCAGCCCGTAGAAGCATGCGCCGTGAAGTCGCCGACTGCGAGAAAGCGGATGTTCTCGTCGCTTGCGAATATCGTATAGCCCGCCTCCTCTGTGAGGCCATGCACCGGCTTCACTGGTTCCTCTGCTGGCGTCCCGAAGCACTTAGCGAGATTGTGCGCCGCGGCTTCGGGATCTTTTGCACGTGTTAAGTCGCGCCGCCCGAAGTACGGGACGAACGCGATGTTGTGCTCCAGCGCGAGATTCCACAGCCCGCCTTTGATCTGCTGCAGGAAGTCCTCAGCGTCGCCCTCGGAATCGAAGTCACACGCCTGGAGGACCAAGTGGCGCTCGCGCTGTTTCACCGTTACCCGGATCAATCCTATGGCGATGCTCGGCTCCGAATCCAGCCCCGAAATTGGTTCCTTTCCGAGCGTCTTTACCGACACTCGTAGGGTGTAGCGTGATGCCGGCATTGGATTTCTCCCGTCGTCTGGTTGTCGTAGGCTTTGAATTTAGGCTAAACCTTCTTGGCGGTTGCCCGGCAAGCGATTTTCAATCACCCCATGTCCGTTCTTGCAGAAAATGTCCGACCGCTTCGGGTCGATTTCAGTCGGCGTAAACAGCCAGGTTTAAACAAAAAACAAATTTACGCTCGGTCCAGCCCTGACGAACGCCTTGTGTTGCCGCCCTACCGATACCGCCCCAAATACCTCCCCTCAAACCCCCGCTTCGCCCAGTGCATCAATCGCAGCGGCGGCAGCAGCAGATTGCGCTGCTCAGTGCGCCACACCAGCGTCCCGGTTCCCAGCGCATCGATGATGCAGGCCAGCTCCGCCTTGAAGCCCGCAGTCTGGGGCCGTCCGGCAAGCCCATCGATCAGGTTTTGCGCCGCAGCAGCGGCCTGCAGGTCCGCCATGTGGGCCTGCTTGGGCATCCAGTCGGGGCCGGGGAAGCTGCCCGAGTCGCCCGCCACATAAACATGATCGAACCCCGGCACGCGGCATTGGGCGTCGGCCTGCAGCAGGCCGCCGGGCGAGCGCGGCAGGGTGGTTTGGTCGAACCAGGCGTTGCCGGTCATGCCGGGCATGAACAAGATCAGGTCGGCGGCAA
>JAMLIT010000061.1 GCA_023954035.1 Burkholderiaceae bacterium | reverse complement strand
ACCGGCGCGGTCGTGGGTTGCGGAGCCGGCGCCTGCGCAGTGCGTGTCACCGGCGGGTCGAACAACAGCGTGTATTCGCGCACCAGGCGCCCGGTATTCCAGTTCAGTTCGAGAATGACGTCGACGAACGGTTCCTGCACCGCGCGGTCGCTCGTCAAGCGCAGGTAGGGCCGGCCATCGCTGCGGCGCTGCAGACTGACCTTCGTCTCCGACAGGATACTGTTGTAGTCGACGCCGGCGGCGCTGTACGCCTCGGGGTTCGCAATCCTGATCTTCAGGTTCGACGCCTCTTCGGGCGTCATACTGCTGACGTCGATCTCGGCGCGCAGCCCTTCGCCGAGGGCCGACTTGACGACCAGCGGTCCGAGTCCGAGCGACCAGGCGCTCGGCATGAAGAGACACAGGGCGGCTGCGGCAACCCCCGAAAGGGCGAAGCGCCCCGGCATCAGCGACGAACTTTTCAAGGCATCTCCCTATCGATCGAACGGGTGGGCAGCGCCGCCCGCAGGTGCATGTCGTCCGTGAGGCAGCACTGCCCGTAGCTTTTCATTGTGATCCGTCGAAACTACGGATGAGCCGAAAATAGCGCCGACTTTGCGGCACAAATCACAATAACATCAGGCAGATAGGGTGACAAGCTCATGCGTTGCCTGACATTTCGAACAGACACCAGCAAGTCCCGGTGGCGGGCTCGCTCGTTGTGCTGAGGCAACGCTCGCGCCATCGATCGTCAACGTTCGAGCAGGATGCGCAGCATGCGCCGCAGCGGCTCGGCCGCCCCCCACAGCAACTGGTCGCCGATCGTGAACGCGCCGAGGTAGGTCGGGCCGATCGCCATCTTGCGCAGCCGCCCGACCGGGATGTCCATCGTCCCCGACACCGCGACCGGCGTGAGCTGGCGCACCGAGGCGTCGCGCGTATTCGGTACGAGCTTCACCCACGGGTTGTCGTTGGCGATCATGGGCTCGATATCGGCCAGCGGCAGGTCGCGCTTGAGCTTGATCGTGAGTGCCTGGCTGTGGCAGCGCATCGCGCCGACGCGCACGCACAGGCTGTCGATCGGCGTCGCCGCGCTGCCGAAGCCCGGGCCGCGGCCGAGGATCTTGTTCGTCTCGGCGCCGCCCTTCCACTCCTCGAGGCTGGTGCCGTCGCCGCGGTCGGCGTCGATCCAGGGGATCAGGCTGCCGCCCAGCGGCACGCCGAAATTGGCCGTCTCGTCGTCGCCGAGCGCGCGCTGCTTGGCGATGACCTTGCGGTCGATCTCCAGGATGGCGACTCTTGGGGTCGTCGAGCAGCGCCTTCACTTCGGCGTTCAGCGTGCCGTACTGCGTCAGCAGCTCGCGCATGTGCTGCGCGCCGCCACCCGATGCGGCCTGGTAGGTTTGTGTGCTCATCCATTCCACCAGGCCGGCCTTGTAGAGGGCGCCGACGCCCATCAGCATGCAGCTGACGGTGCAGTTGCCGCCAATCCAGTCTTTGCCGCCCTGGGCCAGGGCGTTTTGGATGACCGGCATATTGACCGGGTCGAGAACGATGACGGCGTTTTGCTCCATGCGCAGGGCGGATGCCGCGTCGATCCAGTGACCGTTCCAACCGGCGGCGCGCAGCTTGGGATAGACCGCGTTGGTGTAGTCGCCGCCCTGGGCAGTGAGGACGATGTCGCAGCGCTTGAGGGCGTCAATGTTGAACGCGTCCTGCAGCGTGGTTTCGTTCCTGGCCATCGCCGGGGCTGTGCCGCCAGCATTCGATGTGGAGAAGAACAGCGGCTCGATCAGGTCGAAGTCCTTTTCTTCGGACATGCGGTCCATCAACACCGAGCCGACCATGCCGCGCCAGCCGACGAGTCCTACCAACTTGCTCATTTCAACGCCCCTTATCGAAGTTAAAAACAGTGTCAAACCAGACTGTTTTGCCCCGGCTCGTCTGGCCAGGGAGGGCGCACGACGAACCGGAGCTGGATCAGCCCTTGATGGTCGTGGTTTTGGTGGTGCTTGCGCGCACGGCCACGCCTGCCGAGATGGCATTCGCGGTGTTCAGAGGGAACGGGCGGGCGGCAAACATTGCGCCAGATTCTACTGGACTGGAGTCTTGCGAGACATACAGTGGTGGCGTGCGTGTGGCCGACAAATGCTCCAGCAGGTCGGCACCTGATGTTCAGCCACAGCTCACGGGGAGTCAAAATGACTGGAACCGAAACTTTCAAGGATTTGCCATGGGCAGATTGACGCGGCGTCTCGTGCTGGCTGGCGGCGGCGTGGCTTTGGCTGCGGTTGGCGTTGGCGGCTATCTCATCAAGCATCCCAGGCCTGCGCCCCTTGGCTTTGACATCACGCCGGAAGAGTTGGCACGGGCGCGCGCATTGCTCTCGCACCATCCGTCGATTGATGCCCACGCCCACCCGGGCCGGACCTTTGTGGATGGAGCAGAAAATCTGTCTGGGCTGGTCTGGGTCTACGCCAGGCTGGGAACGTTTGAGAAAAGAACGATTGCCGATATGCAAGCGGGCGGTTTGACCGCCGCAGCCTTTGCCGCCGTTTCAGATTTCCAGACGCTTGGCACCGCAGGTGAAGGATTGACGGCGGTACGCAACTTCGCCCCTGGCGAAGCCTGGACGAGCTACAAGCGGCAAATTGGCAAGCTCCAGGCACTGACCGAAAGTGGCCTGGTTCGGCCCATCAAAACCTTGGCGGATTTTCAGGCCGCCAAGGCTTCGGGCAAGCCCGGCGCGTTCCTGACCGTCGAAGGCGGAGATTTCCTTGAAGGCAAACCGGAACGTGTGGCCGAGGCCTACGCAGACGGGGTGCGGTCCATCACGCTCATGCACTACCGCAACAACGAGTTGGGCGACATCATCACCGGTGCCCCCGTCCACGGAAAGCTGAGCGACGCCGGCGTGGCTGTGGTCAAGGCCATGAATGCCATTGGCATGCTGGTGGACCTTGCCCACGCATCGGAAGCCACCGCCATGGGCGCCATTCGTGCGTCGTCCAAGCCCGTGATGGCCTCGCACGTCCACGTGCAGAGCGAAAAGCTGCACCACCCGCGGTTCATCTCCCTCGATCTGGCCAAGGCCGTAGCCGAGACAGGCGGTGGCGTGCTGGGGGCCTGGCCTGCCGGAATCGGCATCGCGGATCTCAACGGCTTTGTGGATCGCACCTTTGAACTGGTGGACCATGTCGGCATCGACCACGTCTGTCTGGGAACCGACATGGATGCCAACTACAAGCCGGTCTTCGATACCTATGCGAATTTGCCGGTCTATGTGGCCGGACTATTGAAGCGCGGCATGCAGGAGCCCGAGGTGGCGAAATTGATTGGCGGGAACTTCCTGCGCGTGTTTGCTGCGGTGCAGAGCACTTGATCTGCACCGGGCAGCTGGGTGCGCTTTGCGCTCTCAGCCCAGTGCCTTCACCACCGCATCGCCCATCTCTGCCGTGCCCACCTTGGTCGTGCCTGCACTAAAGATATCCGGCGTGCGCAGGCCTTGGCTCAGCACACTTTGCACGGCTGCCTCAATACGCTGGGCGGCGGCTTCCTGGTTCAGGCTGAAGCGCAGCATCATCGCGGCGGACAGGATGGTGGCCAGCGGGTTGGCCACGCCCTTGCCCGCGATGTCCGGCGCGCTGCCGTGGCTGGGCTCGTACAGGCCCTGATTATTGGCATTCAGCGACGCCGAGGGCAACATGCCAATGGAGCCGGTGAGCATCGAGGCTTCGTCACTCAGGATGTCGCCAAACATGTTGCCGGTGACGATCACGTCAAACGCCTTGGGCGCCTTCACGAGCTGCATGGCGGCGTTGTCCACGTACATGTGGTCCAGCGCGACGTCGGGGTATTGCTGGCCGACCTCGGTCATCACGTCTTTCCAGAACTGGAAGGTTTCCAGCACGTTGGCCTTGTCCACGCTGGTCACGCGCTTGCTGCGCTTGCGTGCCGCCTGAAACGCCACGTGGGCGATGCGTTCGATTTCCGGCTTGCTGTAGCGCATGGTGTCGAAGGCTTCCTCGGCACCGGGGAAATGGCCGTCGGCGGCCACGCGGCGGCCGCGCGGCTGGCCGAAGTAGATGTCGCCGGTGAGCTCGCGGATGATGAGGATGTCCAGGCCCGCAATCAGCTCGGGCTTGAGGCTTGACGCCCCCACCAGCTGCTCGTAGCAGATGGCAGGGCGGAAATTGGCGAACAGGCCCAGGTTTTTGCGCAGACCCAAAATGGCCTGTTCGGGGCGCAGTGGCCGGTCGAGCTTGTCGTACTTCCAGTCGCCCACGGCGCCAAACAGGATGGCGTCGGCTTCCTTGGCGAGCTTCAAGGTGGATTCGGGCAGCGGGTGGCCATGCGCCTCGTAAGCAGCGCCGCCCACCAAGGCCGATTCCATCTCGAAGGGGAGGTCCAGCGCATCGAGCACCTTGATGGCCTCGGCGACGATTTCGGTGCCAATGCCGTCACCCGGCAACACTGCGATTTTCATTATGTACTCTGTTTTTAATAGCTAATGGCGCTTATACAGTAAGCGCTAGAGGCCAATTTGAATGGTATTTTTCAGTTAGGACGCCATGCTGCGTGCCAGCCAGGGCTTGGTAGCCAGGCGCTCGGCTTCAAAGGCTTTGATCTTGTCCGTCTGGCGCAGCGTCAGGCCGATGTCGTCCAGCCCGCCCAGCAAGCAGTACTTGCGAAACGCCTGCACTTCAAACGGAATTTCCTGCCCCTGCGGGCGCACGACCACCTGGCGTTCCAGGTCGATGGTGAGTTGGTAGCCGGGGAAGGCCAGCACTTCGTCGAACAATTGGGCCACGGTGGCTTCTGGCAGCTGAATCGGCAGCAGGCCGTTCTTGAAGCAGTTGTTGAAGAAGATGTCGGCATAGCTGGGCGCGATCACGCAGCGAAAGCCGTACTGGTCCAGCGCCCAGGGCGCGTGCTCGCGGCTGGAACCGCAGCCGAAGTTTTTGCGCGCCAGCAGGATGGAGGCGCCTGCATAGCGCGGCTGGTTCAGCACGAAATCGGGGTTGGGGCGGCGAGCGGCCGGGTCCTGGCCGGGCTCGCCGTGGTCCAGGTAGCGCCATTCGTCAAACAGATTGACGCCGAAACCGGTCTTCTTGATGGATTTGAGGAACTGCTTGGGAATGATGGCGTCGGTGTCGACGTTCTCGCGGTCCATGGGGGCGACCAGGCCCTTGTGGGTAGTGAATTTCTGCATGCTGGGCTTTCTTGTTACTTGGCTGCGCGCTCGATGGCGCTGCCGGCTCGGCCAATGTCCTGGCCCATGCCCTTGACGGTGTTGCAGCCGGCCAGCACAAAGGCCAGCGACAAGGTGAAGAGGATTGCGGTCTTTTTCATGACAAGCTCCTAGTCAAACGGGGGGTGAGAGTCAGGCGAACTTGCGGATATCGACGAAATGGCCGTGCACTGCGGCGGCCGCGGCCATCGCCGGGCTCACCAGGTGCGTGCGTCCGCCCGCGCCCTGGCGGCCTTCGAAGTTGCGGTTGGAGGTGGACGCGCAGCGCTCGCCGGGCTCCAGGCGGTCGGCGTTCATCGCCAGGCACATGGAGCACCCCGGTTCGCGCCACTCGAAACCGGCCGCCTTGAAGATGGTGTCCAGGCCCTCGCGCTCGGCTTGCTGCTTCACGAGCCCTGAGCCGGGCACCACCATGGCAAGGCGTACGTTGCCCGCCACCTTTTGGCCGAGCTTCTTCACCACCGCAGCAGCTTCGCGGATGTCTTCGATGCGGCTGTTGGTGCACGAGCCGATGAACACCTTGTCGATGGCGATGTCGTTGATCGCCTTGCCCGGCTGCAGGCCCATGTAGGTGAGTGCCCGCTCGATCGCGCTGCGGCGGCTGGCGTCCTTTTCCTTGTCCGGGTCGGGCACATGGCCGTCCACGCCCAGCACCATTTCCGGCGAGGTGCCCCAGGTGACCTGGGGAACGATGTCTGCAGCATTCAGGGTGACCACCGCGTCGAAGGTGGCGTCCGGATCGGAATGCAGGGTGCGCCAGTAGGCGACGGCCTGGTCCCACTCGGCGCCGCCGACAAAGCGCCCGGTTTTGGCGTCATAGCCTGGTGCCATGGGCTTGCCGCGCAGGTAGTCGATGGTTTTTTCGTCCACTGCCACCAGACCGGCGCGGGCACCGGCTTCGATGGCCATGTTGCAGACCGTCATGCGGCCTTCCATGCTGAGCGCGCGGATGGCGGGGCCGGAAAACTCGATCGTATAGCCCGTGCCGCCGGCGGTGCCAATCTTGCCGATGATGGCCAGCACGATGTCCTTGGCGGTGATGCCGGGCGCGACCTGACCGTTCACCTGCACCAGCAGGTTCTTGGCTTTTTTGGCCAGCAGCGTTTGCGTGGCCATCACGTGCTCGACTTCGCTGGTGCCGATGCCGTGCGCCAGTGCGCCAAAAGCGCCATGGGTGGAGGTGTGCGAATCGCCGCAGACAACGGTCATGCCGGGCAGGGTGGCGCCGTTTTCCGGGCCGATGACGTGCACGATGCCCTGGCGCTGGTGCATGAACGGGAAGAACGCCGCAGGATGGATCTGCGCCATGTTGTCATTGAGCGTGGTGATCTGCTCTTTGCTGATCGGGTCGGTGATGCCGTCGTACCCTTGCTCCCAGCCCGTCGTTGGCGTGTTGTGGTCGGCGGTGGCGACGATGGAACTGGCGCGCCAGACCTTGCGGCCGGCCTGGCGCAGGCCTTCGAATGCTTGCGGACTGGTCACTTCGTGCACCAGATGGCGGTCGATGTAGAGGATGGAGGTGCCGTCTTCCTCGGTATGGACGACGTGCTCGTCCCAGATCTTGTCGTACAGGGTGCGTCCCATGGGGTGCTCTTCTTTCGGGTGGGGAGGTGGATTCTAGGTTTTGGTGGCGTCGTGCGCAGCGGCAGGGGCCAGGTGCTGCGCCAGCAAGTGGGCGGTCACCGGCAGGGCGTCAAAGTCGCGCGCAACCAGAGTCAGGGCGCGCTCGGCCCAAGGTTCCAGCAGCCGTACAGCGTGCAACTGGCCCATGCCGCGCAGCAGGGCGAAGGCCCTGTCGGGCAGCAGGCCGATGCCCAGGCCGTTGTCGATCATGCGGCACATGGCGTCCACGCCCGTCACCTGAATGCGCTGGCGCAGCGTGCGTCCGACGGTTGCGGCAGCGGCGCGCATTGCCAGGTTGATGCTGCTGTTGGCGTGCAGGCCGACGATGTCGTAATCGAGCACTTCGTGGAACTGCACGCCGTCCTGCGTCGCGAGGGCGTGTCCGGCAGGCACGACCAAGACCAGCCGGTCGCTGCGGTATGGCCGGGTTTGCAAGGCCGCGGCCGTGCTGCCAGTATCCAGATGGCAGATGCCCAGATCGGCCGCGCCTTCTCCGACCGCGTGCTGCACTGCGCCGCTCAGGTGTTCCTGCAGATCGATCTTGATGTGGGGGTGGGCGCGCGCAAAACCGCCCAGGTCTTCCGGCAGGAACCCAACGATCGCGGAAATGTTGGCATGCACGCGCACATGGCCGCGCACCCCGCCGGCGTATTCGCCCAGTTCGCCCTGCAGGCGTTCCAGACCAAAGAGCACGGTGCGCGCATGGTGCAGCAGGCTCTCGCCCGCGGGCGTGGGCCGCACGCCGCGGCTGTGGCGGTAGAGCAGCGGGGTCTCCACCGCGGCCTCCAGATCGGCCAGGCGCTTGCTGACGGCGGACGCCGCCAGAAACTCGCGCTCGGCCGCCCGCCCAATGCTTCCCAGCTCGCATACCGCAACAAAGAGCTGCAGCGATGTCAGGTCAATACGGCGCGCGAAGTTGCGCTCGGAGCGGGACATGGAGGCAAAGACCCCTTAAAAAACGAAGTCTCTCCATTTTCCCCTAGTAAACCGTTCTTTGGCATCGCAAAAGACGATGTCTAGGGAAGCCAAATACGCGCAGACCCGGCAGCCCCTACAGCGAATGCACGGCGCCTTGCTCTGGCACCAGCGCGTGCCAGCGCAGTTCGTGGGCAATGCGTTCGCGCAAGCGGTCGGCGGCAGCCATTTCTCCATGTACCACGAACACCTGACGGGGAGCGTGGCCCAGGCGGCGCAGCCAGGCGATCACTTGATCGCTGTCGGCATGGGCGGAAGCGCAGTTGAGCTGCGCCACCTGTGCCCGGATCGCCACGTCCTGGCCATGGATGCGAATGCTTTTTTCGCCCTCAGCGATGCGGGCGCCCCGGGTTCCGGGGGCCTGGTGGCCCGTGAGCACGATCAGATTGCGGTGGTCTCCCGCATACAGCGCAAGATGGTGCAGCACACGCCCGCCCGTGGCCATGCCGCTGGCGGAGAGAATCACCATCGGCCCGTGGCGCTTGGCCAGCGCCTTGGACTCGTCGGTGGTTTGGACCATGGTGGCGCTGTGCGAAAGCGCGTGCACTTCCTGCGCGCTCAGGCGGTGTTCCCGGGGGTGTTGGGCAAACAAGGCGGTGGTGTTGACGGCCATGGGGCTGTCGAGAAACACGGGCAGCTGCCGTGGCAGCGTCCCGCGCGCCTTGAGCAGGTGGATGGCGTGCAGTACCGACTGTGCGCGGCCTACGGCAAATACCGGTACCACGGCGACGCCGCCACGCTTGGCGACGGGTGCCAAGGCTGCGCCCAGTTCGTCCACCATGTTTTCCGGAGGATGGAGGCGGTCGCCATAGGTCGATTCGATCAGTACCGTGTCGGCCTGCGGCGGCCCCTCGGGCGGTGCCATCACGAGATCGTCGTCCCGGCCCAGATCGCCGGAAAAAAGAATCCGGCGGCCGCCAACCTCCAGCAGGATGCTGGCGGCGCCCAGGATGTGCCCCGCGCAACTGAAGGTGGCACGCCATCCCGGCACGGGCTCGAAGCTGCGGTGCAGCGCGTGGCTGTGAAATAAGCGCAGGCAGTGCTGCGCGTCGAGCCGCGTGTACAGCGGCAGTGCGGGTGAGTGCTTGCTCAGGCCGTGGCGATTCAGATACGCCGCGTCTTCTTCCTGCAAATGGCCGCTGTCGGGCAGCAGAATGCCGCAGAGTGCGCGGGTGGCGGCGGTGGCATGGACTGCGCCACGAAAGCCATCGCGTGCCAGCAGCGGCAGGTAGCCGCTGTGGTCCAGGTGCGCATGGGTCAGCAGTACCGCGTCGATTTGCGCCGGTTCAACGCCCAGCGGCTGCCAGTTGCGCAAACGCAGCTGTTTGTAGCCCTGGAACAGACCGCAATCGACGAGGATGCAATGTCCATTGTGGCGAACAAGGTATTTGGACCCGGTGACGGTGCTGGCGGCACCGAGAAACGTGATGCTGGGACCCATGGGTGCTCCGTTGCGCTTGGGAGCCCCATGGTAGCCAACTCATGGCATGGACAGATCGGCGGCCAGGTGCGCGCTTGGCCGCCTTCGCGCTCACGTCCGAAAGGCACACGCCATCAACTAAAGAAGCTCTTGAGCTTGTCGGTCCAGCTCTCGCCGCTGGGCGAATGGCGGGCTCCGCCCTTCTTCAGCGACTCGTCGAGTTCGCGCAAGAGCTTGCGCTGGTGTTCGGTCAGCTTGACCGGGGTCTCGACCGCAATGTGGCAATACAGGTCGCCGGGGTAGCTGGCGCGCACGCCCTTGATTCCCTTGCCCCGCAGGCGGAACTGCTTGCCGGCCTGCGTGCCTTCGGGAATGTCGATGGCCGCCTTGCCGTCCAGCGTCGGCACGTCGATCTCGCCGCCCAGCGCCGCCGTGATGAAGCTCACCGGTACCTGGCAGTGCAGATCGTCGCCATCGCGCTCGAAGATGTCGTGCTTCTTCATGCGGATTTCGATGTACAGGTCGCCCGGGGGACCGCCGTTGGTGCCAGGCTCGCCGTTGCCGGTGCTGCGGATGCGCATGCCATCGTCGATCCCCGCTGGAATCTTCACTTCCAGCGTCTTCTGCTTCTTCACGCGCCCCTGGCCCTGGCAGGTGGTGCAGGGATCGGGGATGATCTTGCCCGTCCCGCGGCAGTGCGGGCAGGTCTGCTGCACGCTAAAAAAGCCCTGGCGCATCTGCACCGTGCCGGAACCGCTGCAGGTGCCGCAGGTCTTGGGACTGGTGCCTGGCTTGGCACCGCTTCCGTGGCAGGTGTCGCAGGCTTCCCACGAAGGAATACGGATTTGCGCGTCCTTTCCACGCGCAGCTTCTTCCAGCGTGACCTCCATGGCGTAGCTCAGATCGCTGCCACGGTAGACCTGGCGCCCGCCCTGGCCGCGCCCGCGCCCGCCTTGGCTGAACATGTCGCCAAAGATGTCCCCAAAGGCTTCTGCAAAACCACCAAAACCTTCGGCGCCCGGGCCGCCGGGGCCGCGCATGTTGGGGTCGACACCGGCATGTCCGAATTGGTCGTAAGCGGCGCGCTTGCGCGCGTCCGAGAGCATTTCGTAGGCTTCCTTGGCCTCCTTGAATTTCTCTTCCGCCGACTTGCGCGCATCACCCTCATTGCGGTCAGGGTGGTGCTTCATCGCCAGCTTGCGATACGCCTTCTTGATTTCGTCCTCGGAGGCGTTCTTGGGAACGCCCAGAACCTCGTAGTAGTCTCTTTTCGACATGAAATGTCAGCCCGGTTGGAACAGAAACGCCGCGCAGGCTCCCCTGATGGGGCCTGGCGCGGCGGCTTGGCTTGGCAACCGCTGCCTCAGCCCTTCTTGACTTCCTTGACTTCGGCGTCCACCACGTTGTCGTCGTCTGCGGACGACGGGCCGGCCGATTGCTGGGCACCAGCGTCCGATGCGCCAGCGCCTTGCGCCGCCTGTGCAGCCTGCTCGTTGGCGTACATCTTCTCGCCCAGTTTCTGGCTGGCGGTCATCAATGCAGTGGTCTTCTCGTCGATCGCAGCCTTGTCTTCACCTTTCAGGGCCTCTTCCAAGGCTTTGACGGCGGCTTCGATGCTCTCTTTCTCGCCAGCGTCGAGTTTGGCACCATGCTCAGCCAGGCTCTTGTTGACGCTGTGCACGGCGGCTTCGCCCTGGTTGCGGGCCTGGACCAATTCGAGCTTCTTCTTGTCGTCGGCCGCGTTGATCTCGGCGTCCTTCACCATCTGCTGAATTTCGGCTTCGGACAGGCCGGAGTTCGCCTTGATGGTGATCTTGTTTTCCTTGCCCGTGCCCTTGTCCTTGGCGCCGACGTGCAGGATGCCATTGGCGTCAATGTCGAACGACACCTCGATTTGCGGTGTGCCACGCGCAGCTGGCGGGATGCCCTCAAGATTGAATTCGCCCAGCAGCTTGTTGCCCGAGGCAATCTCGCGTTCGCCCTGGAATACCTTGATGGTCACCGCCGGCTGGTTGTCGTCTGCCGTCGAGAAGGTCTGGGCGAACTTGGTCGGGATGGTCGTGTTCTTGGTGATCATCTTGGTCATCACGCCGCCCAGGGTTTCGATGCCCAGGGACAGCGGCGTCACGTCCAGCAGCAGCACGTCCTTGCGGTCGCCCGAGAGCACCTGGCCCTGAATGGCGGCGCCCACGGCCACGGCCTCGTCGGGGTTGACGTCCTTGCGCGGTTCCTTGCCGAAGAACTCCTTCACCTTCTCCTGCACCTTGGGCATGCGGGTCATGCCGCCGACCAGGATCACGTCGTTGATGTCGGACACGCTGATGCCGGCGTCCTTGATGGCGGTGCGGCAGGGCTCGATGGTGCGCTCGATCAGATCGTCCACCAGGCTCTCGAGCTTGGCGCGGGTGAGCTTGATGTTCAGGTGCTTCGGGCCCGAGGCGTCGGCCGTGATGTAGGGCAGGTTGATCTCGGTCTGCTGCGAGCTCGACAGCTCGATCTTGGCCTTTTCGGCGGCTTCCTTCAGGCGCTGCAGCGCCAGCACGTCTGCCTTGAGGTCGACGCCCTGGTCCTTCTTGAACTCGCTGACGATGTAGTCGATGAGGCGCTGGTCGAAGTCCTCGCCGCCGAGGAAGGTGTCGCCGTTGGTCGACAGCACCTCGAACTGCTTCTCGCCGTCGACGTCGGCGATCTCGATGATGGAAATGTCGAAGGTGCCGCCGCCGAGGTCATAGACCGCGATCTTGCGGTCGCCTTCCTGCTTGTCCAGGCCGAAGGCGAGCGCGGCTGCCGTGGGCTCGTTGATGATGCGCTTGACGTCCAGGCCGGCGATGCGGCCGGCGTCCTTGGTGGCCTGGCGCTGGCTGTCGTTGAAGTAGGCCGGCACGGTGATGACGGCCTCGGTGACTTCCTCGCCGAGGTAGTCCTCGGCGGTCTTCTTCATCTTGCGCAGCACTTCGGCCGAGACCTGGGGCGGCGCCATCTTCTTGCCGCGCACTTCCACCCAGGCGTCGCCGTTGTCGGCCTTGACGATCTTGAAGGGCATCAGGTCGATGTCCTTCTGCACTTCCTTCTCCTCGAAACGGCGGCCGATCAGGCGCTTGACTGCAAAGAGCGTGTTCTTGGCGTTGGTCACGGCCTGGCGCTTGGCCGAGGCACCGACCAGGATCTCGCCGTCGTCGGTGTAGGCGACGATGGAAGGCGTGGTGCGCGCGCCCTCGGAGTTCTCGATGACCTTGGGCTTGCCGCCCTCCATGATGGCCACGCAGGAGTTGGTGGTGCCCAGGTCGATGCCGATGATTTTTCCCATGTTCCTTCTCCGCGATGTCAAAAAGGTTTGGATAGCTCGTAACTTGTGGATAACTCTGCCCGCTTCAAGCCGGGCGGCGCATTTATTTATTGGGGTGCGGCCACGGTGACCAGGGCGGGGCGCAGGATGCGGTCGGCAATGGCATAGCCTTTCTGCAGCACGCTTACCACGGTGTTGGCCTCCTGGGCCGCAGGCACCATGCTGATGGCCTGGTGAAAGTGGGGGTCGAACTTCTCGCCTGCGGCGGGGCTGATGGCCAGCACCTTGTTGCGCTCCAGGGCCGATTGCAGCTGGCGCAGCGTCGCCCCGGAGCCCTCGCGCAGCTGTTCTGCCGTCGCATTCTGGATCGCCAGCGCAGCGTCCAGGCTGTCGCACACGGGCAGCAGGCTCTCGGCAAAGCTCTCGATGCCAAATTTGCGGGCCTTGGACACTTCCTCTTCGGCGCGGCGGCGGGCGTTCTCGGCATCTGCCTTGGCGCGCAGGAACTGGTCGGCCAGATCTGCGCTCTTGGCCTTGAGTTCAGCCAGTTCATTCTGCAGACGGCTCATTTCGTCGGAGGCGTGGGCTGCCATGGCAGCTTCCATTTCTTCGGGTGCAAGGGCGCCGTTGTCGGGGGCAGAAGGATTGTTTTCGGACATGTCGATGATTCTGAAGCGGTTAAGGGTCAGTGAATGCCCGCTGCACTTGGGGACAATGCCCTGCATTTCAAGAAAAAAGGCTGAAAGGATGCCGAATGCAGCCTTTGGCCGTCTGCGCAAGGCCCTGCGGGAAGGCGTAAGTGTACAGAAGCTTTCAAGCGGGCTATAATGCCCGGCTTTGCCTTACCACACTGCTACAGACGCAGCAGGTGGTTCTAATCCAGAAGGAGTATGCATGCGTCATTACGAAATCATTTTCATCGTTCACCCGGATCAAAGCGAGCAGGTTCCCGCCATGCTCGAGCGCTACAAGGGCATGATCACCGCTGGCGGTGGCAAGGTGCACCGCGTGGAAGACTGGGGCCGCCGTCAACTGGCGTACCTGATCAACAAGCTGGCCAAGGCCCACTACCTGTGCGTCAACATCGAAGCCGACCAGGCCGTGATGGCTGAACTGGAGCACGCCTTCAAGTTCAACGACGCCGTGCTGCGCCACCTGACCGTCCAGAAGAAGAAGGCCGAGACCGGTCCCTCTTCGATGATGAAGACTGTCGAGCGCGAAGAAGCCCGCAAGGTCAGCCAGGCCGAATACGCCGCTGCCAACGAGCGCTGAGCCCACGATTCAAGGGGAAGTGGAGAACCACGTCGCGTTGACGGCCTGTATCGCCGAGGCTGCGGCCCTGCGGTTCACGCCAGCCGGTGTTCCTGCGATCGAACTGCGCCTTGAGCATGGTTCGCAGCAGATGGAAGCCGGACAGATGCGCGAAGTGAAAGCGGTTCTGAAAGCGGTGGCTTTTGGCGCCATGGCAGAGCGGTTGGCCCGCCAGCCCATCGGCAGCCTCTGGCGCTTCACCGGTTTTCTGGCCACGCCGCGCAACGGCAAGCACCCTGTGCTCCACGTCCAGGATATTCAACAAGATTAATTTTCGAGAGGTCCG
>JAMLIT010000060.1 GCA_023954035.1 Burkholderiaceae bacterium | reverse complement strand
AGCAGCGGGTAAATGCCCTTGGCCAGACCCAGCTTCTTGAGCTGCTCGATGGTGGCAATGGCGTGCCCTGTCTGCAGGAGCTTGAGCATTTCATCGAACATGCGGCTTTGCGGCACGTCAGCCAGGAGCTGCTGCGACTGCACCAGCGGCGCGGCAGTCTTGGGCTCCAGCGTAAAGCCCAGGGCGGCGAGTTTCGCGACGAAACGCACGGCGCGGATGATGCGCACCGGGTCTTCGCGGTAGCGCGTGGCGGGGTCGCCAATCATGCGCAGGGTTTTTTTCTTCGCGTCTTCGATGCCGTGGTGGTAGTCGACCACGATCTGGCTCTCGGGGTCGTAATACATGGCGTTCAGGGTGAAGTCGCGCCGCGTGGCGTCTTCGTCCTGCGGGCCCCACACGTTGTCGCGCAGCACGCGCCCGCTCGTGTCCACCGCATGCGTCATGCCGGCCAGCGCGCTGCGGCTGGTTTTCTCGTTGCCGCTGACCTGCTCGGCAGCCGCGTTGTCCATGTAGGCGCGGAAGGTGGACACCTCGATCACTTCGTGCTCGCGCCCGCGCCCGTGCACCACGTGCACGATGCGAAAGCGCCGCCCGATGATAAAGGCGCGGCGAAAGAGCGCCTTGACCTGCTCGGGCGTGGCGTTGGTGGCGACGTCAAAGTCCTTGGGCTTGAGGCCCAGCAGCAAATCACGCACCGCACCGCCGACGACGTAGGCCTCGAACCCCGCTTGCTGCAGCGTGCGCACCACGTCGATGGCGCGGCGGTCCACCTGCGCAGGATCGATGCCGTGCACCGAGGGCGGGACCTCGACGCGCTGTCCATAGGGGTGGGCCGTGCGCTTGCGCGCCCCGGCACCGGCCTTGGAGAGCAGCTTGTCGATGAATGTCTTGATCATGGTTTTTTCTTGTTCAGGCCTGGGGGAAAAGGTCCAGGATGCGCCAGCCGCGCTGGGTTGCCAGGGCGCGCAGGCGCGGGTCGGGGTTGGTGGCCACGGGGGTATCGACGCGCTCGAGCAAGGGAAGGTCGTTCATCGAGTCGCTGTAGAAAGTGCTGTGCACCGAGCTCCAGGCAAGGCCCCGCGCAGCCAGCCATTGTTCCATGCGCAGCACCTTGCCCTCGCGCATGGACGGCACGCCGCGAATCGCGCCGGTGAACCAACCGGCGGCGTCGCGCTCGAGCTCCACGGCCAACAGTTCCTGCACGCCCAGCTTTTGGGCAATGGGGCGGGTGACGAATTCATTGGTCGCGGTGATGACCAGCACGGTATCGCCCGCCTCCTGGTGCTGGCGCACCAGCGCCAGTGCCTGTGGGCGGATGGCGGGCGCGACCACCTCGCGCAGAAACTGCGCCTGCGCGGCAGCGGCGGCCTCTGGTCCGCGCCGGCACAACGCCTCTGTGGCAAAGCGCACGTAGTCGTGCACGTCCAGGGTGCCGGCCTGGTAATGCGCATAGAACTCGGCATTGCGCCGGCCGAATTCCACCGGGTCCGTCCAGCCGATGCGCTGGGTGAACTCGCCCCATTCGTAATCGGAATCAATGGGCAGCAGCGTGTGGTCCAGGTCAAACAGAGCCAGCCGGGCCAGGGGGTGCGCAGCCGGTGCGGTCGGTGGGTTCATCGGTTCATTTCGGAGCCAAGCATGTCCTTGAGCAGCGGCACCGTGACGGCTCGCTGCTTGCGCAGCGCGTGCCGGTCGAGGCGGTCGAGCATTTGCATCAGGCTGCCCAGGTCGCGCGAGAAGCGACTGAGCATGAAGGCGATCACCTCGTCGCTCAGAAAAATGCCGCGGGCGTCGGCGTGCTGGCGCAGCACGGCGCGCCGCTCGGCCTCGTCCAGCCACTGCAACTGAAAGACATGGCCCCAACCCAGTCGCGAGCGCAGATCGTCGCGCAGCGGCAGGTCGGCGGGCGGCACACGGCCCGCCGCCAGCACCCAGCGCGAGACACCGGCCGCGGGGTTCAGCGCGTTGACGAACCAGTTGAAAGCCTGGGCCTGCTGCGCTGCGCTGTAGCAGTGCACGTCGTCCAGCAGCACGGCCGACCAGTTCTCGTCAAACGCCGGCAACCGGGCAGCGCCGGCATCGCACCAACCGCAACTGGCCCCCTGCTCGCGCAGGGCCTCGCGCACGGCGCGCAGCAGGTGCGTCTTGCCGGTGCCCGACTCGCCCCACAGATACGTCGGCACCGGAGAACGGGCGCTGCCATCGGCCGTCGCCCTGCGCAGGTGCTGCAACGCAGCCGCGTTGGGGCCGCCGAAGAACGCCTCCAGGGTGGGTAGAGGCGCCAGACCGATGTCGAGAGCAAGCTGCTTCATGCGCAGGAAAGAGCGCCGGGCCAAACGGCGCTGCAGCAGCCCAGGTATGAAATGGCAAAGCAGGGTTTCACGGGGAGACAGGCGCGGTGAGCGGGGCAGGCGCCAGTACGGCGAACCCGCCATGGCGGGCAGACAGACTGCGGCGCAAAAACGCGCATTTTAGTGCGCCAGAGGCGCGGCGCCGGCCCCAAGCCACAGGCACGGCATGGCCGATGGTGGCGGCCTGGCACGGTGTGGCCGGGGCCGCCGGGATCGTCGCACGGGCGCGCTCGCCTAAAATTCGCCCTGTCGCGCGCAACACGCTGCGCGCCGCACGCTCCCTTCTTCTCAGCCTTTGCACCCGCCCATGAGTTCCACCACGCCACATTCTTCCAGCGCACCGATTTCCTACAAGGACGCCGGGGTGGACATCGACGCGGGCGACGCGTTGATCGATCGCATCAAACCGCTGGCCAAAAAGACCCTGCGGGATGGCGTGCTCGCCGGGATTGGCGGCTTTGGCGCCCTGTTTGAGGTGCCCAAGCGCTACCAGGAACCGGTGCTGGTCAGCGGCACCGACGGCGTGGGCACCAAGCTCAAGCTGGCTTTTGAATGGAACATGCACGACACGGTCGGCATCGATCTGGTGGCCATGAGCGTCAACGACGTGCTCGTGCAAGGCGCAGAACCTTTGTTTTTCCTCGACTACTTTGCTTGCGGCAAGCTCGATGTGGACACGGCCGCTGCCGTGGTGGGCGGCATTGCCCGGGGCTGCGAACTCTCGGGCTGCGCGTTGATCGGCGGCGAGACGGCCGAGATGCCCGGCATGTACCCGCCCGGCGAATACGACCTGGCGGGCTTTGCCGTGGGTGCCGTGGAGAAATCCAAGATTCTGGGCGGAGCCGATGTGCGCTTGGGTGACGTGGTGCTGGGCCTGGCCTCCAGCGGCGTGCATTCCAACGGTTTCAGCCTGGTGCGCAAGTGCATTGCGCGCGCCCAAGAGAACGGCACCGTGCCGGCCACGCTGGACGGCAAGCCGTTTCGCGAGGCCCTGATGGAGCCCACGCGCCTGTACGTCAAACCCATGCTGGCCGCGCTGGCGGCGCACCCGGTGGCGCAAGGCGGAAGCCGCGGCATCAAGGCGCTGGCGCACATCACCGGCGGTGGGCTGCTGGAGAACATTCCCCGCGTGCTGCCCGAAGGCCTGGCCGCGCATCTCCGGCAAGGGAGCTGGCCAAAGACCGAATTGTTTGCCTGGCTCCAGGCCACGGCCGCCATTTCTGACGAAGAGATGAACCGCACCTTCAACAACGGCATCGGCATGGTGGTGATCGCAGCGCCCGAGGATGCGGCATCGGTCGCCGAACAGCTTGCCGCCGCGGGCGAATCCGTACACCGGCTTGGCAGCGTGGCCACGCGCGGCGCGGGCGCAGCCGTCGTCGTCGGCTGAAGCACGCCATGGCGCAGGCGCTGGAGCGAGCACCGACGCCGTCCGGGAGGGTGGCGCTGGCGAGCTATCTGCTCATGGCCGCGGGACTGCTGCTCGTCATGTGGCGTGGGCTGCTGCCGGGCTTGTTGTCCCTGTGCCTGGGTTTTCTGATGACGCGCGCCCTTGCGCGCTGGTTCGCGGCGGCCTGGCCGCAAAAGCACCGATCCGGTGTTCAACCGCGCAGCGCCCAGGTGCTGGCGGCTGCGCTGGTCATGCTGGTGCCGCTGGGGTTGCTGGTTTTTGGCGTCACGCATTCGCGCGGCTACATCGTCGAAGCACCCCAGCAGTACCGCGAATTGCTCGATTACATGGCGCGCACGGTGCTAGAGCTGCGCGACAAGCTCCCGCACGATGTGGCCGCCTACCTGCCCGACGGTGCCGACGGCATCCAGCGCGCCATCGCCGCTTACCTGGCGGCCAAGGCCGGCGCGCTGGCCATGGCGGGGCGTGCCTGGCTGGGCGGCCTGCTCTATGCGTACGTGGGCCTGCTCATTGGGGCACTGGCTGCCGTGCGCACGATCTCGCACCGGGGCGGCCCGCTCGCGCTTGCGCTGACGCAGCGCTTGCGGACCTTTGGCGAGGCCTTCCAGCAGATCGTGGCCGCGCAAATCTGGATTGCGGCATTCAACACCGCCCTGACCGCCCTCTTCCTGTTGTTTCTTCTGCCGCTGTGGGGCGAGCGCCTGCCTTATACGCCTGCACTGATCACCCTGACCTTTGTCGCCGGCTTGGTGCCTATCGTCGGCAACCTGGTTTGCAACACCGTGATCACCATCGTCGCGTTGTCCGTCTCGCTGCAGGCGGCCGCCGCCTGCCTGGGCTTTCTGGTGCTGATTCACAAGGCCGAATACGTCATCAACGCGCGCGTGGTCGGACAGCGCACCCACATGGCAGTGTGGGAGCTGCTCACGGTCATGTTTGTGGCCGAAGCGGTTTTTGGGCCCGCTGGCCTGGTGGCCGCCCCACTGTTCTACGCCTACCTGAAGAAGGAACTGGCCGCGGGCGCCCTAGTTTAAATTCTCTCGCCGCTGGACACGAATGCACCGGCGCTGCCCCCGTTGGGCCGCCCGGCAACGCCCTCGCACCTGGACCGGCGAATGCACTGAAAACCTGCGCTACCATGCGCGCATCGGGCCGCAACAGACCGATGCAAAGCGGCGGTGCAGCTTTCAGCGCCGCCGATGGATTCCCCCAACTATTCCAGGAGACCCCGAACATGACCATCCTCGTCGCATACGCGCCCCGCCCCGAAGGCTGGGCCGCACTGGACAAGGGCATTGAAATGGCCAAAGAGCGCCAGGAGCATTTGCTGATCGTCAATGCCGGCCCCGGCGGCCAGCAGGAGGACCCGGCGCTGGCGCCGGGCTACGAGGTCGAGCGCATCGAGGGCTTGCTCGCGGCCAAGGAGGTCAAGGGGGAGTTCAAACAGTTCGTGCGCGGCAAGACCGCGGTGGAAGAAATCGACGCCCTGGTCGAGGCGGGCGATATTTCCCTGCTCATCATCGGCCTGCGCCGGCGCACGGCCGTCGGCAAGCTGATTCTGGGCAGTGTGGCCCAGGAGATCCTGATGACGGTTTCGTGCCCCGTGCTGTGCGTGAAGGCGCCCGGCGCATAGCACGATCGTTTTTGCTACTTTTATGATAGCATTTAGCGCTTACTGGTAAAGCGCTAGGGCCGTTTTTCTTTCTTTTTTCCACTTCCTTCCGCAGATCAAGCCGTCCCCACGAACTGGCGCGCCACGAAGGCCCAGACCAGCGCCGACGCATCGGGCCCCTTCGGATCGCTGTAGGGCGCACCCGGCACACCGCCGCTCCAGGCATGGCCCAGGCCCTGGATTTCCCGCAGCGCCACCTGCACCCGGCCGCGCGCACGGTACTCGGTCAAGCGCGTGGCGCGGCGGGCGCCGCGCTGTTGCAGCCGCGGCGCACCGGCGCGCGCGCCCAGCGTCTCTGCCCACCAGGCGGCCGTGCGTCGCGCGTTACGGACGGAAACCACCGGGTCCGCATCGCCGTGCAGCAGCAAAAGCGGAGGCCACAGGGGCGCTGCGACGGCGGCCTGGGCGCCGGCCGGCGCCGTGGGCGCGCGCGGCAGGCGCTCGCCCCGCATGGCCGCCAGCGCGCTGGCCGCCGAGTCCGCGCTGCCGGGGGCCGCGCCCGAATGCATGACCACGGCACAAAACCTCTGCGGCGCACGCAGCCCGAGCCAAGCCGCCATGCTGGCTCCCGCGGAGAGGCCCGCCACGGCAACGCGATCGCCATGCACCGCATAGCGGCGCGCGACCGCATCGACGGCGGCGAGCACGGTATCGGCTTCGGCGTCGGCACGGCCGCTGCGGCGCTCGAACCAGTTCCAGCAGTTCTGCGCGTTGGCCATGCGCTCCTGCTCCGGGTAGAGCACCAGAAAGCGCTCCCGCGCCGCGCGCTGGTTCATGCGCGTGCTGCTGGCAAAACTGTGGCCGCTCTGGCCACAGCCGTGCAGCATGACCAACAGCGGAAGGCGCGTGCGGCTCGCGGCGCTCACTCCAGGCGGAACGTACAGGTGGTAGCGCCGGGCGCCCCCCGGTCCGGACGCAATGCCCGAGAGCCAGCGGCCAAGGCCCGGGGTGGCCCGTGCGGCCTGCTGGGCGGCTGCGGGCCGGGCGTTTTCGCGCGGCAGGGCCGCGGAGTGCCTGGCTGCGGGCCGCCGCGCTGCCGGTGCCTGCGCCCGCTTTTTGCCGACAGCCGCCGGCCGCGCCGCGCGGGCCAGCGCCCGGATGCGGCGCTGGTAGGCGCGCGCCAGAGCGAGCAAGGGGGACGCGGAGCGGCGCGCCATGACTTACGGACGAACCGCTGCGACCACGATGGCAGTGCACCGGGACAGCGCTTCAGCCCAAAGCGCGGCGCAGGAGCTGCAGGCGATTGGCCAGCAGTTCGGTGTTGTCGTCGCCGCGCACGTGCAGAAGATAGGTTTCGAGATCGGCGACCGCCGGGCCGGTGTTGCCACACTCGGCATGCGCCAGGCCGCGGTCACGCACCTCGTCCCAGGCGGCGGGCAGGAGCATCACCAGCCGCTCCTGCACCGCCAGCAGCCGCTGCCAGTCGCCATTGGCACGGTGCACTTCCTTGAGGTTGCGCAGCATGCGGGCAATGATTTCGCGCGGCTGCGCGGCCTGCAGGTACAGGGCCAGCGGTGGCTCGCCGTCGGCGCTGCCGTGGGGCTGGAAAGGCAGCAGGCGCTCCACCAACTCCTCGCGCGAGAGCGACTCGCCGGTGAAGGGATCGATCAGCACCTGGCCCCGTGGCAGCAAGGCCTTGACCATGAAGTGGCCGGGAAAGGCCACGCCACGCACGTGCAGGCCCAGGCTTTGCGCCATTTCCAGCCAAAGGATGGCCAGGCTGATGGGGATGCCGCGACGCGTGCGCAACACACTGTTGAGGTAGCTGTTTTCCGCGTCGTAGTAGTCGTTGACGTTGCCGGCAAAGCCCAGGTCGGAAAAGAAATACTGGTTCAGCGCGCGCAGCCGCTCGAGCGCGGGCGCATCGCGCGCCACCTTGCGAGAGAGGCGGGCGCACAACAGATCCATGTCCCCCAGCAGCCCCTGGACGTCCAGCGCAGGGTACTCGTCCATCGCCACGCTGGCAGCGGCTTCGAGCAAGGGAAACTGGGCATCGCTTTGCACCAGCGATGCGAAATATTCCAGCGGGGTGGGCGGCGCGAAGCTCAGCGGCATGCCGCCATGGTAGCCGTGCGCCAGCCGGCCTGCACGTAGGTCGGCACCGCGCGCTATCGCCGCACCAGCGCGACGATGTGCAGACCCGCAATCCGCAGCACGCCGAAATACAGCAGCGCCGCCGCAGCCATGGAGGCAGCCAGGAGGAGCGCGCGCTGGCCGCCAGCGTCGCCCAGGGCAATCCAGGGAAAGTACTCCGACACCCACGACAGCAGGGCGCCCAGGAGCAGGCTGGCCGCCGCTACCTGCGCAGCAAACAGCGCCCAACCGGGCGCAGGCTGAAAGCTGCCCCGGCGCAGCAGCCCGACGAGCAGCCACAGCGCATTGACCAGCGCCCCCAATCCGATGGACAGCGCCAGCCCCGCATGGGCCAACCGCGGCACCAGCACGATATTGAGCAGTTGCGTCACCACCAGCACCGCGATGCCGATCTTGACCGGCGTGCGCACGTCCTGGCTGGCGTAGTAGCCCGGCGCGAGCACCTTGATCGCCACCAATCCCAACAAACCTGCGCCGTAGCCCGACAGCGCCAGCGCAATCTGCGCCACGTCGCTTGCCTGCAGCTCGCCGTGGTGGAACAGCGTCGCCACGAGCGGCGTGGCAAAGGTGAGCAGCGCCACCGCGCTGGGGACAGCCAGCAGCACGACGATGCGCAGGCCCCAGTCGAGCATGGCCGAATAGCGTGCAGCATCGCCCTGGGCACGCGCGGCGGTCAGCTGTGGCGTCAGCACCACCCCCAGCGCCACGCCCAGGAGCGCGGTGGGGAACTCCATCAGGCGGTCGGCGTAAAAAAGCCAGGTCACGCTGCCCGGTGCGAGGTACGAAGCAATCTGGGTGTTGATCAGCAATGAGAGCTGCGCCACCCCCACGCCCAGCAGGATGGGCGCCATCAGCGTCAGCACGCGGCGCACGCCGGGGTCGCTCCAGGCCTGGCGCAGGGCGCCAACGCTCCATCCAATGCGCGGCAGCAGCGCCAGCCGCGACAGAGCCGGCACCTGGATCGCCAGCTGCAGCACGCCGCCCAGCACCACGCCGCCCGCCATGGCGTAAATCGGCTCAATGCCCCAGCCGCGAAACAGTGGCGCGCCCCACCAGGCGGCCGCAATCATGGAAAAATTGAGCAGCACGGGCGACGCTGCGGGCACGGCAAAATGTTTCCAGGTGTTCAAAATGCCCGCCGACAGCGCCACCAGCGACATGAAGCCGATGTAGGGGAACATCCAGCGCGTCATCAGCACGGCGCCGGCATAGCCTTCGGGACTCTGGCGCAAACCGCTGGCCAAGGCCCAGACCAGCACCGGCGCCCCGATCACTCCCAAAATGCAGGTGACCAGCAGCGCCCACGCGAGCACCGTGGCCACACTGCCGATCAACACGCGGGTGGCATCATCGCCTTGTTGGGCGCGCGTGGTCGCCAATACCGGCACAAAGGCCTGGCTGAAAGCGCCTTCGGCAAACAGCCGGCGAAACAGGTTGGGGATGCGAAAGGCGACATTGAACGCGTCGGTCAGCGCATTGGCGCCGAAGATGGACGCCATCAGCAAATCACGCGCCAAGCCCGTGACGCGGGACGCCAGGGTGAGCAGCGAGACAGTGGAGGCGGCTTTGAGCAGAGACACGGCTGCGAAGTGTATGCGCAGCCTTTGCCAGGCGCCCGGCAACAGCCAATAAAGCGCCCGCAGGCTATAATGGTGGGCTTCGCTGGCAACATCCTCAGACCCTAGGAATACTTACCATGGCATCCACCAAGCCCAAGAAAAAGAACCCGCGCCTCGCGTCGGGCCGCAAACGCGTCCGTCAGGGCACCAAGCTCAACGCAGCCAACACCTCGTTGCGCTCCAAATACCGCACCGCCGTGAAGAACGTAGAAAAAGCCGTTCTTGCTGGCGACAAAACCAAGGCCACCGAACTCTTCGGCAAGATGCAGGCTGTGGTCGACACCATTGCCGACAAGGGCATCTTCCACAAGAACAAGGCTGCTCGCGACAAGAGCCGCCTGTCCTCCAAGGTGAAAGCCTTGGCACTCGCCGCCTGACTCCCTTCAGGCAAACAGCCCGGGTGGCCCCGCCACCCGCCGTTTGAAACGGGTGCGCTGCCAGCAAAGCAAAAAGCCGTCGCAAGACGGCTTTTTTGTTGGGCGCTGCCCAAGCGCGCAAAGCGCGCCTTTGCTGGCACCTTGCTGCTTCGGGGGACAGACCTGACGCGGCGAGAGCCGTGGCAGCTCTGTCCTCGACACTTCAATGGATGTTTGCGCGCAGCGCGCCTTTGCTGGCACCTTGCTGCTTCGGGGGACAGACCTGACGCGGCGAGAGCCGTGGCAGCTCTGTCCTCGACATTTCAGCGGATGTTTACGCAAAGCGCGCCTTTGCTGGCACCCCTGCTGCTTCAGCAGATGTTTTGCCTCAGCCGCCTGGCGGTGGCCCATCAGGCAGCAAGCACGCCTCAGCCACCTGCAGATCGTTGTCGCGCGCAAAGTTCATCACAAAATCCCAGGCCATGGGCTCATGCTCGCGCAGGGCTGGGTAGACGACGACGCATTTCACGCCATTGATGACCTTGGGAATGCACCAGGGCGAGTAACGCAGGTGGCTGCCCGGCTGCGCGCCGCCGGGGCGAAAGCTGCTCATTACCCCCGCCAAGCGCTCGGCCCAATCGCTCGGACGGAAGGTCTTTCCACTGGACGTGACGCCCTGGATGAAGACTTCTGGAGACGAGGAATGGGCCATCGGCTGGCAATCGGAGGTACGGGAAATACTTGTTGCGGCGCAGCAGGAATTCTAACTCTTATATAAGAGCTGCCCCACCGCTGGAAGCGCCCCCGGCAGGCCGCCAGGCGTGCCGCTCGCATTGCAGTGATGCGCAATACGCAACCACGCCCGTGGGCATCGCCCCCTAGAATTGCCTCTCTTTTCTTTGCGCGCCGCGCTTGGCGACGCACCCGCCCTGGAGAACCCCGCATGACCGCATTGATCGAGGCTGCCTCGCCCCACGTGATGAACACCTATGGCCGCGTGCCGATCGCGCTCGAGCGCGGCCAGGGCTGCCGCGTGTGGGACGTCAACGGCAAGGAATACCTCGACGCGCTCGGCGGCATTGCCGTCAACACCCTGGGCCACAACCACCCGCAACTCGTGCCGGCGCTGTGCGACCAGATCGGCAAGCTGATCCACACCTCGAACTATTACCATATCCCCGGCCAGGAGCAGCTGGCCGCCAAGCTGGTGCAGCTCTCGGGCATGAGCAAGGTGTTTTTCTGCAATTCGGGGCTGGAGGCCAACGAGGCCGCACTGAAGATTGCCCGCAAGTACGGCGTGGACCGCGGCATCGCCAAGCCGCAGATCGTGGTGTATGAGAAGGCTTTTCACGGCCGCTCGATTGCCACCATGTCGGCCACCGGAAACCCCAAGATCCACAGCGGCTTCGGCCCGCTGGTGGAGGGCTTCATCCGCGTACCGATCAACGACATTGCCGCCATCAAGGCCGCTACCGAAGGCAACCCGGATGTCGTCGCCGTGTTCTTCGAGACGATTCAGGGCGAAGGCGGCGTGAACCCGATGCGCGTGGAATACCTGCAGCAGCTGCGCCAGCTCTGCGACGAACGCCAGTGGCTGATGATGATCGACGAGGTGCAGTGCGGCATGGGCCGCACCGGCAAGTGGTTTGCCCACCAGTGGGCCGGCATCGTGCCCGACGTAATGCCGCTGGCCAAGGGCCTGGGCTCGGGCGTGCCGATTGGCGCCGTCGTCGCCGGCCCCAAGGCCGCCGATGTGCTGCAACCGGGCAACCACGGCACCACCTTTGGCGGCAATCCGCTGGCCATGCGTGCTGGCATTGAAACCATTCGCATCATGGAAGAGGACGGCCTGCTGGCCAACGCCGCCGGAGTGGGCGCGCACCTGATGGCGGCGCTGCAGCGCGAGCTTGGCGGCTTGCCCGGCGTCAAAGAGATTCGCGGCCAGGGCCTGATGATCGGCGTCGAACTGGCCAAGCCTTGCGGCGCCCTGGTGGCGCGCGCCGCCGAGGCGGGGCTGCTGATCAGCGTGACGGCGGAAAATGTGATCCGCATCGTGCCGGCACTCATCCTCACCCCCAGCGAAGCCGACGAAATCGCCACGCGGCTTGCCCCCCTGGTGCAGACCCTGCTCGCAGAATGAAGCGCACTGTGCGCTCCTTGCCATGAAACACTATCTCCAATTCAACGACCTCGACGCCAACGAGTACGCGTACCTTTTCGAGCGCGCCGCGCTGATCAAGAAAAAGTTCAAGTCCTACGAAAAGCACCACCCGCTGGTGGACCGCACGCTGGCCATGATTTTCGAAAAAGCCAGTACGCGCACCCGCGTGAGCTTCGAAGCCGGCATGTACCAGCTGGGCGGCAGCGTGGTGCACCTGACCACGGGCGACAGCCAGCTCGGGCGTGCCGAACCCATTGAGGACAGCGCCAAGGTCATCAGTCGCATGGTTGACCTCGTGATGATCCGCACCTTCGAGCAAACCAAGATCGAGCGCTTTGCCGAGCATTCGCGCGTGCCCGTCATCAACGGCCTGACCAACGAGTTCCACCCCTGCCAGATCCTGGCCGACATCTTTACCTTTCTTGAGCACCGCGGCATGGATTCACAAGGCAAGCCCGACCTGGCAAGCCTTGCCGGCAAGACCGTGGCCTGGGTGGGCGACGGCAACAACATGGCCAACACCTGGCTTCAGGCGGCTGAGCTGCTCAACTTTAAGGTCCATGTCAGCACACCGCGCGGCTACGAAATAGACGAGAAAATGGCCGTTGGCGCAGGTGGGACAAGCGCTGGCAGCTATCAATTTTTTATCAACCCGCTGGACGCCTGCAAGGACGCAGACCTGGTCACGACCGACGTCTGGACCAGCATGGGCTACGAGGCCGAGAACGAGGCGCGCAAAAAGGCCTTTGCCGACTGGTGCGTAGATCCGGAAATGATGGCCGCCGCCCGCCCCGAGGCCCTGTTCATGCACTGCCTGCCGGCCCACCGCGGCGAGGAAGTCACCGCCGAAGTCATCGACGGCCCCCAATCCGTCGTCTGGGAAGAGGCGGAAAACAGGATGCACGTGCAGAAGGCACTCATGGAGTACCTTCTGCTCGGCCGGATTGCATGAAATGCAAACCGATGGCGCGCCAGCGCCAGCAGCCTGTTTCGGCGCAGGCTCATATCCGCAGAGCGGGTGTTGAAGCGGACGCAGTCCGCGTGCCGAAGCCAAAATCGGATGCACGTGCAAGCGTCGGCATGCGATTCCTGCGCAGAGTCGTGCATGCGCAACAGACATGAAGCGAGTTGACGCCCCAATCAATACTCGAAACATTCAATAAGACCAAACTTAACTACCTTTTGGCTTATTGAAGAACGCCAAAATTTTATAATTGCCACGCGTGAAATCTTCAATATTCAATATTTTTTTTGCCACACAACTCGGAGCAGGCCTGTACCCAACTTCAGGCTGACCAATTTTTGTGACGCGCTCATGGCATGACTCTCCTGTAGCCACCACAGCAAACGGCAGTTTAGAGTCCGAATTTTTTATGGCCGCTGCTGCGTTGAACGGAATACTTTGCGTATGGCTGAAGTCGTTTTTATAATCATGATATAAGCCTATATACGTTCCGTAATTCGACCATCGACGAAATTCATATTGAAACTGGCCAATACGCGTCATCCCTTTTCCTTCTATAAGATACAGACCCAGGTCGGGGAGCTTTGGATCTTTATCAACACTACTCAGAAACGCTTTGAGGAGAACAAATCGCTCACCTCTTTCAGCATCACGATAGTTCCATTCGTTATCGTGATCGTTAAACTGCCAGCGCGCTCCAAATACCAAAGACTCGGTTTTTACGGTTACCCCATTAATGACGGGAGCCTTTTGCGGCTGCAACGCATAAAATCCTCTTGCGTCAATAATATCTTGTAATTTTTTCTTTTCTACAAGTTCAGCGTCGTATTTTGCTATGGCTGCGCGAGCATTCCGCGCCTCAACAGAGTCAGGGAAATGTGTTTCTAGCACGGCACTCGCTTGACGCGCGCTAGCCATCTTTTCAGCGACGATTGCCTCCGTCACCCGCGCTAGCAAAAGCGGTGGATTTATCAACGCATCGTTCAATTTTTTATTTAAAGCCGCCACTTCCGCTCTGAGTGTCTCATTTTCCTGTTTGACTCTTACTAAGTCCGCAGAAATTACACTCGTCTGCGAGGCTACGGTGTCAGTCGCCTGAGAGAACTTGCTGTCACAACCGCCCGAAACCAAGGCACAGAAATAAACCAATAACGCTGATTTCTTGTAAAGCATTTTTGTATCGATAAGTTAAAAATCTGATAGTAGCAGCTAGACACGTTGATTGCAGACTTCAACCGTATGGCATTCAGACGGTGTTGCCTTGTGGCGTCGAGGCTGACCACTACATTCTAAGAAGACGCAGACCGGGACCTCCCCATTACCAGCGAGAAGCTCGTTCATACGTGTTTGCCATACTTCAAGTATGAATTAGTTGCGCTATCGAAAGTCTCCATGAGCTACCGTCCTGATTGTCATGCTCACCCCTGCCTCTCCTGCGGAGCCTGCTGTGCGGGCGTCCGAGTGGACTTCGCCGTGCAGGAGCGCAGCGATAGGGGCGGGTGCGTGCCCGAGGGGCTGACAGTGGAGGTCACCAGCACCATCAGCCGCATGCGTGGCACCGACCACTCTCTGCCCCGATGTGCTGCGCTGACAGGCGTGGTGGGAAAACAGGCAGCCTGCGGCATTTACGAATGGCGGCCATCGCCTTGCCGAGAATTTGCCGCCGGGTCCGAGGCCTGCGAACGCGCGCGGCTGCGGCGCGGAATGCCGCCCTACCCCGGCTAACCCGTCGCAGCAGCCCGCCAGCACGGGCGCCGTTCAATCGAGCGTCAGGATGGTGCAGCCCGTGGTCTTGCGGGCTTCCAGATCGCGGTGCGCCTGCTGCACGTCGGCGAGCGCATAGCGCTGGGCAATATGGATCTTCACCTGCCCACTCTCGACGACCGCGAACAGTTCGTCCGCCATGGCCTGTGTGCTCTCGCGCGTGGAAATGTGGGTGAACAAGGTCTGGCGCGTCACATACAGCGAGCCGCGCCCGCCCAGCGAGGCCGGCGCAAACGGCGGCACCGGCCCCGAGGCGTTGCCGAAGCTGGCCATCAGGCCGAAGGGACGCAGGCAGTCGAGCGAT
>JAMLIT010000006.1 GCA_023954035.1 Burkholderiaceae bacterium | reverse complement strand
TGGGATAGGTGTATTTGCCCCTGTTGATTGCTGCTGGTAGAATCAATATAAATCAACACCTTACTAGCAAATAACTGGATGCAAAGCCAGTCAAGGCGTTGATTGAAATTCGGTTCTTTTCGGCAAATCGTCTTACATCCGCCCTTACATCCTGGCCGATGTAAGACCGCAAGGGGCACCACATGGCAAAGATTGCATTCACCGCTGGCCGGGTTGCGGGGTTCAAGTGCCCGCCCGACAAGAAGCAGGCTTTTCTGTGGGACGTGACCGCGCCGGGGCTGGGGCTCAGAGCAACGCCAGCCGGAAAACCCGCCTATGTGTTTCAGGGTGAGTTTCAGCAAAAGACCATCCGAATCACCATTGGCAACCCTGACGCCTGGAGCATTCCCCAAGCGCAGGGAAAGGCCCGCGAACTGCAGCGCCAGATTGATGAAGGCCACGACCCCCGCGACATTAGGCGCGACGTGCTGGCCGCTGCCACTCAAAAGAAAGCCGCCGCTGTTGCCCAGGCACTGACCGTGGGCGAGGTGTGGCCGCTGTATCTGGAGAATGGCAGGCCCAAGCGCCGGGATGCATGGAAGCCGCGTTACCGTGCCGACCTTGAAGCGATGGCCGCGCCCGGTGGCGAGAAGAAGAAGCGAGGGCAGGGCGTGACAAGGCCGGGCCCGCTGTACCCGCTGCTGGCGCTACCGCTGGCCGGGGTGAATGAGGACACGCTGAAAAGCTGGTATGACCGCGAGGCCGTGGCAGGTAAACACCAAGCCGCCCGCGCCTTGATGATGTTCCGGGGTTTCCTGCGCTGGTGTAGTGCCCGCCCCGAGTATCGGAGCATGACTGACCGTGATGCAGGCAAGGCCGCCGCCATCGTGGAGGACTTGCCAAGCAATACACGCCGCACCGACGCCCTGGAAGCCGCCCAGGTGCCCGGCTGGTGGGCTGGTGTGGAACAACTGAACAACCGCACCGCAAGCGCCTACCTGCGCGCCTTGCTGCTGACCGGGGCCCGCCGTGAAGAACTGGCCGCACTGACATGGGCGAACGTGGATTTTCAATGGCGCAAGCTGACACTTGCCGACAAGGTGGAAAGCACCCGCACCATTCCCCTGAGTCCTTACATGGCGCACATGCTGGCAACGCTGCCCAGAGTGGGGCCGTATGTATTTGTCAGCACGGGCAAGGCAAGGCGCATCACCGACACCCGCGCCAGCCACGCCAAAGCCCTGCAAGGCGCTGGTATCGACAGCCTGACCATTCACGGGTTGCGCCGTTCGTTTTCGCTGCTGGGTGAGGCTGCCGGGGCACCCGCTGGGGCAATCGCGCAAGTGATGGGGCACAAGCCCAGTGCCACAGCCGAGGGCTACAGGCCGCGCAGTATCGACGCCCTGCGCCCGTTTCTGGAGCAGATAGAGGGGCACATTCTGAGCCTTGCCGGGGTGCAGTTCGACAGCACCAGCGAGCCGGGCAAGCTGCGCGTGGTGGCTGGATAGTTTGTATGCTGTAGCGTTACAAGATACAATGATGTCGTGATTAAGTCATTCCGTCACAAGGGGCTTCAAGCCTTTTTCGAGCGAGGCACCAAGGCTGGGATTCAAGCCGCCCATGCGCCTAAGCTGGCCCGGCAATTGGCCCGACTCGACCAAGCGCAACAGCCCCAGGATATGAACCTGCCCGGCTGGGGTCTGCACTCATTGCAAGGCCCCCTGAGCGGGCATTGGTCGGTGTCCGTGAATGGCAATTGGCGTATGACGTTCGCATTTGAAGGTGTGAATTCCGTACTGGTGGACTATCAGGACTACCACTGAGACAGGAGAAACAACGATGGCACGCATGTTCAACCCCCCGCACCCTGGCCTGACGCTGCGCGATGATGTTTTGCCCGCGCTGGGGCTGAGTGTGACCGAGGCCGCCCAGCAGTTGGACGTGTCCCGCGTGACCCTATCGCGCGTACTCAATGCCCGCGCTGCCATATCACCGGAAATGGCCTTGCGCATCGAGGCATGGCTAGGCGTAGAGCGTGGAGGGGATGCCCGCGTGTGGCTGGCAGAGCAAAGCGCCTACGACATGTGGCAGGCTGCCCAGCGATTCAAGGCTGCGCCCATGCACGTTCAACCCGCACCCATTTTGGCCTGACCGTTTTGCCCCAGCTAGGCCGGGCTGCAATCCTGCCGAAAAACCAGTTCCTCCCCCTGGCCGCTGGGGCTTCTATCGAGGGAGCAGCATTTGGGAGGATGCAGTGAGCCAACGTTTGTATGACTCGGCCACCGCCGAAGCCTTGATGAAGTTCGCCTACCCTGAGTATGGGGAGCAGGACCTCAAGCCCTACGAAATTAAAGAGAACGGGGTGTACGCGACCGAGGCATTTCGAGACGTGTGCCAGCCTGGAACGGTCTTTAACTGGACGCCTGCCGACGAAATGGGATGGCCTGGCAGCCCCAATCCAGATACCGCACCGTTCCTGCCCATCTCGTTCGACGCTGCACAGCTTGCAGCCGCCATGATTGACGGCTCAGGCCAATCCATTGCGCATGCAATGGAGCACCGCCTTGGCTATCCTCTCGACGATGAAGCCCTGAACAGGTTTTCAGACCGCATGAGATGGATGCGTGACGCCCTGGCCGAAGCCTACGCAATGGCTGCTAACGCGCAATCGGTTGTTGGTGAGTTTGACCACGACCAAGAAGCACTCGTCCACACGATGGCGCAACAATTCGATGATGCAAACGGACAGGCCAATACCCGTGAGGGTGTCTTTCAGCAGGGAATAACCCCCGCTGAAGCGAGTGCGCGCCGTGCGCGTGCTGTAGCGTCAGTGGCAGACCTGAATGACCAAACAAAGCGGGAGCAGGCCGCAGTAGCCGACAAGTGGAAGGTGTGGCGCAAAGCCATGGTGCGCCAGCTATTGTGGGCTGACAATCGCCGCAGCTACATCGCGAGGAGACTCGAAGAGACACAAACCGATGAATACAAAAAGTTGAAATTAGTCGCCGATGCGGTTTTTGAGCGACTCGAGAAAGCGAAGTTAAAACTAGAGCGCAGACAAGCGATTCTGAACTCTCCCGAGAGTCTTTGCGTTCCCGTTCACGTTGCAGAGGCCGACGTCGAAAAAGCGAAGCGCGAGCTTGCCGAGGCCGAGCATGAGATACGTGTCATGCGCGGCGACTTTGGCGACTCCGAACCCATTTACACAGCACTGGCGCCGACCCAATCCGCCATAGGTGACTTGTCGGACATGAAGAAGGAGCCTGAAAGACAGGCTGAGCAGTTCTGGTTCCAGAGCGCTTTTTTGGACCTTGAGCATTGGGCTGCCCTTGCTGATGTGTCGGCACGCGAAGCCGCAATGTTGCTGTGTCTACATCACCCTACAAAGGAAACCTTCGAGGACGCAAAAACCACCATGCGCCCCGACTTACCTGATGGGCACCTTGAGCGCCTAGACCGCAGGCTTGCTGACTATGCGGCGCAAAACCCCCGCCCGTGTCGCTCTTTGCTGGATTGGTACAAGGCTGCGCGGGAGATGCAAATCAGACTGGCCCCTGAAGCAGTTTCATTCATGGAGTACGTGACTGCACAGTCGAATGCAACGCCCGCGCCGGTGGTGGCAGACAGCACCAGCAATGTGCCCGTGGATAGCATTACAACTGCACAGGTTGCAGCAATTTTTGATGCCTTGCCATACACCGCTGAAAATTGGCCGAGGCGCCTGAGTGACACCAAATGGCTAAAACCTGCGCAGGTTGCATTGGGCGCTGCTGGTGGCGCGACAAGCCTATGGTGCCCGGTAACGCTGGCGCAACGGATACACGGCAGACAACAGGGCGCTGCGAAGCAAAAGACGCTAGAAGCCTTGAATAGGAAATTCAAGGGAAACCCGGTATTAGCGCCCTGGCGCACCGCTTGGGATGAGCATTACAACATGTTCAACGATGCCGATGGGAACCATTGAGTTTCCGGGAATTAATTCCGATTTTCTCAACTGCGATGAACGTAAGTATTTGATTTATTAGAGTTTTCTAATTCCGGGGTGGCTGCGCGTCAATCCCGGAAATTTGCAATTCGCCCATTCCTAGCCCGGATGCCATGCACAGCGCAAGGCCCGCGCCGCTGGAATGGAAAGCGAATCATGCAAGTAACCCAACACAGCGCGAGCACCCGCCGCGCTGCGACTGAGCCCCAACAGTTCCCGCCGCTGGAATTGGTGAACCGCCCGACCGGTCCCACCGAACAGGCCGCGCATTATTTACTGCGCCGCCCGCAGACCTTGAGGGGCTGGGCCTGCGCTGAAACCTTCCCCGATGGCCTGCGTCCCGTGCGCGTCAATGGCAGATTGTGCTGGCCTGTAGCTGGCATCCGCATCGTGCTGGGGGTGGCGCAATGACCGCCGCCATCAATCGCCTGCTGCTGGCGCTGTGGTGCGCAGCGCCGTCCCGCTGGTTTCACCGTGGGAGGGCCGCCAAATGAAAACGCCCGACACCACAAATGCAGTATCGAGCGCTACCCGGCAAGGTGCGCAGATTATCGCCCCAGATGGACTGCCCGCCAAGCTGAACACCGTGACTGCCGAGGTTTTGGCCCGTCTGCTCAACTACGAACGCCTGACCAGCCTGGACGCTGTGGACGAAGCCAGTACGACCCGACTATCAGCCGTGACGTTCTACCTTGCAGAAAAATACGGATGGCCTGTCCAGGCTCAGGACAAGGCCGCAGGGTGCCGTGATGGCCGCGTGGCATGGGTGGCTGAATACTTCCTTGAACCGGAAATCGTCGCCCGCGCAATGGCTGCTGGCGCTGGTAACTGGTGCACCAAGGTTCGGGCTGCACGCCGGGCTCGCCGCTCAAAAGCTGCCGAAGCAAAGCGCATTGCGGACCGTTTCAACGCTGCGCTCAAGAGCCGCCGCCATCATCCGGGGCAGCAAGGTTTGTTTGAAGGGGATGCAGCATGAGGCAAGCCCCTGAACAGCTCTCTTTCCTGCCGCCCCTACCGTTTTGCCCGACCTGGCCCAAGCGCGGAACCCCGGCAGACCGCGCCCTTGGAATGCTGATGGATGGCCGAATGATTGACCATCCAGACTTCGAGGGCAGTACACAAAGCTGGCGCTTGGGTGCGGTGATATTCACGCTGCGCACATTGGGTTGGCCGGTGGAAACCATCGAGGTGCCCAGCCCCACCGATGACAACCCGCACCGCATCATCGCCCTGTACCACCTTGATGGGAAATACACCGCGCAAGCACTGGCATTGAACGGGGGTGGCACATGATGGCCGCGCCTGCTGACCGCGCACGCGATGCGCTGCAAGCTATACCGCCCGACCTGCCGCGTGATGAATGGGTGAAGGTGGGCATGGCTGCACAAGCTGCTGGCCTTGACTTCGACGCCTTCAATGATTGGAGCGCCGGGGCCGGGAACTACAACGAACGCGACGCCCGCGATACGTGGCGCAGCATCAAATCCGGCGGAGGCGTAGGGGCTGGAACCCTTTTCCGCGTGGCTGCTGAAAACGGCTGGCGCATTCGTGAAGGCAAGCCCCTGCGATGCCTACAGCAAGCTCCCAGAACGGCCGCAGAGCCGCCGCGCAGTCCTTCCCCCGGCACGAGCCCTGCCGAAGTGTGGGCGCGCTGCAAGCCCGCAACCGCTGCGCATCCGTACATCGTTGCGAAACGCGCCGCCGGGGTGCCGCTTGACGGCCTGCGCGTGGTGCCCGATGGCGACCCGTTGCACATACAGGCGCAGAGCATGGCCGGTGCGCTTGTGGTGCCCGTGCTGCGCCCCAGCGGAGAGCTTGCGACCGTGCAATGCATCGCGCCGCCTGAGACCGCTGCACGCATGAAGGCGAAGGGCTTGAATGACAAGCCGAACCTACCGGGCGCAACTTTGCAGGACGGCTATTTCACGGTGGGCGAACTGGTGCCCGGTGGCGTGGCCCATGTGTGCGAAGGCATTGGCACCGCGTGGGCCTGCTGGCAAGCGACCGGGCATTGCGCCGTGGTGTGTTTTGGCTGGGGCCGTGTGGCGCGCGTAGCTGCCGACTTGCGCCGGGGTGATGCATCCGCCCGCCTGGTGCTGGTGCCCGATGTTGGCAAAGAAGAAGCCGCCGAAAGGATAGCTCGCGAAGTCGGCGCTGCTGTGGCCTACATGCCAGAAGGAGAGGCGCAGAACTTCGACGCAAACGACCTTGCACAGCGTGACGGTTACGACGTGCTGGCCGATGTGCTGCAAGCCGCGCGCGAGCCTGCACTGCCGCCCCTGCCGCTGTCTGTGGCATTTGCCGACGAACTCCCCGACACCTTCACGCCGCCCGATGAGCTGGTGGAAGGGGTGCTAACCGCTGGCGATGGCAGCGTGCTCTATGGCGATAGCAATAGCGGAAAAACCTTTTTCGTTATCGACATGGCCGCCGCCGTGGCGCGTGGTGCGCAATGGATGGGGCGCAACACCGAGCCGGGCTTGGTGGTGTATCTGGCCGCTGAGAGCCCCGCATCCGTGCGTGGCCGATTGCAGGCATACCAAAAGCACCACGGAGTGCGCGTGCCTAACTTCGCCATTGTGCAAAGCCCTATCGACTTGTTTGATGGGAATGCCGACACCGAAGCCGTGATTGCCGTAGTGCGCCAGTTGGAGAGCCAGCGAGGCCAAAAGGTGCGCCTGATTGTGGGTGACACCCTGGCACGCCTGAGCGCTGGTGCGAACGAAAACGCCGGGCAGGATATGGGCCTGGTGGTGCGCCGCTTCGACCGCATCCGCAGCGCCTGCAATGCGCACTTCCTGCTGGTGCACCACAGCGGAAAGGCAGCCGCGAACGGTGCGCGGGGCTGGAGTGGCATCCGCGCCGCAGTGGATACGGAAATCGAGGTAACCGACAGCGCGCAAGGCCGCTGCGCCGAAATCACCAAGCAACGCGACCTGAGCACCAAGGGCGAACGTATCGGGTTTCGACTGGACACCGTGATGCTGGGCAGCACGAAATGGGGGGCCGCTGCTACGTCCTGCGTGGTGGTGGCTGCTGATGCACCAGACAAGCCCCAGGGCAAGCGGGTTTCTGAAGTCGGTGGTGCTGTGTTGGAGTACCTGCGCACCCAGCCCGCCGGAAAGAAAAAGCGCGAGGTGGTGGAGCACTTTCAGCCGCTATACGACAAAAGCGCCGTTTACCGCGAACTGAAAAAGCTGGTGAATGCCGGGCAGGTGTTGGAGTGCATAGGGATAGTGACCGCCGTTTGTGAGGTGCGAAATGGTGCGAAATAGTGCAAACACCAATCCGCACCGCCGGGCAGAAAAGGTGCAGATAGGTGCAGCACCCTATAGGGGTGCACCAATCCGCACCTGCCCCGCACCTGCTGCTGGTACTGACTTGCTGGGAGATGAAATACAGAAGACCTCACGCACCAAAATCCGCCCAAGGTACGCAACAAAGTACGCACGGAATAGGCTGGTTGACAGGCCAGGTCCCTGCACGAGCGCGACTGCAATGCATCGCGCCAGTGCCGTCGGCGGCCGTTTCAGTACCGCACAACAAAAGCGCAAGAAAGTGCAACACTGTTACTCGCTATCTCGTCTTCGAGTGGATACCGCGAGTGGATACCGGTATGTAAGGAACGTGAAGCACTTGCGAGGGGTTGCAGCTTGTGCTGTGTGGCAGCGGTTGAAAGGCATATTCGGAGCAGTGCGCCCGTGCGCGCGAGGAACTGTCTGCTGAGTTTTGCTGCGCGGTGCTGCATCAGCTGTACGCGTGTGCGCACGAGGAACGACACAATCACAGATGGTCACAACAAGGTCACAGGCAGTGCGCATGTGCGCACGAGGAGCCTAGAGTTTTCGGAGGCGCTCATAGAAGGAAAAAGCCGCGCTAACAGGAGGACTGATACGCGCGCCACGGCAAATTTCTTAAGGCACCATGGGCGGGAACTGCGAGAGGCGGACCAACCACAACAAAGCACCCATTGGCTACTGCTGCAGGCGTCCCGGATGTGCGCGATTGGAGACGCAGTTTGTTTGACGAAGTTAGCACGCGGTTAGCACGAAATCACTGTACATCGAGCGCATCGGCAAGTCGAGCTAGACATGCTTGCAGCTCAAAGCTGACCGCGTACCCCGTTACAGGGAGCGCTGGGATACGGCGCGCGCTTGAGGTTCTCGTGGCGCATCGCAACGCCTGATGGGCTGGCCACTGCGCCGGGTTTTTCGTGGGCAGCTCTTGTCAGGGTCGCACCCTGCCACCGCAATCGGCGCACCTCTGGTGAGCCTCAGGCGCTTTGCGCTCGTCGGCAAGCGTCACAGATTCAAAATCCGTCTTACATCCGCCCTTACATACCAACAAAAGAAAAAGGGTTCACTACTATTTTCATAGCAATGAACCCTTATCTTACTTGGTGCCGGAGAGATGAATCGAACACCCGACCTTCTCATTACGAATGAGCTGCTCTACCGACTGAGCTACACCGGCTTAGCTCAAAATTATAGCTCGGAATGGTAGCTGGTCACGCGCTCGACCTCGTTTTTCGAACCCAGGATGACGCTGACCCGCTCGTGCAGCTTGGTCGGCTGGATGTCCAGAATGCGCTCTTTACCATTGGTGGCGGCGCCGCCAGCTTGCTCTACGAGCCAGGCCATGGGATTGGCCTCGTACATCAAGCGCAACTTGCCGGGCTTGCCTGGTTCGCGCTTATCCCAGGGATACAGGAAGATACCGCCGCGCGTCATGATGCGGTGCACGTCGGCCACCATGCTGGCAATCCATCGCATGTTGAAGTCCTTCTCGCGTGGGCCGTCCCTGCCTTGCAAGCATTCGTCGATGTAGCGGCGCACGGGCGAGGCCCAGTGGCGCATGTTGCTCATGTTGATGGCGAACTCTTGCGTGTCGGCTGGGATGCGCACGTTCTCCTGCGTAAGGACGAATGAGCCTTGCTCGCGGTCGAGCGTGAACATGGCGACGCCGTCGCCTACGGTCAGAACCAGCGTGGTCTGCGGGCCGTAGACGCAGTAGCCGGCGGCGACCTGGCGCTTGCCGGGCTGCAGAAAATCGCCCTCGTCCACGCCGCGGTCGTCTTCGGGCATGTGCAGCACGCTGAAAATGGTGCCGATGCTGACGTTGACGTCGATGTTGCTGGAGCCATCGAGCGGATCGAACAGCAGCAGGTATTCGCCCTTGGGATAGCGATTGGGAACGACATAGATGGCGTCCATTTCCTCTGACGCCATGCCGGCCAGGTGGCCGCCCCATTCATTGGCTTCGATCAGCACCTCGTTGGCGATGATGTCGAGCTTCTTTTGCACTTCCCCTTGCACGTTTTCGCTGTGCGCGGTGCCCAGGACACCGCCGAGCGCGCCCTTGTTCACCGCATGGCTGATGCTTTTGCAGGCGCGCGCCACCACTTCGAGCAGCAGGCGCAACTGGCCGGGGATGAGGCCGTCGATGCGCTGTTGTTCGACCAGGTAGCGGGTGAGCGAGATCTTCTTTTGCGGTGTCATGCTGCCTCCAGTGCGCGCGTAACCACTTCGCGCACGTCGTTGCTGAGTTTGCTGTGCGCGGCAACCTTCTCAATGGCGGCACGGGCGTTGCTGCGCCAGGGCTCGGCGAGTTGGCTCCAGCGATCCAGGGCGCGCGCCAGGCGGGCAGCCACCTGCGGATTGATCGCGTCGAGCTGCAGCACGCGGTCCGTCCAGAATCGGTAGCCTGCGCCGTCCTCCCGGTGGAAGGCGGCTGGATTGGCGTTGCAGTAGCTGAAGATCAGGCTGCGCGCGCGATTCGGATTGGAAATGTGAAAATCGGGGTGCTTCATCAGCGCCTGCACTGCGGACAGCACCTTGCCGCCTTGATCGGGCGCGGCCGCTTGCAAGGCGAACCATTTGTCGATGACCAGAGCGTCGTCCTTGAACAATGCGTGAAAGCGGGCCAGCGCGCTGGCCGCGTGGGGGTGGCTGCTAGCGACCAGGGCCGAAAGCGCGTTGAAGCGGTCGGTCATGTTGGCAGCCATCTTGAAGCGCTGCAGCGCTTTTCCGGGCCAGACCGGGTCGCCGGTATGCGATGCGGCCAGGCACAGCATGGACAGCGCCTGGCCCGCGAGCGCCCTGCGACCGGCCGACTCAGCGTCCGGCCGGTACGCGCCTGTGCGTTGGTTGGCTTCGTAGACGGCCTCCCAATCAGCGCGCAGCGCGCTTGCCAGTTGCAGCCGCATGGCTTCGCGCACCGCGTGCACGCGCTGGGGGTCGACGCGGTCCAACTGCTCCGCCAGGTAGCTCTCAGAGGGCAGGCTCAGCACCAGTTCCTTGAAAGCGGCGTCGAGCTGCGGGTCGCGCAGCGTGCGGCGCAAGGCAGCGAGCAGGTCTGCGCCCATGATTTCAGCATCAAACTGGCCGATAGCGCTTTCTCCATCTACACTACGAGCTATTGCATTGATAGCGCAGCGCAGCATCAGCCGCTGGCCAGCTTCCCAGCGGTTGAAGGCGTCGCGGTCGTGCGCCAGCAGCGTCAGCAGTTCGGCGTCGGTGTAGGCGTAGTCCAGCCGCACCGGCGCGCTGAAGCCGCGAAGCAGTGAGGGAACGGGCGAGCCGGCGACCCCGGCAAAGCGCAGCGTGAGGCTGGGCGCGTCGAGCACCACCGTGCGCGTGGTGCCTGTCGCAAACGCTTCTCCCTCCAGCTGCAAGGGCAGGGCGCTGCCATCCTGCGCCAGCAGGCCCAGTTCAATCGGAATGACGAAAGGCAGCTTGCTCGGCTGGTTTGGCGTGGCAGGGCAGCTTTGGCTGAGCATGAGGGTGTAGGTCTGCGCGTTGGCGTCGTATTCTCCTTGTGCCTTGACGCAGGGCGTGCCGGCCTGGCTGTACCAGCGCTTGAAGGCATCGAGCCGTGTGGCCAGCTCGCTGCCGGGGTTGGCGTCGGCAATCGCAGCCGCGAAGTCGTCGCAGGTGACGGCCTGTCCGTCGTGGCGCTCGAAGTACAGCTTCATGCCACGCGCAAAGCCCTCGCGGCCGACCAGCGTGTGCATCATGCGCACGACCTCCGCGCCTTTTTCGTAAATGGTGACGGTATAGAAATTGTTGATTTCCACGTAGCTTTCGGGCCGCACCGGGTGCGCCATGGGACCTGCGTCTTCGGGGAATTGCACGGTGCGCAGCACGCGCACGTCTTCAATGCGTTTGACGGCGCGGGCCGAGGGGCTGCCCGCCATGTCCATGGAAAATTCCTGATCGCGGAACACCGTCAGGCCTTCTTTGAGGCTGAGCTGGAACCAGTCGCGGCAGGTGATGCGGTTGCCGGTCCAGTTGTGGAAGTATTCGTGGCCGACCACGCTTTCGATGTTGGCGAAGTCCTGGTCCGTGGCGGTCGCCTGGCTGGCCAGCACGTACTTGGTGTTGAAGACGTTCAGGCCCTTGTTCTCCATCGCGCCCATGTTGAAGTCGCTGGTGGCGACGATCATGAAACGCTCCAGATCCAGGCTCAGGCCAAAGCGCGCTTCGTCCCAGGCGACGCTGGCCATCAGGGAATGCATGGCGTGCTCGGTCTTGCCCAGATCGCCAGGGCGCACGTAGACCTCCAGCAAATGCTCCTTGCCGGCGCGGGACGTAATGCGCTGCTGGCGCGCTACCAGCTTGCCGGCTACCAGGGCGAACAGGTAGCAGGGCTTTTTGTGCGGGTCCACCCATTTGGCAAAGTGCCGACCGCCGTCAAGCTCGCCTTGCTCCACCAGATTGCCGTTCGAGAGCAGCACTGGGTAGGCGGCCTTGTCGGCGCGCAGCAGTACCTGGTAGCTGGCCATGACGTCCGGGCGGTCGAGGAAGTAGGTGATGCGACGGAAGCCCTCGGCCTCGCACTGCGTGAAGAACGTGCCCTGGCTCACGTACAAGCCCATCAGCGCGGTGTTTTTCTCGGGCGCGCAGGTGGTGAAGATCTCCAGGTCAAAGCCGGCCTCGTCCTGCGGCAGGTTCTCCAGCACCAACTGGCCTGCGTCCATACGAAAGGAGGTGCCGCCACCATTGACCATCACGCGCGCCAGGTTTAGCTCGTCGCCGTCGAGCCGCAGCGGTTGCAGTGCCACATCGGGGTTGCGGCGCACGCGCATGCGGTTGAGCACGCGCGTCTTGGCGGGGTCGAGGTCGAAGGTAAGTTCTACGGTGTCGATCCACCAGGCGGGTGCCTGGTAGTCACCTCGGTGGTGGGCGGTGGCCGGCGCCTGGCCGTCTTCGCGCATTGCGTACATTCAGATTCCTTAAGGCGATGTTGAATAAGTCACCACGATGGCGCGCGCCGTGCGTGGTGATGGGATGCAAGGCGCAAATCCTCCCCATAGCCGCAGCTATGGCGAGGATTTGCAACGCCACAGACCGCACTACGCACGGATGCAGGGCGCGTGAGGGACTTGTTCAGCATTGCCTAAATACCTTGCTTCAGCGAAGCTTCAATAAACGCGTCGAGGTCGCCGTCCAGCACTTTCTGGGTGGCGGAGATTTCAACATTGGTGCGCAAATCCTTGATGCGGCTGTTGTCGAGCACATACGAACGAATCTGGTGGCCCCAGCCGACATCCGTCTTGGAGTCTTCGAGCTTTTGCGCTTCTTCCTGGCGCTTGCGCATTTCGAAGTCGTAGAGCTTGGAGCGCAGGCGCTGCCAGGCGATGTCGCGGTTGCCATGCTGGCTGCGTCCGTCCTGGCACTGCACCACGATGCCGGTGGGCAGGTGGGTCAGGCGCACGGCCGAGTCGGTCTTGTTGATGTGCTGGCCGCCGGCGCCGCTGGCGCGGTAGGTGTCGGTGCGCACGTCGGACGGGTTGATGTCGATCTGGATCGAGTCGTCAATTTCCGGGTAGACAAACACGCTGGCAAAGCTGGTGTGGCGCCCGCCCGAGCTGTCGAATGGCGATTTGCGCACCAGACGGTGCACGCCGGTTTCGGTGCGCAGCAGGCCGTAGGCGTATTCGCCCTCGATGTGGATGGTCGCGCCTTTGATGCCGGCCACATCGCCCGGCGTCTCGTCGTCCACGCTGGTCTTGAAGCCCTTGCGCTCGGCGTAGCGCAGGTACTGGCGCAGCAGCATGCTGGCCCAGTCGCAGGCTTCGGTGCCGCCGGCGCCGGCCTGGATGTCCAGGTAGCAGTTGAGCGGGTCGGCCTCGTTGCGGAACATGCGGCGGAATTCGAGTTCCTCGATGTCCGGGCGCAGTTTGGCGGTTTCGCTCTCGATGGTGCGCAGGCCGGCTTCGTCGCCCTCATCGCGGCTCATTTCGAACAACTCGGTGTTGTCCGCCAACTCACGCGTCAGGCGTTCGAGCGTGACCACCACGCTGTCGAGCGATTTTTTCTCTTTGCCGAGTTCCTGGGCCTTCTTTGGGTCGTTCCAGACCGACGGGTCTTCCAGCGAGGCGTTTACCGTGCGCAGGCGTTCAAATTTGGCATCGTAGTCAAAGATACCCCCGTAACTCACGGGTGCGCTCCGTGAGGTCTTCAAGTGCGTTGCCGATGAGGTTGATGCGTTCTGCTTCCATGGTGTTGTCTTTGGGTGTCTGGTGAGTAATCGGGCATTTTCTCACGCGCTGCAGACAGAGGTCATTTGCTATCCAAAAAATAGCTGAAAACACAGGCCCAATAAGCGCTGGAGCCTGTTTTTCTCTAAAACCTTGACGTTCAGGCTACAGGTGCCTTGCCTGCAGCCTGCGGATGGGCGTGCAGCCAGCCGGGCAGGGCGTCGCCGGGCATGGGGCGAGCGCAGAAGTAGCCCTGCGCCTCGGTGCAACCTTGTTCCAGCAGGAAGGCAAGTTGCTGCGGTGTCTCGACCCCCTCCCCGGTGGTTTCAATGCCCAGGGCCTGTGCCATGCGCACGATGGCACTGACCAGGGCGCGGTCGCTGGCGTCCTCGCCCAGGTCGCGCACAAAGGACTGGTCGATCTTGAGCTTGTGGATGGGAAAGCGTTTGAGCAGGCTGAGCGACGAATACCCGGTGCCGAAATCGTCAATCGCCAGCCGCACGCCCAGGGCGTTCAGTTGGTCCATGGTGGCGCTCGCTGCCTGGGGGTCGTCCAGGGCTACGCCCTCCGTCAGCTCCAGCTCCAGCACCTGCGCGGGCAGCTTGGCCTCGGCCAGCATCTGGCGAATGCGTTCGGGCATGCCGGGCTGGCGAAACTGCACCGCCGAGAGGTTGACCGCCACTCCGGGAACTGCATGGCTGGCACGCTGCCAGGTGTTTAGCTGCGCCAAGGCCGTGCGGAGCACCCAGTCGCCGATGGCCAGAATCTGGCCACTGTCCTCGGCCAGCGGGATGAATTCGGCCGGCGAGATGGCACCCAGTTCGGGGTGCTGCCAGCGCAGCAAGGCTTCGACACCGCGCAGCCGGCCGCTGGCCAGGCAAACCTGCGGCTGGTAGTGCAGCGTGAACTGCTCGCGTTCCAGCGCGCGCCGCAAGGCATTTTCCAGTGTCAGGGCACGGGCCGATTGCGCCTGCATCTCCGGCGTGAAGAACCGGTAGGTATTGCGCCCGCCCTGCTTGGCGCGGTACATGGCGACGTCGGCCGATTGCGTGAGGGTGTCGAAGTCCGCGCCGTCGCCAGGAAACATGGCAATGCCCATCGAGGGCGCCATGGTCAGCTCGTGGTGCCCGATTTGGTAGGGCGGCTTCGAGGCTTCGAGCAGTTTTCCCGCCACGCGCTCGGCGCCATGCGCGTTGGCGCCGGGGAGCAGCAGAATGAATTCATCGCCACCGAGGCGGCAGACCGTGTCTTTGTCGCGCACCACAGCGCGCAGGCGCTCGGCAATGGCGACGAGCAGGGCATCGCCGACGCGGTGGCCCAGCGAGTCGTTGACGTGCTTGAAATGGTCGAGGTCGAGGAAAACAACGGCCAGCGGCGTGCCGCCCTGCTGGGCTGCAGCGATGGCGTCGCGGCTGCGTTCGGCCAGCAGCGTGCGGTTGGGCAGCCCGGTCAAGGCGTCGTAGTGGGCCAGCCAGTGGATGCGGTCACGGTCCACCTGGCGCTCTTCCATTTCGCGGTGCAGGCTGTCCACGGTTTCGCTGAGTTGGCGTGTGCGCTCCTGCACCAGGCGCTCCAGCCTGACCTGAGCCTGCGCCACCGCCGCCTGGGCGTTGCGTCGCTCGGTCACGTCCATCACCGTCCACAGCGAGCCCTGCTCCGGCTTGCCCGGATGCAAGGCACGGCTGCGCACTTCGCAGACGATCTGGCTGCCATCCTTGCGGCAAATGCTGACCTCGCCCGCAAATGAATCGCCGCGCTGCAGCACCGGCTGGCTGCGCTGCGAAATGTCGTCCCACTCGGCATCGCTGGCATACCAGAGGCGCGTCGAGCAACCGGTCAACTCGCCCGGGCCGTAACCCAGCATGCTTTCAAAAAAGCTGTTGCAGCGCGTCATCTGGCGATCGACGAGGTAGACGATGCCTACCATGGCATGGTCAAACAAGGTCTGCTTTTCCCACAGGGCGGCTTCCAGCTGTTTCTGCGCGGTCTTTTGCGCATCCAGATCGTCAATCACCCAGACGGCACCATCGAGCGGTTCGGCCGTATTGATCAGGCTGCCGGTCAGGCGGGCCCAGAAGCGCCGGCCATCGCGCCGCCGCATCTCGCGTTCGGTGGTGTAGGGCTTGCCTTCTGCGATCACGGGAAATGCAGCGCGCCCCAGGTCGCGGTAGGCCGTGCGCCCAAGGGAAAAGCTCTCGCTGCGCTGGCCAATCAGCTCGGCCGCCGAGCCATAGCCGAACAACTGGGCAAACCGCGCATTGCAACGCACCACCTGCCGTTCGCGGATGAAAACGATGCCCGCGCCCGCATTGTCCAGCAGCGCCTGCAACTCTTGCAGGGTGCGGTGGGGTGCGCCATCAATCTCGGAAAGGAGAACGGAAGAGCTGAGGGAGTCGTTCACGAAGTGGGCGATGGCGGGGCAGAGTGGCGTCGGAAAAGGCTAATTGTATGCAATTGTTTCTCTCTTTGCAGAGCGGTTCGGGTGGCAATGTGCGACTGTCTAGATCCACTGTCACAGACCTGTCATATGGCGGCCCTACATTGCATTCATTCCTCCAGCAAAAGCAAAGGTGTGATTCATGCAGGTGTTCAAAGTTCGGACTTTGGTAGTGGGTGCCTTCCTCGCAGGGTTCGCATGGAGCGCGCAGGCGCAGCAGGAAGCGACGGGCGCTGGCGCGAGCTTTCCGGCACCGCTGTATGCCAAGTGGGCATCGGACTACAACAAGGCCACGGGTGTGCGCATCAACTACCAATCGGTGGGGTCCGGAGCGGGTCTGCGCCAGATTGACGCCAAGACGGTAGATTTCGGAGCCTCCGATGCACCGCTCAAGGACGAGGACCTGGCCAAGAAGGGACTGATGCAGTTCCCCACCGTGATTGGCGGCGTGGTGCCCGTGGTCAATATCCAGGGCATCGCTCCAGGGCAGATCAAGCTCAGCGGCCAGGTGCTTGGCGATATCTACCTGGGAAAGACCAAGCGCTGGAACGACCCGGCCATTGCCGCCCTCAATCCTGGCGTGAAGCTGCCGGATGCCGACATCACTGCGGTGCGCCGTGCCGATGGATCTGGCACCAGCTTCCTTTTCACCAACTACCTGAGCAAGGTGAACGCCGAATGGAAAGCCAAAGTGGGCGAGGGCACGGCGGTGAACTGGCCCACGGGCGCGGGCGGCAAGGGCAACGAGGGTGTGGCCGCCTTCGTCGGCCGCCTGCCGAACTCGATTGGCTACGTCGAATACGCCTACGTCAAGCAGAACAAGATGAAGTACGTGCAGCTCTCCAACAGCACGGGCCGCTTCGTGTCGCCGAATGACACGTCGTTCAAAGCCGCCGCAGCGGGCGCCGACTGGAGCAAAAGTTTCTACCAGGTTCTCACCGACCAGCCTGGCCAGGAGGCCTGGCCCATCACGGGCGCTACCTTCATCTTGATGCACAAACTGCAGGACAAGCCCATGCAGGCGACCACCACGCTCAAATTCTTCGACTGGGCCTACATGCAGGGCGACAAGACGGCCTCGGATCTCGACTACGTGCCCATGCCCGACAGCGTCAAGAAAGTCATCAGGAAGGCCTGGGGTGAGATGAAGGATGAAACCGGCAAGCCGGTTGCGGTCCAATAAGCACTTGCACTGACCCGCACCTGGCGGCGCGCATTGCGTGCGCCGCCGTCCACCCCATAGGTTTGCAACGTGTCTTCATTTCCCCTGTCTCCCGCAGCCGCGCGCGCTCCTGCGCGCACTGCGGGCAAAAATCCTCCCCGCAAGCCCCGCGTTACCGGCTTGCTCGCGGACCGGCTGTTTGCCTTGCTGGCCCACGGCGCCGCATGGCTGACTCTGGCCGCGCTGGTGGGTATCCTCATTTCCCTCGCGATGGGTGCATGGCCTGCGATCCACGCGTTTGGCCTTGGATTTCTCACCAATAGCGTGTGGGATCCGGTGCAAAACGAGTATGGCGGTCTGGTAATGATCTACGGCACCTTGGCCACCTCGGTCATTGCCCTGTTGATTGCCGTTCCGGTGAGTTTCGGCATTGCGCTGTTCCTCACCGAGCTGTCCCCCGGTTGGCTCAGGCGCCCACTGGGTACGGCCATTGAGTTGCTGGCTGCAGTGCCGTCCATCGTTTACGGCATGTGGGGCTTGATGGTCTTCGGCCCCATTCTGGCGACCTGGGTGCAGGCGCCGCTGCAAAAACTCTTTGCCGGCGTGCCGTATCTGGGCGCGCTGGTGTCGGGCCCGCCCGTGGGCATCGGCATTTTGTCGGCCGGCATCATCCTGGCCATCATGATCATTCCGTTTATCTCGGCAGTCATGCGCGACGTGTTCGAGGTAACTCCCACGCTGCTCAAGGAGTCGGCCTATGGCTTGGGCTCGACGACCTGGGAGGTGGTCTCCAAGGTGGTGTTGCCGTATACCAAGACGGGGGTGCTGGGCGGCATCATGCTGGGCTTGGGCCGTGCGCTGGGCGAGACCATGGCGGTCACCTTTGTCATCGGCAACATGAACCAGCTCGACTCGGTGTCGCTGTTTGCCGCCGCCAACAGCATCACGTCCGCGCTGGCCAACGAGTTCGCCGAAGCGGGCGAGGGGCTGCACCAGGCGTCGCTGATCTACCTGGGGCTGGTGCTGTTTTTCATCACCTTCGTGGTGCTGGGCCTGTCCAAAATTTTGCTGCTGCGTCTGCAAAAAAATGAAGGAGCCCGGTCATGAGCAGCTCGCAAAGATTGATTTCGGCAGCCGACCTGAGCGCTGCACGGGCCGCGCGGTTTGCCCGGCGCAAACGTGTGAACCGCATTGCGCTGGGACTGTCGCTGCTGGCCATGGTGTTCGGCGTCTTCTGGCTGGTCTGGATCTTGTGGGAGACGCTGCGCCTGGGCCTGGGGGGTCTGTCGTTTGCGCTGTTCACCGAAATGACGCCGCCGCCCAACGAGGCGGGCGGCCTGTCCAACGCCATCTTTGGCTCGCTCACCATGGTGGCGCTGGCCACCTTTGTCGGCACGCCCATCGGCATCCTGGCGGGCATTTACCTGTCGGAGTACGACACCCGTGGCCCGTTGGCGCAGGTGACGCGCTTTGTGAACGACATCCTGCTTTCGGCGCCCAGCATCGTGATCGGCCTGTTCGTCTACACCGTGATGGTGACGCGCATGAAGAGTTTTTCCGGCTACGCAGGGGGCTTTGCGCTGGCCCTGATCGTGGTGCCGGTGGTCATCCGCACCACCGAGAACATGCTGCTGCTGGTGCCGGCGGGACTGCGCGAAGCGGCCTATGCCCTCGGCGCGCCCAAGTGGAAAGTCATTTCGTCGATTACGCTGCGCGCCGCGCGCGCCGGGGTGATCACTGGCGTGCTGCTGGCCGTGGCGCGCATTGCAGGTGAGACGGCGCCACTGTTGTTCACCGCGCTGAACAACCAGTTCTGGAATGCGGACCTGTCCAAACCCATGGCGAGCCTTCCAGTGACCATTTTCAAGTTCGCCATGAGCCCGTACGAGAACTGGCAAAAGCTCGCCTGGGCGGGGGTGTTCCTCATCACCATGGCTGTATTGGCCCTCAACATCGTTGCGCGTGTCCTCACGCGTGCCAGATAAGGCGTGCAGCGCAGCCCGCCACACTTCACCACACCCATGCCCGACACCCCGTTTGCCCCCGCCGCCAGGAGCGCCAGCGCCCCGGCGGTCCCGTCTCTATCCCGCACCCAGCCCAAGATTACAGTGCGCAACCTGAACTTCTATTACGGCAAGTTCCATGCACTCAGGTCCATCAACCTCGAAATCCCGGAAAACAAGGTGACGGCCTTCATCGGGCCTTCGGGCTGCGGAAAATCCACCTTGCTGCGCACCTTCAACCGCATGTTCGAGCTCTACCCCGAGCAGCGCGCCGAGGGCGAAATTTTGCTCGATGGCGAGAACCTGCTCACCAGCAAGCAGGACGTCGCCCTGCTGCGCGCCAAGGTCGGCATGGTGTTCCAGAAGCCCACGCCATTCCCCATGTCGATTTACGACAACATTGCCTTTGGCGTGAAGCTGTTTGACAGTCTGAGCGCCCCGGAGATGGACGAGCGCGTGGAGTGGGCACTGCGCAAGGCGGCGCTCTGGACAGAGGTGCGCGACAAGCTGCACCAAAGCGGCGCCAGCCTCTCGGGCGGGCAGCAGCAGCGCTTGTGCATTGCGCGCGGTATTGCCATCAAGCCCGAAGTGCTGCTGCTCGATGAGCCGTGCTCGGCGCTCGATCCGATTTCCACTGCCAAAATCGAAGAGCTGATTGCCGAACTGAAAACGGACTACACCGTGGTCATCGTCACGCACAACATGCAGCAGGCCGCGCGCTGCAGTGATTACACCGCCTACATGTACCTCGGCGAGCTGATCGAGTTTGGTGAAACCGAGCAACTGTTCGTCAAGCCAGCGCGCAGCGAGACAGAGGACTACATCACCGGCCGTTTCGGCTAAGCGAAAGCGTTCAACATGCAAAAGCACCTTTCTTCGCAGTTCGACGCCGAACTCAATACCGTATCGGCCCGGGTGATGGAACTCGGCGGGCTGGTCGAATCGCAAATCGGCCACGCCATTCGCGCGCTGTCGCAGTTCAGCCTGGAGGCTGTGGAGACGGTGGCCGCGCTGGAGACGCGCGTCAACGCGCTTGAAGTGGACATCGATCGCGAGCTTTCCACCATCATTGCGCGCCGCCAACCCACCGCGCGCGACCTGCGCCTGTTGATGGCGTTCTCCAAGGCCACCGCCAACCTGGAGCGCATGGGGGACGAGGCCAGCAAGATGGCGCGCATGGTGCGCTCCATCATCGAGACCGGCGCCCCACGCAGCCTGCCCACGACGGATCTGCGTGTGGCGGCTGACTTGGCATCCGGCCTGCTGCACAAGGCGCTGGACGCGTTTGCGCGGCTTGATACCCGGGCGGCGCTGGCCATCCTCAAGGAGGACGACCTCATTGACGAGGAGTTCGATGGCTTCGTGCGCAAACTCATCACCTACATGATGGAAGACCCGCGCACCATCTCGCCCAGCCTTGATCTGCTGTTCATCGCCAAGGCCATCGAGCGCATTGGTGACCACTCCAAAAACGTCGCCGAACTCATCATTTACCTGGTTGAGGGAACGGACGTACGTCACACCTCGCTCGAAGACATTGAATCGGTGTTGCGTTGATGGCCTATTTGCCCAGAGTGCTGGTGGTCGAGGACGAGCCCGCGATTGCCGAACTGATTGCCGTGAATCTGCGCCACAACGGCTTTGAGTCTGTGTGGGTCGAAGACGGTCCCAGCGCCCAGCGCGAATTGGACGCGGTGTTGCCCGATGTCATCCTGCTCGACTGGATGCTGCCCGGCCAGAGCGGCCTGCAGCTCGCGCGCAAGTGGCGCGCGCAGGCGCGCACGCGCGCCGTTCCCATTCTCATCCTCACGGCACGTGGCGACGAGCCGGACAAGGTCGCCGGCCTCGATGCGGGTGCCGACGACTACATCACCAAGCCCTTTTCCACGCAAGAACTGCTGGCGCGCATCCGTGCCGTGCTGCGCCGCCGCGCGCCCGAGCAAACGAGCGAAGCGCTGGAGGCGGGCGGCCTGCGGCTTGATGCGGCAGCGCACCGCTTGAGCTTTCAGGGCAAGGAACTGCGCATCGGCCCGACCGAATTCAAGCTGCTGCGCTACCTGATGGCGCACCCGGAGCGCGTGCATGCACGCGCGCAGTTGCTCGACAAAGTGTGGGGCGACCACGTATTCATCGAGGAGCGCACGGTGGACGTGCACGTCAAGCGCCTGCGCGAGGCGCTGGGCAGCGCGAGCGCTATGGTGGAGACGGTGCGCGGCGCCGGCTACCGGTTCACCGCTCAGGCGGGTCAGGCCGGTGTGCGGGCCGAGCCGCCATGACGTGGCAGTGTTTTTCTCCTGAATTGATAGCTGTTAGCGCTTATGCAATAAGCGCTAGAGGCCATTTTCACTGTATTTTTTCCTGTTTTTACAGCCGCCCATGTGGACCCGCTCGCTGATCTTTCTTGCCGCCCAGTTGCTGGGCGCGGGCATGGGGTTCGCCCTGCATGGCGCCTGGGGCGCGGTGGCGGGGGCGGCGGCTGTCGTCTGGCTGTGGTTCCTGGTCGACCTGATGCGGGCGGGGCGCGTTCTGCGTTGGCTGCGCGATGCGCCGCCAGGCGCGGTGCCAGCGCGCGTCGGCGTTTGGGGCGAAGCGGTAGATCGCGTGCAGCGCCTCGTGCGGCTGCATGAACAGCACGCCAGTGAGAGCAGGCAGCGACTGGGCGACATGTTGGACGCCCTCCAGGCCACGCCCAACGGCGTACTGCTGCTGGACGACAAATCCCGCATCGTCTGGTGCAACCACAACGCCGCGCTGCACCTGTCCATCGACGCCCAACGGGACGCCGAGCAGTTCATTGGCAACCTGCTGCGCGACCCCGATTTCGCAGCCTATCTGGCTGGTGGCGATTGGTTGCGTGAGCTGGTCATCACCACCTATGGTCAGAGCGATGGACGGGCGGCGCGGATGTCCATCCAGCTGTGCGCCTATGGCGCGGGACAGAAGCTCATGCTCACGCGCGATGTCACGGCGGCGGAGCAGGCCGAAGCCATGCGGCGCGACTTTGTCGCCAACGTTTCGCACGAAATTCGCACGCCTCTGACCGTGCTGGCCGGCTTTGTCGAGACGCTGCAAACCCTGCCGCTGGAGGCGCAGGAGCAGTCACGCTACCTGGCGCTGATGGCGCAGCAAGCCCAGCGCATGCAGCGCGTGGTCGAGGGGCTGTTGGCGCTTTCCCGGCTGGAGGCCAGCCCGCCGCCGGGCTTGGCGCAGTGGCTGCCGGTGGCGCCGCTCCTGGAGCGCTGCGAACAGGAAGCCACAGCCTTGGCCGCAGTGATGGGGCGGCAGCATGTCTTGCGCTTCCCCAGATTTTCAGCGCCAGAAGATGCGGGCGAGATTGCCGGGGGCGCCGCCGAACTGCACAGCGCGTTGTCCAACCTGGTCGGCAATGCAGTGCGTTACACGCCCGCTGATGGCAGCATTGAAGTGCAATGGGCGTGGCAGCCCGATGGCGACGCCGTGTTCAGCGTGCGCGACACCGGCCCAGGTATTGAGGCCGAGCACTTGCCGCGCGTTACCGAGCGTTTCTATCGGGTGGACCGCAGCCGCTCGCGCGACACCGGCGGAACAGGGTTGGGGCTCGCCATCGTGAAACATGTGGTGCAGCGCCACGGCGCGCAATTGGTGGTCGAGAGCACGCCTGGAAAGGGATCGAACTTCAGCATCCGCTTTCCCGCCTTGCGGCTGCGGCGCGCGGGTTTTTGTTGACTTAGCGCGGCACGCGCCGGTACACCACCAGCGCATCGCTCCTGTCGGTGGGTCGCCCGATGCGAGCCGCAAAGGCCCATTCCTTTTCGTCGGGTGGACTGCGGCGCAGGGCGGGCCTGGGTGCATCGTCGGCCACGAGCAGCCAGGGGCATGTGGGTGCGGCAGCCGTCAACGGACGCGTCACGACGCTCCCAAACACCTGCAGCGCGGCAAACTGGCCTTGGTCCAGGCCCAGCACGTGCACGCAGGGCGACCCGTTGATGAGCGCCATGACGGATCGCACCTGAGGTGCGTCGCTGCGCGCGTAGTTCAGCATGGGCAGCCACAGCGTGGTGAGCAGCAGCCAGCACAAGGTCGTGCCGGCCGCCGGCAGAACCAGGGTCTTCCAAAGAGCGCTTTGGTTGCGCCCGGTGCGCCAGGCCACCACGGCGCACCAGGCGGCCGTTGCCGCCAACGCCACCGCGAAGGCAAGTGTGGAAAATTGCGGAATGAAGCCTTGTGCCAACTTTGCCACGTTGGCCGCGGGCTTGGCCGGAAAACCGGTCTGGGTGGAAACCCAGATGACCCAGATGGCAATCGCCGATGCCGTGAAGAACAGCAGCGTGAACCAGTCGATCAGCGCCGACACGCTGCGCTTGAGTGTCGGCAAGGCGAATGCCGCCAGTGCCGCCAGCGCCGGAAGCCCCAGCAGCAGCGCACGATCGGCCGGGCGCGAGACCGTCATCGCCATCAGGGCGCAGAGCGCAAACCACAGCGGCAGCCACAGGTGTCGCTGCAATGGAAGGACAAAAACATGGCGTCGCCAGCGCCACAACGTCCACAGGGCCAACGGCCAGGCGGGCCAGGTGAACCACAGCAGCAAGCGCGCCAGGCTGCGTGCTTCCTTTTCAAAATCGGGCCAGGACACGCGCCGCTCCCACAGGCCCAGTTGCCAGGCGAGCAGTGCCGTCGCCAGCGTCAGCAGCCCAAGGGCCAGAGCCGCCCCGCGCACGGCCGCGGCACCCGGCCGCCGCTCGTCCCCGTCCCAGAGACGCAGCACGGTGCCCCCGGCGCCGTAGAGCACTGCCAAAACCGGTGCCCCGCTCAGTACCAGGCCAGGCAATCCCACGCCAAGGGCCAGCCAGGGCCGCCACCGATGCCGTGGCATGGCTGCGAGACCGTAGAACACCAATGCCGTGCCGCACAGTTGCGTGAGATAGGCCGATGTCTCATGGGCTGGCTGGGCCAGCCCGAGGCTGGCAAGCAAGGCGAGAAGGCCACCATCAGCAATCGCGCGGGCGTAATCGGAAGGCGATGCTTCGCCGCCAAATGCAAAGGCTACCGGCTGCGCCCCCGGGCTGCGCGCCAATACGTAAATCGCCCACCAGGTGGCCCACAGGGTGAGCACCAACAGCAGCGCAAACGGGATGCGCGTAGCAAGCACCGAAGGCAGGAAAGCCTGGGTCGCTTGCATGGTCCACGCGCCCAGCCAATACGGCAGCAGGCCGTCAGATTCGGGCGCCAGCCCCCCCAGCAGCGGCGCCAGCCAAGGTGTATGCCCGCCCGCCAGTTGCAGCATGTAGCCGTACGCCGTGACGTCTGCTCCCCGCCAGGGGTCCCGGCCAATGAAGCCCGGCAGGACGTAGGCCGCACAGAGCAGCAGCAAAGCCCAGCGAGGCAAAGGTCGCACGGCGCTGCGGGGAACGATGGCGGGAGTCGGGCGGTTCACGCGAAGTCGGGTTGCGGGTCGCGGCAAAGCATGGTTTCAAACAAAAAGGCAGCGCGGTTTCCCGGGCTGCCTTTGGATGCGTGCGAGGGCACTGGCGCGTGCAGGGGCCTTGTACCCGCAGCGCTTACTTTGCCGTCGTCTTGCCGAAACGGTTGCGGAAGCGCTCCACACGGCCACCCATGTTGTCGACCGACTTCTGCGTGCCGGTGTAGAAGGGGTGCGACTCGCTGGTGGTTTCAAGCTTGACCAGAGGCAATTCGCGACCATCCTCCATCTTGACCATTTCCTTGGCATTCACGCACGAGCGCGTGACGAACTTGAAGCCGTTGGACATGTCCTGGAAGCAGACTTCGCGGTAGTTGGGGTGAATTCCGTCTTTCATGATCTTCTTTCGAGTCGCTGTGGGAGCCGGGCCAGACCATCTGACCTACTTTCCACAAAAAAGCCCGCAATTATAGCTTTATCCACCGCGGCGCATCATGTCGAAGAACTCGACGTTGCTCTTGGTGGCACGCATGTTCTTGATCATGAGCTCCATGGACTCCATTTCGTCCATGTTGTACATGAGCTGGCGAAGGATGCGCGTCTTCTGGAGGATTTCGGGCGTGAGCAGCAGTTCCTCGCGGCGTGTGCCGCTCTTGTTGAGTTCGATGGCGGGGAACACGCGTTTTTCATACAGGCGGCGGTTCAGGTGGATTTCGCAGTTGCCTGTGCCCTTGAATTCTTCAAAGATCACCTCGTCCATGCGGCTGCCGGTATCGACCAGCGCCGTGGCAATGATGGTGAGTGAGCCACCTTCCTCCACCTTGCGCGCGGCGCCGAAGAAGCGCTTGGGGCGCTGCAGCGCGTTGGAATCCACGCCGCCGGTGAGCACCTTGCCGGAGGAGGGCACCACGTTGTTGTAGGCGCGGGCCAGGCGGGTGATGGAGTCGAGCAGGATCACCACGTCCTTCTTGAGCTCGACCAGGCGCTTGGCGCGCTCGATCACCATCTCGGCCACGTGCACGTGGCGCGCGGCCGGCTCGTCGAAGGTGGAGGCGATGACCTCGCCCTTCACCGAGCGCTGCATTTCCGTCACTTCCTCGGGGCGCTCGTCGATCAGCAGGACGATCAGGGCAACGTCCGGGTGGTTGGTGGTGATGGCGTGGGCGATGTGCTGCATCATCACCGTCTTGCCGCTCTTGGGGGGTGCGACGATCAGCGCGCGCTGGCCGCGGCCAATCGGGGCAATGATGTCGATGATGCGGCCGGTGATGTTTTCTTCGCTCTTGATGTCGCGCTCCAGCCGCATGTGTTCCTTGGGGAACAGCGGAGTGAGGTTCTCGAACATCACCTTGTGCTTGTTCTGCTCGGGCGGGCCGTCGTTGACCTTGTCGAGCTTGGTGAGCGCAAAGTAGCGCTCGCCATCCTTGGGGGTGCGCACCTCGCCCTCGATCATGTCACCGGTGTGCAGGTTGAAGCGCCGCACCTGGCTGGGCGAGATGTAGATGTCGTCGGTGCTCGCGGTGTAGCTCGTGTCCGGGCTGCGCAGGAAACCAAACCCATCGGGCAGGATCTCCAGCACGCCGTCGGCAAAAATCTGCTCGCCCGCCTTGGCGCGCTTCTTGATGATGGCGAACATGAGCTCCTGCTTGCGCATGCGGCCGCCGTTTTCGATCTCAAGCGCTTCGGCCTGCTTCAGGACTTCGGACACGTGCAGTGCCTTGAGTTCATTAAGGTGCATGGAGAGACTCCTGGGCGGAGTGGTATGAATCAGGGGGAGGGCAGGATGCCAGAAGGGCCACGGAACGCGGGCTTGGCATGTCCGAAAGGGCTCGAACCGATCGCAGGAGCCTGCGATGCAATGAGCAGAAGGAATTATGACAGGAAAAATGAGTCCGGCGCGGCGCCGGGATCGGGTGCCTTGCCCGGCCGGCCCGGTTGCCCCGGGTCCGAACATGCGCCGGGGTGTGACTCAGGCCAGTTGCTGTTCAATGAAGGCGGTCAGCTGCGCCTTGCTCATGGCGCCCACCTTGGTAGCCGCCAGCTCGCCGTTCTTGAACAGCATGAGCGTGGGAATGCCACGTATGCCGTAGCGTGCGGGTACTTCGCGGTTGTCGTCCACGTTCATCTTGGCCACTTGCAGCTTGCCTTGGTGGCTGGCGGCCACTTCGTCCAGAATGGGCGCAATCATTTTGCAGGGTCCGCACCACTCGGCCCAATAGTCCACCAAGACCGGCGTTTTCGATTGCAGCACGTCGGTTTCAAAACTGGCGTCGGAGAGATGTTTGATGAGGTCGCTGGCCATGCTTTTCCTTTGACGAGGCGTAAGAGATACAGTGCCTTCATTGTGACAGAAAGCACCGTACGCTCCGTCGTCGCGCCAGGAAAGACGCTATCACTGTCATAGCGAAAAACGATATGGAAAGACCGCAGCTTTGTTGCAAGAACTGAACGATTTGGTGCCGAGGCACGACGCTGTCGTCGTGGGCGGCGGTCCTGCCGGCCTGATGGCGGCCCAGCAGCTTGCCGCCGCGGGGCGGCATGTGCACTTGGTCGATGCCATGCCTACGGTGGGGCGCAAGTTCCTTTTGGCCGGAAGAGGGGGGCTGAACCTGACCCATTCCGAGCCGGCGGACGCATTCCTTTCCCGCTACGGAGAACGCGCGCCGTGGGTGGCACACTGGCTTGCCCGTTTTGGGCCCGATCAGGTGCGCTCCTGGGCGCAGGGATTGGGCATCGACACCTTCGTGGGCACTTCGGGGCGCGTGTTCCCGGTCCACATGAAGGCAGCGCCGCTGCTTCGCGCCTGGCTGGTGCGTCTGCGCGGTGCAGGCGTGCAGTTCCACATGCGCCAACGCTGGCATGGCTGGGCGGACGACGGCTCCCTGTTGTTTCAGGGTGCCGCTGGCGCCTGGCGCGTCGCGGCGGGCGCGACGGTGCTGGCGTTGGGCGGCGCCAGCTGGCCACAGCTGGGGTCCGACGGCGCCTGGGTGGATGCCTTGTCGGCCGATGGAACGCGCGTGCGACCGCTGGCTCCCGCGAATTGCGGTTTTGACGTGGTCGGTGGACAGGCAGTGCAAGGCGAGAGCCGGCGCGAGTTCTTGAGAGAGCTGATCGGTCAGGGGGACGTTGCACCCGGCGGGTGGACGCCGCACTTTGCCGAGCGGCATGCAGGCGCTGCGCTCAAGTCGGTCGACTTGCACTTCACCGATTCGACAGGAGCACGCTTTTCCCGGCGCGGCGAGTTCGTGGTGACGGCGACCGGGGTGGAGGGCAGTCTTATCTACGCGGTTTCGGCCCGATTGCGCGAGGAGATTGCCCGCAAGCGCGTGGCCACCTTGCATCTGGATCTGTTGCCGGACCATAGCGCTGAGCGCGTTCTTGCCGAGATCACGCATCCACGGGGTGCGCGCTCCTTGTCCAGCCACCTCAAGAGCCGTTTGGGTTTGGCTGGAGTGAAGACAGGCTTGCTGCACGAACTGCTGAGCAAGGAGCAAATGGCAAGCCCGACCGAGCTGGCGGCAGCGATCAAGGCATTGCCATTGACGCTGCGCGCCGCACGTCCGGTGGCCGAGGCCATCAGCACTGCGGGCGGCCTCGCGCTGGAGGAGCTGAACGAGCGCCTCATGCTGTTGCGCCGGCCCGGTGTTTTTTGCTGTGGCGAGATGCTCGATTGGGAGGCTCCCACAGGCGGCTACCTGCTGACCGCGTGCCTTGCGAGCGGATGGGTCGCCGGAGAAGGTGCAGCCGCCTGGCGTGGCCTGAGGCCGGTGCCTGGACCGGACGCAAAGGCGCCAGCCGATGCATCAAAGCTGTCTTAAACTGCGCGTTTCACGAACCTCGTTGGGACCGTTGCCTTGCGTATTTTCGCCACTGTGGTGTTTTCTGATCTCTCAGGAAGCACGGCCCTCTACGAATCCCTTGGCAACGAGCGTGCATCTCAGGCCGTGATGCGGCTGACGCGCTGGATGGGCGACGTTGTGGTGGCCCATGGCGGCCGGGTCGTGAAAGAGTTGGGCGACGGCGTGCTGAGCGTGTTCACCGAAGCCCATGCCGCCGTCCAGGCCGCCGCCGACCTGCAGCGTGACCACCAGCTTACGCTGGTGCGCTGGGCCGAGCCAATGCGCATGGCCATCCGCATCGGCGTCGCCACCGGCGAGGTGGTGGAACTCGAAGGCGACACCTATGGCGACGCGGTCAACGTCGCCTCGCGCCTGTGCGAGCGCGCCGGTGCGAGCGAAATATGGGTGACCGACGCCACCGCGGTCGACGCCGGGGCAGTGCCCCGGGTGCATTTTCGGCGTCTGGGCATGTTCGACATCCGTGGCAAGTCGGAGTCGCAGGTGGTCTATCAGGCAGATTGGCGCGAAGATCAGCCCCAGGATGCATTGACGCAGCATGCGCTGCTGCCCAGCGTGATTGCCCCGCTGGACAACGTTCTGGGCACGGTGGAGCTGGCATGGACCGGCGAGACGCGCTTATTTCATTCGAATGAAGTGCCCGTGCACGTCGGTCGGTCCCCCGAAGCCGACTGCTTCGTGCACGACCCCAGGGTTTCGCGCATGCACGCGCGCATCGACTGGCGTCAGGGCGTGTTCACCCTGACCGATCTGAGCAGCTTTGGCACGTGGGTACGCTTTGACGGGAGCGACGCGGAGGTGCGCCTGCGCCGCGACGCGTGCATCCTGCACGGCAGCGGTGCCATTTCCCTGGGCGTGGCTTTTGGCCCGGGCGCTCCGGTGCTCCAATTCCAGGTCACCGGCAGCAGCATGAGTTTGGGATAAAAATAGCCTCTAGCGCTTACGGGATAAGCACCAAAAGCTATTTATTTTGTAGCAAAGCGCCGGTCCCGCTCTGCGGCGGACTTCAGTGCGGCTTGGCAGGCGCGTATTTGCCCAGTTCCATCTTGGCAATGGAGGCGCGGTGCACTTCGTCCGGGCCGTCGGCAAAGCGCAGGGTGCGCGCCTGGGCATACGAGAACGCCAGCGGAAAATCATTGCTGACGCCGCCGCCGCCGTGGGCCTGAATGGCCCAGTCAATGACTTCGCAGGCCATGGTGGGGGCGACGACCTTGATCATCGCGATCTCCGTCTTGGCCACCTTGTTGCCGGCCACGTCCATCATCCAGGCGGCCTTGAGTGTCAGCAGGCGCGCCATGTCGATCTTGCAGCGCGCTTCGGCAATGCGTTCCTGCGTCACGCCTTGCTGGGCCACGGTTTTGCCAAAAGCGACGCGCGACATCGAGCGCTTGCACATCAGCTCCAGCGCACGCTCGGCCAGGCCAATCAAGCGCATGCAGTGGTGAATGCGCCCCGGGCCCAGGCGTCCCTGGGCGATCTCGAAGCCGCGGCCTTCGCCGAGCAGGATGTTGGAGGCGGGCACACGCACGTTCTCGAAAAGCACTTCGGCGTGGCCGTGGGGTGCGTCGTCGTAGCCAAATACATTGAGCGCGCGCACGATCTTCACCCCCGCGGTGTCCGCCGGCACCAGGATCATGCTTTGCTGCGAATGGCGTGGCGCCTGCGGATCGGTCTTGCCCATGGTGATGAACACCGCGCAGCGCGGATCGTTGGCACCGGAAGTCCACCATTTGCGGCCATTGATGACGTATTCGTCGCCCTGGCGTTCGATGCGCGTTGCGATGTTGGTGGCGTCGCTGGACGCCACTTCGGGCTCGGTCATGGCGAAGGCCGAGCGGATTGTTCCTTCCAGCAGGGGTTTGAGCCAGCGCGCCTTGTTGGCTTCGTCGCCGTAGCGGGCAATGGTTTCCATGTTGCCGGTGTCGGGCGCCGAACAATTGAAAACCTCGCTGGACCAAAGCACGCGCCCCATGATTTCGGCCAGCGGCGCATATTCCTGGTTGGTCAGACCGGCGCCCTGATAGCCCGAAGCCTCCGCTGTGTCCACTGGCAGGAACAAATTCCACAAGCCAGCCGCCTGCGCCTTGGGCTTGAGTCGCTCGATGGTCTCCAGCGGCGTCCAGCGCTTGCCTGCCGCAGTATTGGCGGCCAGTTCTTCCGTGTAGGCGGCCTCGGCGGGATAGATGTGCTCATCCATGAACCGAAGCAGGCGGGCCTGCAGGTCCTTGGTTTTGGGGGAATAGTCAAAGTCCATGGAAACTCCTTGAAAAAAACGGGTGCTGCGGCTCACGCCGACTGGGCAAAGCCCCAGGCCATCTGCGCGAGGGGGCGGGCGCCAGCGGCCGAGGCCTTGGCCTGGGCGCTCGACGCGGTGCCAGCCTCTACGCGCTTGGCAATTCCCTGGAGGATTGCCGCCAAGCGGAAGAGGTTGTAGGCCAGATAGAAATTCCAGTCGTGTGCCAACTCGTCGGGCGTGGCAAGACCGGTGCGCTCGCAGTAGCGCCGGATGTACTCGGCCTCTGTGGGAATGCCCAGTGCCTGGTGGTCCAGCCCGCCGATGCCTCGGAACATGCCGGGGGGAATGTGCCAGGCCATGCAGTGGTAGCTGAAGTCGGCCAGCGGATGGCCCAGTGTGGAAAGCTCCCAGTCCAGCACGGCAATCGCCCGCGGTTCGCTGGGGTGGAACATGAGGTTGTCGAGCCGGAAGTCGCCGTGCACGATGGAGGTGCGCGCCTCGTCCCGCGCGCCGGCTGGAATGTGCGCGGGCAGCCACTCCATCAGCCGGTCCATCTCGACAATCGGCTCGGTGACGGACGCCAGATACTGTTTGCTCCAGCGGCCAATCTGGCGTTCGAAGTAGTTGCCTGGTTTCCCGTAGCCTGCCAAGCCTTGCTCGGCAAAGGGCACGGTATGCAGCGCGGCGATCACCCGGTTGGTCTCGTCGTAAATGGCGCTGCGCTCGGCAGGCGTCATGCCGGGCAGTGCCTGGTCCCAGAGCACGCGGCCTTCCATGTATTCCATGATGTAGAAGGCGCGGCCGATGATGCTTTCGTCTTCGCACAGCACATGCATGCGAGGAACGGGCACTTGCGTGCCCTGCAGGCCGCTCATGACGGCAAACTCGCGCTCGATGGCGTGCGCCGAGGCAAGCAGTTTGGCCACCGGTCCGGGCTTGGAGCGCATGACATAGTTGCGCGTCGGAGTGATCAGCTTGTAGGTCGGGTTCGACTGCCCCCCCTTGAACATTTCCACCCGAAGCGGACCGGAGAAACCCTCCAGCCTGGGGGCAACCCACGCGCTCAGCGCATCGGTGTCGAAGGCATGAGAACCCGACACCTCGCGGGTTCCGACGAAGTGGTCAAAGTTGCTCATGGCAGGGCCTTTCCTATATGTCTATTTCTGTCAGCCGCATAAGCGCAGGCCGATCGCGCACGATGAGGCCAGCGGGCTCGATGCGAATGATGTCGTCGCGCTCCATGGCCTTGAGTTCCTGATTCACACGCTGGCGCGAGGCACCCAGGAGCTGGGCCAACTCCTCCTGCGCCAGTTGCAGGCCAATGCGCATTTCGTCGCTGTTCGAGAGGCTGGAGATGCCGTAGCTGCGCACCAGGTGCAGCAATTGCTTGGCAAGGCGTGCGCGCAAGGGAAGGGTGTTGAGATCTTCCACCAGCCCGTAGAGCTGGCGAATGCGCCGCGCGTGCAGGCGCAACAGGGCTTCGTACAACTCGACGTGCGTGGCCAGGATTTTCTTGAAATCGGCCTTGGCAACGCACAGGATGGTGGTTTCTCCGTGCGCGTAAGTATCGTGGGTGCGCCGGTCCCCATCGAAGATGGAAACGTCGCCAAACCAGATGCCCGGCTCCACATAGGTCAGCGTGATTTGCTTGCCCGAAATCGAGGTCGAACTCACGCGCACCGCTCCCTTGGCGCAGGCAATCCATTCCTCCGGCGGATCGCCCCGGGCGGCAATCAGGCCGCCGTCCTTGAAACGTTTGACGTAAGCGCATCGAAGAATGTCGTGTCGCAATGACGGAGAAAGGGTGGAGAACCAGCGGCCAGAGTTGATCGCCTCGCGTTCATCGATAGTAAGGATGGGGTCGTCCATGGTCTGTCCTTTGTGTGACTGGGAGCGCGTTCGCTGTCGCTTGGGGGACCAGCGCATTCGAACGGCGGGTCTTTGGGGACTGGCGGGTTCGACGCCAGTGTCTGCGTTATCGGAAGAGGGGTTCGCGCTTGTCGAAGAAAGCCGCGATTCCTTCACCCGCATTTTCGTGGTGCAGGTTATCGACGAAATGCCTTCGCTCACGCGCCAACTGTGCATGCAGGTCGCTTCCCGCTGCGTCGGTGAGCAACTCCTTGACACTGGCCAGTACATTGGGCGCACGCGCATTGAGGATGGCGCACAGATTCAGCGCCCCTGCAAGGGCCGCTCCGGGCTCGCTGAGGCGGTTGATCACGCCCAGAGCGTGCAGGCGTTCGGCCGAAATGGTGTCGCCCAGCATCAACCACTCAGCCGCCAGCGCCCGCGGGACCGCCTGCGCCAAAGTCCAGCTGGCGCCGCCGTCCGGCGACAGGCCCACGCGGCTGTACGCCAGCGAGAAGCGCGCACTGCGCGCTGCAACCGCGAAATCGCAGGCCAACACCAAGGAAAAACCGGCACCAGCTGCCGCCCCTTCGACGGCAGCAACGACGGGTTTGGGGTAGGCGCGGATGGTCTCAATCCAGTCGTGCAGCGCGTCGATGTTCGCCGCCTGGACTGCAGGTGGTTGCTGGCGGTTGGCCTGCAGGCGCGCAAGGTCGCCGCCGGCGCAAAACAAACCATCAGCCCCTGTGAGCACCACAGAGCGCACATCGGCGCTGCGTTCTGCGCCGTTGAGGGCCTCGATGCCTGCAGCGTAGATGTCCGGACTCAAGGTGTTGAGCCGGCCGGGATGACTCAGCGTCAGGACCAGGGTCTGACCATCGGTGCGGCTGGTGAGTTCTGCGGCCATAGGTTCAGCGCTCCACGTGTGTCAGGCTCAGGCCCAATGCACCGCGTCGGCGCAGCCACGGGCTTGGGCGGTAGCGGGGGTCACCGTAGACGGTCTGCATGTTGAACAGGATTTCAAGAATGCTCGAAGGGCCCCAGCGGTCGCCCATGGCGAGCGGGCCCAGCGGATAGCCCAGGCCCAGCGTCACGGCCATCTCCAGGTCGGCGGGGCTGCAGATGCCTTGCTGGCAGATGTCACAGGCAATGTTCACAATGTGCGCGAGCACGCGCTGGGTGACGAAGCCACCGCTGTCGCGCAACACGCTCACGGGCTTGCCGTCGCGCGCGAACAAGGCGTGGGCGGCGTCACGCATGTCCTCACGGGTGGCGGGGTTCATGGCCAGGACCCGGCGCCGCGTGCTGGCGTCCTCGATCAGCATGTCGATCCCGACGGTACGCGCAGGGTCCAGGCCATCCACCACGGCAACGGTAGTGACATCAAAGCCCAGTGGTGCGACCAGACACAGCGCCTTCTTGGAGGCTGTCGCCCCCGTTTCGATGGAGGCGCCGAGATTTTTCAGCAATTGATAGATCTCCGCACGCCGTGCGGCGCGCGGAGAGACCCACACCGGAGGCAGCCAATCCATGGCCGGCACAGGCGGATCGGCCGGCACTTGCGCAGCACCGTCCGCATAGCGATAAAAGCCTTCGCCGCTCTTGCGCCCCAAGACCCCTGCGGCCAGGCGCTGCGCTGTGATGAGGCTGGGACGGAAACGGGGCTCTTCGTAAAACTGGTGGTAGATCGATTCCATCACCGGGTGCGAAACATCGAGGCCGGTCAGGTCCATCAGCTCAAACGGACCCAGGCGAAACCCAGCCTGCTCACGCAGTATGCGGTCCACCGTTGCAAAATCTGCCACGCCCTCGGAGACGATGCGCAGCGCCTCGGTACCAAAGCCGCGTCCCGCATGGTTGACGATGAACCCCGGCGTATCTTGGGCCCGAACCGGCGTGTGGCCCATCTTTCGGGCGAAATCAGACAGGTTTTCACACACCGTCGAATGCGTTCGCAGACCGGGAACCACTTCCACAATCTTCATCAACGGCACCGGATTGAAGAAATGAAACCCGCAAAAACGGCCCGGTTCGCGCAGGCCGGCGGCCAGTGCGGTGATGGAGAGCGACGAGGTATTGCTTGCCAGTACGGCGTCGGGGGCCACGACGGATTCCAGTTGTTCAAACAAGACGCGCTTGGCGCCCAGGTCTTCGACGATGGCTTCGATCACGAGATTGCACTGCGCCAGTGCGTGGATGTCGTCCACCGCCAGCAGCGCGCTTCGCCACCGCTTCACCTGTTCGGGTGTTGCGCGTCCTTTTTCCGACATCCTGTGCCATTGCGCTTCTATCGCATCGATAGCGACCTGAGCAGCGTCCGCACGGGCATCCAGCAGCAGCACATGGCTGCCGGCCTGGGCAGACAGTTGCGCTATGCCTTGGCCCATGGCGCCTGCGCCCAGCACGCCTACCCTGTGAAAATTCATTGTCATCCTTGGATTATGTCGTTCGCGCAGGTGCTGTAATCTATGCAAGAATCGGAGAAATTAATTTACAAAAAAAAGTGAGACTCAGTCATCTTCTGCTCGGAATGGCGATGGGGTGTGCGGCCGGGGGGGCTGCAGCTCTTTCTCTAGGCAATCCGCAAGGCACGGTCGTCTTGGGGCGCCCGTTGGACCTCGTGTTCGACGTGCGCACCGACGGGGCAGATGTGTCCGATGCCTGCGTCACTGCAGGTGTCACGGCGGGCGATACGCTGATTTCGCAAAGTCAGATTACTGTGACGCCCCAGCCGAAAACGGCTGGGCGGTCGGCCAGCGTGCGATTGCGAAGCAGCCAGCCGATCAATGAGCCGGTGCTCAGCGTGCGTCTTTCGGCCGGATGTTCGGGCAGTGTGGTGCGCACTTATACGGTGTTGGCTTATCCTGCAGAGGCGATCAGCGCCGCGCAGATGAGGGCCGAGCGCGCGCGCGCTGCCCAAGCCCCGTTGGTGCTGCGCAGCACCCTCACTTCCGCTGCTGCAGGTTTACCCGAAGGCGTTTCCCGCCGTTCGGAGGTTCCTTCGGCTCAGGCCCCGGCGCAGCGCCAGGCTCGCGCCGAGCGCCCGCCCAGACCTGCAGTGACCGCCAAGCCGGAGCAGGATACCGGCCGTCCGCGCCTGGTCATGGAGCCTTTGTCGGACTGGTTGGAAGCACCGTCGGTACTGCGTGCTTCGACCGAAATCGCGGCCGTGCCGGAATCGGTTTCACCGTCGCTGCGCGAGCAAGCGGCAGCCCGGTGGCGTGCACTGAACATGCAGCCCGAAGACTTGCTGCAGGAACAAGCGCGCAGCGCAGCGCAGGACAAGGCCCAGAGCGAACAACTTGCCGCCGCCGAACGCGACAAGGCAGCCGCCGTCGCCCTGCAGCAGCAGTTGCAAGAGCGCGCCGCCGAGCGTTTCCCCGCCATCGTCGTTTACGTGTTGCTGGCTTTGTTGGTAGCCCTCACGGCGTTGCTGGTGTGGGTCTGGGGACGCAAGCCGCGGGCACCCGTCGAGCGGGAAGCTGCCTGGGCGCGAGGGCCGGTCAAGGCAGCCGCCCCTGCTGCCGCGCTGGCCGCGCGGCAGGCCGAAGAAGATCACGACGTCACGAGCCGGCCCCAACCGGCCGAACCCGAAATGCTTCCGTCGGGCATGATGCCGCTCGAATTTGGTACCTCGGAAGCGGCCGCCGAGCCCGCGGAAGATGCGTCGAGCGTTGCCGCGCAGCCCGCGGCGTCGGCGGCGTCCGCGGTCCCGGCGGTGACGGCGGTGCTCAATCCTGAGGATTTGTTCGATCTGCAGCAACAGGCCGAGTTCTTCGTGTCCGTCGGTGAGCACGATCAGGCCATCGAGGTGATGAAAAAGCACATCGAGGCCAACCAGTCGACGTCGCCTTCGGCCTACCTTGAGCTATTGCGTCTGTACCGCTCGCTCAGCCGCATCGAGCAGTTCAATGAATTGCGCGCCCAGTTTCATCGCTACTTCAACGCCCAGGTGCCGGAGTTTGCGGCCTTTGCGCGCCCCGGACGCAATCTGTTCGGCTATCCTGACGTGCTCGCCCGCATCGAAGCGCTGTGGTGCGATCCGTCGGTCGTCCCTTTGCTGCAGGAACTGCTGTTCCGGGGGGGCGGGCAGGGCCAGCGCTTTGATTTGCCCGCCTACGACGATTTGCTCTTGCTGCATGCAGTCGCACGGACCACACCCGCATCGGCCCGCGGGCAGTCTGCTCCGCGCAGTCGCACCACGCCCTCGGAGGCTGCTCCAGCCGAGGAGGGCCTGCCTGTTGCGGCGCCGGCGCCGGCAGCGCCAAGCAACCTGATGGAGTTCGAACCCGATTGGGACTTCGACGCCCAGGCGGCAGCGGCAGCGGCACCGGCTCCCACACCCGTTGCGCCCATGGAAATCGATCTGGATCTGAGCGACCTCACGCATCTGGACGCGCTCGCCGATTCGGCCGAAACCAGTCGGCCCCTGCCATTTTTGACGCAACAAAAAGTTCCTGCCGTAGCCAGTACACCACCCCCGGCGCCGGACCAGCCGGTGGGCTTTGGCGTGAACAGCGACCGCTTTGAAGCGCGGGTCGACCCGGACGAACGCAAACCGCGCTAAGCCGCACCGGCCGCGAGCGTACGGTCTGCATTCTGCATCTCTACTCGGCAGATCATGGAAGCGACTTTGCTATAGTTAATGTAGCATTCGACGCAGATAGAGTAGGCGATAGAGCCTATTTAGACTCTTGATCGTGCTTGCGCGGACTTTTGCCCGAGCTCATGCGGACAAAAAATGACGCAAGGCGCGGAGCGTCTCCTCAGGTGCTTCGGTCATCTGGTTGTGGCCCACGGGAAGCATGGTGACGGCAACGGCCTTGCCCGCCGCCCGGGCGGCGCCCACCAGGGCGTGGGCAGCCTTGGGGGAAGTCATCTGATCCTGCGAACCCAACGCAAACAAGACGGGGCAGGCAATGCTTGCAATGGCCGCTTCCCCACCGGCGTAGCGGTCACAAGCCACGAACCCCCGATAAAACAGGTTGACTTCGGCATTGCTGCGCAGAACCCGCCGACCAAGCGCCATGTACGCGCCAAACACCCAGGTCCCTGGCCCCAGGGCCGATGGAGGCGCGCAGAGCGTGCTGCGCGAGAACACGTTGACCATGCGCAAGGCTTTTTCAGGGGCGTTCAGCGCCGCCTCCAGCAGCGCAGGTGAGACCTTCATCGGCCAGGCCGTACCGACCAGCGCCAAATGCGTGGCTCGCTCGCCCAGCCTGGCCGCCGCTTCCAGCGCGATCAGAGATCCCCAACTGTGGCCCACCAGCGCAGCGCGCTGGATGCCCAGGGCATCGAGCAGCGCGATGACGAACTCCGCTGCTTCTTCCACGCTTTGTGGCGCAGCCCCCGCGCTGCGGCAGTGCCCCGGCAGGTCGACGGCCAGCACGTTCCAGCCGTGGTGGGCGAACCAGCGGCTTTGCATGGCCCAGACACTGTGGTCATTGAGTACGCCGTGGATCATCGCCACGGTGGGTTTTGCGGGATTGAAGACCTGACCGCCCGTATAGCAGTAGGTTCGCTGTCCGTTCACCAGCAGTTCCATCTTCAGCCCCCCAACTTTTCCGCCGCCTTGAGCGCGCGTTTGAGATCGTCAATCAGGTCGTCCGCGTCCTCAAGGCCAATCGACAAGCGAATCGTTCCCTGTGTGATGCCGGCCAAGGCCAGCGCCTCATCGCTCAAGCGAAAGTGCGTGGTGCTGGCCGGGTGGATGACCAGACTTCGGCAGTCGCCCACGTTGGCCAGGTGGCTGAATATCTTCAAGGTTTCAATGAACTTCTTGCCCTGCTCGCGCGTTCCTTTGAGGTCAAAGCTGAACACCGAGCCTGCGCCGCGCGGTAGAAGCCGCTTGGCCAGCTGGTGGCTGGGATGCGTCTCCAGCATGGGGTGACCGACGCGCGCGACAAAATCCTGGTTTGCGAGAAACTCCACCACGCGCTCGGTGTTGCGCATGTGCTGCTGCATGCGCAGCGGCAGGGTTTCTATGCCCTGCAGAATGAGCCATGCCGTGTGCGGGCTCATGCAGGCGCCAAAGTCGCGCAGGCCTTCGCGGCGAGCGCGCAGCAGAAAGGCGCCTACGGAGCTTTCTTCGGCAAACACCATGCCATGAAAGCCATCGTAGGGCTCAGTCAGCTCAGGGTAGCGGCCTGATGCTTCCCAGTCGAAACTGCCGCCGTCGACCAGCACGCCGCCAATCACCGTACCGTGTCCACTGAGGAATTTGGTGGCGGAGTGGTACACGATGTCTGCACCGTGCTCGAAGGGCTTCATCAGCCAGGGCGTGGTGAAGGTGGAATCGACCAGCAAAGGCACCCCCGCCTCGTGCGCAATGGCACTCACGCTGGGGATATCAAGCACATCCAGACCAGGGTTGCCCACAGTTTCGCCAAACAGCAAACGCGTGTTGGGTCGGATCGCTGCGCGCCACGCGCCAAGGTCGCCTGTGGGTACGAAACTGGTTTCAATGCCAAAGCGGCGCAGCGTGTAGTGCAGGAGATTTTGCGATCCACCGTACAGCGCGCTGCTGGCCACGATGTGTGAGCCTGCGCCCATCAGCGTGGCAATGGTCAGATGCAGCGCCGCCTGGCCACTGGCCGTGGCAACAGCGCCAACGCCGCCTTCCAGCGCTGCCATGCGCTGCTCAAACACTGCGGTGGTGGGATTGCTGATGCGCGAATACACATGTCCGCCGCGCTCCATGTTGAAGAGCGAGGCCGCATGGTCGCTGGATTCGAAGACGAACGATGTCGTGAGATGAATTGGCACGGCCCGCGCACCTGTGGCGGGGTCGGGGGTGGCGCCGGCATGCAGGGCCAGCGTGTCGAAGCCGGGATCGGCGTAACCGGACATGTTTTTCTCCAAAGCGATGGTGGCATTGTGGGCTATATTTGCAGAGGCGCCAGCAAGCGACACTTGCTGCAAACAGTACGGAGCACGCCATGAAAGTCAGCGATATCCTGCGGGTGAAGGGCAATACGCTCTATACCGCCCATCCCGCCGAACCCCTTGCCGATGCTGTGCGTGTGATGTCGGAGAAGGACATTGGCTCGCTGGTGGTCATGGAGCATGGCGATCTGGTGGGCATGCTCACCTTCCGCGAAGTCATTCAGGCCCTTGTGCGAAACGGCGGCAATGTGGGCACCATGCTCGTGCGCACGGCCATGGACGACCACCCGCTGACCTGCACCAACGGCACCGACATGGACGAAGTGCGGCGCATGATGCTCGATCGCCACGCGCGCTACATGCCCGTCATGGACAACCGCATGCTGATGGGCGTGATCAGCTTCTACGACGTGGCCAAAGCTGTGGTGGACAGCCAGAATTTCGAGAACAAGATGCTCAAGGCCTACATCCGCGACTGGCCAGAAGGCGAAGCCGGCGATCCGGAAGAAAAGCTGCTTTAAGCTCCCAAGACCCGCAGCCGCAGCCGATTGGATGGTGGCGCTGGATTGCTCTGCCCCGTCCCTGCGGCGGGCTCCTACTGCCCCGATAATTGCCGCCCATGAGCGGCAATACTTTCGGCACCCTTTTCGCAGTCACCAACTTCGGTGAATCCCACGGCCCGGCCATTGGCTGCGTGATCGACGGCTGTCCGCCCGGCATGCCCTTGTGCGAGGCCGACATTCAGGCCGATCTGGACAGACGCCGGCCCGGCACCAGCCGCCACGTCACGCAGCGCGCCGAGCCCGACGCCGTGGAAATCCTCTCGGGCGTGTACGAAGGCGTGACCACCGGCACGCCGATTGCCTTGCTGATTCGCAACACCGACCAGCGCAGCAAGGACTATGGCGATATTGCCCAGCGCTTTCGCCCCGGCCACGCCGACTACACCTACTGGCACAAGTACGGCGTGCGCGACCCGCGTGGTGGCGGACGTTCGTCGGCCCGGCTGACCGCGCCCACGGTGGCGGCCGGTGCGGTGGCCCGGAAATGGCTGGCGGCGCAGTTCGGTACCCAGGTGCGCGCTTGCATGAGCCAACTGGGCGAACTCGAAATCGGATTTGAATCCTGGGATCACGTTGCACAAAACCCGTTTTTTGCACCCGTGGCCGACGTCCAGCGCTTTGAGGATTACATGGATGCCCTGCGCAAGGCGGGCGATTCGTGCGGCGCGCGCATTCGCGTTCAGGCTACCGGCGTGCCCGTGGGCTGGGGCGAACCGATCTACGATAAGCTCGACGCCGATATCGCCTGGGCGATGATGGGTCTCAACGCGGTCAAGGGGGTGGAAATTGGCGCCGGCTTTGCCAGTGCCGCGCAGCGCGGCACGGTGCACGGCGATTCGCTTTCCCCCGACGGTTTTCGCAGCAACAACGCGGGCGGCATTCTGGGCGGCATCAGCAGTGGCCAGGACATCGAGGCGCAGATCGCCATCAAGCCCACCAGTTCCATCCTCAGTCCCCGCGAATCCATCGACACGGCGGGCCAGAGCGTGCAGGTATCGACCAGGGGCCGGCACGATCCCTGTGTCGGTATCCGCGCCGCGCCCATTGCCGAGGCTTTGCTGGCGCTGGTGCTGATCGACCATGCCCTGCGCCACCGCGCCCAATGCGGCGATGTGCGCCACGGCGTGGGTCCGATTGCCGCCGCCGCGCAGTAGATTTGCTATTGTAATAATAGCTTTAAACGCTTGCTGTGAAAGCGCTGGACGCCGAAAAATGCAAGTAGATCGGCCTGGCCGTCCGCGCACGACAGCCAGGTTGCGGCCGGGCTGGGTCGCCCGACCATGCCTTTGCTCGCTTGAGGCTGTGCTCAGTCGCGGTACACCGGGAACCGCGCCGTCAGGGCGTTGACCTTGGCGCGAACGGCGGCGATATGCGCCTCATCGCGTGGCTTGTCGAGCACGTCTGCCAGCAAGTTGGCCGTCAGACGGGCTTCCTCGTCCTTGAAGCCGCGCGTGGTCATCGCCGGCGTGCCCACGCGGATGCCGCTGGTCACCATGGGTTTTTCCGGGTCGTTCGGGATCGCGTTCTTGTTGATCGTCATGTGGGCCTGGCCCAGAACGGCCTCGGCCTCCTTGCCGGTAATGCCCTTGGCGCGCAGGTCCACCAGCATCAAATGGCTTTGCGTCCCGCCACTGACGATGCGCAGACCGCGCTCGGTGAGCGTCTCGGCCATCACACGGGCATTGGTCAGCACTTGCTGCTGGTACTGCTTGAACGCCGGTTGCAGCGCCTCCTGGAACGCTACCGCCTTGGCAGCAATCACGTGCATCAGCGGTCCGCCTTGCAAGCCAGGGAAAATGGCGCTGTTGATCGCCTTTTCGTGTTCCGCCTTCATCAAAATGATGCCCCCGCGCGGCCCGCGCAGGCTCTTGTGCGTGGTGCTGGTGACGACGTCGGCGTGCGGCACGGGGTTGGGGTAGAGGCCCGCCGCAATCAGGCCGGCGTAGTGCGCCATGTCCACCATGAAAATCGCGCCGACGTCCTTGGCCACTTTGGCGAAGCGGGCGAAATCGATGTGCAGGCTGTAGGCCGAGGCGCCCGCAATGATGAGCTTGGGCTTGTGTTCGTGCGCCTTCTTCTCCATGGCGTCGTAGTCAATTTCTTCCTTGGCGTCGAGGCCATAGGAAATCACGTTGAACCACTTGCCCGACATGTTCAGTGCCATGCCGTGCGTCAGGTGTCCGCCTTCGGCCAGGCTCATGCCCATGATGGTGTCACCCGGCTTGAGAAAGGCGAGAAACACCGCTTCATTGGCCGATGCACCGCAGTGCGGCTGCACATTGGCCGCCTCTGCGCCAAAGATTTTCTTGACGCGCTCAAGGGCCAGTTGCTCGGCCACATCGACAAACTCGCAGCCGCCGTAATAGCGCTTGCCTGGGTACCCCTCGGCGTACTTGTTGGTCAACTGCGTGCCCTGGGCCCACATCACTGCAGGCGACGCGTAGTTTTCGCTGGCGATCAGTTCGATGTGCTCTTCCTGGCGCTGGTTCTCTGACTGAATGGCAGCGAACAGCTCAGGATCGGTTTGCTCTACGAGAATATTTCGGTGGTACATGGCAGTCCTGTGAACTTGTGTCCCTTGCAACAAGGGCTGCCCAGGCGAACGGCGGAACGCAGCAGGCCAGAAGCCGGTGCGGCACGCTTCCCGGTGGTTCACAAGGGCAAAGCCTTGTCGGTTTCCACGTCAGCGGCAGCCCGTTTCGGGCCGCGCCTATCGCCAGTCGCGCACGGCTGTGAGTGTAACTGAGCGCAGTTGCCGGGCCGAAGGGGAGCGGTGCACGAATACCTCAAGAGGCCGAAAGTAGCGCCACCTTCTCCGAAGGGGGGGCGACCGCGGGAACGGCCGGCGCCTGGGCTGCGGCGGGGGGCGCGTCGGCTTTGGTGGTCAACGTTCCGGGCGCAGGCGCGGCCGCGCGCGCGCCGCGCCCGACCGCCACCTGGCGCAGGCGAAAATGTTCGGCCAGTACCTTTGCCGCATAGCCGCCGTCGTCTTCCAGGTTGGCGGCGCCCACGTAGTAGCGCAGCCCGCCTTCGAGCGAGCCGGCGCGGCGAATGCATTCCTGCAACACCTGGACTCCCACCCGCAGATTGGTCACCGGATCAAAGGCTGCCAACTGTCCGCCCACAGCCTCGTATTTGTCGGTGTGCACGCGCGTCATCACCTGCATCAGTCCCTGGGCGCCCACGGGGCTCTGGGCAAAGGGGTTGAAGCGCGATTCGATGGCCACAATGGCCAGTATCAAGGTGGGGTCCAACTTGGTCCGGCTTCCAAGTTCGTAGGCTTCGCCCACCAGCACGCTCAGCGGCTCGGGCGCCACACGGTACTTCTTGCTCAGCCAGAAGGCCACCCGGGCCTGCTCCTTGGGAAGACCACCTGGGTCGGCCGCCAACGCGCGCTCGCTGGGTTCGTCCAATTCGTTCTCGGCTTCAGCTTCCACACCTTGGCGCGCCTGCAACCAACTGCGCAAGTGCAGCTCGCCCTGTTCGCGCAAGTCGGGCCGCGCGCCCAGGGTGATCAGCGTGCACGCCACAGCCAGGCCCAGGAGGGCAAAGCTGTTGTGTGTCAATTTGAAGATGCCGTTGACCAAGGCACGCAGCGCTGAACGTAGGCTGCAGACCAATGAACCTGTCGCTGTCATAGCTTCCTTTCGGAGGCAAGGCGCCAACCAGACCCTTCGGACCGGTGTGTCGACCTTCACCTGATTGGTACGCCATCAATTCGTGCCTGGCGCTTGGCGCAGGGCCGCATTGACTTAGCCGATTTCGGCAGCGGAACTGGGGTTAATACTTAGCTTTTTGCCAAGCTGGCGGATTCTAGGGGCCTATTAAATACCTAGTCAACACTATTAAAATTATTTGTTCTATTTAATAGTTTTAAAAAAACTGTATATAACCCCTTTTCTGTGCGCGTCGACTCCCAACAACCGGTCTGCTGGCCCGCGCTGGGCCTAGCGGCGGTGCTTGCGGCGGTCTCCTGATGACAAGGATTTAGGGGGCGTGTACAAAACCCTGTGAAAATAGGCCAGCGCTCGCCCCGGGGCGCGGTTTCTTCCATTGCTCTTTGCTGCGCGCCGGTACCTTCCTGCCGTCGCCCCATCCTCCATGTTTCCTTTCTCTTTGCGCAACAAGATGTCCGATGCTCCCGACTTGCCGACGCCGCCGCCTTCAGCAGCGCCCGCGCATCCCCTGGACGCCCTCACCGGCGGCGCCTTTTCAGCGGCAACTTCTGGCGAGCGTGCTGCCCGCATCCGCGATTGGCTTGCCACACAGCCGGCTGCGGCCCAGTTGCAGGACGTGTTCAAGGAACTCAGTGGCCGAGACAAGGGAGCGGCCCGTGCAGTCCGGGAGCGGTTGGACGAGATGCGGCGCGCTAAGAACCAGGAAGCCATTGCCGCCGAGTGGGCCGACAAGGCCCAGAGCTTGCTGGCAGCGCCGAAACTGAACATTGCCGACGCCATGGCTTGGCAGCGCGATGCCGCCAAGGCAGGTGCGCCGCTGTCTCGCGAGCCTCTGGCCGCCCTCAAGGTGCAGCTTGCCGAGCGCGTCAAGGTGATCGAAGACCTGCAGCACCGCGTGCAGGTGCAACGTGAGGCGGCGGTGCTGTTGGCGCAGCGCATCGAGGTACTGTCTACCAAACCCTGGAAGGATGCGCTCGCTGCGCAGGAGGCGCTGGCCACCGACGTGGCGCACTGGCAGGATCAAGCCCAGGCGCTGACCAACGACGCCAGCTGGCCGAGCGTCGAAGCGCGCTTCCCGCCGCTGCTGGAAGGCTCCAAGACCCAGTTGCTGGTGGTCTGGGAGGCGTTTGGGGCCGCTATCGGCCAAGCGTCGGCCGCAGCTGCCGACGTCCAGGCTCCCCTGCCGGCAGTTCCCATGTGGTCTGAGGAATTGCGCGCGGCGCGCGGTGAGGTGCCGGCTGCCGCTCCACCCCAGCCACGGCCAGGCAAACCCCGGCCAGACCCGGAGCAGGCTGCGCAGTCAGCCGCCCGGGTCACGGACGCACTGAACAAGTTGGAGGAAGAAACCGCCCAGGGCCATGGCAAAGCCAGTGCCGGTGCGGCAAGCAGCTTGCGCGCCGTGCTCAAGCAGCACGGCCGGCACATCGACGCGGCGCTGGAGCAACGCGTGCAGGCGGCCCTGGTCGCAGCGGGCGAGCTCGAGGGTTGGCAGCGCTGGAGCGCAGATCAGGTCCGCGAAGACCTGGTCGCCAAAGCGCAGGCCCTGTTGCATCGTCCCGAGGGCCAGGCGCTCGGCGGGCGCAAGATGCAGGAGAGCCTGCGCCAGTTGCGCGAGCAGTGGAAGCAGGCGGACCAGGGCGGTGCGCCCAACCACGGCCTGTGGAAAAAGTTCGACGAAGCCTGCAACGAAGCCCACAAGGTGGTGGAGGTCTGGCTGGACAAGGTGCGGGCCGACGCCGCCGAGCACAAGGCGCAGCGCCTGGCCCTGATTGCCGAACTGCAGGCCTGGGGCGAGCAGAACGCGAACAACACCGACTGGAAGTCCGTTTTGCGCAGCCTTCAGCAGTTTGGCGTGCGCTGGCGCGAGGCGGGGCATCTGGGCGAGAAGCTGCTGGCGGAATTGCAGCCGCAGTGGAAACGCGCCATGGATGCCGCTGCAGCGGGGCTCGAGGGCGCTCAGGCGGCAAGTCTGGAAAGGCGCCATGCCATGATTGAGGAGGCGCTGGCACTTTGCGCGGCGCCCACGCTGCGCGTCGATGCGGTCAAAGCCTTGCAGCAACGCTGGCAGGCCGAAGCCCAGTCCGTTCCGCTAGAGCGCCGCCAGGAGCAAAAGCTGTGGGACGCGTTCCGCAAGCCGCTGGATGAAGCGTTCCAGCGCAAGAGCGCTGAGCGTGAGCGTAGCGCGGGTCAGGGCAGCGCCCACGACAAGGCGGTGCTGGAGGCCGCCAAGGAACTGGAGTCGGCCAATGCCAGCGCGGATGCCCAGCGCATTCGTGCTGCCATGGCGGCCCTGGATGCGGCGCTGCGCGGTCAGGCTGCGCACGCCGCCAGCCAGGCTTCTGGGCAACAGGCGGCACAAGAATCCGCGCCAGGGTCTACGCGATCTGATGCCCAGACGCCGGGCCTTTCCGAGCCCAGCGCGCAAACGCCTGCATCGCCGCAGGCCGCCGCGGACGACGAGGCTCAATCGGCCAAGCCGTCGACGCCGCCTGCGCCGGCGCGCCGGGTCGTCGCCGTGCGGGGCGACGATCGTCCAGGAATGAAAAAAGACCTGCCCTCGGCGCCCAGTCGAGGCGCACGCCCCGGCGAGCGGCGCGACGGCCGTTTTGCACGCGACGGCGGCCGGGACGCTTCAGGTTCGGGGCGGTTGGGTGATCGAACGGCTTTTGCAGACCGTGGCCCCAGGCTGGGCGACGCGGCCTTTCGCGCCCAGCGCGAGGCGCTAGAACATGCCCAGGCGGCCCTGCGAAAACTGGCGGCACAAGCCCACGGCGAAGCGCTCATGCAGCTTCTTGCGGCATGGGAACAGCGCGATGCGAACTTGCTGCCGGCGGCGCAGGATTTCGGGCGTAGCGTATCGGGCGCCGTTCGCAATGCCTGGGCGCAGGCGCTCGCCGTACCGCCGCAGGCCGATGGCAAGGTGTCGAGCGCCGATTTGTTGCTGCGGCTGGAGATTGCCGCCGAGGTACCCACACCGGCTGCGCAGCTCCCCGAGCGCCGCCTGATGCAGTTGCAGTTGCTGACACGCCGCAACGAAGCCGCGCCAGCGCAAACCTGGGCGCAAGACGTGGCGCGGTTACTGTCCCTGCCAAGCGAGCCGGCAGCAGCACGCCGTCTGCAGACGGCCCTTAAGGCCCTGATGCGCAGCTGAGCCGCTTGGGCAGGCGGCCGTCCGCTCGAAAAACAAAAAAGCCGCTGCAAGCGCAGCGGCTTTTTTCGTTGGTGCCCAGAAGAGGACTCGAACCTCCACGATGTTATTCGCTAGTACCTGAAACTAGTGCGTCTACCAATTCCGCCATCTGGGCCGATTCTGATCAGCGAATTTTATAGCAGCGGACGCAGCGCTGATGCGCCGCGCAGGCCAACAAAAACAAAAAAGCCGCTCGGAGAGCGGCTTCTCGTTAAACTTGGTGCCCAGGAGAGGACTCGAACCTCCACGATGTTACTCGCTAGTACCTGAAACTAGTGCGTCTACCAATTCCGCCACCTGGGCATTTCAGGAAAGAACAAGATTGTATAGCAAAAAAATGAGTGAAAAAGCGCCCGCAAGCCCGCCTTCGGACGAATTCGAAGGGACGGTCCAAGGGCACCGCGATGGCCACGGTTTTGTCCTGCGCGACGATGGCCTGCCTGATATTTTTCTCCCCCCGAACGAGATGCGCGCCGTTTTGCACAAGGACCGGGTGCGCGTCTGCATCGTGCGCCAGGACCGCCGCGGCCGACCCGAGGGCCGCGTGGTGGAAATCATCGAACGCCCCAAGCAGCCGCCGCTCATCGGCCGGCTGCTGCAGGAAAGCGGAGTCTGGATCGTTGCGCCCGAAGACAAGCGCTATGGTCAGGATGTGCTTATCCCCAAGGGCGCCCTGGCCGACGCGGAGCCAGGCCAGGTGGTGGTCGTCGAGCTGACCGAGCCGCCTGCGCTCTACGGCCAGCCGGTGGGCCGCATCACCGAGGTGCTGGGGGAGGTGGACGATCCCGGCATGGAAATTGAAATTGCGGTGCGCAAGTACGGCGTGCCGCACGAGTTTTCACCAGCTTGCTTGCAAGAGGCTGCCGCACTGCCGGACAAGGTGCGGCCGCAGGACAGAAAGAACCGGATCGACCTGACCGACGTGCCGCTGGTCACCATCGACGGGGAGGACGCGCGCGACTTCGACGACGCCGTGTACTGCGAACCAGCCAAGGTCGGCCGCGGCAAGGGCTGGCGCCTGCTGGTGGCGATCGCCGACGTCAGCCACTACGTGCAGACCGGCAGCAGCATCGACGTCGACGCCTACGACCGCGCCACCAGCGTCTATTTCCCGCGCCGGGTGATTCCCATGTTGCCGGAAAAGCTCTCCAACGGCCTGTGCTCGCTCAACCCCGAGGTTGAGCGTTTGTGCATGGTCTGCGACATGCTGGTCAACACCAAGGGCGAAGTCCATGCTTACCAGTTCTACCCGGCGGTGATGTTCAGCCATGCCCGCTTCACCTACACCGAGGTGGCGGCGATCCTGGCCAACACGCGCGGCCCCGAGGCGACCAAGCGCAAGGAACGGGTGCCCGATCTGCTCAACCTGCACGATGTCTACCGAGCGCTGCTGCTGGCCCGGCGCGAGCGCGGCGCAGTCGATTTTGAAACCACCGAGACGCAGATCGTCTGCGACGACAACGGCCGCATCGAGAAAATCATCCCGCGCACCCGCAACGACGCGCACAAGCTCATCGAAGAAGCCATGCTGGCGGCCAATGTCTGCAGTGCCGACTTCATCGCCCAGGGCAAGCAGCACGGCCTGTACCGCGTGCACGAGGGGCCGACACCGGAAAAGCAGGACATTCTGCGCAGCTACTTAAAGGCCATGGCCGTCGGGATGAGCATCAGCGACAACCCGGTGCCGTCGGAGTTCCAGGCGATTGCCGAGGCCACCAAAGACCGGCCCGACGCCCAGCAGATCCATACCATGCTGCTGCGCTCCATGCAGCAGGCCATCTACACGCCGATCAACAGTGGCCATTTCGGCCTGGCGTTCGAGGCCTACACCCACTTCACCAGCCCGATCCGGCGTTACCCGGACCTGCTGGTCCACCGGGTCATCAAATCGATTCTCGGCCATACGCGCTACCGCTTGCCGGCCTTGCCCGTGCCCGGCGAGGCGCATGCCAAGCTCAGCAAGCGCTTGGCGGCACGGGCCCAGAAGCCAGGCGCCGAGCCGCGCAAGAGGGAAACTGGAGCGGCCCTTGCAGAGACGCAATCCTGGGAAGCGGCGGGCCTGCACTGCAGCGCCAACGAGCGCCGTGCCGACGAAGCCAGCCGCGACGTCGAAGCCTGGCTCAAGTGCAAATACATGCGCGAGCATCTGGGCGAGGAATACGGCGGCGTCGTGTCTTCGGTCACGAGCTTCGGCATCTTCGTCACGCTCGACGCCATGTACGTCGAAGGCCTGGTCCACATCACCGAGTTGGGCGGCGAATACTTCAAGTTCGACGAGGCGCGCCAGGAACTGCGCGGTGAGCGCAGCGGCATGCGCTACGCCATCGGCACGCGCGTGCGCGTGCAGGTCAGCCGGGTGGACCTGGACGGCCGGCGCATCGATTTTCGCCTGGTGAGCGAGAGTGAGGACGCTGCGCCGCGCGGCGCCGCAGACCGCAATGGCGGCAAGAAAAACGGCAAGGGCGGCGAAAAAGCGACGCGCGCGCGCAGTGGCGGCGATGAGACCACTGCGTCTTCCCCGCGACGCTCGCGCGAAGCGCAGGTGCCCAAGCATGCGGGGGGCGGCAAGGCAAGCGCTGGCAAGTCCAGACAGCAAGCGGCCTTGTTGACCAAAGCCCCCTCGGGCAAAGGGCGCGGGTCGCACCGTTGAGGCCAGGGCCGCCCGCGGGTTGGCAGCGCAGCCGCGGGCATGTGCTATCGTTTTAGGATCTGGAAACGCTCACGGAATAAGCGCTAGAGCCTGATTTCACTCGATTTTTTTAGACGCAAGACCACTGGCCACCAAAGGCCGGTCCGCTGGCCAGTGGTCTGCCAACTGGCCGTGTTGGAATACTGCGCTGCAGGCCGCGGCATAGGCACCGTCGCCGGCTGCCCAGCGCGCGCCCACCATGCCGGCCAGCACGTCGCCCGTGCCAGCCGTGGCAAGGCGTGCGTTTCCCGTGGGGTTGATGCTGGGCAAGCGCCCCGGCCCTGCAACCACCGTGCCCGAACCCTTGAGCACACAAATGCAGCCAAAGCGCTCGGCCAGGCTGTGTGCAGCGGCCAGGCGGTCGGCTTGCACCGCTTGCGCGCTGACGCCCAGGAGGCGGGCGGCTTCCAGCGGATGCGGGGTCAGTATGGTGCCCCACTGGCCCGTGGCGCGCGCTGCCAGCGCGCTCTGCAGTGCCGCGTTGCCGGCGATGGCGTTGAGCGCGTCCGCGTCGAGCACCAGGCGGGCGGCGCGTGCCAGCACGGCAGGGAGCACGTCGGCCACGGCCTCACCGCCGCCGCAGCCGCAGACCACGGTGAGCGCTTGCAGTTCAAGCGCTTTGACGTGGCGCTGCATCAGCTCGGGTGCCCACAGGGCGGCGGCAGGGGGTGCGCCATCCAGCAGTGCCAGCAGCACCCGGCCCGCGCCAGCGTGCAGGGCCGCGCCTGCGGCCAGCAGCGCAGCGCCCTCCATGCCCATGCCACGGCGCGCCAGCCCCTCGCCGCCAATGACGGCAACGTCGCCGAAGCTGCCTTTGTGGCTGGCGTGCCTGCGGGGCGCGGGCGCGGATGGCCCACACAGCCAGGCGCTGGCACGGGCATCCTGGTTCGCAATGCCCAGCGTGTCCAGCCAGACGGTGCCGGCGGCATCGCGGCCCTCCGCGGTGAATAGGCCCGGCTTGAGCGTGAGCAGCGCCAGCGTGTGGCAGTCGGCGCGCAGCCCTTCGGCCGGCGCAAACCCAGGGGCCCAGGCGCCGGTATCGCATTGCAGGCCGCTGGGCAAGTCGACACTGAGCAGGCAGGCGGGCCCTTCGCGCAACTGCTGGAGCAATGCGCGCCAGCGGGGCGGTGGTGGACGCGGCGCATCGCCAGGCGCCAGGCCAATGCCCACCAGCGCGTCAATGCCTATGTCCGCCGCCGTCAGCGCTTCGGGAGGCTGCTCGGCAAAAACCAGGCCTGCAGCGCGCGCCCGTTGCAGCGCCTGGTGCGCGTCGGGTGGCAGGCGCGCCTCAGTCCCCAGCCAGGTCACGCTCACTAGCAGGCCAGCATGCCGCAGGTGCATGGCGGCTTCCAGCCCGTCGCCGCCGTTGTTTCCTGGTCCGCAGACGACCCATGCGGTCCGTGCATGGGGGGCCAGGGCCCGCGCCAGGCGCGCCGTGGCCAGGCCGGCGCGCCGCATCAGCGTCTGGGGTGGCAGGTCGGCTGCCGCCTCCTGCTCGATGGCGCGCGTGGCCGCGAGGCCATGAAGCGGGCGGGGGCGATCGGGCAGGATGCACTGCATGCGCGCCATCATGGGCAGACCGACCAAGGTATTCGCAGTTGTTCTTCCACGCGCAGACCGAGGTTGAGCACGGCGTCGTCGTGCAGCGCGCCATGCCACAGCATCATGCCCACCGGAAGCTCGCCAGGCTGGTGGCAGGGAAGGGACAGCGCGCAGCCGTCAAGCATGTTGACGATGCTGGGGTTGCGCAGCAGCAGTGCATTGGCACGCGCAAATTCGGTGTCGCGCGCTGCATCGGCGAGCAGATCCTTTCCATCCGCGGGCGCCACGGAAGACAACAAGGGCGCCAGGATGGGCACGGTGGGCGAGAGCAGCGCGTCAAAGCCGTCGATGGCGGCTTCGATCTGTGCGATCCAGGCCGCGCGCGCGTGCAAGAGATCGATATAGTCGGCGGCGGACATGGACGCGCCGCGCTCGATGCGCATACGCACGCGGGGGTCGTAGTCTGAGCCCCGCAGCGCCAAGAGACCCCGGTGCCAGGCAAAGCTCTCCGCTGCGGCAAAGCCGCCGGTAGCCTGCAGCCCGGCCAGTTGCGCGACTTCGGGCAACGCGATCTCGACGATGCGCGCGCCGGCGCGGCGAAGCTGCTCCACGCTGCGCTCAAAGGCTTTGCGCACAGCAGGGTCCAGGCCGTCGAGAAACACGCCTCCTGGCAGACCCAGGCGCCAGGCCGCCAAGGGCGCGTGGCTGCGCGTGATCCGCCGCGCCGCCAGGATTTCGTGCGCCAGCACGGCGTCGCGCACCGAGCGCGTCATGGCGCATGCAGTGTCCAGGGTGGTCGATAGCGGAACCGCCCCTGCGGTGGGGACGAGGCGCGCCGTGTTCTTGAAACCCACGATGCCGCACAAGGCGGCGGGAATGCGAATCGACCCGCCAGTGTCCGACCCCAGGCCGATAAAAGCCGCTCCGGTTGCGACCGAAACGGCGGCGCCTGACGACGAGCCTCCAGGCACACGGGGCGGACCGGGCAGGGCGCCAAAGCGGCCGTCAAAGGCGGCCGGCGTCCCGTGATGCGGATTGGTACCCACGCCCGAGAAAGCAAACTCCACCATCTGCGTGCGCCCGATGACGGCGGCGCCGGCGGCGCGAAGGCGCGCAACGGCGACTGCGTCGCAAGCCGCGGGTGCGGCGTCCTGCAGCACCTGGGAGCCTGCGGTGGTGCGCAGGCCTTGCATGTCGAACAAGTCCTTGACCGACACGGCAAGACCGGCAAGCGGCCGGTGCGACCGATCGGCAAGAGCGGCTTCGCGCGTCGCCTCTTCAGGCAGCAGCGCCGCAAACGCATGCTGGCACGGGGCGGAGCGCGCGCGGTCCAGGCAAAGCTCCATCTGCGTCGCTGCCGTGGTACTGCCCGCGCGCAGCAGCCGCAGCGTACTGTCAAGGTCTTTTGCCATGCCTATGCTAGAATCTCTGGGTTTTGCTGGGCGTGAAAGCGCTGGCGAAACCAATAGCAAACCAGTCCCGCCAAGGTGTTGCGGCCAGCCAGCGCAAAGCGGCAGGCGGCGATGTCGGACTGGATTTTAGACCCAACCTTTGGAGCACTTTAATGGCAGTCACCATGCGCGAAATGCTGGAAGCCGGCGTTCACTTCGGCCACCAGACCCGGTTCTGGAACCCCAAGATGGCCCCTTACATCTTCGGCCACCGCAACAAGATTCACATCATCAACCTGGAAAAGTCGCTGCCGATGCTGCAGGACGCAGCCAAGTTTGCCCAGCAGCTCACCGCCAATCGCGGCACCGTGCTGTTCGTCGGCACCAAGCGCCAGGCCCGCGACACGATTGCTGCCGAAGCCCAGCGCGCTGGCGTGCCCTACGTGAACCAGCGCTGGCTGGGCGGCATGCTGACCAACTTCAAGACCGTCAAGACGTCCATCAAGCGCCTCAAGGACATGAAGGCACAGCAAGAGGCTGGCCTGGAATCGCTGAGCAAGAAAGAGCAGCTCATGTTCACGCGCGAGATCGAGAAGCTGGAGAAGGACATCGGCGGTATCCAGGACATGGCTGCGCTGCCGGACGCGATCTTCGTGGTCGACGTGGGGTTCCACAAAATCGCCATCGCCGAAGCCAAGAAACTCGGCATCCCGCTGATTGGTGTGGTGGATACCAACCATTCGCCCGAAGGCATTGACCACGTCATCCCCGGCAACGACGATTCTGCCAAAGCCGTCGATCTGTACGTGCGTGCCATGGCCGACGCCGTCCTTGAAGGCCGCAACAACGCCGTGAACGACGTCGTGAAAGCCGTTGCTGCCGAAGGCTCTGACGAGTTCGTGGAAGTGGAAAGCTCGGCAGCCTGAACCTTCCCCCTTCCGCGCGGCGCTCTGTCGCGGAGAAAAGTGGGGCGCGATCGCCCCCTTTTTTTTACCTTGTTATGAAATGAATTTGGAGAACGACTGATGGCTGCAATTACCGCAAGCATGGTGGGTGAACTGCGCGCAAAGACCGACGCGCCGATGATGGAATGCAAGAAGGCTTTGACCGAGGCTGCAGGCGACATGGCCAAAGCAGAAGAGTTGCTGCGCGTCAAACTCGGCACCAAGGCCGGCAAGGCCGCCTCCCGCATCACGGCCGAGGGCGTGGTGGCGAGCTTCATCGACGGCAACACCGGCGCGCTGGTCGAAGTGAACAGCGAGACAGACTTCGTCAGCAAGAACGACAGCTTCATTGCCATGGCCAATGCCGCCGCCAAGCTGATTTCCCAACACAACCCGGCCGACATCGCCGCCCTGGGCGCGCTGGCGTACGAGCAGGATGGCTTCGGCCCCACGCTGGAAGACGTGCGCAAGGGCTTGATCGGAAAGATCGGCGAGAACATGTCGTTCCGCCGTTTCAAGCGGTTTTCCGGCAGCGACAAGCTTGCCTCCTACCTGCACGGCACGCGCATCGGTGTCGTGGTGCAGTACGAAGGCGACGAGATTGCCGCCAAGGATGTCGCCATGCACATTGCCGCCATGAAGCCCGTGGCGCTGGCCAGCAGCGACGTGCCGGCCGAACTGATCGAGAAAGAGCGCTCGGTCGCCGCTGCCAAGGCAGAGGAAGACAAAGCCAAGGCGCAGGCCGAAGGCAAGCCGGTGCAGTCCGATGAAATCGTTGCCAAGCGCATCGAAGGTGGCGTGCAGAAATACCTCAAGGAGGTGTCTTTGTTCAACCAGGCCTTCGTGAAAAACGACAAGCAAAGCGTGGAGCAAATGCTCAAAGAGCGCGGCACCCAGGTCAAAGGCTTTACGCTGTACGTCGTGGGCGAAGGGATCGAGAAGAAGGCGGACGATTTCGCCGCCGAAGTGGCGGCCCAGGTCGCTGCCGCCAAGGCCGGCGCCTGAGTCTTCGAACGCCCCCATCCGCTGTTGTCCGTCTTACGAAAGAACCCCATGACCACTTCCACGCCGGCCTACAAGCGCATCCTGCTCAAGCTGTCGGGTGAGGCGCTCATGGGCGAGGATGCATTCGGTATCAACCGCGCCACCATCGTGCGCATGGTGGGCGAGGTGGCCGAGGTCACCCGCATGGGTGTCGAGGTGGCCGTGGTCATTGGTGGGGGCAATATCTTTCGCGGCGTGGCCGGCGGCGCCGAAGGCATGGACCGTGCTACGGCCGACTACATGGGAATGCTGGCGACGGTAATGAATGCGCTGGCCCTGGCGGACGCCATGGACAAGCAAGGCCTGACGGCACGCGTGATGTCGGCGATTTCCATCGAGCAGGTGGTCGAACCCTACGTGCGTCCCAAGGCGCTGCAGTATCTGGAAGAGGGCAAGGTGGTGGTCTTTGCAGCCGGCACCGGAAACCCCTTCTTCACCACCGACACAGCAGCGGCCCTGCGCGGCTCCGAGATTGGCGCCGAACTCGTGCTCAAGGCCACCAAGGTCGATGGCGTTTACACTGCCGACCCGCACAAGGACCCGTCGGCCACGCGCTATGCCACACTGACGTTCGACGAGGCCATGGCGCGCAATCTGGGCATCATGGACGCGACTGCGTTTGCGCTGTGCCGCGACCAGAAGCTGCCGGTGAAGGTGTTTTCCATCTTCAAGCCCGGCGCGCTCAAACGCGTGGTCATGGGCCTAGACGAAGGCACGCTGGTGCACGTCTGAGGCGTGGCGCGGCCAGCCGCCACCAGGCCGCGCGCGCTGGGCAGTAGGCCACTCGCCGCGTGCCACTGGCCGTGGGCCACTGTCCGCAAGCCCCCATTTCGAGGAGAAAAAGCATGACAGCCGACATTCGCAAAACCATGGAAGGCAAGATGGACCAGTCCATTCTGGCCTTCAAGAACAATCTGCAAAAAATTCGGACCGGTCGCGCCAGCCCGGCGCTGCTGGACTCCATTCACGTCGAATACTACGGTTCCATGGTGCCTCTGAGCCAGGTGGCCAACCTGCAACTGCTCGATGCGCGCACCATCAGCGTGCAGCCCTGGGAAAAAAACATGGGCGCCAAGATCGAAAAGGCGATTCGCGAAAGCGATCTGGGCCTCAACCCCGCCTCTCTGGGCGAGCTGATCCGCGTTCCCATGCCGCCGATGAGCGAAGAGCGCCGCAAGGAAATGACCAAGCTGGCACGCAATGAGGGTGAATCCGCCAAGATCGCCGTGCGCAACCTGCGCCGCGACGCCAACGAAGCCGTCAAGCGCATGGTCAAAGACAAGCTGGCCTCGGAAGACGACCAGAAGCGCTCGGAGGCCGAAATCCAGAAGATCACCGACCGCCACATTGCGGAGATCGACGCCTTGGTCGCGGCCAAGGAGCAGGACATTCTGGCGGTGTGAAGCGACTTGCGCACGCTCTTTTCATGGTCTCACCTCTGCCTGCTCCCGAGCACATTGCCATCGTCATGGATGGCAATGGTCGCTGGGCCAAGCGCCGCTTTTTGCCGCGCCTGGCGGGCCACAAGCAAGGCGTGGATTCCCTGCGCCGCTGCGTCAAGGCCTGCGCCGAACGCGGAGTTACGGCTCTGACCGTCTTTGCGTTTTCCTCTGAAAACTGGAGCCGCCCGGCGGAAGAAGTCTCTGGTCTGATGGAGTTGCTCGCGCGGGCGATAGGCCGCGAGGTCCCGCAACTGGCCCGCGACGGCATTCGCGTGCGCTTCATCGGCGAGCGCGGCAATCTCTCTGCTCCCTTGCGCGCTGGCCTCGAGCAGGCGGAGTCGCAAACGGCCCATTGTGAGCTCATGCAGCTCAACATCTGTTTCAATTACGGCGGACGCTGGGACATCGTGCAGGCCGCGGCGCGCCTGGCTGCGCGTGGCGAGCCGATCACGCCAGAGAGCCTGGACGCCGCCATGGCGCTGGCGCACGTTCGCGACCCCGATCTCTTGATTCGCACCGGCGGCGAAATGCGTCTGAGCAATTTTCTGCTCTGGCAGGCCGCCTATTCCGAGCTGGTGTTCAGCGACAAGCTCTGGCCCGATTTCGACGAGGCGGCGCTGGACGCCGCCATCGCCGCATACCATGCCCGCGAGCGCCGTTTTGGCCTGATTTCCGAACAACTCGCCAACGAGCCGCCCGTCCTGGCCCGCGCCTGAAAGGCCTTCATGCTCAAGCAGCGCATTCTGACCGCCCTGGTTCTGCTGGCCATTCTTTTGCCAGCCTTGTTTTATCCGAACCCGGCAGCGTTTGCGGCCGTGGTGCTGGTGCTGATGGCCGGCGCCGCCTGGGAGTGGGGGCGCCTCAACGGATGCTCGTTTGCTGCGTCGTTGGCGGTCTCCGCGGTCTGCGTGGCGCTGTGCGCCGGGGCCTGGCTGGTCGGCTGGACTGCATCGCCCCTGGCCTGGCCATGGGTTCTGGGCACTGGTGTGTGGGTTTTGGGTGGCGCCTGGCTGCTCAATGCCGGCGTGCCAGGGTGGCCACGCATTCCACAAGGCTTGCGCCTGGTGCTGGGCGTGCTGGGCTTGTGGCTGGCCTGGCTGGCCGCTGTCCAGGCGCGCATCATCGGAACCAATTTTCTGCTTTCGGTCATGTCGCTGGTCTGGATGGCCGATATCGCCGCGTATTTCGCCGGCCGCAGCTTGGGCCTGCGCTGGACCAAGAACAAGCTGGCGCCTTCCATCAGTCCCGGCAAGAGCTGGGAGGGCGTCTGGGGTGGCATGGCTGGCGTCGTGCTGCTAGGCCTGTGCTGGGCGCTGGCCGATGCGCACTGGCAGGCGGCCGTGCCCAGTTTCTATTCGCGCCTGTGGGCCCAGGGCGCCTGGTTGCTGGTGCTGGGGGCCCTTTTCATGGCCTGCATGAGCGTCGTGGGTGATCTGATCGAATCGTTGGTCAAGCGCAGCGCAGGAGCCAAGGACAGCAGCAACCTTCTGCCCGGCCATGGCGGGGTATTGGACCGTGTCGATGCCTTGCTGCCCACGCTGCCCATCGCCATGATGCTCACCCGTCTGGTGTCCTGATGCGCCAGCGCGTCACGGTGCTTGGCTCCACCGGTTCGATCGGGAAGAACACCCTGGATGTCATTGCGCGCCATCCGCAGCGTTTTGAAGTCTTTGCCTTGAGCGCGGCGACCCAAACGGAGTTGCTGCTGGCGCAGTGCGCGCAGTTCCGGCCGCGCTACGCCGTCATGGCGAGCGCAGCGCACGCGCGAGATCTGGCGGAAAAAATTCAGTCAAATGGGCTTCCAACGCAGGTGCTGAAAGCGGAAGATGCTCTTGAAACGATAGCGTCTCACGCAGAGGTCGACAGCGTGATGGCGGCCATTGTCGGAGCCGCCGGTCTGGCGCCTTGCCTGGCGGCCGCACGCGCGGGCAAGCGCTTGCTGCTGGCGAATAAGGAAGCCTTGGTCGTCGGGGGCGAGGTGTTCCTGCGTGCGGTGCGTGACGGGGGCGCCACGCTGCTGCCCATTGACAGCGAGCACTCGGCCATTTTTCAGTCCCTACCGGACGATCCTGCGACCTGGAGCGCGCGGGTCGACAAGATCATCCTCACGGCGTCGGGCGGCCCGTTTCGCGCGCGCACGCCGGCCAGTCTGCGCGACGTGACGCCCGAGGATGCCTGTGCCCACCCGAACTGGGTGATGGGGCGCAAGATTTCGGTCGATTCGGCCACCATGATGAACAAGACGCTCGAGGTGATCGAGGCGCGCTATCTGTTTGGACTGGCCCCCGAGCAGCTCGACGTCGTCATTCATCCGCAAAGCACCATTCATTCCATGGTCCAGTACCGCGATATGTCGATCGTGGCGCAGCTGGGCACGCCAGACATGCGCGTGCCCATTGCCTACGGCCTGTCGTGGCCGGAGCGCGTTGCATCGGGTGCGGCTGCGATCGACTTTCACGCGCTCAGCGCCATGACCTTCGAGTCCATAGCCGATCACGGGCACCCGGAGCGCTTTCCCTCGCTGCGGCTGGCCTGGGAGACGCTGGCTGCGCCGCCAGGCACGACGGTCGTGCTCAATGCTGCCAATGAGGTTGCGGTTGCGGCTTTCCTTGAGCGGCGCATCCGGTTTGATCAGATCCACGCCTTGAATGTCGAAACTTTGACCGCAGTTCCCTCCTCCAAGCCCGATACGCTGGCGGCGCTGCTCGAGCTGGATGCGCAGGCGCGCAGCAGCGCCCGGCAGCAGGCCGCGCGCATGGCGGCCTGAATTTAGCAAGGAGTTGCGCGTGCTGACACTGATCGCTTTCATCGGCGCCCTCGCCATCCTGATTGCCGTGCACGAGTACGGCCACTACCGCGTGGCCGTGGCCTGCGGGGTCAAGGTGTTGCGCTTTTCGATTGGCTTTGGCAAACCGCTGCTGCGCTGGCAGCCCAAGGGCTCGCCTACCGAGTTCGTACTGGCTGCGTTTCCGCTCGGAGGGTTCGTGCGCATGCTCGACGAGCGCGAAGCTCCTGTGCTTGCGCAGGAGCGGCATCTGGCGTTCAACACCCAGCCCCTGCGCGCGCGCGCAGCCATCGTCGCGGCCGGCCCTGCGGCCAATCTGCTGCTCGCGGTGCTGCTGTACGCGCTGGTGAATTGGTCGGGTGTACAGGAGCCGATGGCCTACCTCTCCAGCCCGCCGGCTGGCTCCATCGCGCAAGCGGCGGGCCTGCATGGGGGAGAGCGTGTGCAAAGCGTGGCGCTCGGTGACGAGGAGCCACGTGAGCTGCGTTCCTTTGAAGACCTGCGCTGGACGCTGACGCGGGCGGCGCTCGATGGCACGCCGGTGCGGCTCGAAGTGGAGCCTCGGCCCGGCGCGCCGCTGCGCGCGGTGCTGCTGCCGCTCGATCAGATCGACGCCAGCGAGGCCGACGCGCAGTTGCTGCGCAAGGTCGGCATCGTCTCGCCCTGGACGCGGCCGGTCATCGGCGAGGTCATAGAGGGCGGCGCTGCGGCGCGCGCCGGCCTTCAGCAGGGGGACCTGGTGTTGCGCATCGGTGGCGCAGACATTGCAGATGCCCAGCAGTTGCGCGAGGGCATCCGCACCTCCGTGCGTTCCGCAGCGCCGGTGGCACAGCCTTGGCGCATCGAACGGGGCGGGCGCGTTCTCGAACTGGAAGTCACGCCCCAAGTGGTGGAAGAAGAGGGCGCGCAGATCGGCCGCATCGGCGCCTATGTGGGCGAGCCCCCGAAGTTCACCACCGTGCGTTATGGGCCTTGGGAAGGTTTTTGGGGCGGGGTGGAGCGGACCTGGCAAGTCTCCGCGCTATCGCTCAAGATGATGGGTCGCATGCTGGTCGGTGAAGCCTCTATCAAGAACTTGAGCGGCCCCTTGACCATTGCGGACTACGCAGGCCGATCGGCCCACAGCGGCCTGACGCAGTATCTGACCTTCCTGGCCTTGATCAGCGTGAGCCTGGGCGTGCTCAACCTGCTCCCGTTGCCGGTGCTCGATGGGGGGCACCTGATGTATTATCTTTGGGAGGGTCTGACGGGCAAAGGCGTGTCCGAGGCCTGGATGGAGAAGCTGCAGCGCGGCGGTGTCGCGCTCCTGCTGCTGATGATGTCCATCGCTTTGTTTAACGATCTGAACCGGCTGTTTGGCTAAACTTCGGTCCCCGGGCGATGGCGCGCCGTGGCACCGACATCGACCTCTTTCCATGAATAAAAATTTACCTCGCTTTGGCGTGCGGACCGTTGCGGCCGTGGCGGCACTGGTCTTTGCGGCCCAGGCGGCCTGGGCTCTTGAGCCTTTCAAGGTGCGTGACATCCGGGTAGAGGGCCTGCAGCGCGTTGAGCCGGGAACGGTCTTTGCGTCCTTGCCTCTGCGCGTCGGCGACGAATACGACGATGACAAAGGCACTGCAGCGATCCGAGCGCTGTTCGGCCTGGGTCTGTTCACCGACGTGCGCCTCGAGGCCGCAGGCGATGTGCTGGTGGTGGTAGTGCAGGAGCGTCCGACGGTGGCCAATGTGGAGTTCGCCGGCGCGCGCGAGTTCGACAAGGAAACGCTCAAGAACGTCATGCGCGACATTGGGTTGACGGATGGGCGGCCTTACGACAAGGCGCTGACCGATCGCGCCGAGCAGGAACTCAAGCGCCAATATCTGAACAAGAGCTTTTATGCGGCCGAGGTGGTCACCACGGTCACCCCCATCGAGCGCAATCGCGTCAATCTGACGTTCACCGTCACCGAGGGCAGCACGGCGCGCATCAAGGACATCCACATCGTCGGCAACAAGGCATTCAGTGATTCCACGCTCAAGGGCCTGTTCGACCAGGACACCGGCGGCTGGCTCAGCTGGTACACCAAGTCCGACCGGTATTCCCGCGCCAAACTCACATCAGACCTGGAAACGCTGCGCTCGTACTATCTGCAGCGCGGCTACCTGGAGTTCCGCATCGATTCCACGCAGGTGGCGCTCACTGCGGACAAACAGGACATCTCCATCACGATCAACGTGACCGAAGGCGAGCGCTTTGTCGTCTCCAGCGTCAAGCTGGAGGGCAACTACCTCGATCGCGAAGATGAATTCAAGTCGCTGGTGACCATCCGCGCCGGCGAGCCCTACAACGCCGATCAGGTCGCGGAAACGACCAAGGCGTTCTCCGACCACTTCGGCAATTTCGGCTTCGCCTTTGCGCGCATCGAAGCCGTTCCAGAGATCGACCGCGAGAAGGGCCAGGTGGCCCTGGTGATCAGCGCCGACCCGCAGCGGCGCGCCTACGTGCGCCGCATCAGCATTGCCGGCAACGACCGCACCCGCGACGAAGTGATTCGCCGCGAGTTTCGCCAGTTCGAGGCGTCCTGGTACGACGGCGAGAAAATCCGCCTATCGCGCGACCGCGTCGACCGCCTGGGTTACTTCACCGAAGTCGACGTGGAAAGCCAGGAAGTCCCCGGCTCGCCCGATCAGGTCGATCTGGTGATCAGCGTCAAGGAAAAGCCTACCGGCTCGCTTCAGCTGGGTGCAGGCTTTTCCAGCGCCGAAAAGGTTTCCTTCTCCTTCGCCGTGAAGCAGGAAAACGTCTTTGGCTCTGGCAACTACCTTGGCATCGACGTCAACACCAGCAAGTACAAGCGCACGCTGGTCTTCAGCACCACCAATCCGTATTTCACGCAGGACGGCATTTCGCGCACCATCGATCTGTATTACCGCACCGACAAGCCTTACGAAGACCAGGGCGGCAACTACGAGTTGGTGACCACAGGCGCCAGCGCCCGCTTTGGCGTGCCCTTCAGCGAAACCGACACCGTGTTTTTTGGCGGCGGGCTTGAGCAAACCCGAATCAAACCCGGCACCAACATCCCTGCGGCCTATCTGGTCTACGCCGATCGCTACGGCTACAGCAGCTCTGCCGTGCCGCTCACCATCGGCTGGTCGCGGGACAGCCGCGACAGCGCACTGGCCCCCAATTCCGGCGTCTACCAGCGCCTGAACTCGGAATGGTCGATCGCGGGCGATGCGCGCTACGTGCGGGCCAACTACCAGTACCAGCAGTACGTGCCGCTGAACAAGAAGTTCACCCTGGCCTTCAATGGCGAGCTGGGCCTGGGCAAGGGCATCAACGGACGCCCGTTCCCGGTATTCAAGAACTTCTACTCGGGCGGCCTGGGGTCGGTGCGCGGCTTTGACCAGGGAACGCTCGGTCCGCGCGACGTGACCGGCGCTTCTCTGGGAGGCCCCAAAAAGGTCTCGCTCAATGCCGAGCTGATCGCCCCCTTCCCGGGCGCGGGCAATGACCGCACCTTGCGCGTCTTTACGTTTGCCGACATCGGCAACGTGTATGGAGACAACGAGCGAATCCGTTTCAGCGAAATGCGCGCGTCGGTCGGCGTGGGCCTGAGCTGGATCTCGCCGCTCGGTCCGCTGCGCCTGGCCTATGCCAAGCCGATACGAAAATTCGCCGGCGATAGAATCCAGGAACTGCAATTCCAGATCGGAACGTCTTTCTAATGAAACATTTTTCTCGCTACGCAGCATGCTCGCTGGCCATCGCCGCGGCAGCGGCCTGGGCGCCCGCGCAGGCCCAGGAATTCAAAGCCGGTTTCGTACACACCGAGCGTGTTTTCCGCGAAGCCAACACCGCCAAGGCGGCGCAAACCAAGCTCGAGCAGGAATTTTCCCGGCGCGACAAGGAGCTGGTCGATCAAGGCAACGCGCTCAAGGCGGCCAACGAAAAGTTCGAGCGCGAGGCACCGACCCTGTCGGACAGCCAGCGCACGGCACGCCAGCGCCAGCTGGTGGACCAAGACCGCGATTTCCAGCGCAAGCGCCGCGAATTCCAGGAAGACCTCAACTTGCGCAAGAGTGAAGAGCTGACGCAGATGGGCGATCGGGTCAACAAGGTCGTCAAGCAGATCGCCGAGCAGGAAAAGTACGACCTCATTCTGGATCAGGCCGTCTACATCAATCCCAAGAACGACATCACCGACAAAGTGATCAAGGCGCTCAATGCTGCGCCGGCCAAGTAAGCGCGCCGGGTACTTTGCAGGTTCGGCGTGAGTGTTCTCCTGGGAGAAATCGCGGGGGCCCTGGGCGGCCACCTGCACGGAGACGCCCAACTGCCCATCGATCGCCTGGCGCCGCTGGAGACGGCAGGGCCCAGCGCGCTCAGTTTCCTGAGCAACCCGCGCTACCAACAGCAATTGGCCGCCTCCCGGGCGGCCTGCGTCATTGTGGCCCCGGCCATGGCGCAGGTCGCGCGCGCGCGCGGCGCCTGCATCGTCGCCGACGATCCCTACGTTTATTTCGCCCGCGTCACCCAGTGGTGGAAGCGCCGCACTGCGCCGCCGGTCAAGGCCGGCGTTCATCCCAGCGCCGTGGTCAGCGCAAAGGCGCAGGTGCATGAGACGGCCACCATTGGTGCGCTGTGCGTGATCGAGGCGGGTGCGAGCGTGGGCGCGGGCACGCTGCTGCATTCGCGCGTCACGGTGGGTGAGAACTGCCACATCGGCGCGCGTTGCATCCTGCATTCTGGCGCGGTGATCGGCGCAGACGGCTTTGGCTTTGCGTCCGAGCGCGGCAGCTGGGTCAAGATGGAGCAGCTTGGCGCCGTGCGCATTGGCGACGACGTGGAAATCGGTGCCAACACCTGCATTGATCGCGGCGCGCTGGAGGACACCGTGATTGAAGATGGCGTCAAGATCGACAACTTGGTGCAGATCGGCCACAACGTGCACGTGGGGCGCCACAGCGCCATGGCTGGGTGCGTGGGCATCGCAGGCAGTGCGCAAATTGGCGCCCGCTGCACCTTGGGCGGTGGCGCCATCGTGCTTGGCCATCTCCGCGTGGCTGACGACGTACACGTCTCGGCCGCCACGGTGGTCACGCGCTCGCTGCCGCGGCCTGGTCAGTACACAGGGATGTTTCCTATCGATGACAATGCGCGTTGGGAGAAAAACGCCGCCACGCTCAAGCAGTTGCACGGTTTGCGCGAGCGCATCAAGGCGCTTGAAGGCCTGCTGCAGAACAACAAGATCGAACGCCAATGATGGATATTCACGAAATTCTGAAACAGCTCCCCCACCGCTATCCGTTTTTGCTGGTGGACCGGGTGCTGGAACTCGAGCGCAACACGCGCATCACGGCCATCAAGAACGTCACCTTCAACGAGCCCTATTTCATGGGGCATTTTCCGGGCCGCCCGGTGATGCCCGGGGTTCTGATCCTCGAAGCGCTGGCGCAGGCCGCAGGTTTGCTGGCGTTTGACGCCATGGGCCAGGTGCCCGATGAGAACAACATCTATTATTTCGTCGGCATCGACGGGGCGCGCTTCAAGCGCCCGGTCGAGCCGGGCGACCAGCTGATGCTGGAGATCACCATTGACCGGGTGCGTGGCGGCATCTGGAAGTTCAATGGGGTTGCCCGGGTGGGCGACGACGTGGCCTGCGAGGCACAGCTGATGTGCACCATGCGCGCAGTGGGTTGAAGGAGGGCGCGGGTTTGGCGGCAGCGGCCCCCATTCATTCCACCGCGGTGGTGCACCCGGCAGCGCAGGTCGACGCTTCGGTGCAGATCGGTCCGTATGCGGTCATCGGTCCGCATGTGCACATCGCAGCTGGCACGACCGTCGGCGCGCACTGCGTCATCGAGGGCCACACCCGCATTGGCCAGGACAACCACATTTTTCAGTTCGCCTCTGTGGGCGCGCCGCCGCAAGACAAAAAGTATGCGGGCGAACCCACGGCGCTGGTCATCGGCGATCGCAACACCATCCGCGAGTTTTGCACCATCAATACCGGTACGGCGCAAGACCGCGGCGTGACCACCATTGGCGATGACAACTGGATCATGGCCTACGTGCACGTGGCGCACGACTGCAGTGTCGGCAATGGTACGGTGCTGGCCAACAATGCGACGCTCGCGGGCCATGTGCGCATTGACGATTTCGCCATCATCGGAGGGCTCACCGGCATCCACCAGTTCACGCGCGTCGGGGCCTATGTGATGGCGGGATTTGCCAGCCACATTTCGCAAGACGTCCCGCCGTTCATGATGGTCGACGGCAACCCGCTGGCCGTGCGGGGCCTGAACACCGAGGGGCTGCGCCGCCGGGGTTTTTCTAGCGCGCGGGTGGCTACCATCAAGCAAATGCACCGCCTTTTGTACCGCCAAGGACTGACGCTCGCCGCGGCGCGCGAGGCCATTGCCAGTCTGGTGGTGGAGAGCGAGGCGCAGCAGGATGTCCAGCGCATGCTGGAGCTGCTGAGCGCTTCCGCGCGCGGCATTGTGCGCTAGCCATGCGCGAGCCACCGCGCATCGCCATGGTGGCGGGAGAAACCTCTGGCGATCTGCTCGCCAGCCTGCTCCTGGGCGGTATGCGCGACCTGTGGCCCGAACTGCAGGCGCGCGGCATTGGCGGGCCGCAGATGGTGGCGCAGGGCTTTGACGCCTGGTGGCCGAGCGAACGCCTGGCCGTGCACGGCTACAGCGTTGAGCTGCTGCGACGCATTGCCGGGCTGGTGCGCATCCGGCGCCAGCTCCGCGCGCGGCTGCTGGCCGCACCGCCGTCGGTTTTCATCGGTGTCGATGCCCCAGATTTCAACCTGGCACTGGAGGCCGACCTGCGCGCCGCTGGCATCAAGACGGTGCATTTCGTCTGCCCGTCCATCTGGGCCTGGCGCGCCGAGCGTGTGAAAAAAATCCGCCGTGCGGCTGACCACGTGCTGTGCATCTTTCCGTTCGAGCCCGCGCTGCTGGCGCGCCATGGCATTGCCGCCACCTACGTCGGGCATCCGCTGGCGGCCGTCATTCCTCGCGAGATCGACCGCGCCGCGGCGCGCGTCCGGCTTGGCTTGCCCCAGCACGGGCCGGTGTTGGCGATTCTGCCTGGCAGCCGCAGCGCCGAGGTGCAGTACATCGCTCCAGCGTTTTTTAGGGCTGCGGCGCTTATCAGGAAAGCGTTACCAGCTATCAAAATGATAGTTCCCGCGGTGCCCGCGCTGCAAGAGCGCATTGCCGCTTGTGCGCGCGAGTGCGGCGTGCAGGACACGCTGCAGATCCTCACGGGGCAATCGCATGCGGCGTTGGCCGCCTGCGACGTCACGCTGATTGCCAGCGGTACTGCCACGCTCGAAGCCGCTCTCTTTCAGCGACCCATGGTGATTGGCTACCGCATGCACCCGCTGAGCTGGCGCTTGATGCGCCGCAAGCAACTGCAGCCCTGGGTGGGGCTGCCCAACATTCTGTGCGAGGATTTCGTCGTTCCCGAACTGCTGCAGGATGCAGCCACGCCCCAAGCGCTGGCTGCGGGCGTGCTCGACTGGTTCGCCGCCCTGGACAATGCACCCGCGCGCATTGCCGCTTTGGAGGCGCGCTTTGCCGACCTGCACCAAAGCCTCTCCCGCAACACCTCCGACCTGGCATCCCATGCGATCGAAGAAGTTCTCAAGCCCTGAACAGGTGCCGCTGCCATGGCATGGCGCCTGCTTGACCGCCGGTGTCGATGAAGCCGGCCGGGGACCGCTGGCAGGTCCCGTGGTCGCAGCAGCCGTGATTCTTGACGAGCGGCAGCCGATTGCGGGCCTGGACGATTCCAAGAAGCTGACGGCGGCGCGGCGCGAGGGCTTGGATGAGCAGATTCGCGCCCGCGCATTGGCGTTTGCCATTGCACAGGCGAGTGTGGAGGAGATCGACCGGCTCAACATCCTGCAGGCCACCTTGCTTGCCATGCAGCGCGCCGTCGCGGGGCTGCGGCTGCGCCCGGGCCTGGTGCTCGTGGACGGCAACCGACTGCCCGTGCTCGGCATGCCAGCCGAAGCGGTGGTGGGCGGCGATGGGCGTGTGGCGTCCATTTCTGCCGCTTCGATTCTTGCCAAGGTGCACCGCGATCGCTGGTGTGCCGAAATCGATGCGCACTATCCGCAGTACGGCTTTGCCGTGCACAAGGGCTACGGGACTGCGGCACACCTGGAAGCCTTGCGCGCCTACGGGGCCTGTCCGCTGCACCGGCGTTCGTTCGCGCCGGACGCATTGCACTGGCGCGCCGAGCCCAGGCCCGGGCACTTGGCACACGCAGGATCGTCGGCATGAACGCCGCACAGGTCACGCGCATTGCGTCGCGCGACAACGCCATGGTCAAGGAGCTTCGGCGCCTGGCACAGGAGCCGACCCAGTACCGCAGGCAAGGCCGGGTGTGGCTCGAGGGCGAGCATTTGTGCAGCGCGGCCCAGTTGCGCGGCCGCTCGCCGACATGGGCTGTTTTTTCGGAGTCTTTTTGGCCCCCAGCGCTTATGCAGAAGGAGCAAACAGCTATCAAAATAATAGTTTTGACGGATGCATTGTTCGCGTCCGTGAGCGCGCTGGGCTCGCCTGCGGGCATGGGCTGCGTGATCGACCTGCCGGCCCCCAGCGCCCTCGACCCGCTGGCCCCCACGGTGGTCCTGGACCGGGTGCAGGATGCGGGCAACGTCGGCTCCATCTTGCGCAGCAGTGCCGCTTTCGGGTTTCGGCAGGTTCTGGCGCTCAAGGGCACCGCGGCGCTGTGGTCGCCCAAAGTGCTGCGGGCCGGCATGGGCGCGCATTTCGGCCTGGAACTGTTCGAGGGCCTGCAAGGCGACGCATTGCACGCGCTGGCGGTGCCACTGCTGGTCACGCACGTGCACGGCGGAGATTTTTTGCACCGCGCGGCCCTTCCCTGGCCGTGCGCCTGGGTGCTCGGCCACGAGGGGCAGGGCGTCGCGCCGGCCCTCCAGGCGCGGGCCAGCGCACGCATTCGCATCGCCCAGCCAGGCGGCGAAGAGTCGCTCAACGTTGCGGCCGCTGCGGCGATTTGCCTGCATGCCAGCGCCTGCGCGCGCTGACTTGACGCCCACAAGGGCCCTTCACAGGGCCCGGTGGCGCCCAGACGCTGTCCTGCGGAAACGGGCGCCAGCGGATACAATCGGGGGCTTTTCTCGCAACAGCGTCGCCCGATCGCACCCAAAGCAACATCCCACCTGAGAGCTGCCGCCCACGCACGCAATGCGGGGCATCACGCAGGCGCCGGGCGACCGTAACCATTCGGAGAACCCAGTGCTTTTGTCTCTCAAGGGAAATTTCCCGCCCGCCATCCTGGCGCTTGCAGACGGCACGGTCTTTGTCGGCAATTCGATCGGAGCCGCCGGCTCCACCGTCGGTGAGGTGGTGTTCAACACCTCCATGACCGGCTACCAGGAAATCCTCACCGACCCCAGTTACTGCCAGCAGATCGTGACGCTCACGGTCTCGCATGTTGGCAACTACGGCGTCAACGCCGAGGACGTCGAAGCCGGGAAAGTCCACGCCGCAGGCCTGATCATCAAAGACCTGCCCTTGCTGGCCAGCAACTTCCGCAGCACCGACAGCCTGTCCGGCTACCTGTTGCGAGCGAATACGGTGGCCATTGCCAGCATCGACACCCGGCAGCTCACGCGCCACCTGCGTGCCCACGGCGCGCAAAATGGCTGCATTCTGGCGCTCGCGCCGGGCGAAACGGCGACTTCCGAGCGCTGCGAGCAGGCCATTGCCGCTGCGCGCAGCGCCCCGTCCATGGAAGGCCTGGACCTGGCGCGCGAGGTGTCGGTGCGCGCGCCTTACGAGTGGACCCAGACGGAGTGGCAGCTGGGCAGCGGCTACGGGCAGCAGCAATCCCCAACCCACCATGTCGTCGCCTACGACTACGGCATGAAGCTCAACATCCTGCGCATGCTGGCCGAGCGCGGCTGCCGCGTCACCGTGGTGCCGGCGCAAACCCCGGCGCGCGAGGCCCTGGCGCTGGCGCCCGACGGCATCTTTCTGTCGAACGGCCCGGGTGATCCGCAGGCCTGCGACTACGCCATCGACGCGGTGCGCGAGATCGTCGCCACCGGTATTCCCACTTTTGGCATCTGCCTGGGCCACCAGCTGATGGCCCTGGCCGCCGGCGCCCGTACCTTCAAGATGGGCCATGGCCACCATGGTGGCAACCATCCGGTCAAAGACCTCGACACCGGGCGCGTTGGCATCACCAGCCAGAACCATGGGTTCGCGGTGGATGCGGACAGCCTGCCCGCGCAGGTGCGTGCCACGCACGTCAGCCTGTTTGACGGCACCTTGCAGGGCCTGGCCTACCGAGATCAACCAGCCTTCAGCTTCCAGGGGCACCCGGAAGCTTCGCCGGGCCCGCACGATGTGGACTACTTGTTTGATCGTTTCATCGACGCCATGCGCACTGCGCGCAGCAAGGCGGCAGTTGCGCAAGCTCCGGCGGCGACCGCGGCATGAAGCTCTTTAGCTTTCCCGCTGCAGCGCTCGAAAAGGCGATTCACAAGCGCCTACTGACACTTGCGCCACCGCACCGCGAATGGTTTGCCGAGCGCTGGCAGCAAAAGCCGTACCGCAAGGCCTTCATCGAGCGCAAGGCCATGCCCCTGGTCACCCTGGTTGCCAAGGGAAAGACCTGGGACGAGGCGACGTTTTCCGAAGCGCTGGCCGAGTGGGATGCTGCCTTTTACGAGGCCGAAACCGAAGTGCTCAGCCCGCTGGTGCAAGGCGACGGTCTGATCCAGCTGATGCAGAAAAATCTGCCGCCGGAACGCGCCGCCGTGCTGCTCGAACGCCTGCGCCGACGTCCTGGCGACGTCAGTGCAGCCACACCCGTTCCTGCCCCCGCTCCTGCCGCCCCCAACGACTGATTTCCATGCCCAAACGCACAGACATTCAAAGCATTCTCATCATCGGCGCCGGCCCCATCGTCATTGGCCAGGCCTGCGAATTCGACTACTCCGGCGTGCAGGCCTGCAAGGCGCTGCGCGAGGAGGGCTACAAGGTCATTCTGATCAACAGCAACCCCGCCACGATCATGACCGACCCGGCCACCGCCGACGTCACCTACATCGAGCCCATCACCTGGCAGACGGTGGAGAAAATCATTGCCAAGGAGCGCCCCGACGCCATCCTGCCGACCATGGGTGGGCAGACGGCGCTCAATTGCGCGCTGGATTTGTGGCGCAACGGTGTGCTGCACAAATACAAGGTGGAGCTGATCGGCGCCACGCCCGAAGCCATCGACAAGGCCGAGGACCGCCTGAAGTTCAAGGACGCGATGACGCGCATCGGCCTGGGCTCGGCACGATCGGGCATTGCCCACAGCATGGACGAAGCCTGGACCGTCCAGAAGACGCTGGGATTTCCTACCGTCATCCGCCCGAGTTTCACGCTCGGCGGCACGGGCGGCGGCATTGCCTACAACCCGGAGGAGTTCGAGACCATCTGCAAGCGCGGCCTGGAAGCCTCTCCCACCAACGAGCTGCTGATTGAGGAGTCACTTCTAGGCTGGAAAGAGTACGAGATGGAGGTGGTGCGCGACAAGGCGGACAACTGCATCATCATCTGCTCGATCGAAAACCTCGACCCCATGGGCGTGCACACGGGCGATTCGATCACCGTGGCTCCAGCGCAGACGCTCACCGACAAGGAGTACCAGATCATGCGCAACGCGTCGCTCGCGGTGCTGCGCGAGATCGGCGTGGATACCGGCGGCTCGAACGTCCAGTTTGCGGTCAATCCCAAGGACGGCCGCATGATCGTGATCGAGATGAACCCGCGCGTTTCGCGCTCCTCGGCGCTCGCTTCCAAGGCCACAGGCTTTCCGATTGCCAAGGTGGCGGCCAAGCTGGCTGTGGGTTACACGCTCGACGAGTTGAAGAACGAAATCACGGGCGGCGCCACCCCGGCTTCGTTTGAACCGTCCATCGACTACGTGGTCACCAAGATTCCGCGTTTTGCTTTCGAGAAGTTCCCGACCGCCGACAGCCGCCTGACCACGCAGATGAAGAGCGTGGGCGAGGTGATGGCCATGGGCCGGACCTTCCAGGAATCTTTCCAGAAAGCCCTGCGTGGCCTGGAAGTGGGCGTGGATGGCATGGACGAAAAAACCCAGGACCGCGAGGTGCTGGAGCGCGAATTGGGCGAGCCCGGCCCCGAGCGCATCTGGTACGTGGGGGACGCCTTTGCCATGGGGCTGTCGGTGGACGAGGTGTTTGAACTCACCAAAATTGACCGCTGGTTCCTGGTGCAGATCGAGCAGATCGTGAAGATCGAGCTCGACATCGACCAGCTCGTGGCCGCAAAAGGCGAGGGCGCCTTGGGTTCCATGGACGCCGCCACGCTGCGTACACTCAAGCAAAAAGGTTTTTCCGATCGGCGCCTGGCCAAGCTGTTCAAGACCACGGAAAAAGCCGTGCGCGAGGCACGCCGCCAGCAAGGCGTGCGTCCGGTCTACAAGCGCGTGGACACTTGCGCCGCCGAATTCGAGACGCACACCGCCTACCTCTATTCGACCTACGAGGCCGAGGGCAGCGAGTGCGAAGCCCTGCCGACCAGCAACAAGAAGATCATGGTGCTGGGCGGTGGTCCCAACCGCATCGGCCAGGGCATCGAGTTCGACTACTGCTGCGTGCACGCGGCCCTTGCCATGCGCGAGGATGGCTACGAGACGATCATGGTCAACTGCAACCCCGAGACGGTTTCCACCGACTACGACACCTCGGACCGCCTGTATTTCGAGCCAGTGACGCTGGAAGACGTGCTGGAAATTGTCGACAAGGAAAAGCCCGCTGGCGTGATCGTCCAGTACGGCGGCCAGACGCCCTTGAAACTGGCGCTGGCATTGGCAGCCGAGGGCGTGCCCATCATCGGCACCAGCCCCGACATGATCGACGCTGCGGAGGACCGCGAGCGGTTTCAGGCCCTGCTGCACAAGCTCAATTTGCGCCAGCCGCCCAACGCCACGGCGCGGACCGAAGCCGACGCGCTGGCCAAGGCCGAAGCCCTGGGCTACCCATTGGTGGTGCGCCCGAGCTATGTGCTGGGTGGCCGCGCCATGGAAATCGTGCATGAGCAACGCGACCTCGAGCGTTACATGCGCGAAGCCGTCAAGGTGAGCCACGACTCGCCCGTGCTGCTGGACCGCTTTTTGAGCAACGCCATCGAGTGCGACGTGGACTGCGTGCGCGACTCTGCAGGTGTCACCTTCATCGGCGGCGTCATGGAGCACATCGAACAGGCGGGCGTGCACAGCGGCGATTCGGCCTGCTCGCTGCCACCGTACTACCTGGCAGCGGCCACCATAGACGAAATCAAGCGCCAGACTGCGGCCATGGCTGAAGGTCTGAGCGTGGTGGGCCTGATGAACGTGCAGTTCGCCATTCAGGAGGTGGATGGCAAGGACGTCATCTACGTGCTCGAAGTGAACCCGCGGGCATCACGCACCGTGCCTTTCGTCAGCAAGGCCACCGGCATCCAGCTGGCCAAGGTCGCGGCGCGCTGCATGGCGGGCCAGACGCTGGCTTCGCAAGGCATCACCAAGGAAGTGACACCGCCGTACTTCAGCGTCAAGGAGGCCGTGTTCCCCTTCGTCAAGTTCCCCGGCGTGGACACCATCCTCGGCCCCGAGATGAAATCCACCGGCGAAGTCATGGGCGTGGGCAAGACCTTTGGCGAGGCGTATGTCAAGAGCCAGCTCGGCGCTGGCACCGTGCTGCCCAAGTCGGGCAAGGTCTTCCTTACCGTCAAGAACGCCGACAAACCGCGTGCTGTGGATATTGCGCGCCAGCTTGTGCAACTGGGCTTCGAGCTGGTGGCCACCAAGGGCACGGCAGCGGCCATCGAGGCGCAGGGCGTGGCAGTGCAGGTGATCAACAAGGTGACCGAAGGGCGTCCGCACATCGTGGACATGATCAAGAACGACGAAATCGTCATGGTCATCAACACGGTGGAAGAGCGCCGCAACGCCATTGCCGATTCGCGTGCCATCCGCACCAGTTCGCTGCTGGCGCGGGTCACGACCTTTACCACCATCTTCGGCGCAGAGGCTGCGGTCGAAGGCCTGCGGCACATGGACCAGCTGGACGTCATCTCGGTGCAGGAGATGCACGCGCAATTGGTGGCATAGCAGGATCTCTTTTTTCTCCCACCCAAAGGCGGCATAATGGCCGCATGAACAACACCGCCGCGCGGCAACGTGCGGCGGTTTGCTTTTGGGGGCATGCCGCACCGCACGCTGGCTGTGCATGCAAGAACAATTGTCGCGCTGCTTCACAGCGCACCCACACCATCGGAGATGACAGGCCATGGCCACTCTTCCCATCACACAACGCGGCGCCGAGAAGCTCAAGGCCGAGCTGCATCGCCTGAAAACGGTGGACCGCCCGGCGGTCATCGCCGCCATTGCGGAGGCGCGCGCCCAGGGCGACCTGAGCGAAAACGCCGAGTACGACGCCGCCAAGGACCGCCAGGGCTTTATCGAAGGGCGTATCCAGGAAATCGAAGGCAAGCTCTCGGCCGCGCAAGTCATCGATCCGAGCACGCTGGACGCCGAAGGCCGGGTGGTGTTCGGCGCCACCGTCCGCCTGGAAGACGAAGACACGGGAGAGACAGTCTCGTACCAGATCGTTGGCGAGGACGAGGCCGACTTGAAGCAAGGACTGATCAACATTGGCAGCCCCATTGCGCGCGCGCTGATTGGCAAGTCGGAGGGGGACACTGCCGAAGTGGTGGCGCCAGGCGGCATACGCCATTACGAGATCGTCGCCGTCCACTACGCCTGAGCATGCGCGACCGCCTGCCCGTGCTGCTGGCCGCATTGTGGTGGGCGAGCCTGACTACCGTGGGTGCGCTTGCCGTGCCGCTCTTGTTCGCCCATTTGCCAACGCCGGCCATGGCCGGCCACATGGCCGCACGTCTGTTTGGTGCACAGACCTGGGTGTCGGTCGCTTGCGGTCTTTTGCTGCTGCTGATTTCCAGGCCAAAAGGGGAGGTAGCGCAATATCCATGGGCACGAGCAGCTATGCTTTTCATACTGGGCGGTATGCTGCTGGCGGTGTTGGTTCAATTCGGCGTGGCCCCACGCATCGAGGCGCGGCAGAACCTGCGCCTGTGGCACAGCGCAGGCAGCGCCATGTTGGGCCTGCAGTGGCTTTGCGCACTGAGGGTGCTGTGGTGCACCGCCGCACCCAAGAGAGAAGCCTGAGCGCGCGCTCTATTCGTGCCAGTGCTCTGCCACCCAGGTGGCGGGCCGGATGAAACGAAAACGCCGGTTGCGCCGGCCGGCCAGTGCGTCGGGCGGATTGCATTCGCCATGAAAGATCACGACGCGTGCGCCTTCGGGTACGAAGGGGGGCTGCCAGTAGTTGGTGGGCCAGCTTGGAATGCAGTGGTACTTGAAACTGGGGCACCATGCCGCAGGCCAGTAGCTGAGCTTGCCCTGGCGGTGCAGAAAGTCCGACAAATACGCCTGTTCATTGCGAAATTTGGCGCGAATCTCATTGAAGTGTGAGCGGAAGTAGCTGAGCACTTCGGGGTGCGCGCCCAGCTCGAACCGGTACACCGACGAGTTGCCGGTGATGCGCCAGGGGCGCTTGTGGTCATGGATGATCAGGAACTCACCCGGCTGGGTGAAAAAGTCGTCCAGGCTGCCGGTCACCACGACGTCCACGTCCAGAAACAGCGCCGTGCCCCGAAGCCCATGCAGGTCCGGGCTGAACGTTGACAGCTTGTTCCAGCCGCGTTCCGGGATGCCTGCGGGCAAATCCAGCGGCGGAATCGGGAGGCACTGCACCTCGGCGCGGATACCGTTGGCGTCGTCCGTCAGGCAAACGAAGTTGAAATCACCCCGCAGGTGGCGCCGCACCATGGCGTAGAGCCGGTTGACGTACTCGGGGCCATACTTGCTGCCCCATTTCATGCAGATGACGTGGCGCGGGGACGCCGGATGCGCTGCGCTCATGGCGTCACGGGGCCTGGCGCTTTTTGATGGACGTGGGTTTGGGCTTCTTGGCACGCTTGATTTGGCCACCTCGCGTCAGGCGCTGGTTGCCGAGCACGCGCAGCTGTTTGATTTCCGGGCGCTGGCCGCCGCGCTTGCTGTATTTGAGCACCTTCACCTCGCGCGGGCCGGGCATGCGGTCCTCGTCCACGCTGCGCTCCTTCTGCGGCTTGGGCCGCCACAGGACGAGGAGCTTGCCAATGTGCTGGACGGGCGCGGCGTTCAAATCGGCCGCGAGCTCCTGGTACATCAGCTCGCGCGCGGCACGGTCATCACCGAACACGCGGATCTTGATCAGGCCGTGGGCATTGAGCGCAGCGTCGATTTCCTTGCGGACGGCCGGCGTCAGGCCGTCGCCGCCCACCAGCACCACGGGGCTGAGGTGGTGCGCCTCTGCGCGGTATTGCCGGCGCGAGGCCGAGTCGAGTTCTATTTGGGGCATGGTCCTATTATCCGCGGCGCGGCCCGGCCCGCGCATGGCTGGCGCAGGTGCACCGGCAGGCCTGGGGCGACAATGGCAGCCCATGAAAGTCAAAACGCAGAGCAAAAAGGTCAACAAGGCGTGGCTCAACGACCACGTCAACGACACCTACGTCAAGCTCGCGCAGCAGGAGGGCTACCGCGCGCGCGCCGCGTACAAGCTCAAGGAGATCGACGAGCAGTTCCACCTGGTTCGCCCGGGCGCGCTGGTGGTGGACCTGGGCAGTGCGCCCGGAGCCTGGAGCCAATACCTGCGTCGCCGGCTGGGTGGTGCGGGAGCCATCGTGTCCTTGGACCTGCTGCCTATGGAGCCGATCGACGGCGTGCGCTTTTTCCAGGGCGACTTCCGCGACGACGCAGTCCTTGCGCTGGTGCAGACCGCCCTGGGCGGGCGCAAGGCGGACCTGGTGGTTTCCGACATGGCGCCCAATCTGACGGGCATCGCCGCGACCGACGCGGCGCGCATCTCCCACCTGGTGGAATTGGCCATCGACTTTGCCGCGCAGCATCTGCAGAGCGACGGCGCCCTTGTTGCCAAGGTCTTTCATGGCGGGGGCTACGCCGAACTGGTGGAGGCCTTCCGTGCGAATTTTCGCCTCGTCAAGCCACTCAAGCCCAAGGCGTCGCGCGACAAATCGTCGGAAACCTTTTTGGTGGGGGTCGGTCTCAGGCAGTGAGTTTGATCGGCATCGCTGGAGAAACCGTTCTGGCGCAATGGCCGGCCGCCGAGGCGCTCTGGGGCTGCCTGGCTTGAAAAGTCTAAAATTGCCTCTATCTGGGTCAAACCTGTCCTGCCATCCACTCTGGAGTCCCGCTTGAACAATCAGTGGTTTTCAAAAGTTGCCGTCTGGCTCGTCATCGCCATGGTGCTGTTTACGGTGTTCAAACAATTTGACACCCGCGCCAGTGCGTCGGCCGGCCACGTGGGCTACTCCGAGTTTCTGAGCGAGGTGCGCAACAACCGCATCAAGAGCGCCACCATCCAGGAGGGCCAAGGCGGCACGGAGATCATCGCCGTCACCAACGACGACCGCCGCATCCGCACCACGGCGACCTACCTCGACCGTGGCCTGGTGGGCGACCTGATCAACAACAACGTCAAGTTCGACGTCAAGCCGCGCGAGGAAGGTTCGCTGCTGATGACCTTGCTGGTCAGTTGGGGCCCCATGCTGCTGCTCATCGGCGTCTGGGTCTATTTCATGCGCCAGATGCAGGGCGGCGGCAAGGGCGGCGCCTTCAGCTTTGGCAAGAGCAAGGCGCGCATGATGGACGAGAACAACAACACCGTCACCTTTGCGGACGTCGCGGGTTGCGATGAAGCCAAGGAAGAAGTCAAGGAAGTCGTCGATTTCCTGAAAGACCCGCAGCGCTTCCAGAAGCTCGGCGGCCGCATCCCGCGCGGCCTGCTGCTGGTCGGCCCTCCGGGCACCGGCAAGACGCTGCTGGCCAAGGCCATTGCCGGCGAAGCCAAGGTGCCGTTCTTCAGCATTTCCGGCTCCGATTTTGTCGAGATGTTCGTCGGCGTGGGCGCGGCCCGGGTGCGCGACATGTTCGAGAACGCGAAGAAGAACGCGCCCTGCATCATCTTCATCGACGAAATCGACGCCGTCGGCCGCCAGCGTGGCGCCGGCCTGGGCGGCGGCAACGACGAGCGCGAACAGACCCTGAACCAGATGCTGGTCGAGATGGACGGGTTTGAGACCAACCTCGGCGTCATCGTCGTCGCTGCCACCAATCGCCCCGACATTCTGGACGCCGCGCTCTTGCGCCCCGGCCGTTTCGACCGCCAGGTGTACGTGACGCTGCCCGACATCCGCGGCCGCGAGCAGATTCTCAATGTCCATATGCGCAAGATTCCGGTCAGTCAGGACGTCAACCCCGGCGTGATCGCCCGCGGCACGCCCGGCATGAGCGGCGCCGACCTGGCCAACCTGTGTAACGAAGCCGCGCTGATGGCTGCGCGGCGCAACGCGCGCACCGTGGAAATGCAGGACTTCGAGCGCGCCAAGGACAAAATCCTCATGGGCCCGGAGCGCAAGAGCATGGTCATGCCCGAGGAAGAGCGCCGCAACACGGCCTACCACGAATCCGGCCACGCGCTGATCGGCAAGCTCCTGCCCAAGTGCGACCCGGTGCACAAGGTCACCATCATTCCCCGTGGGCGGGCTTTGGGCGTCACCATGAGCCTGCCAGCACAGGATCGCTACAGCTACGACAAGGAATACATGCTGAACCAGATCAGCATGCTCTTTGGCGGCCGCATTGCCGAAGAAGTCTTCATGGGCCAGATGACCACCGGCGCCAGCAACGACTTCGAGCGCGCCACCTCGATTGCCCGTGACATGGTCACCCGCTACGGCATGACCGATGCGCTGGGCCCCATGGTCTACGCCGAGAACGAGGGCGAAGTATTCCTGGGCCGCTCAGTCACCAAGACCACGACCATGAGCGAGTCGACCATGCAGAAGGTCGACCAGGAAGTGCGCAAGATCATCGACCAGCAGTACGCCCTGGCGCGCAAGCTGATCGAGGACAACAGCGACAAGATGCACGCCATGGCCAAGGCCCTTCTGGAGTGGGAGACCATCGACTCCGACCAGTTGGACGACATCATGGCCGGCAAGCCGCCGCGCCCTCCGAAAGACTGGAGCCCGCGCACGCCCTCGTCCGGAGGCGACGACGCCAGCGGCGGCACACCCGCCGTGGCAGCCGACCCGGCGCCCTCGGCGGCGTGATGCCGGCATTCGTGCACTAAGACAACAACGGGGCGCAAGCCCCGTTTCTTCGTTCTCTCATTCTCCTTCGCGCCGTGCTCTGGCAAACCAGCCGATTCACCATCGACCTCGGTCGTCCCCGGGTCATGGGCATCGTCAACGCCACGCCCGATTCCTTCTCGGACGCAGGCCAGCACGCCAGCAGTGCGGCTGCTTTGCGCCATTGCGAGGCACTGCTGCGCGGCGGCGCCGATCTGCTCGACATTGGCGGCGAGTCCACCCGACCGGGCAGCCCGCCGGTGCCGCTGGACGAGGAGCTTGCCCGGGTCCTGCCCGTGGTGCGCGATGCCGTGACGCTCGGCGTCCCGATTTCGGTGGACACCTACAAACCCCAGGTGATGCAGCAGGTGCTGGACCTGGGCGCGGACATCATCAACGACGTGTGGGCGCTGCGCCAGGCTGGGGCTGAGCAGGTGGTCGCCGGGCACGGCCGCTGCGGCCTCTGCCTGATGCACATGCATCGCGAACCCCGGACCATGCAGGCCCAGCCCATGGAAGGCGACGTGCCCAGTCAGGTGCTCCTTTTTTTGCAGCAGCGCGCATCCAGCCTGCATGCGCTGGGCGTTGAAAAGAACCGAATGGTGCTGGATCCTGGGATCGGTTTCGGCAAGACGGTAGCGCAGAACTTTTCGCTGCTCGCCCGGCAGTCGGAGCTGCTGCAGGCGGGCTATCCCTTGCTGGCCGGCTGGTCGCGCAAGTCGTCGCTGGGCGCCGTCAGCGGCCTGGAAGTGGGCTCGCGCATGATTCCCAGCGTTGCCGCGGCCCTGCTGGCGGTGGAGCGCGGCGCGCGCGTGCTGCGCGTGCACGACGTGGCACAGACCGTCCAGGCGCTGGCCGTCTGGCAGGCAGCGAGCAGCGCAGCGTCACCAAGCCTTTGAACAGAAAAAATACCTGAGAGGAACAGCATGCAGAGACAGTATTTCGGCACCGACGGCATTCGCGGAACCGTGGGCGAGCCGCCGATCACGCCCGATTTCATACTTCGGCTGGGCCACGCTGTCGGCCGCGTGCTCAAGCGCAGAGAAGAACGCCCAACGGTGCTGATCGGCAAGGACACGCGGATTTCGGGCTACATGCTCGAGAGCGCACTGGAATCGGGCTTCAATTCCGCCGGCGTCGACGTGGTGCTGCTGGGCCCGCTGCCGACACCGGGAGTCGCCTATCTCACCCGCGCCCAGCGCGCGAGCCTGGGCGTGGTCATCAGCGCCAGCCACAATCCGTTTCCGGACAACGGCATCAAGTTTTTCAGCGCGCAGGGCAGCAAGCTCCCGGACAGCTGGGAAATCGCCGTGGAAGAAGCGCTCGCCGAAGCGCCCGTCTGGGCCGATTCGGCCTCGCTTGGCAAGGCGCGCCGACTGGACGATGCCGCTGGACGCTACATCGAATTTTGCAAGAGCACCTATGCGCACGATCTGACGCTCAAGGGGCTGAAAATCGTGGTGGACGCCGCCCACGGCGCGGCCTACCAGGTGGCGCCCAAGGTGTTTCATGAGCTGGGCGCTGACGTGATTGCCATGGGCTGCGCGCCCGACGGCATCAACATCAACCACGAAGTGGGCGCCACGCACCCCGACGCACTGGTGCTGGCGGTGCGCGCCAACCATGCAGACTACGGTATTGCACTCGATGGCGACGCCGACCGCCTGCAGGTGGTGGACGCCGCCGGGCGCCTCTACAACGGCGACGAGCTGCTCTACCTCATGGCGCGCGAGCGCATGGGTCGCGACGAACTCGTGCCGGGCGTGGTGGGCACGCTGATGACCAACATGGCGGTGGAGCTGGCGCTGGCCGAACGCGGCGTCCAGCTGGTGCGCGCCAAGGTGGGCGACCGCTACGTGCTGGAAGAGCTGGCCAAGCGCGGCTGGTTGCTCGGTGGCGAAGGCTCAGGTCATTTGCTCGCGCTGGACAAGCAGACGACGGGCGACGGTCTGGTGAGCGCCTTGCAGGTGCTGCAGTGCGTGGTGCGCAGTGGCCGCACCCTGGCGCAGCTGCTGCAAGAGGTGTCGCTGTTCCCTCAGATTCTGCTCAACGTTCGGATCGCGCCCGGCAGCGACTGGCGCAGCAACACCCGCCTGGTGCGGGAAACCGAAGCGGTGCAGGCCGAACTGGGCGCGCTGGGCCGCGTGCTGATTCGCGCCAGCGGCACCGAGCCGGTATTGCGGGTGATGGTCGAGGCGCGCGACGCGGCCCAGGCCAGCCGCTGTGCAGAGCGTCTGGCCGAGGCGGCCCGGGCCGTTTGAATAGCTCCTTTTTCATAGCTTCCAGCGCTTATGGAGCAAGCGCTGGAGGGCTGTTTGGCTTGGTTTTTCGCCCGCTCAGTGGCCCAGGAAATCCTCGATTTGCCGGGCCAGTGCCTCGGGCTGGTCGTGGTGCAGCATGTGGCCGGCGTCTTCGATGACGGCGATGTGGCAGTCTCCCACGGCTTTCAGGCGCTCGTGGTATTCGGCCAGCGTGTAGCGGCCCTGCCACCACTGGCTCAGACTGTCGCCACTGGCTTGCACCGCCAGCGTGGGCGCGGTGATGGCAGCGTAGAGGGCCTGCACCTCGTCCACACGGTAGAGCTGTGCGCTTTTGACCTTGTGCGCGGCGTCGCCCAGGATGGCCCAGCAGCCGGAGGAATCCGGCGCCGCCCAGTGCTGGGCCAGCCATTCGGCCTTGTCCTGCGAGAGGCGCGGGTTGGTCTTCATCAGCCGCCGCGCCACGCCGTCCAGGCCGTCGTAGCTTTTGAGCGCCATCTCGCCGCGTTCGAGCTGGCGGATGTCGTCCATCCACTCGCCGTAGCGACGCACCGCAGACTCCGGTGGGGAGGCGGGCAGGCCGAAGCCCTCCAGATTCACCAGGCGCCGCACCCGCTTGGCGCGAACCCCGGCATACATCATGGCAATGTTGCCGCCCATGCTGTGGCCCACCAGATCCACCGGGCGCTCGCCGGCGTAGTGGTCCAGCAACTGGTCCAGGTCGGCCAGATAGTCGGCAAACACGTAGTGGTCGGTGGGGACAGGGGGCTTGGTCAGCCCGAAACCGCGCCAGTCGGGGGCAACAATGGTTCGGCCGTGCACAAAGGCATCGCTCAGTGCGTCCACCATGAACTGGTAGGACGCCCCCACGTCCATCCAGCCGTGCACCAGGACGAGCGGCGTGGCGTCCGCCTGCGGCGGCCCCCAGCGCCACACGTGGTAGTCCAGCGAGCGGATGCGCACGAATTCGGTGCAGGCGGGAAAGCGTTCGGAATACATGCAGCAATTATTCATGGCTGCGCCTGGCGGCTTGTCCTTGTGGCGACAAGCCCTGCGCGCCAGCGCTATCGCGCTGGCGCCCGTACACTGCGGCGCTTGACTCGCCCAACCCGCACCGAATGAACACCCTCCCCCTCGGCCAAAGCGACCTGCACGTCACTCCCATCTGCCTGGGCACCATGACCTTCGGCGAACAGGTGGACGAGGCCTCGGCCCACGCCATGCTCGACCGCGCGGCAGAGCGCGGCATCAACTTCATCGATACGGCCGAGATGTATGCCGTGCCGGCGCGTGCCGAAACCTATGGCGCCACGGAAACCATTCTTGGCAACTGGTTCGCACAGCGTCCTGGCCAACGGGCCAGGACGGTGCTGGCCACCAAGGTGGCGGGGCCGTCGCGCGGCATGCCCTGGGTGCGCGCGGGGCAGGGCATGACGCCGGCCGACATCGTCGCGTCTTGCGAAGCGAGTCTGCGGCGACTGCAGACCGACGTCATCGACCTCTACCAGATCCATTGGCCCGAGCGCCACGTGCCGGTGTTTGGCATCAAGTACTACGACCCGGCCAAAGAGACCTCGCAGACGCCTATTCATGAGCAGCTGGATGCTTTGGCCGGCCTGGTGCGTGCGGGCAAAGTGCGCCATATCGGCTTGTCGAACGAATCACCCTATGGCGTGCACGAATTCGTCCGGCTGGCCGAGCAGCATGGCCTGCCGCGCGTGGTGAGCGTGCAGAACCCGTACTGCCTGATCAATCGCAGCTACGAGAACGCGCTGGACGAAACCTGCCACCGCCTCGATGTGGGCCTGCTGGCCTACTCGCCACTGGGCTTTGGCCTGCTCACCGGCAAGTACGACGCCAGCGGCACGGAGGGTCCGAATGCACCCGCCGGTGCGCGCATGGCCAGCTACGCCAGCGTGCGCAAGCAGCGCTGGGGCCGCCCCGAGGCGCTGACGGCCGCGCGCCGCTACAACCAGCTGGCGCGCGACCACGGATTGAGCCCCACGCAGATGGCGCTGGCGTTTTGCTATACCAAGTGGCAGGTCGCCAGCACCATCATTGGCGTGACCTCGATGGCGCAACTTGACGAAGACATCGCCGCTTTTGGCACCACGCTCAGCCCGGAGCTGCTGACAGCGATTGATACCTTGCGTTGGGAAACGGGCGACCCGGCGATTTAAGGCAAAAAATGGCTCCTGGCGTTTATCCAGTAAACGCTTGCAGCTATCATTTTCAATATGGCAAAGAAGGACAAAAAGGCCGCGCACGTCAGCGAAACCCCCGCGACACAGATGCTGCGTGCGCACGGCGTGGCGTTCACCAGCCACCCCTACGAGTACCTGGAGCACGGTGGCGCCCAGCACAGCGCGGCGGTGCTGGGGCTGGACCCGTACGCCGTGGTCAAGACCTTGGTCATGCAGGACCAGGACGCCAAACCCCTGCTGGTGCTGATGCACGGCAACCGCACAGTCTCCACCAAGAACCTGGCACGCCAGATCGGTGCCAAGTCGGTGGAGCCCTGCACACCCGAGGTCGCCAACCGCCACAGCGGCTACCTGGTGGGCGGCACCTCGCCCTTTGGCACGCGCCGCGAAATGCCGGTTTTTATTGAAGAAAGCATCCTCGCGCTGCCGCGCATTGCCATCAACGGCGGGCGGCGCGGATTCCTGGTGCAGATCGATCCGCAGGTCTGCGTGCGACTGCTGGGCGCCCGGCCGGTGCAGTGCGCGCTGGAGTAGCCGCAGCAACGGGATATGGCGTCGCTGGCAGAATGGCGCGCCGCGGCGCCATCAGCGGCTGATCCTCGTTTTGACTGTTTTGGGAGTGCTCTTCGTGCCTGTTGCCTATAGCTTTGCTGCGGTGCTTGCCGCCTACCTGCTCGGCTCGCTCTCGTTTGCCGTGGTCGTCAGCCGCGCCATGGGCCTGGCCGATCCGCGCACCTTTGGCAGCAAGAACCCCGGCGCCACCAATGTGCTGCGCTCGGGCAGCAAGGTCGCCGCCATCGTGACGCTGCTGCTGGACGCCGCCAAGGGCTGGCTCCCGGTGGTGCTCGTGCGCTGGTACGGTGCGCCGTATGGGCTGGAAGACGGAACGCAGGCGCTGGTGGGCCTGGCGGCTTTTGTGGGCCACTTGTGGCCGGTATTTTTCCGCTTTCAGGGTGGCAAAGGCGTGGCCACGGCGCTGGGTGTGCTCGTGGGTTTCAGTCTCTGGCTGGGGCTGGCCACTGGAGCCACCTGGCTGATCGTGGCGTTTTTCTTTCGCTATTCGTCGCTGGCTTCGCTGGCCAGCGCCCTGTTTGCTCCGGTGTACTACGTGTTGGTGGGTGGCGTGGTCTGGGACACCGAGCGCAGCATTGCTGCGGCCATTGTGGTGATGTCGAGTCTGCTGGCCTGGCGGCACAAGGAAAATATTGCCCGCCTGATCAAAGGAACGGAATCGCGCCTGGGCAGCAAGAAGGGGGCGGCAAACAGTGCCGCTGTGGCCCCAAAGGGGCGCCGCAAGCGGCATTGAAAAAAGGAAAGAAGGCGGCTGGCCAGGCGTTCAGCGAATGACGCCTGGCGAAAAGAAGTTGACGAGCCTTACCCCCGGCACTGGCTCCACAGTTAGGGCTGCTTGGTTCCCCACCTGACCCGGTTGGCCGCTTCACCATGCGGGGAGGCCCGTCAGCGAGGGATTCTACCCCCTGAGGCGCTTCGCGCCTTCCCCCTTCTCTCGCAACGCTTCGCGCTGCGGGAAGGGGGACACCGCCAGGGCTGCGGGGCGGCCCTTGCCCGGCGGTCGCTGGCTGGGGCGACGCCCGTGCCGAAGCTGGATGTGCCACGGACCATAGAATCACCCCATGTCCTACCTCGTGCTCGCCCGCAAGTACCGCCCGCGCAATTTTGGTGAAATGGTCGGTCAGCAGCATGTGGTGCAGGCGCTGACCAATGCGCTCACCCAGCAGCGGCTGCACCACGCTTATTTGTTCACCGGCACGCGCGGCGTCGGCAAGACCACCGTCTCGCGCATTCTGGCCAAGTCGCTCAATTGCCAGGGCGTGGACGGGCAGGGCGGCATCACGGCCACGCCCTGCGGGGTCTGTGCAGCGTGTACGGCCATCGACGCCGGCCGCTTTGTCGATTACACAGAACTCGATGCTGCGTCGAACCGCGGCGTCGATGAGGTGCAAAGCCTGCTCGAACAAGCGGTCTACAAACCGGTACAGGGGCGCTTCAAGGTCTTCATGATCGACGAGGTCCACATGCTCTCCGGGCACGCCTTCAACGCCATGCTCAAGACGCTGGAGGAGCCGCCCGAATACCTCAAGTTCGTTCTCGCCACCACCGACCCGCAAAAAGTGCCGGTGACCGTGCTCTCGCGCTGCCTCCAGTTCAACCTGCGCCCCATGGCGCCCGACACCGTTCAGGAGCATCTCGTCCAGGTGCTCGCACAAGAGCAGATCGAAGCCGAGCCGGCCGCGCTGCGCCAACTGGCCAAAGCTGCGCGCGGCTCCATGCGCGACGCGCTCTCGCTGACCGATCAGGCCATTGCCTTCGGCAGCGGCCGCATTGAGGAAGCCCCGGTGCGCCAGATGCTGGGCAGCGTGGACCGCTCGCATGTGACGCAGCTGATCGACGCCCTGGCGCGCGGCGACGGCCGCACCGTGGTGGAGACCGCTGAGGCGCTGCGCCTGCACGGTCTCTCGGCTGCGGCAGCGCTGGAAGACATGGCTGCACTGCTGCAGCGCATGGCCGTGCTGCAAGCCGTGCCCGGCCACCGCCAGTCGGGCGAGGACGACGCCGAAGCCCAGGAAACCGCCCGCCTGGCGGCGCTGCTGCCGCCCGACGAGACCCAACTGCTCTACAGCATGTGCCTGCACGGCCGCACCGAGCTGGGCCTGGCGCCCGACGAATACGCCGCGCTGACCATGGTGCTGCTGCGCCTGCTGGCGTTCAAGCCCGCCGCCGGCGGAGCGGAAAAAAAAACGGCGCTGCCGGTTCAAGCGCCTGAAGCGCCTGGGCCGGCCAGACAAAACGTCTCGCATGCGGAACCGCTTGCCGCGCCGACCTCTGAGGCGCCCGTCGTTCGAGAAACCAGAAATTTTGATGAAAATAGGCCTCTAGCGCAGGATGCGCCTGCGCTGACAGCTACAAAAATAGAAGCGAATGCAGAGCCTGTGGCTGCGGCGCCCGAGCAGGACCCCCCTGCGCTTGTGGAGGCACCCACCACCCCACAGCCAGCGCCCGCCGTGCTCACCGTGCCGGTGCGCGAACTCCCCGAGCCCGGCCCGCGCCTGCAGCCGCGCGCCGACGCCGCCCCAGCTGCACTGGTTCCCACGCCGGAAGGTGAAACCTGGCACGGCGTGGTGCAGCAGTTGATTGCCGCCGACGCGGTCACGGCGTTGGTAAGGGAACTGGCGCTCCAGTCGCAATTGCTGGCGCGCGACGGCGGGCACTGGCTGCTGCGCGTGGAGCGCGAATCGCTCAACCAGCCGGCCACCCGCGAGCGCCTGCGCAGCGCGCTCGCCGCCGCAGGCCACGCCGAGCGCCTGAGCGTGGAAATCGGGCCGGTCACCGACACGCCCGCGCGCCGCAATACGGCAAAGGACAATGCCGAGCTGGATCGTGCCCGCACCGTCGTCATGAACGACCCCTTCGTCCAGGCCATGGTGCGTGACCATGGCGCAAAAATTGTTCCGGGCAGCATCCGGCCGCTCTAGCCGGCGCAGCTGCCCCCATTCATTTCATTGACCAGAAAAGGACCTCACCATGTTCAACAAAGGACAGCTCGCCGGCCTCATGAAACAGGCCCAGGCCATGCAGGACAACCTCAAGAAGGCCCAGGACGAACTGGCCGATATCGAAGTCGAAGGCGAGGCAGGCGCCGGGCTGGTCAAGGTGTTGATGACCTGCAAGCACGACGTCAAGCGCATCACCATCGACCCCAGCCTGCTGGCCGAGGACAAAGACATGCTGGAAGACCTGGTGGCGGCGGCGTTCAACGCTGCGGTGCGCAAGGCGGAGGAGACGTCGCAGGAGAAGATGGGCAAGCTCACGGCAGGCCTCCCCCCCGGCATGAAGTTCCCTTTTTAGTGCACTGGCTACCGAGCGGGCGTGATGCGTCGTTGCGCGGTGCTCAGAATCCTCACGTACCGGGAGTACGTTCCGGTTCTTCCGCTTCGTGCGCCTAGCCTGACGCGCGCTCGCTACGCCCTTGAGGCGGGGTGCACTGGCTACCGGGCGGGCGATCTGCGTTGTTGCGGGGCCCGTCGGGGGATCCTCACGTACCTCCAGTACGCTCCGGTTCCCCGCCTGGAGCTGCGCTGGAGCGAGCGGCCAACACCGTGAGCGGGCATGCGTGCACGCGACGGTCTGCTACGCGCGCCCTTGAAGCACACCGCTCAAAGTCTCAGCACCTCGGCTTTCAACGAATACAGCATCGCCACAACCTCGTTGACCTCGACAGCGCCGACGCCATGGCCTTGCATCGCCGCGACGAAATCGTCCATCGCAGCGATGAGTTCTTGCTCGCTGATGTTCATGCCCGCGTGAGCGGCTCGCATGTCTAGGCCTTCGTATGTTTGAGGGCCGCCGGCGCCCATGCAGAAGAACTGTGTGGCCATCTGCTTTGACCTCGTCAGGTCCTTGCCGCTGAAGCGGGGCGCCAGCAGCGGATTCACGGCGTGGCGGTCGAGTACGTCATCCACGATGGCCGTAATGCCTTCGGCGCTGCCGAGTCTTTGGTAGAGCGATTCAGTCATGGTGTTCTCCGCGTTTTAGTACTGAGCGAGCCGGCAAGCATCGGACTCGATGGGCCCCGGGTCGCCTGCGGCGTTGGCGCTGATGTCGCGGCGCGGTTGACAAAGCGCATCGTTGACGGCCAAGTCGAGGCGGTTAAACGCGTCGCTCGTCAAAACCTCTGGCAACGCGATGGTCGCGGAGCCGCAAGGGTAGAGTTGAAAGTTTACGTTTTGCGTGGTCATGGTGGACTCCTGTAGTTGGGTTCTGCGGGTCTTAGGTAACCCGCTGACGTACAGCATCCGCTGGCGCTGTTCCTGATACGTTCTTGGTCCTTGTACCGATTGCGCGGACGGGTTGCCGCGCGCACACTGGGTTGCCATGCCCGATGCGCACACACACGATGTACTAGACCCTGTGGGCCAGCTCAGGATTCGCCTGTTGGGCGGCTTCGCCTTGTCCGTTGACGGCACCGAGCTCGCCGCTGATCACTGGCCGAGCCTGCGTGCGGCCCAACTGGTGCAATTGCTGAGCTTGGCGCCGCGCTATCGCCTGACACGCGAGCGTGTGATCGACTCGCTGTGGCCGCAGCTCGGGCCTGACGCAGGTGCGGCGAACCTGCGCAAGGCCGTCCACCACGCGCGCCAGGCGCTTGGCCGGCACGAGGGCTTGCTATCGCACGGCGGCGACGTGATGCTGTGGCCCCACGGCCGTGTCGACGTTGATGTCGACAATTTCGAGCAGCTCGCAAAGGCGGCGTTGACCGCGCCGCACGGCCAAAAGCGTGAGGCTTGTGCGCAGGCGCTGGATGCCTACGGCGGTGAACTGCTTCCCGGATCGGCCTATGAAGCATGGGCTGAGCCGGCACGCGAACGTCTACACGCCCACTACATCGAGTTGCTGAGGTTCAGCGAGCAGTGGGAACGACTGGCAGAGGCTGACCCTACAGACGAACCCGCGCATCGTGAACTAATGGCGCTCGAGCTCGCGGCGGGCAACCGGGCAGCGGCCATACGATGGTACGCGCGCTTGCGAGAAGCCTTGCAGCAGGAACTTGCCATCACGCCGAACGATGAAACCGAGGCACTGTACGAAGCGTGTGTCGCCGGTCTGCAGCCAGAGGGGCCGGCTTTTGTCGGGCGGGCGATGCTGCAGGCCCAGGCGTTGGCCTGGCTGGGCATGGCCCCCGCCGACCGACCTGGCGGCATCGCGCTGCGCGGGCCCACCGGTATCGGCAAGACGGCTTTTTGTCGGGAACTCGGCGCGCTTGCGCGTGAGCGCGGTTGGACCGTCGTGCGCGTGGACGCGGCGCAGCCGGGGCGCACCTACGCCGTGATTGCAGCATTGGCCGAGACGGTGGTCATGGCCGACCGCAGCGTACTTGATCGGATTGGCGCTCCGGCGCGTTCGGTGCTGGCACAACTGAGCTCGCTTGCGGCGCCTGCCGCCGAGCTGCCTGGGCCCCTGGGGCGGCATCAAGTGATCGGCGCCCTGCGACGTTTGCTGCTAGCGGCATCAGATGGGGCTGAGATGTTGGTGCTGGTCGACGATGCCCATTTGGCAGACGATGCCGACGTCGACGTGCTGATGCACTTGATAGCCAGCGGACCGCCAGTGTGTGTGGTTTTGGCAATGCGCCCGCCCGCGCTGGGGTCGGCACTCGGGCGCAGCGTATCGCGGCTGGTCGGTAGCGGCGCGATGCAGACGCTCGACCTTGAACCGCTGGGCAATGAAGAGACTCGCCGGCTTGTAATCCAGGCCGCCCCGAACCCGTGGCCCGATCAAGTCGTGAGCCATATCGTGCGGGCTTCCCAAGGTAATCCGTTCGCCGCGATAGAGCTCGCGCGCTGCGCCAAGCTCTCTGGCAAGCAAGCACTGCCCCACAACGTTGCCGACGCCATACTGGCGCGTTTGTGCGATGTGAACGACGCGGCGCTGGCTTCGCTGAAATGGCTGGCCCTGGCCGGCGACGTGTTCGATGCCACCACGGCCGCTGCCCTGACGCCTGATGCCGAAGCAAGCGCGTTCGCAGCGCTCGATATTGCTCTGACTGCGGGTGTGCTCCGCTTGGACGGCGCACGCTACCGGTTTCGGCACGAGCTGGTGCGCCAGACCCTCATCGAGCAGATCCCGCCGCACCAGCGCTTGAAAATGCACCGCCAGGCCGCGCATCGTCTGGCCGACCTCAATGCCGCACCGGCCGTGGTGGCGCGCCACTGGTTGGCCGGCGACAGTCTGCGCGAGGCCATGCCCTGGCTTCTTTCTGCAGCCCGCGATGCGGTGCGCCTGGCCGCTTTCAGCGATGCGCTGCGCCATCTTGAGCCGGTGCTCGCCTTCGACGGTGCGCATGCCGAGGCTTTGCAATTGCGCGCGCGTGCCATGGATGCAATGGGAGACCCCGCTGCAGTGCTCGCCTACCGCGCGGCGGCTGACGCCGCCGGGGAGCCGATGTCGCACAACCTTCGCGCCCAGGCTGCTCTCGCGCAAATCAAACAAGGAGACCCTGAGGGTGCACTGCGGGCGCTTGTCGGCGTGCGGCCTAACAGCGTAGAAGGTCGCTTGTGCGAGGCGCTGACTTACAGTGGTGCTGCGGCCATGGGTGCGGCCGATCCCGCCATGGGCTCGCAAAAAGCGGCCGAGGCACGACGATTGGCACTGCAAACTGGCGATACCTCCGCCCTAGTAACCGCCTCGTGGGCGCAAGCGGCGGCAGCGCACGCTCGCGGGGAGCTCGATCAAAGTGTCTGGGCCGACTTGCAAGACACCAGCCAGTTGCCGCACTTGGCCATACGCGTCTTCGATGGGCAACTTTGCATCCTGCAGCGTTTCCTCTACGGAGCCCGGCCTTACCCAGAAGTCATCGCCTTTGCCAACGGACTGGCCGCCGAGGCGCTGCGGCTTGGCGCCGCGCGCGGGCACGCATTCGGCATCACGATACGTGGTGAGGCTGAGTTGCTGTCAGGCGACTTGCAGGCAGCAGAGAAACATTTGGGGCAGGGTGTGCTTACGCACCGTGCAATAGGCGCAGTTACTGGTGAGGCTTTCGCAACGCAGCGGATGGCTGAAGTTGCCATGCATCGCGGCAGGCACGACGACGCCCGTGCGCTAATAGGCCATGCGCTCGACCTGGCACGACAGAGCGACGTTGGCTTCCACTTGCTAGATCGCATTTACGGAACCCGCATCCTGCTCGCACGCAATCGGACCGAGGCGCTTCATTTTTTGGAAGATGCGCGCGAGGCCGTGCATGGCCCACTCGAGACCTGCCCAGGCTGCCGTATCACATTTACCGTACCGGCGGCCATTGCGGCCGCGCGTGCCGGGCGACTGGACCTGGCTGAGGAATACGCTGCGCAGACCGCGTATCTCGCGAACGTGGTGATGCGCCTGCCGGCCTGGCATGCAGCACATGACGAGGTGTTGGCTCACATGGCCATCGTGCGCTGCGAGGGCGTGGAAGTGGCGGTCTCGCGATTTGCAAAGGCGGCAAAGCGCTTCCAGGACGCCGGCCATCCAATCGACGCGGCGCGCTGTGAGCGGAGTGCTGCCGATGCTGCTTCAGGCGCTGCGGACGTATCCGACACAGCCTGAGTGAGTGTCTGCCCTCAGATCTCGGCCAGAAACTTGGTCATCGCATCGTTTGACCGGGGCCGGCTGAGTTCCGAGCCGACCGGAACACTACACTCGTGCAAGCCCATTTTTTAATGCGAGTCCCCAACCTTGGCCGCCACCCAATCTCTTGAACTTTTGATCCAGGCGCTGCGGCGCCTCCCAGGCGTCGGGGCGAAGTCTGCAGCGCGGATGGCGTTTCATTTGCTGCAGCACGATCGCGATGGGGCGCAGGCGCTTTCGCGTGCCTTGGCGCAGGCGGTGGAGCAGGTGCGCCACTGTGCGCGCTGCCACACGTTTACCGAAGCCGAGGTGTGTGCCGTGTGCCTGGACCCCGAACGCGACGCGACGCGGCTGTGCGTGGTGGAGACGCCCGCAGACCAAGCGGCGCTGGAGCGCACCGGGGCGTTTCGTGGGCTGTATTTCGTGCTGATGGGGCGGCTCAGCCCGCTCGATGGCATCGGCCCGGCCGACATTGGCATCCAGGCGCTGCTGGATCGGGCACGCGATGGCGTGGTGCAGGAAGTCATTCTGGCCACCAACTTCACTGCCGAGGGTGAGGCCACGGCCCATGTCGTCAGTGAGGCGCTGCGGCGCGATGGCTTGGCGGTGACGCGCCTGGCGCGCGGCGTTCCCGTGGGCAGTGAGCTTGAATTTGTCGATCTGGGCACGATTGCCCACGCGCTGGCCGACAGGCGCTGAGTTGCCGGGCATTTCTGGCGTCCGGCGGGCGGCTGCCGAAGGCGGCACAATGCGGCGGTCCATTCACAACCTTTGCCTTTGGCCGCTCTCTTTATGAACCCTTCTGCACTTCCTGAGTTCACGATCGCTTACTGGTGCGTGCTTGTTGCTGCCCTGCTGCCGTTTCTCTGTGGGCTGCTTGCCAAGCGCAGCGGGGTGGGCAAGCGGCGTGCTGACGGCGGTTACGACAACCACAATCCGCGTGCCTGGCTGGCCCGGCAAGAAGGCGAGTCGGCCCGTGCCAATGCGGCGCAGGCCAATGGCTTCGAGGCTCTGCCTTTTTTCATCGGTGCAGTGATCATTGCGCACCAGTTGGGCGCGCCGCAAAGCCGGCTCGACTGGCTGGCGGTTGCTTTCGTTGCCTTGCGCGTGCTCTACATCGGGCTGTATGTCGGCGACAAGGCCACCGCACGCAGCCTGGTGTGGGGCTTGGCGCTGGCCGTCAACATCGCCATTTTGTTCAGCGGCTATCGCTGATCACCGATTTTTCCCCTGGAGTTCCAACATGAATATCAATCTCAGCGTCGGTCCGCTGGTCGCCTTGTTGGCCGGCATCCTGATCCTGGTATTCCCCAGGTTGCTTAGCACCATCGTGGCGCTGTATCTGATCGTGATCGGGGTGCTGGGGCTGATCGGCGTGCACCAGCTGCACTTTTAGTCGGCTCTTTGGGCGCCCGCTTCGGCGCTGCCCTGGCGGCTTATTCCCTTTCTAAATCATCCGTGACATTGTCGACTTCCCCCTGCCTTGCTACAGCAAGGTCTGCGGCTCATCTTCGCGCCACCAATGATTTGGAAATGGAATTAC
>JAMLIT010000059.1 GCA_023954035.1 Burkholderiaceae bacterium | reverse complement strand
TGCCAGGAACATGGCTTCAAGCGCGGCCAGGGGCGTGGCAGCATCCTGCGCTGCACGCTCCACCCGGGCCAGCAACTGCTCGGCCACCCATTCCATCACGGCCTGCAGGATGGCGTCCTTGGAGGGAAAGTGGCGAAACAAGGCACCTTGGGTCAGGTGCATGTGGCCGGCAATCGCTGCGGTAGTGATGTCGCTCGGGTTCTGGGTGGCGGCCAGTTCAATGACAGCCTCCACGGTCGCGGCGCGGCGCTCATCGGCAGGCAGGTATTTGGAAGCAGCAGACACAAGGCGCTCTAAAAGTGAGTAATTGATTACTATCTTATGCGATGAAATCCCTTCCTGGCAAGGCGCAGATTTCACCCGCAGCCTCAGAATGGGTTTGGGGCGGCCTGGCAGCCCTGGACCCGGCGGTCTCCATCTCCTGCCGGCCCAAGCCGACCTCTCCGTGGGGGCTTGCGTTTGCACCAAAACCGTGCGTCCCTAGAATGGCGCCGCAGTGTCGACACCCGCAGCGCAGTGCTTGCCCATAACCTATGAAAGGCGTGGCATGGTCCGTAACGTGAACCGCAGCGCCTGGGCGCAGCGGCTCCTCGGAGTCGATAACCACATGCGCATCCGTGTTGCCATGACGGCGGTGTCGGCGCTGCTCTCCGCGGTGTGCGGCGGGCTCGTCATCCTGTTGGCCTACGCCGGTTTTGCGCGTGTGGATCTGAGCCTCATCTGGATCAGCACGCTTGTGCTGTTCAACCTCGCGGTGCTGGTGTGCATCCGCACCGGCTGGACCCTGAGCCTGGACGATCCGGCGCTGACCCAACTGCAGATTCGCTACGCCATCCTGAGCAACGCGGCGGGTTACGCCTTGCTGGGCGAAGCGCGCGGAATCACGCCGGTCATTCTCTCGCTGGTGTTGATGTTTGGCATCTTCAACCTGAGCGCGCGCCAGATGCTGGCCAACCTGCTGCTGTCGCTGCTGTGCTTCGGTATCGCGACGGTGGTGGTCTTCTGGATGGATGCCCCTGGACACAACGCGGTGCTGGAGCTGGCCTACGGCGTGATGATCGTTCTTGTGCTCGGCGGAAGCACCTTTGTCGGTCTGCGCATTCAGCATGTGCGCCAGCGGCTCAAGCGGCAAAAGCACGCACTGGCTGCGGCGCTGGCGCGCATCAACCACCTGGCCGCGCACGACGACTTGACCGGCCTGGTGAACCGCCGCCGCATGACCGAACTGCTGGCGGTGGAACGTGAGCGCTGCGAACGCAGTGGGCGCCCGCTGGTGCTGGCGCTGCTGGATCTGGATCTGTTCAAACGGGTCAATGACCAGCACGGCCATGCAGTGGGCGACGCGGTGCTGTGTGCGTTTGCCCAAAGCGCCGTCAAAAATCTGCGCAGTACCGACGTGCTGGCGCGCTGGGGCGGCGAGGAGTTTCTGTTGCTCCTGCCTGAGACCGACGCCGCAGGTGCGGCACTGCTGCTTGAGCGCTTGCGCGCCGAGGTGGCCACGCTGCACGTTCCCTGCCCTGCCGGTCACGTGGCAGTGACGGTATCGGCAGGGTGGGCCGAGAGTCTGCCGGGCCAGTCGGTGGAGCAAGTGGTCGAGTGCGCGGACGAGGCGCTTTACCAGGCCAAGGCCCAAGGACGCAACCGTGTGGTGCGCCACCCGCAGCGCACACCGGCTGCAAGATCCACGCTGCAGCCGCAAGCTCAAAACTGAGCATCGAATCCGCGAAAATATAGATTGTTTATGCTTCTGGCGCTTATCCAATAAGCGTTATAAGCTATCCATATGATAGCAGACTAGCGTACCCGTGGGGGCGCCCGCATTTGCTCAGGCGTCGTGAACCAGGCGCTGCTCTGGCCCATGCGGCCCCGCGCCTGGGCCAGTTCGTGCCGCGCCACGCTGCGCAGATGTACCTCGTCCGGCCCGTCCAGCAGATGCAGGGCGCGGCCCCAGCTCCAGAACTGGGCCAGCGGCGTATCGGGCGACAGCCCCATGGCACCAAAGACCTGAATGGCGCGGTCGACGACGCGGCTTTGCAGGCGTGCAGCCACCACCTTGATCGCCGCTACCTGGGCGCGCGTGGCGGCGGGGTCCGCTGCGCTGCCCTGGTCCAGCAACCAGGCGGTGTGCAGCACCAGCAGCCGGGCCTGGTCAATCTCGATGCGTGACTCGGCCAGCCAATCCTGCACGTTGGAAAAATCCGACTCGTAGCGGCCAAACATCTGGCGCTCCAGCGTGCGCTCGGCCGCCAATTGCAACGCCAGTTCGCACTGGCCGATGCTGCGCATGCAGTGGTGCACGCGGCCCGGCCCGAGCCGGGCTTGCGCCATCGCAAAGCCCGCGCCCCAGTCGCCCAGCAAGGAGCTCTCGGGCACACGCACGCCTTGGAGCAGGATTTCGCAGTGGCCTTCGGGGGCGTGGTGGTGCAGCACGGGAATGTTGCGCAGCACCTGCACACCGGGTGCATCCAGCGGCACCAGCACCATGCTGTGGCGCTGGTGGATGCTGCCGGGCTCCGCGTCCTCGCCTGCGTTTCGGCACATCACGATCAGCAGCCGGCACTCGGGGTGCGCTGCGCCGGTGATGAACCATTTTCTGCCGTTCAGTTCCAGCTCGGAGCCGCCCCGCCGCACGGTGGTCTGCAGATTCGTCGGGTCCGACGAGGCCACATCGGGTTCGCTCATGGCAAAGGCCGAGCGGATGTGCCCGTCCAGCAAGGGTTCTAGCCATTCGCTGCGCTGCTCCGCCGACGCGAAGCGATGCAGCAATTCGATGTTTCCGGTGTCGGGAGCGTTGCAATTGAAGACTTCGGCCGCCCAGGGCAGGCGCCCCATGCACTCGGCGAGCGGCGCGTAGTCCAGGTTGGACAGGCGCGTCCCCGGCTCGTTCTGGCGCAGGCCGGGCAGAAAGAGGTTCCACAAGCCCTCTTCGCGCGCCAGGGCCTTCAGGTCATCGAGAAACGGCGGCGGATAGCTTCCCGCCAGCACCGCTGCATGCCAGGCCGCGTTGTGCGGAAGCAAATAGCGCTGCATGAAGCCATCCATGCGCCCAAGCATTTCTTGCGCGCGCGACGAGGGTGCGAAGTCCATGGGCCATTGTGCAGAGTGCCCCGTGCCCGCGTCACAACCGAGGTGACAGCGGCCGGCCACGCGGCAGCAGCGCCGCCACCACAGCCAGCAGCAGAGCGGCAAGCAGGTTGTGCGCCAGTGCCGCGCCCAGCGGCAGGCCGCCCAGCGCCAGCGCGATCCCCAGTTGCGCCTGGAGAAGGACCAGCGCGACCGGCGCCAGCGCCGCTGTGCGCCGACCGCTGTGCCAGGCAGCGCGGGCCAGCCCGAGCACCGCCACCAGCACCGCCAGGGTCCCCAGGCGGTGCAACCACTGAACGCCAGTGCCGCCGGCGTAGCGCGGCAGGCCCGCACCTGTGTCGGGAATCTGCCAGGGGTTGAGCGACAGCCAGCCCTGCGCTCCTGGATGGCAGCCAAGCAGTTCCGGGCAGCTCAGGCCGGCGTAGCCCGCGCTGATCAGCCCGCCGAGCGCGCTCTGCGCCAGGAGCAGTGCGACCGCGGCCCACGCCCAGCGGCGCAGCCGCCCAACCTCGCTCGTCCGGGACGCCGCCGGGGGCAGCCCCAAACGCACACAGACCGCAAACAACAGGAAGCCGCCCAGCAGATTGCCCAGCGTCACCGCGGGCAGGCGCGATCCCGAAGTAAACGGTCCCAAGCCCGCAAGAAACAACACCAGGGCCAGCGCGATCAGCGCCAGCCGCAGCTGCCCACCGGAACGTGGCCTGGAGGTCCGGGCCAAGGCCGCCACGGCGAGCAGCAGAAGCAGCAAGGACGTGGCGCTCACCCGGTGCAGTGCGCGTGCGCCGCGCTGCGCCGGGCCGCTGGCATCTTGCGGTGGCTCCCCCGCCGCGGCGCGGGCATGGCAGGCGGGCCAGGGGGCGCAGCCGAGACCGGCATTGGACTGGCGCAGAAACGCGCTGAGGCAGATCACCAGCAAAACGAGTGCGGCGCTGAGCCAGGCCGAATGGCGCAACAGCCTCTGGCGACGCTGCGGGTTCAGGAAAGTGGTAGGGGAATGCATCTTGCGCTCAGGCGGAAAAGCGGCCATTCTGCTGACGGGAAGAGAGAACACGGCGCCAGCTTAGTGGTTTCCCCTAGCGCCGCCGGCGGCGGACCTTGTCGTAGATCAAGTCTGTGATGGGGTTAAACCCGAGAATCGTATGCATCTTTAGGTCACCGAGGAGAAGCCCCCTATGGAACACCATGACGACGAGAACGAGAAGGTTCCGATGATCCAGCAGCTGCTGGACAACCCGTTCCTGCTGCTATTCATCGGGGTGATGGTCCCGATGATCGTCTACTCCCTCTGGGGAGTGATCGAAATCCTGACCATCCCATTGGCCAAGTGAAGGAGCAACGCACATGAGCGCCATCCTCCCCCCCGCAGAGCGCCTTTGGTGGAAACACCCTCTTGACCGCGTTGAAGGCCTCTGGATCGCCATTGCCTTTGCCTGGTGCATGGTGATGTTTTTCATGATGGTTGGCTGGCATATCTACGGCAAGCAGAACCTCTCCACGGAAACCTACAAGACCACGCCCGACAAGTTCTCTGCCAAGACGCAGGCCATGGTGGACAAATACACCGTGCGCACTGAAACCGACCAGAACATTCCGGTGGTGCACCCCCCCGAGGGAAGCGACATCTACCTGATCGGACGGCTGTGGTCCTGGTGGCCCATTCTCGAGCTTGAAAAAGACAAGACCTACAAGCTTCACATGACTTCTATGGACTACAACCACGGCTTCTCATTGCAGCCCACCAACATCAACGTCCAGGTCGTTCCTGGGTACGAACACGTGATGAAGATCACGCCCAACCAGTCGGGCCAGTTCTCCATCGTTTGCAACGAGTTTTGCGGCATCAACCACCACACCATGGTGGGACGCCTCTACGTGAAATAAGCAGGAGGACTACGCAATGGCCGCAACTTCTGCCGCGCTCGCCTCTGGCAGCGCAACCACCTACCGCACCTGCCCGCGTTCGGGCCTGCAGTTCGAACGCAATGCCGAACGCCTGATGATCGTGAACGCCGTGACCGCTGTGGTCGCGCTTCTGGTCGGGGGCATTCTCGCCATTGGCGTCGTGCTCACGCGCTGGCCCGCCGTTCACTGGCTGGCCGCCGACACCTTCTACATGGTGCTGACGGCGCACGGCATCAACATGCTCATTTTCTGGATGATCTTCTTTGAAGTGGCCGTGCTGTATTTCTGTGCCTCCACCTTGCTGCGCTGTCGGATCGCCACGCCAAAAATTGCGTGGCTCGCCTACGCGTTGATGCTGGTGGGCGCCGTCATGAACAACATCGACGTCTTCCGCGGCGGCTCCAGCGTCATGATGACGTCCTACGTGCCCATGATGGCGACGCCGTGGTTCTACCTCGGACTCATCCTCTTTGCCGTCGGCGCGCTCATTGCCTGCTTCATCTTCTTCGGCACGCTGGTGGTCGCCAAGCGCGACAAAACCTACCAGGGTTCGGTGCCGCTGGTGACGTTCGGCGCCATCGTGGCGGCCATCATCGCGGTGTTCACCATCGTCTCGGGTGCCATCATTCTGATTCCGACGTTCCTGATGGCAGTCGGCCTGATCAGCAACGTCGACCCGCTGATCTACCGCACGATTTGGTGGGCCTTCGGACACTCTTCGCAGCAGATCAACGTTGCAGCGCACATCTCCATCTGGTATCTGGTGGCCGCATTGGCCTTTGGTGCCAAGCCCATGTCCGAGCGCGTCAGCCGCGGCGCTTTCCTGCTCTACATCCTGTTCCTGCAACTGGCCAGCGCCCACCACCTGCTGGCCGATCCGGGCGTGAGCACCGAGTGGAAGGTCGTGAACACCAGCTACTTCATGTACTTCGCCGTGCTCGCCTCGATGATTCACGGCCTGACGGTTCCCGGTGCCATGGAAGTCGCGCAGCGCGCCAAGGGCTACAACAAGGGCCTGTTCGAGTGGCTGCGCAAAGCGCCCTGGGGCAATCCGACCTTCTCCGGCGTCTTCATCTCCATCGTGGGTTTTGGTTTCCTCGGGGGTATCTCGGGGGTGATGATGGGGACCGAGCAGCTCAACCTGATCATCCACAACACCATCTACGTCCCGGGGCACTTCCACGCCACGGTGGTGGTCGGTACCACACTGACCTTCATGGCGCTGACCTATTACCTGATTCCGGTGCTGTTCCGGCGCGAGACCATCTCGCCCGGCCTGGCCAAGATTCAGCCCTATCTCTTCGGCTTCTCCATGTACTTCTTCTGCCTGGTGATGATGGGCGCTGGTACCCTGGGCGTTTCGCGCCGCCATTGGGATATGGCCTTCAGTGGCGCGGCACTGGCCTACGAATGGCCGGGCGCGGCGTATCTGATGATGGGGCTCGTGGGCATCGGCGGCCTGGCGGCCATCGTGGGCGGCGGGCTGTACATCTACATTACGGTCGGTTCGCTGCTGTGGGGCAAGAAGCTCGACCAGGGCGCCGTCAGCCCGCGCTTCACTCCCATTCCGCCGACGGCGCGGACGGCGGCAGCGCAGACCTACGGTTCCGCCGGATTGGTGGCTCCGGGAAGCTTCGTGCTTGCCATGGTGTTCCTGCTGGCCTTCATCCTGTACTACTTCATCAACTGGAAGTACCTTGCTCAGCTCTGGGGCATGTCCTGATCGGAAGCCAGAACCATGACCACCGACACGCTTGAACCCACCCGCAGCCGGGCCGCGCAACGCAGCCGGGACGTCGTTTCGCTGTTCAAGCTGCGCATTGGCTCGCTCATCATGGTCACCGCACTGGTGGGCATGGTGGTGACGCCGGGGCCTGCGCCGAGCTGGATCGAGGTGCTGGTGCTGGCGCTGTCGGTGCTTGTGGCTTCGGCCAGTGCCGGAGCATTCAACCAGTACGTGGAGCACCAGAGCGACCAGCTGATGGCGCGCACGCGCCGGCGCGCATTCGTCACGGGCGCCTTGCCGCACCATCCTGCCTGGCTGGTGCTGATGGGAGCCATGCTGGCCGCTGCGGTGGCCGCGGCCTGGCTGGTGCTCAATGGCGTGGCAGCGGTCTACGTGTTCCTGGGCGCATTTTTCTACGCCTTCGTGTACACGGTGTGGCTCAAGCGCCGCAGCCCCATGAACATCGTCATCGGTGGCCTGGCGGGCAGTTTCGCCGTGTTGGCCGGCGCGGCCGCGGTTGATCCGGCGCTGGGGCCCCTGCCCATACTGCTGGCCCTGGTGCTGTTCCTGTGGACGCCTCCGCATTTCTGGGCTCTGGCCATTGCCAACCGCGCCGACTACGCGCAGGCGGGTGTGCCCATGCTGCCGGTCGTGGTCGGCAACGAGCGCGCTGCGCGCATCGTCTTTGCCAGTACCGTCGCCCTGCTGGTGGCTTCGCTGTTGCCTGCCTTCTGGGGCGCAGGCCCTGTCTATCTCATCGGCGCCTTGGGTGGCGGCCTGCATTTCGTGCACAAGGCCTGGGTGTTGTCGCGCGAAGTCAGCCGCCAGCACGCCATGTCGGCGTTCTTTGCCTCCCTGGTTCAACTGAGCACCTTGCTGGTGGCGGCTTGCGTGGACGGCCTTGTCCGCTAAGCGAGCTTGACCATGTCCCGCCTTCGCCTTTTTGCTGCGCTGCTCCTTGCGTGGTCGATCGGCTTGGCGTCCGCGCCGGCATCCGCGAGCGACGCCGACGCGAGTGAGGGCCGGTCCGGTCTGGATCAGGCTCTTGCATTGCGCGCCAGCCAGGCCGCCGTGGGCCGCGAACTCGGGGAGCATTTGTTCCGCGACCGCGCGGGCCGCACCGTAGCGCTATCGAGCTATCGCGGCAAACCCTTGTTGGTGAGCTTCATCTATACGGGCTGTTTTCAGATCTGCCCGGGGACTACGCGCGCCTTGCAGCAGGCGGTTGAAGCGCTGCAAAAAAGTGTCGGGCCGGGGCAGTTCAACGTGGTGAGCATTGGCTTCAACCAACCGGAAGATTCGCCGGGTGCCCTCAAGGCCTTTGCGGCGCAATTCCAGATCCACTCGGACAACTGGGAGTTCCTCAGCCCGCGGGCTGCCGACGTGCCCGCGCTGACGCAGGACTTCGGCTTCCTGTATGCACCCACTGCCGCCGGCTTTGACCATGTGTTGCAGCTGAGCCTGGTCGATTCGCAAGGACGCATCGTGCGCCAGATCTACGGCGAACAACTCAACGCGGCGGACCTGGGCGAGCCGCTGCGCCTGCTCCTGGCCGGTTCGCCCGTGCAACCTGAACGCCTGCTCGAGGGCTTGTTCGAGCGCGTCCGCCTGGTCTGCACGGTCTACGACCCGAAGACGGGTGACTACCGCGTCGACTACACCTTGCCCATACAGATTGCGGGTGGCGTGACGTTTTTTGTGGTGATGATGGTCTTCTTCTTTCGAGAGTGGCGTGCAACGCGGCCCCAGGCCCGCCCCCGCGCCCGCGTTCGCTGAGCTGGTGTTTCCGTGGCTGTTTTGACCCGCAGGGGCCTCCCGACTGCGCAGCCCAGGGCCGCGCGCTGGTGGCGCGCCCTGGAGCACGGCTTTGACGCGCTGGCGGGCGCCGGCACCAATCCGCTCAAGCAACTGGGCGCCCTGGGTTTTCTGCTCCTGTGGCTGCTCGTAGGCACGGGTGCGGTGTTGTACGCGGTGCTCGACACGTCGGCCACCGGCGCCTACCCGTCCATCGAGGCGCTGTCGCGCGAGCCGCGGCGCTGGGGCAGCCTGCTGCGCGGACTGCACCGTTATGCTGCCGACGCCATGGTCTTGGTCGTGCTGGCCCATCTGCTGCGCGAATGGATGCTCGGGCGCTTCCGCGGATTTCGCGCCGCCTCATGGTTGACGGGTGTGCCGCTGTTGCTGCTGATGTTCGTCAGTGCCATCGGCGGCTTTTGGCTCAACTGGGATCGCCTGGGGCAGTTTTCCGCCACGGCGACGGCGGAATGGCTGGACGCGCTGCCCGGACTGGCTTCGCCGCTGGCGCGCAATTTCCTGGGCGGCATGCAATTGAACGATCGGCTGTTCTCGCTGTTCGTGTTCGTGCATGTGGGCGTCCCGCTGATGCTGGTCTTTGGTTTGTGGTTCCACGTGCAGCGCCTGAGCCGCGCGCAGGTGTTTCCCACGCGCACGCTGGCCGTGGGTACCAGTCTGACGTTGCTGCTCTTGGCTGCACTGCTGCCGGTGCGCAGCCAGGGGCCCGCCGATCTGTCCACGGTGCCGGTGTCGTTGAACTACGATTGGGTCCTGCTCTTCATTCATCCGCTCACGGACGCCACCTCGCCTGCCACGGTATGGGCTTTGCTGGGATTGGCGATGCTGCTGCTAGTGGCGCTGCCGTGGTTGGGCGTGCGCCCCAAGCCCGCGGCTGGGCTTGCGCCGAGTGCCGTGCCAACGGGCGCCGTGCCGGCTGGCGCGCTCGCGCACGCCACCTCCGCGACGCGCTGGCGTCCGGCGTTCCTCACCCAGCTTGTCGCCGAGGTCGACCCTCAACACTGCAGCGGCTGCCGCCGCTGCGTGGAGGATTGCCCCTACGCCGCCATCACCATGGTGCCGCATCCGAACGGCCGCGTCGGCATGGAATTGGCGCAGGTGCGCAGCGACCTGTGCGCAAGCTGCGGCATTTGCGTGGGCGCCTGCCCCTCCTCCACGCCTTTTCGAAGCGCAGAGGTGCTGCACACCGGCATCGACATGCCGCAATGGCCGATCGACGATCTGCGACGGCAGATGCAAAGCGGCCTGGCGGCGCTGGCGGGCCCACGGCGCTACGTCGTGTTTGGCTGTGCCGTGGGCGTGGACCTGGCCGCGCTGTCGGCAGGCGAGGTGCTCTGCCTGCCGCTGGTGTGCACCGGACTGCTGCCGCCGTCCTTCATCGAATACGCGCTGCGCGCAGGTGCCGACGGCGTACTGGTCACCACGTGCCGCGAGGGGGGCTGCGCCTACCGTCTGGGCGAGCGCTGGACGCGCGAGCGCCTGCACGGCCTGCGCGAGCCCCGTCTGCGCGCCAGCGTGCCGGCGCAAGCCTGGTCCCTGGTGGCCGCCGACCCCGGCGACGAAGCGGTCTTGAAGGCTGCATTGCAGGCCCTGCGCGCGCGTACGGCAAAATCTTTTGAATCTCCGGAGTCCACCGCATGAAGCGTGTTTTCGATTGGGCGGGGCAGGCGCTGCTGTATGGCGGCTTTGCCGTCTTTGTAGGTACTTTTTCGCAGTGGCCCACCTACGAGCCTCTTGCGCCCGACCAGGCGCTGATCAAGCTCAGCTTCGTGCACCATGGTCAGCGCGTCGCAGAGTGCAGACCTTACACCGCAGACGAACTGGCCAAGCTCGCGCCCAACATGCGCGCGCCGCTCAAGTGCGAGCGAGAGCGGGCGCCGGTGCGCGTCGAGCTGGACATCGACGGCGTGCCGGCCTACCAGCACGTGGCCGAGCCCTCGGGCCTCTCGCGCGACGGAGCATCGACTGTGTACAAGCGGCTGGAAGTCCCGGCTGGCAAGCACCGCATCACCGTTCGCATGCGCGATACCACGGCGACCAGCGGGTTTACCTACCAGCACGATGCCACGGTCGATCTCGTTCCGGCCCAGGTGCTGGTAATCGACTTTGATGCGCAACGCGGGGAGATCATCCTGCTATGAGCGCCATCGCGCCTTCTGCGCTGCGTCCCGGCGCGACGCCTGCGGGCCCGCCGGTACCCGCGCAGGCGAGCACCGAGTACTCTCTAGCGATTCCGCAAGACGCGCGCCGCGCCCTGGCGCGTGGCTGGCTGTGGCTGGGTCTCACGGCGCTGGTCGGTTCGGGTCTGTTTTCGATTCTGCTGGTGTTGTCCCGTACGCCGGGCGTCAATCGGCTGCTGCCGGCGGCCGATTTCTTCCACGTCGCGCTGGTGCTGCACGTGGACTTGTCGGTGCTCGTCTGGTTCATGGCCCTGGGCGGACTGCTGTGGAGCCTGCACGGCAGCGAGCGCGGCATGCGCTGGGGCTGGAGCGCGCTGTGGATCTGCGCCGCGGGCACACTGGCCATGGCGGCCGCGCCCTTTTTGAATGCAGGCGAGCCCGTCATGGCCAACTACATTCCGGTGCTCAATTCGCCACTGTTTCTCGGGGGCCTGGTGCTCTTTGGGTTCGGAGTGGGCGTTCTCGCCCTGCGCAGCCTCATTGCAGCGCCGCGCCTGGGCCTGTCCTTTGGCGGTCCCGGGGCCCTGGGCTTCGGGCTCAGTGCCGCGGCAGTGGCGACGGCGATCGCGCTGCTGGCCTTTGCCTGGTCGTTCGTGCAACTGCCCATGGCCCTGACCGGCAAGGCCTATTACGAAATTCTGTTCTGGGGGGGTGGCCACGTGCTGCAGTTCACCTGGACGCTGCTGATGCTGGTGGGCTGGTTGTGGCTGGCCAGCGCTTGTGGCGCGCGGCTGCGCCTGAGCCCACGCGTGGCGGTGCTGATGTTTGGTCTGGCCCTCGCAGGGGTTTTCGTGACGCCATGGGCGTACCTCGCCCACGACATCAGCTCGGTGGAGCACCGCAACCTGCTGACCTGGGCCATGCGCGCCGGTGGCGGGCCAGCCATCGTCCCGGTGGCGCTGGCCGTCGTCGTTGCGCTGTACCGCCTGCCGCTTGCACAGGCCACGCAGCGTCCCCTGCGCGCGGCGCTGCTCTCTTCCATCCTGCTTTTTGGTGCGGGTGGGGTCATCGGTATTTTCATCAGCGGCAGCAACGTGCGCATTCCGGCGCATTACCACGGCTGCATCGTCGGCGTGACGCTGGCGCTCATGGGCCTGGTCTACCACCTGCTGCCTGCTCTGGGCTACGCGTCGCCCAAGGGCAGGCTGGCTGTCGCCCAGCCCTGGGTCTACGGGCTGGGACAGCTCATGCACATCGTCGGACTGGTGTGGTCTGGCGGCTATGGCGTCCAGCGCAAGGTGGCGGGCGCCGAGCAGGTGCTGCGCTCGAACGCAGAGATTGCCGCCATGGGATTGATGGGGCTGGGTGGGCTGATCGCCATCGTTGGTGGCGTGTTGTTTGTGGTTGTGGCCGTCCGGGCAATGCGGGCGAAAGAGCGCACGGGAACGCCCGTTGCCAATGAAATGGTGGTTCAGTGATGAAAGCGATTCAGTCGGCCCTGCAGTGGCTCTTCATGCGCGTGGAGGACTTGTTCAATCGCGCTTTCGGGGACCGCATCAATCCCCTGTACCACCTGGGCTCGATCACCTTCTTTTTGTTCTGGATCGTCAGCGGCAGCGGGCTTTACCTCTACGCCTTCTTTGAAACCGGCGTCTCGGGGGCCTATGACTCCGTACAGTCGCTGACACACGGCCAGTGGTGGCTGGGCGGCATTTTGCGCAGCGTGCACCGCTATGCATCGGACGCCATGGTGCTCACCATGATGCTGCACATGCTGCGCTATTTCGCATTCAACCTGTTCCACGGGTTTCGCTGGTTTTCCTGGGTCACCGGGGTGGCGCTCATCTGGTTGGTCTATGCCTCCGGCGTCAATGGCTACATGCTGCCCTGGGACGCGCTGGCGCAGTACGTCACCATCACCAGCTTCGAGTGGCTCGACTGGCTGCCGCCCTTCAGCGGCACGCTGATGCGCAATTTCGTCTACGCCGACAGCGTCAGCGACCGCTTCTTCTCGCTGCTCTCGTTCCTGCACATCGGGCTGCCGCTGGTGGTGCTGCTCTTGATGTGGATCCACGTGCAGCGCGTGCCCAAGGCGCGCACCACGCCGCCGCGACCGGTGGTGATCGGTCTGGGGCTGACCTTGCTCGTGATGTCGTTGCTCGCGCCAGTGCTCAGCCAGGGCGGCGCTGCCAATTTGGCCAAGGCGGTCATGAGCGTCAAGCTCGACTGGTTCCTGCTGGCGTTGTTCCCGCTGCTGAGCCAGTGGCCGCTGGGACAGGTGTGGGCCCTGGTATCGGTCGCCACGCTGGTGCTGCTCCTGTTGCCGCTGTGGCCGCAGGGCCGGCGTGCAGCCCAGGGAACGCTGCACGCCACGGTGCGCGGCGAAGGCAGCAGCGCGGCGGAATTCACGCTGCGCCCGGGCGAGACGCTGCTCGACGCCGGACTGCGCGCCGGCCTGGCCCTGCCCTATGAGTGCCGCAACGGCGCCTGCGGCCTGTGCCTGTGCAGCATGGAGCAGGGCGCGGTCGAGCACCGTCCGTACCAGAAGTCGGCCCTTTCCGACGCGCAGCGCGCCCGCGGCTTGGCCTTGATGTGCTGCGCCGTTCCCAACGGCGACGTGGTGATCGCCGTCGACGGCTTCACGGGTGCCAGCGCCACCGAGATGCCGCAGTACCAGGCACGGGTCGTGGGCATGGAGCATCTGGCCGACGACGTCATGCGCCTCAAGCTCGAATTGCCAGGCGCCGAACGGCTGGATTTCGAGGCCGGGCAGTACATCGACATCGTTCTGGACAACGGCGAACGCCGTGCCTTCTCGTTTGCCAACGCCCCGCAGGACAACGCCCTGATCGAACTGCACGTACGCCTGGTTCCCGGCGGGCGCTTCACCACCCATGTCTTCGAAGGCATGCAGGTGGGCGACACGATCACGTTCGAAGGACCGCGCGGCCAGTTCACGCTGCGCGAAGGCGCACAGCCCATCCTTTTCATTGCTGGAGCCACGGGTTTCGCTCCGATCAAGAGCATTGTGCTGGACGCCTTTGCGCGCGGGATCACGCGGCCCATGCGTCTGTACTGGGGCGTGCGCCACAGCAAGGACTTGTACATGCTCGCGCTGTGCGAAGAGTGGCAGCGCCAGCACCCCAATTTCAGCGTGGTGCCGGTGGTGTCGGAGCCCGAGGCAGACGATGGCTGGGAAGGCCGCACCGGCCTGGTGCACGACGCGATGCTGGCCGACTTCCCGGACCTGAGCGGCCACGAGGTCTACCTCTGCGGCTCCGTGCGCATGGTGGAAACGGCGATTCCAGCCTTCCTGGCCCAAGGTCTGGCCGAGGGGGCGTGCTTCTCTGATGCGTTCGTGCCGGCGGCGCGGGCGGTGCCGCAGGAAGGTTCGCCGCCGCCCGTCCCGCAGCCCGGCGGCTAGTCCAGGTCGGCGCGCAGGTCGGGCGCTTATCCGACACAAAATCGGACCGCTGCCGGCAGAATGCAGTGTCGCCCATGTCTGCCATGCCTCTTCCCTCGGACCCCAACCGCATCGTGGACGTTTCTGGCGCTCCCGGGTCGGTCTGGACGCAGCGCCTTCTCGGGCCAGACGCCAAGCGCCGCCGCCGGACTGCCATGTCGGCGCTGGCGACCGGGATGATGGCCTGCTGTGCTGCAGCAATGCACGTGCTTGCGCTCGGTGGTGACCTGGACCTCGCCTTGGTCCACTGGTGGTCGGCGTTTGCCGTCGCCGGTCTCGCCTTCGCCCTGGTCCTGGTGCGCAGTGGTTACAGCGAGCGGTTTGCGGACCCGTCGCTGACCGCGTTTCAAATGCAGTGGTCGCTTACCGCGACGGCCGCGGCCTATTTGATCGCCGGCGAGCTCCGGGCGCTGGTGCTGCCCGTGCTGGTGATCATCCTGATGTTCGGCATTTTCGGGCGCGACCGGCAGCAGACGGTGTCGCTCATGCTGTATTCCATGGCCTTGTACACGCTCGCGGTGTTTGGCGCCGCCTACCTTGCTGCGCCCCGGCCGTCTGCCGGACTGGTCGCCGCGCACCTCACCATCGTGCTGCTCTCCCTGATGGCGGGGACCTTGATGTGCCTGCAAGTGCAAAGCATCCGCGCGCGCTTGCGTGCGCAAAAGCGGGCGCTTGAGGAGGCCTTGGTGCGCATCCGCGATCTGGCGATGCGCGATGAATTGACGGGCCTGTTCAACAGAAGGCAGATGTCCGAACTCATGGAACTGGAGTTGTCCCGTTCCGAGCGCAGCGGCCGCAACCTGCTGCTGGCCCAGCTCGACATCGATTTGTTCAAATCGGTGAACGATCGCCATGGGCATTCGATCGGCGATCAGGCGCTGAAACATTTTGCCAGCGTGGTCGGCAATGAATTGCGCAGCGGCGACGTATTCGCTCGCTGGGGCGGAGAGGAGTTCGTTCTTCTTCTCAGCGACACCCGCCTTGCCGATGCGTCCGAGTTGTTGGAGCGCCTGCGCTGCACGTTGCAGCAAACCCCGTTGGTGGCGGGGGGCGAGGAGATTGGCCTGACGGCCTCCATCGGCTGGACGGTGCACCGGCGCGGCGAGACCCTGCAGCGGTGCCTGGAGCGTGCCGACCAGGCCCTGTACCTGGCCAAGCGCGAGGGGCGCAATCGCGTCGTGTTTGCAGCGCCACCGGTGCCGCAGCGGCGACGAAGGCGTGCCGTCCCCACCGCGGCAGCGGACGCGGAGACGGAGCAGGCCTTGCCCTGACGATGCGTCCCTGGCGGCGCGCCCTGCCTCAAAGCCCCAGCGCCTGGGCCAGCGCGTCCATGCGCGCCGTCACCTCGGCATCCATGGCCATGGTGCGGCCCCATTCGCGCTGGGTCTCGCCGGGCCATTTGTTTGTGGCGTCCATGCCCATCTTGCTACCCAGGCCGCTGACCGGGGAGGCGAAGTCGAGGTAGTCGATGGGGGTGTGCTCGATGAGCATCGTGTCGCGTGCCGGGTCCATGCGCGTGGTCATCGCCCAGACGACTTCCTTCCAATCGCGC
>JAMLIT010000058.1 GCA_023954035.1 Burkholderiaceae bacterium | reverse complement strand
TTGAGGGCCAGGATGGCGTAGCGTCCCACGATGGCGGTGACCGCAATGCCCACGATGTAGCGCACGTAGCCACCGTAGCTCGGCAGGTAGGGAACCAGTTCGACGAAGAAGGCGAACAGCGCAAAGAAAATAAAGCCCCAGACGAAAGGCCAGTAGGTTCCCTTGCGTTTTTTGACGAACAGCCAGCCGGCGATGGCGAGCAGCGGCAGCGTCAGCGCCAGGCGGTAGAGGAAAACGCGCATTTCCACCTTGCGCATCTCCTCGCCCAGCCGGATGCGGGCGTCGGCTTCCATGCTGCTCAGCTGCTTTTGTTTTTCCGCAGCAGATTGCCGAGCGTCCAGCGCGGCCTGCTGCTGCGCTTGCACCGCGCGCTGTTGTGCCTGTTCGGCGCGCTGCTGGGCGTCGAGCGCGCGGGTGCGGGCAATCACTTCGGGGTCTTGCTCGGAGCGCTGGGTCACGCTGCGGGTGGCCAGCCAGTTGCTAAAGCCCTCGCGCTGGGTACGTGTCTCGCTGCGCGCCTTGCTCAGCTGCAGGCGCGCTTGGGCCAATGCGGTGTTGGCGGCCTCGGCTGCGGCTTCTTCGCTGCGCAACTCGGCACGCAGCCTTTCGGCGGCAGCGCGGTTGGCCAGAAAGTCGTCGAGCTCCAGCGGCTGTTCGACCTTGGGCAAGTCGCCCACCAGGGTTGCGCCCAGACCAATCAGAAAGCTGGCAAACACCAGCGCCACCAGCCAGAGGCCGCGACGAAACCATTTTTCGGACAGGCGCAAGGATTTGCTCATTTCGTTCTCCTCGATTCAAATACTATGTTTTTTATAGCTACTCGGGCAACGTGCGAAAGCGCTAGCGGCCATTTTCATTCATTTTTTCGGCTTTCGTATACATCCCGCTCAGCCGCACAAGTTCCTTCGCATGCGCGACAGGAAGGCTCGGGCCGCGCTTTCACAATGCTGCGATTGCACTCCAAGGACCTCTTCCATGCCCAAAGCTTTTGATCTTGTCGTTCACGGCGCCACCGGCTTCACTGGCCGGCTGGTGGTGGAGTATCTGCTGCAGCGCTACCCGGCGGGCAGCGGTCTGCGCTGGGCCATGGGCGGGCGCAGCGCAGACAAGCTCGCGTCGGTGCGCGATGCCATCGGCGCGCCCGCCGATACGCCGTTGGTAGTCACCGACAGCCGGGACCCCGCCAGTCTGCAGGCGCTGATGGCACAAACCCGGCTGGTGCTGACCACCGTGGGGCCTTACCAGCTCTACGGCAGCGAACTGGTGGCCGCCTGCGCGGCGGCAGGCGTGGACTATGTCGATCTCTGCGGCGAGCCGGCCTGGATGCGCCAGATGATCGACGCGCACGAAGCTGCGGCCCGGACCAGCGGGGCGCGCATCGTGTTCTCCTGCGGGTTCGACTCCATTCCGTTCGACATGGGCGTCTGGATGCTGCAAAACGAGATGCGCGCGCGCTTTGGCCACCCTGCCAGCCGCGTGCGCGGACGCGTGCGCAAGATGAAGGGCACCTTCTCGGGCGGCACTGCAGCCAGCCTGAAGGCCACCCTGGCAGCCGCCGCCGCCGACCCTGGCGTGCTGGATCTGCTGCGCAACCCCTTCTCGCTCACGCCGGGCTTCCAGGGGCCGCGCCAGCCTTCAGGCAACAAGCCCATGGTGGACGAAGCGCTGGGCCTGTGGGTGGCGCCGTTCGTGATGGCCGCGATCAACACCCGCAACATCCATCGGTCCAACTTTCTGCTGGGGCACAGCTACGGCACGGATTTTGTGTACGACGAGATGCTGGTGACCGGTGCCGGCGAGAAGGGCGAGGCAATTGCCAACGCGGTGGCCGCCGACCAATCGCTCGGCTCCGACGATGGCCCCCAGCCGGGCGAGGGTCCGTCCCGTGAAGAACGCGACGCGGGTTTTTACGACCTGCTGTTCCTGGGCGAAGACGCCGGGGGCCACGCGCTGCGCGTGGCCGTGCGGGGCGACCGCGACCCAGGCTATGGATCGACATCCAAGATGATTGCCGAGGCCGCGGCGTGCCTGCTGCAGGACGCCTCCGATACGCCGGGCGGCATCTGGACGCCGGCATCGGCGCTGGGCCAGCGGCTGATCGACCGGCTGCAGGCGCACGCCGGGCTGACGTTCTTGGTAGAAGAAGCACCCCACTGAAGCACGGGCACACCCCTGTCGACGGGGCTGCTGCAGCTGCGCCTCAGCGGCTGTCGCGCTTGCCTTGGGCGCGGCGCACGTTGGAGCTGACGTGGCCCTGGATCGCAATGTTGCCAGGCATGGCGCGCACCGGATTGACCCGCTGGGCAGCAGCCACCATGTCCAGCGGCGCGTTGATGTCGGGCGCGTTGGCCTTGCCGCCGTGGGTGGGCGCGCGTTCGGACGGTGCCTTGTCCGATCGGGGGGTCGGGTCTTTGCCTGTGAAATGATCGATGCGCGGCGCGTCCTGGGCCGCCTGCTGCAGGACGGCCACGGCGCTGAGGGCGGGCTCTGCCACCTTGGGCTTGCGCGCCTTGGGCGGGTTGGCCGACGTGGGGAAGGGGCTTTTCTCGCTGTTCGCCCGCTTCCCGGCTTGGCCCGGTTGGGACGCTGCGACGCCCTGCTCCCCACGGCGCACCTTGGCCTTTGCCGGAGCTGCGGCCAAGCTTGCGCCGGCCCTGGGTGAGCGCGGGGCGGGCGCGGCCTTGGCTGGCGATTTGCTTGCCGCTGTCCCGGACTTGCTGGAAGGTTTCGCCTTTTTGGCCGGCGCCCTGGCGGCCGCTTTCGGCGCGGCCTTGGCAGTCTTGCCGCCAGCCGGGGCGGCCTTGCGCCGCGGCGCCGACGCCGTGGCGGACGGGGCTTGGCGCTCTGCGCGCACCGCCAGCAGGCTGCTGCGCGCCTCGAATCGTTCGAGCACCTCCTGCATGATGTCCGCCTTGCGCTGCGTGCGCACGTTGGCATCGGGGGCCGATGGCGCACCGCCCTTGGCCTTGCCGCGCAGCGCCACCGTCTGGCGGCGGTACAGGTCGCGGTACTTGTCGCGCAGCGTGCGGGCACGCTTTTCCTTGCCTGCCAGTTGCTTGGCCGAGAACTGCTTGATAGGCTCGGCGCGGCTGTGGTCGAACAGCTCGAGTTCCGCGGCGGTCAACAAGGGCTTCGCCTGGGTGATGCTGGTGGCCATGGGTCTCCTCCTTGGACGTTCAAGCGTGCAGGAATGCGCGCATGGGGCAATGGTGCTGCCTGGGCAGCGCCAGCGCGTGTCGGACAGACGCGCGTTCGCGTGCAAACGGTCACCCGCCTACATACTAGTTCACAAGGTCCCTACAGACATTTGACAGGAACAGGGGATGATGGTGGCTTCCGGTTCCAAGGAGAATTCCTTATGCATCGTCCCCTTGCCATCGCCGCGGCTGCGGCCACTCTTGCCCTTGCCAGCCTGGGTTCGGCCCAGGCCGCCACTCAGGGCACAGTGATCATTCAATCCGGCCCGACGATCGAATACCGCAATCTGCCGCCTCCACCGCCGCCACGCGTCGCCGAGCGCCCCGGCATGCGGCGCGGCCACGTCTGGGTCGAGGGCCACTGGGAATGGCGCGGCACGCGCTACCGCTGGGTGGACGGCTACTGGACGAAAGCCCGCCGCGGCTACGTCTACCGCCAGCCTCATTGGGTGCAGCGAGACGGGGACTGGCGCTTCGAGCGCGGCGGCTGGTACCAGGGGCGGGGCCCCGGCATGCGCGACCGCGACCATGACGGCATCCCCAACCGGTTCGACCGCGACATGGACGGCGATGGCCTGCGCAACGACCGCGATCGTGACCGCGATGGCGACGGGGTGCGCAACCGCCGCGATCGGCATCCCAACAATCCGCGCCGCAACTGAATCCCAGCTCGCGCGAGCGGGCACCCGGGCCAGGCCGGGGCCCGCGCTCAGACTGGCGTGAGGAACACCGTCAGCACGCCGGTGTAGCCGTAGATGCTGGCGTGCGCGATCTCGCCTCCGGCGAAGAAGCCGACCAGTGGGACGTCGCCCAGGGCATGCCGCAGGATGCGAAGCTCCGCGCTGTCGCCACCGAAATGCCGGCCGCCCCGACCGGAGCAGCTCACGTAGAGCGCGCCTGCGATGGCCTGGGTGGGCGATCCGCCTTCAGGTGCCAGCTCTTCACGAATTTCGGCGCAGATGCGCACCAGATCCGCACGCGCCGCCTGCACGTTGCGCTGGCAGAACGCCAGGCGCATGCCGCTTTGCACACGGTCTGCAAGTGCCACGCCATGGCGTGTGCCGTCGAGTCCGACGATGTGCCGCACCCGCGTTTCGGCGCCAAAGTGTCCGGTGCCGCGCAAAGCCGTCGCAGGCCCTGAACGCTCGTCGTCCATCAGACCGGCAAGCGTTGCGCGCACGCGCTCGATGGCGCGCTGCGGGTCCTCGCTGAGCGATACCTCCAGTGTGTCGAGCAAGCGATCCAGAGCCGGCTCGTCGTCCAGCGCCAGCACCACGTTGTCGGCCGCGTCGGTAATGCGGTGCACCGGCCCGACGGGCTGACAGCCCTGCGTCACCCGCGAGAGGAGTGCTACGCCAGGGCCAAATGCGACGCCCGAGAGACCGCCCGCGAACACCCCGCTGGCAGCCCCGTGGCCTGCGAGGTTGCCGTCACCGCCCACGGCAAACTGCACACTTGCGCCTCGGCTGGCCGCCAGTCCACCAAAAAGGTAGCCGCTGGCCGTGCGGTCGGCCAGCTCTGCCACCAGCGCGGCCACGTCGGGTGCCGTGCCGTCGGCATGCACCAAAGCGGTCTGTGCGGAAAACCCGGCCCCTCCGCTGCGCGGCAACGGCGCCACGCCGGAGAACACGCGGTACTGGTCGGACGGCAATTCCAGCAGCATGAGCGAGAGTGCAGGCTCGTCAAAATACTCGGCGCTGCCGCCGCACACACCGACGCCGACGGTGCCGCTCCAATCGGTGATTTCGGGCAGTTCGGCGCTCAACAGATCCAGCAGGTCCTGGGCCTGGTCGGCAAAGTGGTCGCTGATGTAGAGCAAAGCCAGGCTGGGCGACGATGCGTAGCCGGGCGCCCGCATCTGCGCACGCACCTGGGCAAGCGCCAGAGAGGCCGCCATGCGTGCCTGTGGATGCGTGGCGTGGCCGGTGGGAAACCGCTTCATGACCGTGCCGCTGCAGACGCATGGCCGCTGCGGGCCCTGGGCGTGGGCAAACTCAGCGCTTCTTGGCCGCGGCCTTGCGCGGCGCGGCCTTGCGCGGTGCGGCCTTTTTTGCCACTGCCTTGCCCGATTTCTTTGCAGCGGCGGGTTTTCTGGCTGCCGCAGACTTCGCGGTTGCACCCTTGGGAATGGCGGCAGCTTTGGCGCGGCCGGCAGCGGTTTTCAGGGCGTCCTTGGCCAAACCTGTGGCCAGGTTGCGCGTGGCGTCCATGGCGGTCTGGCGGGCGGCGTCCTTCATGGCCGAGCTGGCAATCTGCTGGAACTGCTGCGTCAGCGCGCCCCACCACTGCATGGGGTCGATGACGCTGGAGGGCGCCGCCTTGCCTTTGGCTTTCCCCTCGAACGCCTTGCCCGGCGCAGATTTGGGCGGGGCTGGCGCCGCCTCGTCGGCCGAAGGCCGGGCCAGGTCCGCCGCGCGGGACGCCACACCACCCACCATTTGCGCGGCCTGGGCAATGCCCTCGCCCGCCTTGTGCACGCCGCCCATGACGGTGTCGGCCGTCTTGAGCTTGAAGGCGTTGGCGACGTCGCCCATGCTGAAATTCATGCCCTTGAGCGTGGCCAGCGTCATTTTTTGCACTTCCAGCGCCTGGATCGTCGCTGCCAGAGCCCGCGAGTTCTGCTCCAGCCAGAACTGCACGGCCTTGAGTTCCTCGACACGCTTTTCCAGCTCTTCGACGCTGATGGTAGGCGCCACCCAGTTGGACAACTGTGGGAGTTGCGGAATGCTGCCTGCCGCGCCCTTGGCCAGGCCCTGCAGGAAATCAAAGCCGGGGACGAACTTGCCGAAACCAAAGGGGGTTGAGTCGCTCATGGTTGCTTCCGCTGTGGGTGAAGAAATGGGGTCTGCGGACAGCTTACTCCAATGCGCGGCCGCTGTGGGGCTTGTCCGCCGCCCCTTTGCCGGCGGGGTGCTCAGTGCTTGGGCATGGGCATCGCGCCGGCACTGCCCGGGGCCATGGTCTTGACCGGCAACTGCAACTCCATGCGGCGCTCCTTGCCCTGGGCATCCTGGAACACCAGGGTCAGCGGCAGTTGCGTGTCCTTGGCCAGCGGCGCCTTCAGGTCCATCAGCATGATGTGGTAGCCCCCAGGTTGGAGTTCCACGGTCTTGCCGGCCGGCAGATCGAGCCGAGGCAGCGCGCGCATTTTCATGACGTGGCCGTCCATCGCCATTTCATGCACCTCGGCATGGCCGGCCGCGGGCGTCTCGGCGCGCAGCAATTGCAAAGGCTCGCCGGCGGTAATGCGCATGAACGCGCCCGAGGCTTTTTGACCGGTCACGCTGGCGCGCGCCCATGCGCCTTCGATCTGGGCCGGGGCCGCGCCCTGGGCGTGGGCAAGGCCCGCGAGCAAGGCGGCGGCAAACAGCAAGGGGGTGGTGAAACGACGGAACATGGAATACTCCTCAAGAAAAATCAAAGTGCGCCGCGCAGCAGGTACGAATTTGGCGCTAAAAATGGCTCTAGCGCTTATTGGGTAAGCGCTGAAAGCTATAAAAATGATAGTTCAGGCGAAGGGAGGACCACGCGCTGGCAGCGGCGCAGCGGTGCGCGCAGCAATGTGCGCGGTGGGAACCGGCGGCAGGGCATCGGCCAGCGGCTGGGCCTGCGCAGGGCGGATAGGCGCGGGCGGCGGGGCAGCGCTGCCAAAGTGCACGCACAGCGGACAGTCGAGGGTGTGGCCGCGCTGCAACTGCGCGCCATCGCCGCCCACCACCAGCAGCTTCACATCACCGCTGGCTGAGCAGACCAGTTGCACCGACTGCGGATTGACGAACGGCGAGGCCGTCGCCGCGCCCAACGACAGAGCAAACCACACCAGCAGGAATCTGGTGAGAGCGCGAAAGCGGCGCAGGGCGTGCATAGCACCGGATTGTAGGTGGCGCTCCCGGCTGTCCCTTATTCGCCGCCGTACAGCAGCTGCTCTTGCAGACCACTGGCGCGCTGCGTCCGCAGTTGCACCGCCTGCGCCAGCAGCCCGGCACGCGGCGCCACCAGCGTAAAGACCTGGCGCGCGCGCGTGATGCCGGTATAGACCAGCTCACGCGAAAGCAGCGCACCAGCCTGCGGCGGCAGCACCAGCGCGGTGTGCTCGAACTCCGAGCCCTGCGCCTTGTGCACCGTCATGGCGAACGCGGTCTCCACATGCGCCAGGCGCGCCACGCTGACCGAGCGCAAGCTGGGGCCATCGGCAAAAAACACGCGCAGACCAGCGCCGCCGACAGCCGGAAGGGCCAGGCCCACGTCGCCATTGAACACACCGGCCTCGGCGTCGTTGCGCGTGACCAGCACCGGGCGTCCGGCATACCAGGCGCCCGGTCCGGCGAGCAGCCCGGCGCTGCGCGCGGCGTGCTCAATGGCGCGCGACAAACCTTCGGCCCCCCAGGGGCCTTCGCGCACCGCGCACAGCAGGCGGAAACGCTCGAAAGCGGCCAGCACGGCAGCGGCCCAGGCGCTGTGGTCGGCGTCGCTTGCGCTGGCGGGCCGGATCACCAAGCGCAGGAGGTAGTCGCGATAGCTCGGCGCCGGGCCCTCGGCGAGCGCCAGGTCGACAGCAGCCTGGGGATCGACCGCTTCGAGCGACTGCAAGGCGCCACTGTCGTCGCTGGCCAACAGCTTCGCCGCACGCGCGCCGTCCCCCCCATGGACCGCCAGCGCCAGCGCGCCAATGGAGCCGGAAAAGCGGTGGCTTGCGCGCAGCATCACCGTGTTCGGCGCCAGCAGCGGCGCAGCGCCAGATGGCGTGCGCAGCGCCATAGGAATCTCCACGCCGGCCGCCGCTTGGGCATAGCGCACTGTGCCCGCGTCGTAATGGCCTTGCTCCGCGCCTTCGCACAAATCGCCCAGCACGGCGCCGGCCTCCACCGACGCGAGCTGGTCCTTGTCGCCGAGCAGCACCAGGCGGGCATGGGCGGGCAAAGCAGCCAAGAGCGCCGCCATCATTTCCAGATGCACCATGGAGGCTTCGTCAACGATGAGCACATCCACATCGAGCGGCGCCGCCGCGTGGTGGCGCAAACGCCGCGTTCCGGGGCGCGCACCGAGCAGCGCGTGCAGTGTGCGCGCCGGGCCGATGCGTGCGGCAAACGCGCCCAGATCAAGGGCGCCGCCGACGCGGGTCTGCAGGCCCGCGAGCGCCGTCTCCAGCGACTGGCGCAAGCGCGCCGCTGCCTTGCCGGTGGGCGCGGCCAGCGCTACGCGCAGGCGCTCGGGCGCGCTGTCCACCGCCAGCAAGGCCGCCAGCAGGCGCGCGGCGGTATAGGTTTTCCCGGTACCCGGCCCGCCGGTGACGATGGTCAGGCGCGAGCGCAGGGCAATGGCGCAGGCGAGCTTTTGCCAATCGCAGCCGCCGGTCGGCAGCGGATCGAACAAGCGGTCCAGCCAGGCTCGCACCATGGCTTCATTGACATCAAGCGGTGGCGCGGCGCGCCCGCGCAGGCCCTGCGCCACCTGCTGCTCGAGGTTCCAATAGCGCCGCAGGTAGAGCAAGGGCGCAGCCGGCGAGCCGCCGAGCACCAGCGGGGCGTTGGTATCGGCGGTGTGGGCCGCCTGGACGCAGCGGCTGGCGCGCACCCCGGCCAGCCAGTCCGCGCTGCGCGGCGAGAGGCTCTGCACCAGCGCAGTGAGAGCTTCCTGCCCCGCAATGCGCCAGCCGGAGAGCTGCAGCAAGCGATGGCGCAATCCGCCCAGCGGCAGGCAGCTGTGCCCCTGGCCCTCGAAATGCGCGAGCAGCGCGGCGGCCACCAGCAGCTCGGGCGCCGCTTCGGCATCGTGCTCGGCAATAAACTGCGCCAGCGCCCAGTCGAGCTGGCGCAGCAGACCGGCATCGGCCAGGGCGCGCAGGCCGCTGAGCACGGCGCTGCGTGGGTCCGGAGCGCTGGGCGCGGTGCTCATGCTTGCGCCTCCGGTGCAGCGGCCACATCGCCGCCCTGTAGCAGTGCGTCAAGCGCAGCGATCAGCGCCAACGGCGGCGCCAGCGCAAGCACGCCGGCGCCGGGCGCGTCGATGCCGCGCAGAAAGAAAAACAGCGCTCCGCCCAGATCGCGTTCGGGCGCATAGGCATCGCCCAGGCGGGCGCGCAACAGGCGGTGCAGGGCCAGCAGATACAGCGCGGCCTGCACGTCGTAGCGGTGCGCAAGCACGGCTTGCGCCAGCGCCGGTGCGGCGTAGGCGGCAGCGTCAGCACCGAGCCAGTTGGATTTGTAGTCCAGCACCCAGTAGCGCCCGCCCTGCTCGAACACCAGATCGGCAAAGCCCATCAGCATGCCGTGCAGTTCGCGCTGCGGCAGCGCCGGCCGATCCAGGCCGGGCCCATCCAGGCCGGGCAGGAAATGCGTGCGGCACAGCGCGTCCACCACGGGCGCGGGCAGGCGCGCCGCCGGCAGCCAGAACTCCATTTCGGGCAGGTGCGTGGTGATTTGGCTGAGCGGCACGCCCAGCGGCGGCAGCGGCAGCGCCACGGCCGCGCTGAGCCAGGCGACGGTGTCGCCGGCCCAGGTCGCGCGGCCAGCGCGCTCGCAGCGCTTTCGCAGTCGCTCGGCCAAGGGGCCGTCGGGCGCGAGCGCAAAACCCTCGCCCGCCAGCCATTCCAGTTGCTCGTGCAGAAAATTGCCCACCAGCGCGCCACGGGGGAATCGGTGCCAGGCGGGAGGAGCCTCAGGAAACAGCTCTCCGCTCTGTCCCGGTTCGGCGAAAGCCCCCACGCGCAGGATGCGATCGACAGCTTCCGGGGCTTCTGGCAGCGGCGCCTCGTCGTCGGCCGGCATGCGCTGCGTGGGCTGCAAGGCGCCCAGCGCCTGGGCAGTGGGCACGCCGTGCACCAGTTGCGAAAAACTGGCGATGCCCCAGCGGCGGTCAAAGTCTGCGGCGTAGGGCAGGCTCTCGCGCAGGGCCGGCTGGGCGCCGCGCGGGGCGAATGCGGTGCAGGGAGCCGGGCCGTCGGCCAATGCCTGCAGGTGGATGTTTGCCTGGGCTGACGCCCACTGCGAGAGCGCGTTCAGCCATTCCTCGGGACCCAGCGGATCGCCGCCCGCCAGCAACTGGCCGGCGGCGCTGCGGTGGGTGTTGGCTCGCTTGGCGTTGCCGTCCTTGACGGCCGCAAATCCCAGCCACAGGGCGTGGCGCGCGCGCGTCAGCGCCACGTAGAACAGGCGCAGGTCTTCGCGCATGCGCTCCTGCTCGGCCTGCTCCCACTCTGCGTCGCCCATTTGCAGGTGCATGGTGCGCACGCCCTGCGCGTTGGACAGGGCCACGGCGGGGTTGTGCTTCTTCTTTTTGACCGGGCGGACGGCGCAGGCAAAGGGCAGGCAGACCACGGGATATTCCAGCCCCTTGCTTTTGTGCACGGTGACGATCTGCACCAGATCGGCGTCGCTCTCGAGCCGCACGATCTGCTCGTCCGCCGCAGCGGCCTCCTGCTGCAGTTGCCCGGCCAGCCAGCGCACCAGGGCGCGTTCGCCGTCCAGCGTGCTGCTGGCCTGCTGCAGCAGCTCGGCCAGGTGCAACAGGTTGGTCAGCCGCCGTTCGCCTCCGGGCTCGCGCAGCAGGCGCGCGGGCAGGTCCAACTGGTGCAGGGTCTGGCGCAACATGGGCAGCACACCCTGGGTTTGCCACACGGTATGCAGGGCGCGCAGTTGTTCGCTGCGCAGTTCCAGCGCGGCGTCGTCGGCAGCCAGGCGCTCGAGTTCGGCGATGGGCAGGGCCAGCGTGGCCGTGGCCATCGCGGTGCGCAGCCGGCGTGCGTCCAGGGGTTCGGCCACGGCCTGGAGCCACCACAGCAGGTCGCGCGCCTCGCGGCTCTTGAGCACCGAATCCTTGTCGGACAGGTACACCGACGCCAGGCCGCGCCGGCGCAGCGCGCGCTGCATGGCCTGCGCCTCGGTGCCGCTGCGCACCAGCACGGCAATGTCTGCGGGGCACAGACGGGTGAAGCTTCCGTCGCTCTGGGCGAAGCCGGCAGCGGGGTCGTTGAGCCAGGCGACGATCTGCTCTGCGCAGTGCGCGGCAAAGCGGGCGCGCTGCACTGGCGCAGGCGCCGGCTCCAGGGCGTGCACCAGGCTCATGGCGGACACGACGCCGTCGGCAGCGACGAAATGCTCGGCCCGCCCGCGCGCTTGCACCGGGACGAAGGGCAGCGGGTCGGGTTCGCGGCCTTCTGCCGCGCTGACCTCTTCGCCATCGTCTCGATAGCCGAATGCGCCTGCGCCGTCTCGGGTTTCCGCATGCGTGAACCAATGGTTGACCGCAGCCACCAGCGCGTGCGTCGAGCGGTGGTTGGTGGCCAGCATGGCGTGGCGCCCGCGCGTGGCCTGGCGCGCGGCCAGGTAGCTGTCGATGTCGGCGCCGCGAAAGGCATAAATCGACTGCTTGGGGTCACCAATGAGCAGCAGCGCCGTGGCCGGGTCGTTGTCTTGCGGGCGGTAGAGCCGCTCGAAAATGCGGTACTGCAGCGGCGAGGTGTCCTGAAACTCGTCGATCAGCGCCACCGGGTGCTGCGCCAGGATGCGTGCGCGCAGGCGCTCGCCATGCGCTCCGGCCAGGGCGCGGTCCAGGCGCAGCAGCAGGTCATGAAACCCAAAGGTTCCGCGCTGGCGCTTGAGCGCAGCCAGCCGCTGCTGAATGTTGGCGGCGGCGTGCTCGCGCAAAGCCACATCGGGCGCCGGCAACTGCTGCTGCGCTGCCAGCAGCTCAGGGATGGCGGCAAAGGCTTCGGGCAGGGGTGCGGCCGCTGCGCCGTCGCCGCGCAGCGCCAGCAGGGCTTCGGGACGCAGGCGCTCCACGGCGAGGGAAGTAAGTTTCAGCGCGGCCGCCTCATCGCTGTTCGCCCAGGCGGCAATGCCGTCCCGGAGCCACTTGGGCACGTTGCGCAGCTTGCCCACATCCCAGGCCGATTTGCCCAGGGCAATTTGCACCTCGGTCCATTGCGCCAGCGCCTCGGCCCGCTCGGCCCAGCCTTGTTTGAGTACGGTAATTTCGGCGGCGTAGCCTGCGTCGGCCGAGGTCAGGCATTCGGCCAGGCTGCCCTGGCCCGCAGCCACTGGGAGTTCGGTGGTGGCGAGCGCGCGGGCGTCGTCGATCAAAGCCTCAACAGTCGGCCAAACGCCAAGCGCCCGTTCCAGAAGTTGTGGATCCAGCGGATACACCTGCTGGCGCCAGTAATCGCGCGCAGCCTCGGCGCGCAGGGACGCTTCGTCGGCATCCAGCGCTTCGTCAAACAGCGATCCGCTGTCAAAGGCGTGCTCGCGCAGCATGCGTTGGCACCAGGCGTCGATGGTCTGGACGGCCGCGTCGTCCATGCCTTCGGCCGCGTTGGCCAGCCGCCAGGCCGCCTGCTCGCGCACTGGGCCGGCGGGGTAAGCATCGCGCAGCGCCGCCAGATAGCTGTCGTGTGGCTGCGGCGTGCATTGCCCGCGCAGTACGCGCGCCGCCTCGGCCAGCCGGGTGCGGATGCGGTCGGACAGTTCGCGCGTGGCGGCGCGGGTGAAGGTCATGACCAGAATGTCGGCGGGCGCGAGCGGGCGGCCCAAGCCTTCGGCGCCGCCGTGGCCGAGCACCAGCCGCAGGTAGAGCGCGGCAATGGTCCAGGTCTTGCCGGTGCCGGCGCTCGCCTCGATCAAGCGGCTGCCATGCAATGGGAAATGCAGCGGGTCGAGCACCGCCGTGTCGGCAACCGGATGGGGTGACGTGCTCATGCGTCGCTCTCCTCCTCGGCGTCCGCCTGCGCCATGGGGTGCAAAGTGACTTGCACCTCCTTCGCCACCCAGTCCGCCAGGCAGGCATGCAGGAGTGGCGCCAGCGCCTCGAACTGGCCGTCGGCTGTCAGCGCTTCGAAGTCGGGGTAGAAGCGCTCCCACTCGGGTTCGCTCGCTTCGGGCGAAGGGCCTTGGCTGGAACCCGCGCCGTCGTATACGGCGTCGGCAGCGCGGCCTTCCACCTGCGCAAGCGTGGTCGCCAGCGGAAGAGGCAACGGGGCGGCGCCGCGCAGGTTCTGCTGCCACAAGGCAAGAACAATAGCCAGGCTGCTCTCGGCAGACGTCTGATCCATGGGCGGCCAGGTCAGCAAAGCGTCGCGAGCGACCAGCACGCCATGCAGCGCCTGGCCACTGGCTGCAGCGGCGAGGGCCTGCAGCCAGCTTCCGAGGAGCTTTTCCGGTCGCGGGCGCGGCGCAGTTTTGGCCTTGGCTTTGGCCAGCACACGCGAGGCCGTGCGGGTGAGCAGCGCGTCCCGGCCGTCCTCGGCGCGCCAAATGGGCTCGATCCAGTCGTCGAGCGCAATGGTCGTGGGCTTTTTTAGGGAAACTTGGCCCCTAGCGCTTACTGGATAAACGTTTGAAGCTATCAAATCAGGAGTGTTCTCGGCAGACCAGAGCACGCGCAAGCGCGGCGCAGGGGCGCTCCAAACCGCGCGCTGCGCCTGCCAAACCTCTGCCAGTGGCAACAGTTCGTCCATGAACTGGACCTGTGCACGCTGCCCCAGCCCCGCCAGCGGCAGGCGGCCGGCGCGCCCCAGGCGAGCGATGGCGTCGCCCAGCAAAGGTTCGGCGAGGGCGTCGGCATCGGCGGTCCGGGCAGCATCCAGCGTGTCGAGCAGCTCGCTTGTGATCTGGTAGCTGTCCAGCCCTGCGACGGAAAAACTCTCATCGTCGCCCACATCCTCCTCTGGAGCATCGAACACCACGGCGAGCCGCTCGCGCAAAAAGGCCCGCGCCGGGTGGCGAATGAAGCGACCCAGCTGGGAAAGCGTGGTGCTTTCCAGTTCGGCGTTTTGGCCTTCCCATAAAACCGGCAGGGGCATCGCATCGGAGCCGGGCAGCACTTCATGCATTGCCCGCCACTCCCGCGCATAGGTAAACCAGGACGCTGCGCCCGCGCCCCCTTGGAGCTCGTCGCTTTCAAAATAGCGCCGGCTGAAAGCTTGCAGCGGGTGCTCCGTACTGCGCTCGGCCACGGCGCCCTCGCCCCAGCCCGCAACCAGGTAGTCGCGCAGTTGTGCCACCAGCACCGACGGCGGCTGCACGCTGTTGTCGCGTGCGCTGCGGCCCACCCAGCTCACGTAGAGCACGCGGCGGGCCGACAGCAGGGCTTCGAGCATCAACTGCCGGTCGTCGCCCTGGCGGGACCGGTCCCCAGGGCGCGCCTGGCCGGGCAGCGCCATCAGGTCGAAGTCGCTGCGCGGGCTGCGGCGCGGGTAGTCGCCGTCGTTCATGCCCAGCAGGCACACCACCTCGAAGGGGATGGCACGCAGCGGCAGCAGCGTGCAGAACGTGACACCCCCGGCGCGAAAGCGCTGCGCCAGGCGCGGAGCGTCCAGTGCCTGCTGCCAGGCCTGGCGGGCGGTGTCGAGGGGAATGGCGTCGGAAAATTCAGCGTCGTCGCAGTCGCGCAGCCAGTCGCCCAGTGCGGCCTCCAGGGCCTGCAGCGTCTGGCGATCCGCTTCGTCGGTGGCTTCGGCGAAGTCGGCCATCAGCGCGCGAAACCGCTCTGCCCATTGCAGTGGCGCAGCGGGTTCTGCCGCCTGCTGCGCCCAATGCTTGAGACGCGCAACGAGCGCGGCGAGCGCGCCGACCAATTCGGCGGCAAGTCCACCGATTTCGTTCCAGGCTTCAATACCGTCAAAGCTGCCAGTGCCTGCGGCGTAGCCCAGGAGCATGCGCTCAAGCCCAAAGACGACACTGTTCTGTGCGCCACAGGCCGCCAACCCCAGGACCGAACGCTGGTCGGCGTCGAGCCCCCAGCGGATGCCGGCGCCCGCCATCCAATGCGCCAATTGCTCCGCGTCGCCACTCGCCAGGCCGAGCCGCGCCGCGATGGCCGGTATATCCAGCAAACCCTGCAACTCGCTGAGCGTGCAGCGCTGCTGCGGCAGTCGGAGCAGCCAGTCGAGCGCGCCCACCAACGGGTGGCTGGCCCGCGCGCTCAAGTCGGCAATGCCCCAGGGGATGAAGCGCGGATCGCTGCGTGGCACCTGGCCGAACACCGCTCGCACTGCGGCCGCGAACTTCTCGATGTCGGGCACCATGACCACAATGTCGCGCGGCGCCAGCGGGGCTCCGCCCGGCGGACGGGCAAGCAGCTCCAGCAACTGGTCGTGCAATACCTCCACTTCGCGCAGTGCGCTGTGGGCGCTGTGGAAAACGATGGAGCGGTCTTGCGGTACCAGCACGACCGGCGGATGCTCAGCCAGCGGCACCAGGTCGCGTATCCGGTTTTGCACTTGCGTGAGCAAAGGAGCGTCGGGCGCCTCGCCCTCGACGAACAGGTCCAGTCGCGGCAGCGTCGCTTGCTCCTGCGCGAGGGCAGCTTCATCAAACGCGTCGAGCTGGCGCACAAAATCGCGGCCCTGGCGCCCCCAGGCGGCCAGAAGGGGATGGGCGTGCGCATGCAGGCTCTCCAGCGGTACGGCGGCCAGATCCACCCCGTTGCGCAGCGGCTGGCGCCGGCGCGAGATGGCCAGCAACTCGCGGCCATCGACGGCATCGGCCCAATGAAATCGGCAGGGGTTGGGAATGGCAAGAAGCACCTGGCTATGGCGCGCGATGGCTGCGAGCATCTCAAGCACTGGCAAGGGCAGATGCGTCGCACCAAACAGCACCACCCGGCGGGCCAGTGGCTCCGCAAGGGTCGTTCCATCGCGCAGCTTGGCGAGCGCCTGCTGGTGAACCTGTGGGCGGATCGAACGACGCTCTGCATCACCAAGCCGCGCCAGCGCGGCACGCCACAGCAGCGGCTGCCATTGCTGATCTGGTGGAACCGGTATCTCGCCACGCCCAGGCGCGCGCAGGCGATCGTCGCCTGCAGCCCAGTCGCCCAGCCAGTCGGGGCGGTAGACCTGGTATTGATCGAACAGATCGGCGAGCCGGCCGGCCAGTTGCCACAGCCGCTCGGCGTCTGCGCCCTGCAAAAAGGCAGCCATCGGTTCAAAGCCTGGCTGTGTGGCGAGACTTGGCAAGTCCTGCAGCAAACGCCAAGTGAGCGCCGCCCTGTCTACTGGAGAACGCGTGGGCACCGCAGCTGCGCCCAGCACCTGGCGGTAGCTTTGCCAGAGAAAACGCGCCGGCAATTGCACTTGCGCCGCCGCGCAAACGCCGCTGCGCTCAGCCAGCGCCATCTTGAACCACTCGGCCACGCCATTGCTTTGCACCAAGACGACCTCGGTCTCCAGTGCGCCCAGAGGGTGGCGCCCCAGCCAGGCAAAGACCGTGTCTGCCAAGGTCTCAATGCGGTTGCCTTGCAGGGCAATCAGGCCTGCCGCAAGAGGGGTAGAACGAGGTGACGGTGCGACTGGCATACGGCGGCATGGACTCCATTCGCATCAACGGCAAAGGCGCGGCAGCCAGCATTTTCTGTCCCCACTCCCAAACGCGCCGCCGAAATGCAAAACGCCCACCAAGGGTGGGCGTTTTAAAGCTGGTTGCGCGAGAAGGATTTGAACCTCCGACCTTTGGGTTATGAG
>JAMLIT010000057.1 GCA_023954035.1 Burkholderiaceae bacterium | reverse complement strand
CCTTTTCCGCCGCTTCTTTCAGGCGCTGCAGCGCCAGAACGTCCTTGGACAGGTCAACGCCCTGGTCCTTTTTGAACTCGGCAATGATGTAGTCGATGATGCGCTGGTCGAAGTCCTCGCCGCCGAGGAAGGTGTCGCCATTGGTCGAGAGCACCTCGAACTGCTTTTCGCCGTCGACGTCGGCAATTTCAATGATGGACACGTCAAACGTGCCGCCGCCCAGGTCGTACACCGCAATCTTGCGGTCACGCTTGTCCTGCTTGTCCAGGCCAAAGGCCAGCGCCGCTGCGGTGGGCTCGTTGATGATGCGCTTGACGTCCAGACCTGCAATGCGGCCGGCGTCCTTGGTCGCCTGGCGCTGGGCGTCATTGAAATAGGCCGGTACGGTGATGACGGCCTCGGTGACGGGCTCACCGAGAAAGTCTTCCGCCGTTTTCTTCATCTTGCGCAGGATGTCGGCGCTGACCTGCTGAGCCGAGAGTTTCTTGCCGTGCACTTCCACCCAGGCGTCGCCGTTGTCGGCCGCCACGATGGAGTAGGGCATCAAGTCGATGTCCTTTTGTACTTCCTTCTCGCTGAATTTGCGGCCGATCAGGCGCTTGACTGCGTAGAGCGTGTTCTTGGGGTTGGTCACGGCCTGACGCTTGGCCGATGCACCCACCAGCACTTCGCCATTCTCAAGATAGGCCACGATGGACGGCGTGGTGCGCGCGCCTTCGCTGTTTTCGATCACGCGCGTGGAGTTGCCCTCCATGATGGCAACGCAGCTGTTGGTCGTGCCGAGGTCGATACCGATGATTTTTCCCATTTTTTTCTCCGCGAGGCAGTTGATTGGTGTGAATGGCGACTATTTGTGGCCGGAGGCGCTGGGTTCAAGCGGGCGCGCGCATTTTTGTGCCTACTTCGGCGCGGCCACTGTGACCAGAGCAGGGCGCAGGACGCGGTCGGCAATCAGATAGCCCTTTTGGAGCACCGAGACGATGGTGTTGGCGTCCTGGTTGGCCGCGACCATGCTGATGGCCTGGTGGCGGTGCGGGTCGAACTTTTCTCCCACTGGCGGGTTGACAACGATCACACGATTGCGCTCAAGCGCCGAGATCAGCTGGCGCAAGGTGGCTTCCGAGCCCTCGCGCAGTTGCGCCGCGGTGGCGTTTTGAATGGCCAATGCGGCGTCCAGGCTGTCGGCCACGGGGAGCAGGCCTTCCGCAAAATTTTCGATTCCGAACTTGCGTGCCTTGGAGACCTCTTCCTCCGCCCGCCGGCGGGCATTCTCGGCTTCGGCTTTGGCGCGCAGGAACTGATCGGCCAGATCCGCACTTTTGGCCTTCAGCTCGGCCAGTTCGTTCTGCAGGCGCTGGAGCTCGTCGCTGGCGTTGGCGGCCATTGCGGCTTCAAGTTCTTCCGGGGGGAGGCTGGAGGGCGGCGGGACGGGGCTGTGGTTGTTGTCTTGCATGTCGGGCGTCGGATGAACGGATGAAAGAAAGCTGTGTCGGCGCACATGGGGGCTGCGCCCGCCAATTCAAGGACGTTGCACGGCCTAGGCCAACCGCGGGAGGTCGAACACCAGCAGTGTGGCTGCGTACTATAATTGCCGGCTTTGCCTTGCCACACTGCTACGGACGCAGCGGGTGGCTTTAACCAGAAGGAGTATGCATGCGTCACTACGAAATCATTTTGTTGATCCACCCGGATCAAAGCGAGCAGGTTCCCGCCATGCTCGAGCGCTACAAGGGCATGATTACCGCCGGCGGTGGTCAGGTGCACCGCGTGGAGGATTGGGGCCGCCGCCAGCTGGCTTACCTGATCAACAAGCTCGCCAAGGCGCACTATCTTTGCCTGAACATTGAGGCCGACCAGGCAGTGATGGCCGAACTGGAGCATGCCTTCAAGTTCAACGACGCCGTGCTGCGCCATCTCACCGTGCTGAAGAAGAAGGCGGAAACCGGCCCTTCCTCGATGATGAAGACCGTGGAGCGCGAAGAAGCCCGCAAGGCCAGTCAGGCCGAGTACGCCGCTTCCGGCGAGCGCGGTGAGCGCGGTGAGCGCCAGGACCGAGCCGAGCGCAGCGAGCGTACGGAGCGCGCATAAGGCCTGCCCGGCGTTGGCCCCAAGGAGTGCAAAACCACGTGGACTTGAGCGCCTGCATCGCCGAGGCCAAGCCTTTGCGATTCACGCCCGCCGGTCTGCCAGCCATCGAATTGCGGCTTGAGCACAGCTCGCAGCAGCAAGAGGCAGGACAGAAGCGCGACGTCAAGGCAGCGATGAAAGCGGTGGCTTTTGGTGCGATGGCCGAGCGATTGGCCAAGCAACCCATTGGTAGCCTCTGGCGCTTCACCGGTTTTCTGGCAACGCCCCGCAATGGCAAGCACGCCGTGCTCCACGTTCAGGATATTCAACCCGATTAATTTTCAAGAGGTCCACCAATGGCCACGTTCAAGAAATTCAACAAAGACAAGCGCCCCAAGCGCAACACCCAATCGCTGCTGTTCAAGCGCAAGCGCTTCTGCCGCTTCACCGTCACGGGCGTCGAGGAAATCGACTACAAGGATGTGGACACGCTGCGCGACTTCATCGCTGAAAACGGCAAGATCATCCCCGCGCGCCTGACCGGCACGCGCGCGATCTTCCAGCGCCAGCTCAACACCGCCATCAAGCGTGCGCGCTTTCTGGCTCTGGTGCCTTACAGCGACCAGCACAAAATCTAAGGAGCACGCGCCATGCAAATCATTCTGCTCGACAAGGTCGTGAACCTTGGCAACCTCGGCGATCTCGTCAAGGTCAAGGACGGCTACGCCCGCAATTTTCTGATCCCCTCGGGCCGTGCCCGCCGTGCCACGGCTGCTGCCAAGGCCGAGTTCGAAGCCAAGCGCGCTGAACTGGAAAAGGCCGCTGCAGACAAGCTGGCTGCTTCGCAGGCCGTGGGCGCCAAGCTCGAAGGCCTGGTGTTGAAACTGACCCAGAAGGCGGGCGTGGACGGCCGCCTGTTTGGTTCAGTGACCAACGGCGACGTCGCCGAAGAGCTGAACAAACAGGGCTTCAAGGTCCTGAAGTCGCAGGTGCGCATGCCTGCTGGCCCGATCAAGACGATTGGCGACAGCACGGTCAGCGTCAGCCTGCACCACGACGTGGCTGTGGAAGTGACCGTTTCCGTGTACGGCGAAACCGTCTGATCGCCCAGCGATCCGTACCTTCAAAAAAGCCGCCTTCGGGCGGCTTTTTTTGGGGTGCAATAGCGGAAAAAACCAGCGAGAGGCGCCGGCGCTTTCACCTGTGCAGTACAGAAAATGGATGCGTTTTCGGCCTCTAACGCTTATGGGGAAAGCGTTGGAAGCTATTCATTTCATAGCATCTTTGTCCTCAACGGTTTCGCTGGAGAGCCACCGTCAAGGGCCAAGGTTCTACAGCCGCTCCTTCACATACGACGGTCGGTCCATGTCCACGATCTCCACGCTGAGCTGCACCAGCATGCCCTCGGGTTGCGGCGTGCGTCGGCGCAGGACGGCGGCGACGCGTTCGGCCAGGTCGGCCTTGGCGTCGGGCGTGCGCCCGGCCAGCAGGCGCAGCTGGGCGTGCACAAAACCACGCGGCGAGGACTCGGTGCCCACGGCAAAACTGTTCTGTGAGATGAAGCGGGTTTTGAGGTCGGCTTCCGTCTGCACTTCGGGGCTGGCGCAAACGGCTTCGTTGAGTTCGACCAGGGTTTTGCGCTCGGGGAAAGGCGCCAGGTTGGCAGAGTATTCGACAATAAGGTGCGGCATGGCAAGCTTCCTCAAGAACAGGCTTCAGAGTGACTGGGTCGGCACATGGTCGCGCAGCGCGCACTGGCGGTTCTGCGCGTCGACGAAGACCAGTTGCGGGCGGTGCGTCGCCAGTTCGGCTTCATTGACCTGCGCAAAGGCCGCAATGATGAGCAGGTCGCCGACGCTGGCGCGACGCGCTGCCGAACCGTTGACCGAGACCATGCCGCTGCCGCGCTGGCCCTTGATGGCGTAGGTGACGAAGCGCTCGCCGTTGTCGATGTTCCAGATGTGTACCTGTTCGTTCTCGACCATGCCGGCCGCGTCGAGCAGATCTTCGTCGATGGCGCAAGACCCCTCGTAGTGCAGTTCACAGTGGGTGGCGCGGACGCGGTGGATTTTGGAGCGGAGCAGGGTGCGGAGCATGGTGGTCTGGCGGTGAGTCACTGGCTGACGGGGGGCACGAGAAAGGTCGAGGCCGCAGGCGCGGCGAGGTTGGGGTAGTCGCGGCTGTAGTGCAGGCCCCGGCTTTCGCGGCGCAGTTGCGCCGAGCGCACGATGAGGGCAGCCACCTGCACGAGGTTGCGCAGCTCCAGCAGATCGCGCGTCACGTGGAAGTTGGCGTAGAACTCGTCGATCTCGGCCAGCAGCAGCGTGATGCGGTGCGTGGCGCGCTCCAGACGCTTGTTGGTGCGCACGATGCCCACGTAGTCCCACATGAAGCGGCGCAGCTCGTCCCAGTTGTGCGAGATCACCACGCACTCGTCGGCATCGGTCACGCGGCTGTCGTCCCAGCGCGGCAGGGCCGGGATCTGCACGCGGGGCGCGCTGGCAATGTGCTGCGCGGCCGCCCGCGCAAACACCATGCATTCGAGCAGCGAGTTGCTGGCAAGCCGGTTGGCGCCGTGCAGGCCAGTGCAGGCCACTTCGCCTACGGCGTACAGGCCCGGCAGGTCCGTGCGGCCCGAGAGGTCGGTCAGCACGCCGCCGCAGGTGAAGTGCGCCGTGGGCACCACGGGAATCGGCTCCTTGGTGATGTCGATGCCCAGCTCGGCGCAATAGGCCAGGATATTGGGGAAATGCTCGTGCAGAAACTCGGGGCTCTGGTGCGAGATGTCGAGCAGCACGCAGTCCAGGCCGTGCTTTTTCATCTCGAAGTCGATGGCGCGGGCCACCACGTCGCGCGGGGCCAGTTCGGCGCGTGGATCGTGGTCCGGCATGAAGCGCGTGCCGTCGGGCAGCAGCAAGCGCCCGCCTTCGCCACGCACCGCTTCGCTGATCAGAAAGGACTTGGCGCGGGGATGGTACAGGCCGGTGGGGTGGAACTGGATGAACTCCATGTTGCCCACGCGGCAACCGGCGCGCCAAGCGGCGGCAATGCCGTCTCCGGTCGCCGTATCGGGGTTGGTGGTGTAGAGGTAGACCTTGCCGGCGCCGCCGGTGGCCAAAATGGTGTGGGGCGCGCGAAAGGTCACGACTTCGTCGGTGGCTTCGTCCAGTGCGTACAGCCCCAGGCAGCGCTGACCCGCCAGGCCCAGCTTGGCGCTGGTGATGACGTCAACCAGCGTGTGCTGCTCAAACACAGTGATGCCGGGCGTGCCGCGCACCACGTCGATCAGGGTGCGTTGCACGGCGGCGCCGGTGGCGTCCGTCACGTGGGCAATGCGCCGTGCGCTGTGCCCACCCTCGCGCGTGAGGTGCAGTTCCTCTCCCTCCTGTGTAAAAGGAACGCCCAGTTCGCGCAGCCAGTTGATGGCAGCGGGGGCGTTTTCCACCACAAAGCGGGTAGTGGCCAGGTCGCACAGGCCGGCACCGGCCACCAGGGTGTCCTGGATATGCGCTTCAAAGCTGTCGTCGTTGGCCAGCACGGCTGCAATGCCGCCTTGCGCCCAGGCGCTGGAGCCGTCCTGCATCTGGCGCTTGGTGATCACAGCCACGCGGTGTGTAGGCGCCAGGTGCAGCGCGGCCGACAGGCCAGCCAGGCCGCTGCCCACAATGAGTACGTCGAAATCGTGTGAAGCCATGGGGACTATTGACTCGGTGCAAATGCACGGCATCCGGCCGGTGCGGCCGCTCGCAGGCAGTGCGGGCGGGGCGGAGAAGTTTAGGCGGGCGTATAGGCCAGCCTGACGTAAATCGGGGAAAAGGCTTCGGCCTGCGTGATCTCGATCAGCGTTTCCTTGGCGAGTTCGAGGAGGGCGATGAAAGTAACCACCAGCACCGTGCTGCCGCGCGAAGGGTCAAACAGGGATTCAAACTCGACAAAACGTCGGCCCTGCAGCGCCTTGAGCACCTGGCCCATGTGTTCGCGCACGGAGAGTTCCTCGCGCGTGATCTTGTGATGCTGGACCAGGCGCGCGCGCTTCAGGATGTCCTGCCAGGCCTCTTGCAGATCGGTCAGTTGCACGTCGGGAAAGCGCGGTTGCAGGCTTTGCTCGATAAATACCTGGGCACACAGAAAATCGCGTCCCTGCTGCGGCAGGGCCGAAAGCCGCGCGGCGGCCATCTTCATCTGTTCGTATTCCAGCAGGCGGCGCACCAGCGCGGCGCGGGGGTCTTCGCCCTCGTCGGCGCCTTCCTGCTTGCGCTGGGGCAGCAGCATGCGCGACTTGATCTCTATGAGCATGGCCGCCATCAACAGGTATTCGGCGGCCAGTTCCAGGTTGCGGCTGCGGATCTCTTCGACATACACCAAATATTGGCGCGTCAGCCCCGCCATGGGGATGTCGAGGATATTGAAGTTCTGCTTGCGGATCAGGTAGAGCAGCAGGTCCAAGGGGCCTTCAAACGCCTCGAGGAAGACTTCCAGTGCGTCGGGCGGGATGTACAGGTCGGTGGGCAGCGCGAACAGTGGCTCGCCATACAGACGGGCCAGAGCCACCTGGTCGACCACCTCGGGCATGGCTGCGGGTGCAGTCTCCATCTCAGTCGCCATTGCCATAGCCATAGCCATTTTTGCTATGAACTAAATAGCTGTAAAGTCTTATCTGTAGAGCGATGGAGCCGAATTTATTGGTCGCTGTAGGAATAATAAACGTAGGACTTTTGCGGCACCCGTCCGGCCCGGTACTCCTTCCAGAGCGAGCGGTCGACCGGCTTGTCCCACAACAGCGCGCGGCCGGCGCGCTGCTGCGCATCGAGCTCGGGGCGTTCCTGCTTGAGCTTTTCGATGAATTGCGTGGCGTCGGAGGTGTAGTGGGGGCGGGCGAAGATGGACATGGCTTTGGGTTACGCTAGTTCTCATGATTTTACCGGGGACCACCATGCCGCTTGCCAGACTGCTTGGCGCCACGCTTTTGGGGCTCGCCCTGCTCGCCGGCTGTGATGCGCAGCGCATCAGCGAACTGCAGCCGGGCCAGTCCACGGAAGCCGATGTGCGCGACCGTTTTGGCATTCCAGAGAACACCTGGGCAGAGCCCGGCGGCGGCCACACGCTGGAATACAACCGCCAGCCTGCGGGTACCGAGAACTTCATGATCACCGTCGGCGCCGACGGCAAGCTCGTCGCCGTGCGCCAGGTGCTCACGCCGGACAACTTCGCCCGGGTGCAGCCCGGCATGGGCATGGACGAGGTGCGCCGCCTGCTTGGCAAGCCCGCAAAAACCACGCGCTTCGACTTGACCGGCGAGACCCACGTGGACTGGCGCTTCATGGAAGACGCCAATACGCGCAAGGTGTTCACGGCGATCACCAAGGGCGACGGCAAGGTGCTGCGCACCCAGTTCGGCCCCGACCCGCTGTCGAGCGAAAACCTGGGCGCCGGGCGATAGGTGTGATCGCGCCGGTCCGCTGAACCTGGATCTTGACAAGGCAGCAGCGCCGCGCAAGGGCGGTGCAACAGGGCCGCAATTTACGGCGCAATTTTCTGTTTCAACGCCCGCGCCACCGCCGGCGGCAAATGCGGCAGCGAGCGCAGCAGCCAGGGCAGCACCTTGCGCTTGGCCCCGCTGAGCGACTCGGGCACCAGCGCCTCGATCAGGTGCGGCCCCGGCGTGGCCAGAGCGTATTCCAGCGCCTTGGTGAAGCCTTCGGCCGTGTCGGTGCGCACCGCGTGCACGCCCATGCCTTGGGCCAGCAGCGCGAAGTTGAGCGTGGGGCCGCTCAGGTCGAGCTGCGACTGGGCCTTGGGCCCCACTTCGTCGGCGCCCACGCGCTCCAGCTCCACGTTCAGCACCGAGTACGAGGCATTGTTGAAGACGATGGACACCACGTGGAGCTGTTCGCGCGCCATGGTCCACAGCGCCTGCAAGGTGTACATGGCGGTGCCGTCGCCGATGAGCGCGATGACGGGGCGGTCCGGGCAGGCAATGGCTGCGCCGACCGCATTGGGCAGGCCCTGGCCGATGGCGCCGCCGGTCAGGGTGAGGAGGTCGTGGCGCGGCGCGCCCGCCGTCATGGCCGAGAGCATCAGGCCCGAGGTGATGGCCTCGTCGATCAGGATGGCATTCTCTGGCAGCAGGTGGCCCACGGCTTTGCAGACCTTGGGCGCGGTGAGCTTGCCGCGCGGGCGGTCTGGGCGCTGCGCGGCTTGCAGGGCGGGCGCGGTCTGCGTGGCGCCCAGCGCAGCGGCGAGCTGCACCAGGCTGGCGGCCGCATCCTGGGCGGGGGTGGAGAGCGTGTGCACCGTGCAGGTGTCCGGCACCAGTTCGCTCTTTTTGCCGGGGTAGGCGAAGAAAGACACGGGCGCCTTGGCGTCGACCAGGACCAGGTGCTCGATCTCGGCCAGTTGCACGCCCGCCATTTCGGCCAGGTAGGCAATGCGTTCGACCGATGGCAGCCCGGCGCCCCGCTCCATGCGGGTGGGGAAGACTTCGGCCAGCAGCTGCACGCCGCTGTGCGCGGCAATGCGCGCGGCAGCCAGCAGCGCAGGTTCGCGCAGGGCGTTCCGGCCCAACAACAGAGCCGTTTTCTTGCCTGAACGCACGACTTCAGCGATGGCTTGCACCACCGCCGCATCGGCGGCCTGGGGCGTTGGCTGCGGCGGGGGAGGGCCGGGCACCGCACCTTCGCCCCACGACACATCGGCCGGCAGGATCAGCGTGGCCACCTGCCCCGGCAGGCCGCGCGCGGCGGTGATGGCGTCGGCGGCGTCCTGGCACAGTTGGGCGGTGCTGGCCGAGGTGCGCACAAAACCGGGCGACACGTTGCGCGCCACGGTTTCAATGTCGGACTGCAGCTGGGCATCCAGCGGCGTGTGGTAGGTGGCATGGTCGCCCACGATGTTGACGATGGGCACCTTGCCCTTGCGCGCGTTGTGCAGGTTGGCCAGGCCGTTGCCCAGGCCGCAGCCCAGGTGCAAGAGCGTGGCTGCGGGTTTGCCCGCCATGCGGGCGTAGCCGTCGGCCGCGCCCGTGGCCACGCCCTCAAACAGCGCCAGCACGGCGCGCATGCGCGGTTCGCTGTCCAGCGCCGCCACAAAGTGCATCTCGCTCGTGCCGGGGTTGGAGAAGCAGACTTCGATGCCGGCATCGACCAGGGTTTTCATCAGCGCCTGGGCGCCATTCATGGGTGTGGTGGTCATGGAAACAACTCCTGGGAAACAATCAATGGACTGGCGCTGCAACGGGGGGCAGCAGGCGCCGCATGGCCAGGGCCATCGACAGCGCCAGCGCAGCGTTCTGCACAGCGGTTTCAATGCCCCGCATGACATGCTGCGCGGCAAAGCAGTCGCGCAGGGTGTGCGGGATGTGCTCGGGCAAGGGGGCGTGGCTCATTGCGGGGCTTTCGGTGTGGGATGTGTGGTGGCTGCCCGCAGTGCGCGCGCGGCGATGCGGTCGCCCGTCCAGCGGGCCAGGCGGGGCGTGTGGCGCGACAAAAAGGCGGTCAGCGCCGGGCGCGGGCCATCGACGATTTCGAACTGGCGCCGGGCGATGCCGCGCAGCAGCGCGGGCACCGAGGCGTCCAGGGTGCGGCTGCCGGCAAAGGCCTTCATGGCGGCAGAGATGGGGTGCATGTGGCGCTTTTCCTCGGCCACCATGGGGGTCTGGATTTCGCCAGGGCAGCACAGGCTGACGTCGATGTCCTGCAGCTTCAATTCAAAGCGCAGCGCCTCGGCCAGGCCGCGCACGCCAAATTTGGAGGCGCAGTAGGCGGTGTAGGCAAAGCTGCCTGTCAGCCCCGCCAGCGAGGCGATGAACACCAGGTGGCTGCGCGCCGCCAGATGCGGTAGCACGGCGGCGGCCAGGTGGCGCGAGCCCTTGAGGTTGATGTCGATGACGTGGTCAAAGTCCGCCGCGCTGGACTGCGCCAGCGGCGCGTTGTGCAGCACGCCCGCGCTGTGGATGGTCAGGTCGGGCGCGCCCAGGTCGTGCACGGCCTGGGCCACGGCGGCGGCGATGGACCCGGCGTCCGACACGTCGGCGCGCCAGGCGGCAAAGCGCTGTGCGGGGCTGCGTGCGGCGGCGCGCAGTTCCTGGAGCACATCCTCGGCGCCCGAGCGGTTGAACAGCGCAAGGTTTGCGCCCTCGGCGGCCAGGCGCCGCGCCATGTCGCGGCCTATGCCGCTGCTGCTGCCGGTGATGAACACCGTGCGCGGCGCGCCGTGCTTCCAGCGGTAGTGCGTGGGTGTCGTCATGGCCAGTCCTCGCGCAGCAGGGCCGCGCCTTTCTCGCCCACCATGTAGCTGGGCGCGGTGGTGTTGCCGCCGGGAATGGTGGGGAAGATGGAGCTGTCGATCACGCGCAGCCCTTGCAGGCCATGCACGCGCAAGCGCGCATCGACCACGCTGGTGGCGGCCTCCGGCCCCATGCGGCAACTGCTGGTGGGGTGGTAGTTGGTGCCCGCAACATTGCGGCAGAACTGGGCGTAGTCCTCATCGCTGCGGCAGTGCGCGGTGCGCAGGTCGGCCTTGATGCGGCTGCGCATCGTGGGCGTGTCGTACACCTGCAGCACGCGGCGCACACCTGCCACCATGGTGGTCAGGTCATCGGGGTGCGAAAAATAGCGGTAGTCGATGGCGGGTGCGTCCTCCCAGCGCGGGCTGGCAATCTGCACGCTGCCCCGGCTTTGGGGGTGCAGCAGCAGCACGTGGGTGGACAGGCCGTGCTTGGCGTACACGTCGCGCCCGTGGTCCATGGCCAGCGCGACGACAAACTCGTACTGGATGTCGGGCACGGGTGCGTCGGGGGCCAGGCGCATGAAGCCCGTGACTTCGGCAAAGTTGGTCGTGCACATGCCCCGGCGTTCGCGCCGCCAGCGGCGCATGGCACGCCACAGGTTCAGCGCCCCGGTGGGCGAGATGCCCACCAGGTGGGGGTCGCCCGGAATGTGGTGGCCCAGGATCACGTCCACATGGTCCTGCAGGTGCTGGCCCACGGCCGGCAGGTGCGCCACGACGGGGATGCCCATGCGCTGCAGCAGCGCGCCATCGCCCACGCCCGAGAGCTGCAAGAGCTTGGCCGAGAGCAGGCCGCCGCTGCTGACGATGACCTCTTTGCGCGCACGGATCTGGCGCTTGGTGCCGCCCTGCACCACCTCCACGCCCACGGCGCGCTGGCCCTCGAACAGCACGCGCGTGACCGGGCTGTCGCACTGCAGTTGCAGGTTGGGGCGCTGGCCCAGGTGCGGCAGGATGTAGGCTTGGCCCGCATGGTGGCGCTCACCGCCTTTCATCATGACCTGCGTGGGACGAAACCCGTCCTGCACCGCGCCGTTCAGGTCGGGGTTGCAGGGCCAGCCCGCTTCCTGGCAGGCTTGGCGCAGCGTGGCGTGCCAGGGGTTGTCGGTGCGCAGTTCCTCCACCCACACCGGGCCGCCCTGGCCGTGGTAGGGGTCGCCGGGGGTGTTGAAGGTCTGGTTGTTCTCACTTTTTTTGAAGTAGGGCAGCACATCGCTCCAGCCCCAGCCGGGGTTGCCCGCCTGGGCCCAGCCGTCGTAATCGAGCGGGTTGCCGCGCATGTACATCAGCATGTTCAGCGCCGTGCCACCGCCCAGGCCGCGCCCCAGCGGGTTGTAGGAGATGCGGCCATTGAGGCCGGGATCTGGCAGGCTGTCAAAACCCCAGTTGTAGGCGCTGGCTTTGGTGCCATAGGCCAGCGCCCCCAGCGCGGCATTGCTGCCCAGCAGGCCCTGGCGCTGGCCCGGCCCGGCTTCGAGCAGCAGCACCTGCTGGCGCGGGTCTTCCGACAGGCGCGAAGCCACGGCGCAGCCCGCGGGGCCGGAGCCGATGACGATGAAGTCAGGTTCCATGTGCACTATGTTTTTCATAGCTGCTTGCGCTTGCTACGTCTGCGTTGAACCGGGTTTTTATTCAAAATTTCCATGCATCAACCGGCAGTGATGTGCCGCGCCGCAGCCCGCGCCGTGAGGATGCAGCCGGGCAAAAACGTACCTTCCAGCGAGCGCTTTCCGCTGGCGCCGCCGCCGCCAAATCCTGCCGCCTCGCCCACGCAGTACAGACCGCCGATGGGCTGACCCGCGCCATTGAGCACGCGGCTGTGCAGGTCGGTCTGCAGGCCGCCCAGGCTTTTGCGCGTGATGAGCTGCATCTGGATGGCGATGAACGGCCCCGCGCCCGCCTTTTGCAGCGGGGCTGGTGCGCAGGTGCGCAGCTTGTCCGGCCCCCACTGGCGCGCATGCAGGATGCGGCGGATCTGGTCGTCGTTGTGCAGCTTGGCGCCATTGGCAAAGTTGGCGTCAAAGCGGTCGGCCGTGGCCTGCAGCACTTCGGGCTGCACATCGTGCGATGCGGTCAGCGCGTTCATCTTGGCGGCCAGGCCAGCGAGGGTGTCGTCCACCAGGAAGTGGCGGCTCTCGGCGGCCATTTGCTTGACCAGGCGGTGGTTGCCCAGCAGCGTTTCCTTCAGGAACAGCGGGAACTGCATGTCGCGGATGCGCTGGTTGTGCTCGGCACCCGAAATGGCAAATTCCTTGATGGCGATGCGCCAGTTGAGCAGGTGCCAGGTCCAGGGCTTCTCCTGCGCGGCCACGCGTTGGCACAGCCAGTGGGTGTCAAAACCCGTCACCAGCGGCTCGGGGCCGATGCGCTCGCCCCGGTGGTCGAGCCACAGGGCCGACTTGCAGGGAATGGTCGAGAGGCCGTGCCCCTCGAAGTGCGGGAACGGGTGCGGAAAGCCCGCCGCGTAGTTCCACATCTCGCCTGCGTGGGTGATGCGCCCTTGCATCGTGTCGGCCACCCAGTGGTGCATCGTGCCGTCGGCAAAAGGGTGCGCGCCGTTGAGCATGCTGCTCGGGCAAGGGCGGTCTTGGGGCCAGTGGGCGCGGGCCTCTTCATGGCTGCCGTTGATGCCGCCCATGGCCAGCACGACGACAGGGGCGGCCAGGCGCACTTCTGCGCCCGTGGCTTCATTGACTGCCACAGCGCCCGAGACCTGTCCGGCACGGTGCTCCAGCGCGGTCACGCGGTGGCGGTGCAGCAGGGTGAGGCGCCCTGTGCTGGCGGCTTCGCGCAGTGCGGCAACCATGCGGCGGGTGAGTTCGCGGGACGTTCCCCAGACGATGTGGTAGCGCGGCACGCTGTTGCCGTCGCCGTGCATGCCGCGCTCCACCCAGTTCACGGCGGGCATGAACTTCACGCCTTCCTGAAGGAGCCAGTCGTACACCTCGCCGCGCGAATGTTCCACGTAGTAGCGCGCCCATTGCTGGGGGTAGGTGTCTGCCGGGTCGAGTTCACCAAAGCGCAGCCAGTCGCGCAGGGCGCGTTCGGGCGTGTCGGGAATCTTCATGCGCGCCTGCAGCGGCGTGCCCACCAGTGCCATGCCGCCAAAGGCCCACAGGGCCAGGCCGCCCAGGCGCTCGGGCGAGTCGCGGTCTACCAGGGCGACGGATTGGCCCGCGCGCAGGCATTCCAGCGCGGTGACGATACCGGCCAGTCCCCCGCCGACCACCACCACATCATGCGGCTGTGATTGCATCGCTTGTCTCCTTTTTTGTGCCTGAACCATAGCGCCTTATCATGGAAACTCTCTTGACCTTGGAGCCTCCACATGTTGACTTCAGCGCCCAGCGTGTCGCTCAGCTGGGTCAACACCGTCATTGCCGCCGCTGAGCGCCAGGGAGTCCCCTGCGCCGACCTGCTGGCGCGCGCCGGGGTGGCGCACGACCGCCTGAGCGGGCCGCGCTGGCCGGTGGACGACATTACCCGCCTGTGGCGGGCTGCGGCTGCGCTGACGGGGGATGCCGCCTTTGGCCTGAACACCGGGCGCCAGGTGGGGCCCGGCAGCTTCAATGTGGTCAGCTTCATCCTGCTGTCCTCGGCCACGCTGCGCAGCGCCATCGGCCAGCTGCAGGAATACCAGCGCCTCATCAGCGACGGAGGGCGCTTCCAGACCCTGGCCGGAGCGCCGCACAGCTGGCTCATCTACCACCCGCAGCAGGGCAGCCTGGCGTTCAGTCCGCACCAGGTGGAGTCGGTACTGGCTGCGGCCGTGTGCTTCAGCCGCTGGGTGACCGGCCAGCCGCTCAAGCCTGTGCGCGTGCAGTTCAGCCATGGGCAGATCGGACCTTTGTCGGCCTATGCCCAGGCCTTGGGCGCCGAGGTGCAGTTCGAGCAGGCTTTCAATGGCCTGCTGCTGGACAACACCGTACTGGATGCCCCCTTGCCCCAGGCCGATGCCGCACTGGCACAACTGCACCGCGCCCATGCGGCGGCGCAGTTGGCGGCGTTGTCGGCACCCGTGCCGCTGCGCACCCGGGTCGAGCAATGGCTGACCGGCGCGCTCGATGGCAGCGTGCCGGGCCGCGCCCAGGCGGCGCGCCAGTTCGGGCTGGGGGAGCGGGCGTTTGCGCGCCGGTTGCAGGAGGAGGGCCGGTGTTATGCCGACCTGGTCGATGGCGTGCGCCATGCGCTGGCGTGCCAGGCGGTGGCCAGCGGGGCCGAGCCGTTTGTGCGCATCGCGCGGCGCCTGGGGTTTTCGGAGGCCAGTGCCTTCAACCGGGCGTTTCGCCGCTGGACGGGCTGTGCCCCGGGGGACTGGCAGCAGCAGGGGGCTGCGGTGCTGCAGGCTGCGCCGCCAGCCGGGCGTTGAAGCCCGAGCGCTCCATCAGCGAAGCGGGTTGCGCCTGTGCTCCACAGAGCGTCAACCGGCCGCCGCGTTCAGAAACGGCCTTGAGAATCTGCTCCAGGCCCTCCAGTCCGGTGGTGTCCAGCGCAAACAGGTCGCTTGCGTCCAGCCGCACCTGCACGCCTAAGGGGGCTTGTTCGATGGCCTCCACCAAAGGGTCGACCTTGCTGGCCGCGCCGAAGAACAGCACGCCGTGCAGGCGCCAGGCCAGGGCGGGAAAGCCTGTCGCTGCCAGGGCCTCGGGTTCGGCGCGAAAGAGCTCGCTCATGCGCCGCACAAACAATGCGCAGGCCAGCACCAACCCGACCTGCACCGCGACGGTAAGGTCAAACACCACGGTGAGGAAGAAGGTGCCCAGCAGCAGCAGCCGATAGTGGTTGGAAAAGTGCTTGAGGCGGACAAACTCATGCCATTCCCCCATGTTCCAGGCCACGTGCAGCAGGATGCCCGCGAGCACAGCCAGCGGAATATGGAGCGCCAACGGGGCCGCGACCAGCACGATGGCGGCCAGTGTGGCCGCATGCACCATGCCGGCGATGGGTGAAGTTGCTCCGGCGCGCAGATTGGTGACCGTGCGGGCGATGGTGCCGGTGACCGGCATGCCACCGAAAAACGGAACCACAAAATTGGCCACGCCCTGGGCCATCAGCTCCTGGTTGGGATCGTGCTTGCGGATATGCGGGCTGCTGGCGAGCTGGTCGGCCACGCGTGCGCACAGCAAGGATTCGATGGCGCCCAGCAGCGCAATGGTGATGGTGGGCGCGACCAACAGGCGTACCGTGTCCCAGGAAAACTCGGGCAGGGCAAACACTGGCAGGCTTTGCGGAATACCGCCAAAGCGGGTGCCCAGCGTCTCGACCGGGTAGCCCATGCCGTGCGACAGGGCGGTGAGGGTGATGAGCGCGATCACCGGCGCGGGAATGCGTACAAAAGACCGTACCGTATGGCCCCCCGGCATGCGCAGCACCGGCGAGTCGTGCATGAACAGGCGTGGCCACAGGAACAGGCCGCCCAGGCAGGCCGCGCCCAGGCCGAGCGCATAGGGGTTCGCGCTGTCGATGTGCAGCGCCAGCACATGCACTTGCGAGAAGAAGTTGCCCGGCATTTTTTCAATGGACAGGCCCAGAAAATCCTTGAGCTGCGAAACGGCTATCAGCACCGCAATGCCGTTGGTGAAGCCGATGACAATGCTGACGGGCACAAAGCGCACCAGATTGCCCAGGCGCAGCAGTCCCAGGGCAAACAGCAGAACACCGGCGCAGGCGGTGGAGATGAGCAGGTTGGCGACGCCATAGCGCTCGACAATGCCATAGACGATGACGATGAACGCGCCCGCAGGCCCGCCAATCTGCACATTGGTGCCGCCCAGCAGCGCCACCAGGAAGCCGCCGATGATGGCAGTCCACAGTCCGGCTTGCGGCGGGAGCCCGCTGGCGATCGCAAACGCCATGGCCAGCGGCAGCGCCACCACGCCCACGGTAGCGCCGGCACCCAGGTCTGCCAGTGCGCGGCTGTGGTTATAGCCGCGCAGGGCGTCGGCGATGCGGGGGCGGAAGGTGAAAGAGAAGGACATGCAGGCAACTCCAGGAGGTGAACGCGGTGGACGGGGCGGTCACATCGTCGGAGAGCTGCGCGGGCGCGGTCTGCGCGGGTGGGGCTTGCCGGGAGGCGTGCTGCGAATCATGGGCGCTCCAGTGTAAGAGAGCACCATCGGCACGCAACTGCCGACAACCCGTAGCAAATACCACTCTGGTTGTCAGGCTCTGGAAAGACCCTTGTGTTTAGCGCACACGCATGCCCGGCGTGGCGCCCGGCCAGGGGTTGAGCACGTGGATGCCCGGGTGCTGCTTTTCGTCGCCATGGCTGGCGGCCAGCACCATGCCTTCGGACACGCCGAACTTCATCTTGCGCGGTGCCAGGTTGGCCACCATCACGGTGAGTTTGCCCACCAGCTCCTGGGGCTTGTAGCTGCTGGCAATGCCGCTGAACACATTGCGGGTTTTTCCTTCGCCCACATCCAGCGTCAGGCGCAGCAGCTTGGTCGAGCCCTCCACGGCCTCGCAGTTCACGATGAGGGCAATGCGCAGATCAATCTTGGCGAAGTCGTCGATGGTGATCGTGGGCGCCAGTTCCTCACCGCCGGGTGCTACTGATTCTGTAGCTTCTTGCGCTTGTTCCACCTGCGCTGGAGGCTCAAACAAGGCTTCAAGCTGTTTGGCATCCACACGCTGCATCAGGTGCTTGTATTCGCCGATCACATGGCCCTGGCCCAACATGGTCTGGGCGCTGGCAAAGGTGAAGGGTTCCACCTTCAGGAAGGCTTCGACCTGCGCCGCCAGGGCGGGCAGCACGGGTTTGAGCAGGATGGTGAGCACGCGGAAGGCTTCGATGCAGGTGGTGCACACGTCCTGCAGGCGGCCTTCCATACCGTCCTGCTTGGCCAGCTCCCAGGGCTTGTTCTGGTCCACATAGGCGTTCACGCGGTCGGCCAGCAGCATGGTCTCGCGCAAGGCCTTGCCGTATTCGCGCTCGGCCAGCAGCTCGATGACCACTGGTGCCACCGTGCGCATGTGCTCCAGCAGTGCGTCGCCGTCGGCCGAGACTTCGCCAAGTTGGCCGCCAAAGCGTTT